>DATJSG010000001.1:0-3465 GCA_035504195.1 Terriglobales bacterium
CCAGTACGCCTCGAGCGCCGCCTGCGCCTTCCCTCCGTACGGCACCACGCGCTCCTTGCGTCCCTTGCCTAGCACGCGCAGCATCTGCCCTTCGCGGTCGATGTCGCCCAGATCGAGCCCCACCAGTTCGCTCACGCGCAGCCCCGACGCGTACAGCAGTTCCAGGATCGCGCGGTCGCGCTTCAGCACTACTTTCGCTTCTTGCTCGGACCGCGCCGTCGCCGGTCGCTTCCGCTGCGATTTCCTCTTGTTCGCGGTCTGCCCTAAGTTGTCGAGGAACTCGTTCAATTCTTCGGCAGTCAGCACGCGCGGCACGCGCTTCGCCAGCTTCGGCGTCTTCACCAGCCGCGCAGGGTTTTGCGCCGTGTATTTTTCGCGCACGCAGAATTTGAAGAATGTCCGCAGCGACGCCAGCCGCCGCGCCACCGAAGCCCTCTCCAGCCCCCGGTCGTACATCATGCCCACGTATTCGCGCACCACACGGTGATCGATCTCGGCAAGCTCCGGCGGATTCGAGCCCGGCGGCGTCACGAACGCCGCGAATTGCTCGGTGTCCCGCCGGTATTCTCGAATCGTCTCCGGAGAGGCGTTGCGCTCGAAGCGCAGGTACTGGATGAATCTCTCAATCGCCCGTTTCATCAGTCCCAATTCACCGGCCGCAATTATATGCCGCCGCGTCCGCAACCGCGCGGCGCAACTTTACGCCGATTGTGCGAATTCAGTCGCCTTGGACTCAGCGGGAGGCCGAACCTCGAATTCGCGTAGCCGCTGTCGTTGCAGCCACGCGAAAATGAGCGCGGCTGCGCCCTGCAGAAAAAGCGCGGCGATCCACAGCCCGCGCTGCTGTTGCCAGAAGTACAGGGACTCGGCAAAAAGCGGCGTCGGAACCAGAATCGCGGTCGCCGCAGCGCTCCGGGCGTTGTTGTACAGATCAAGCGCACTGAAGATCACGCAAATGCTTCCGTAAAACACGCCTAGGTACAGAATCGCCGTGAGCAACGGGCGTTTCCCTCGTCGCAGGCTCATCCACTGCAAGTACAGCGCGTCCCTTGCTAGCCATACCGCGAGGAACATCACTTGGTATATCGCTAACTTCAAATCCCATTCGCTCGTCGGGTACCGATAATGATTGACCAGGGCGACAACCGCGCCGCCCGCCAGTCCAACGGCGGCTACTAGATAAGGCGCCGGCCATATCGCGCCTCTCCACGCACGCTCGCCAAGTTCCCGAAAGCGACGCCGCACCCGTTCCCGATTTCGCAGCAGAACCAGCCCGAGTGTTATGAAGAAAAACATTCCTGCCTGCAACAAAGTGAGCTCCGCTGCGTGCGGCGGAGTCGGATGGCGTTCGACCTCAAACTTTCCAAACCGCACGGGGCCAGATTGGAAAGTTGTAGTCCACGGAAAACCAGCGAGCATCAGGAACGCGATGTACATCGAAAGGCCGAAAGCCTGCAAAGGCGAGTAAATCTCGTAAAGTGCTGGCTCGCGCTTCAAGTTTCTTTGAATCCCCAGGAGGAACCAAGCCGTCAACGTCACGTACACCACCACTAGGAACGCTAAGTGCGGAACACTCCATCCGAACAACGAATCGCGCCAGCCATATGCTGTCGCGATCTCGCGCCCCAGGATTGCCGTCGCGTCGGGGAATTCGGGGCCGAGCATTGCGGCTGCGACAAACGGGCTCACGCTTCGAATCGTCCATCCGAGATAAAGAGACGGTGAGTAACTGAATCCCACCACAAAAAGAAAAAGGAGGATGGCAACCGCCGACCCTCCTCCGCCCCGCCCCATCATCAGCGAAGTCAAAAGCGCGAACGCATGATACGCAATCGAGCCAAGCAGAAGAATTACATACGCCCCCAGCAGAAGCTCCGGGGAAATGCGCGCCTTCACTGCCGCGATGAGCGCGACTGGCATCAGGCAGAGCACCAGAAAATACGCAGAGGCAGGTGCCCCGAACAGTTTTCCAATTGCCAGCTCTAGCGACGTCATCCGCGTCACTCGCTGGTAGTCGAACGTATTCAACTCTTTCTCCCGGTGCACCGACTGCAGGCAGAAGATGCCGCCGCCGATCAGCAAAATTCCCACCTGGATGTTCACAATGAGCGCCAGCACCGCGCCCGCTCCACTTAACCCGTAGATCGTCACCGCCACGTCGGAGCGCATGATCGATTCCCACGCGGTTATCGACACGACCGCGCAGATCACGACTGCCGCGATCAGCCGCCCCGACCGCAGCTGAATCCTGGCGTTGCGAATCAACTCCGGATTTGCGAATAGCAAGCTCACATCACGTCCCCGCTCGACACGCGCGAATACAGCCGTTCAAGCGTCTCAGTCATTTCCTCGACCCCACAGACCGCCGCGCCCGCCGTCACCAGCTCGCGTACCATCGACGCGAGCTCCGCGTCGTCTCCCGCAAACGCAAATTGGGCGCCCTCCGCATCGCCTGTCACGTCCGCAAGCTCCGCTCTCGCTCCTAGCCACTCCGCCAGCGCAAACCCGTCGTCCGCGAGCCGGATCCGGAAACGCCGCACGCTCTGGCCTTCGCGCATTACGTCTTCGAGCTTTCCGATCCGCAGCAGCTGCCCCTTTTCCATGATCGCGATCGACGTGCAGATTTCCTCAAGGTCCGCCAGGATGTGCGACGTGATAAAAATGGTTTTTCCCTCCGCGTGCAGGTTCTTCAAAAGTTCTTTCAGCTCCACGCGAGCCTTGGGATCAAGCCCGGCTGCCGGCTCGTCGAGCACCAGCAGTGGTGGATCGTGGATGATGGCTCGCCCGATCCCGAGGCGCTGCTTCATCCCGCGCGAAAGTCCGCTGATCAGTTCGTCTCTCTTGCTTTCGAGATTCATCAGCCGGATCACCTCGTCTACGCGTGACGGAATCACCGCCGGGTCCATTTTGTAGGCGTGTGCGAAGTAATCGAGGTATTCCCAGACTTTCAAGTCGTCGTAGAGAGAGAAGAAATCCGCGAGGTAGCCCATATAGCCCTGCGCTCTCTCGGGCTGCTTCTGCACGTCGATTCCGTTCACCGTTACTTGTCCGCTCGTCGGCGCCTGCAGCCCGCAAATCATCTTCAAGGTCGTCGTTTTCCCGGCGCCGTTCGGGCCGACCAGGCCGAAGACCTCTCCTGTCGGCACATCCAGGGTCAGCCGGTCGGTGGCCACGATTTCGCCAACCTTCCCTGACGGTAGGTCATACTGCTTCGTCACGTTGTCGAGATGAATCATACGGGTGCGCCATGTTCCGCCAGCGGCCCGACAATGTCAACGCTCGCCATTCCGGGCCGCAACTACGGTCGGAACATCGCGCATTTGCAAAACGTACAGGTATTGACCTCGTCCTTAAGTTGTCCTTCAGGACAGTACTTCCGCCGCGCCGTCCTGCTAGCCTGCTCCAGTAGTTTGAATTCGAAAAATGGAGATCCAAATGACCGACATCCCAGCCCACGACGACGCA
>DATJSG010000002.1:0-14742 GCA_035504195.1 Terriglobales bacterium
ACGGTTTTTATGTGGTGCTCAGGCGGCGCCGCCGGATTTCCCGCCGCGATCGCGTTTATCGATCCGGTCATATACGCAGCCAATGCCATCATCTGCAAAAACTTCATCGTAGTTGCGCTCCGTGGCCAAGTTGAGAAAAAGCGCGAAGCGCTGCCCCAACTGCGTAGAAACCGTCCTGGGTGTCCGAGGGTGCCCGAAATCAGCCCTGCCGAAATCAGCTAAGTGCTTTGAAGTCTTGGTGAGCGCGGCAGGATTCGAACCTGCGACCCATGCCTTAAAAGGGCATTGCTCTACCACCTGAGCTACGCGCCCACAATCTTCCAATCTAACACATCGTGACCCGCAGAAATCCGTCGTCGCCTAATGCTCCGCGAAACTCGGCTTTGTGAAAGCGCACCTCGCGAAGCGTCGTCCCGCACGCCAGGTTTTTCTGTTAGCCCCCGCCTTCAGCCGGACAGCGAAGCGCGGGTAGAGGGATTTTGCGTGGAAAGGTACCGCCCTCACGTCGCAGCTTCGTGACGACACAGGAGCACTTGTGCGGATTATGGGCCATTCTGTGCGGTTTTCGTGGCCGCGAAAAACCTCGCAGAACGCCGGCAATTGAAATGCCGATAGCTGTCATCCAAAAAACCGTTCGCTCGTCGCAATTCGTGGATTGACTGGAAGCCAGCGCTGCCCTATTCTAGCTTTGACAATGTTGTTTCGTGCCCATCACCGCCATCATCATCACGCGCACAGCGCGTCGGCGGGGGTGCCTGATCTGACTATCTGATCGAACCAGCACTTTTAAGTTTCAGCCCGCTGACGCCAAAAGCCCAGCGGGCTTTTTGTTTCTCCGGAGATTACGCGATGAACCCAGAACTCGATTTCGATAAACTCAACGGCCTGATTCCCGCCGTCATCCAGGACGCTGACGACGGCACAGTCCTCATGGTCGGATTCATGAATCGGGAGGCGCTCGAACAAACCCTTGCCGAAGGATACGTCACCTTCTTCAGCCGCACCCGCCACAAGCTGTGGACGAAAGGCGAAAGCTCCGGCAATCGTCTGCGTCTCATCTCCGCTCTCACCGACTGCGACCGCGACACGCTGCTGCTTTGCGTCGAAGTCGATGGCGCGGGCGTCGTCTGCCATCGCGGCACCCGCTCCTGCTTCACCGATGCGATTCCAACACAGCCGGGACTCCCGCAACCGGTCGTGCAAAGGGAGACACGATGAAACTCCGCATCGGCATTCCCAAAGGCAGCCTGCAGGAAGCCACGCTGCAGCTCTTCGCACAAGCTGGACTCCCGGCCTACACCAACGGCCGCTCGTATTTCGCGACGACTTCCGATCCCGAAATCGACTGCATGTTGATCCGCGCTCAGGAAATGGCGCGCTACGTCGAGCACGGAGCCATCGACGCGGGCCTGACTGGTTTCGACTGGGTCATCGAGAGCGGCCTCGAAGTCGTCACCATCAGCAACCTGATTTATGCCAAGCGCAGCCGCGGCAAAGTTCGCTGGGTCCTCGCCGTGCCTGAGGATTCCCGTTACCAGCACGCCGAAGATCTTTCCGGCTGCACCGTCGCCACCGAACTCGTCAACGTGACCCGCAATTATTTCGCCAGAAAGAACATCGACGTGCACGTCGAGTTCTCCTGGGGAGCGACCGAAGTCAAAGCGCCCACGCTCGCCGACGCCATCGTCGAAGTCACCGAAACCGGCAGTTCCCTGCGCGCCAACCGCCTGCGCATTCTCGAAACCGTGCTCGAATCGAACACGCAGCTCATCGCCAACCAATGTTCTTACGCCGATCCCAGCAAGCGCCGCAAGATCGACAATCTCGCCCTCATGCTCCAGGGCGCCATGGAAGCGCAAGATCGTGTCGGCTTAATGCTCAACGTGCGTCGCGAAAATCTCGCCCGCGTGCTCGCAGTCTTGCCCGCCCTGCAAAAGCCCACCATTTCTCATCTCAGCGACGAAGACTGGCTCGCCGTCAACACCGTCATCGACGAATCGGCCGCATGGGAGGTCATCCCTCGCCTCAAAGAAGCGCAAGCCGAGGGCATTGTCGAGTATCCGCTGAACAAGGTGGTGCTGTGAAAAATAGCATGACGGGCATCCGGATTCTGTCGGGCGGCAAAGCTGCCGCCACGGTCGAACGCCTCGCGGCGCGTGGAACTCAACTCACCGCATTGGAGCCGCGCGTCCGCACCATCATTAATAATGTCCGCCGCAACGGCGACCGCGCCCTTCGCCGCTACGCCGAGCGCTGGGACAGTCTGACTCCAAATCAACCTCTCCGCGTGTCGCAAGCAGAAATGAAAGCGGCATGGAAACAGATTCCGTCAGCGCTGCACAAATCTCTTCGCCAGGCTGCTGCCAACATCCGCCGTTTCAGCCAATGGCAAAAGCCGAAAGCTTGGACTCACACTCACCATGGAATTTCTCTCGGACAACTCGTGCGCCCGCTCGACTCCGTCGGCTGCTACGTCCCCGGCGGCCGTTATCCTCTGGTCTCGACCCTGTTAATGACTGTAATTCCTGCACAAGTTGCGGGAGTGCAGAATATCCGCGTAGCGTCTCCCAATCCGACTCCTGAAGTCCTGGGGGCAGCCGCCATGCTCGGCGTGCGCGAGTTTTACCGCATCGGAGGCGCACAGTCCATCGCCGCTTTCGCCTACGGCACCAAAACAATTCCCCGTGTCGACAAGATCGTCGGCCCGGGTAATTCCTATGTGACGGTCGCCAAGAAACTGGTCTCCTTCGACTGCGCCATTGATTTTCTAGCCGGACCGACAGAAGCCGTAGTCCTGAGCGAATCGGGCATCCCCCAATTCATCGCCGCCGATCTCGTATCCCAGGCTGAACACGATCCCGACGCGCTCGCCGTCTTCATCACCACATCGCTCAAGCTGGCAGCGGCCGTAGGGCAAAGCATGGCGAGTTTCGCACAGAACAATGGAATCGCGCGCGCATCCCTCAACCAGCGCGGAGCGATTCTTCTCGCACCATCGCGTCAGCAAGCGAGAGATTGGGCCAACCACCTCGCCCCAGAGCACATCACCATCGCTCGCGAGGATCTTCCCTTCATTCACAACGCCGGCTCCATCTTCATCGGCGACTACTCCCCGCAATCGGCAGGCGACTACGCTTCCGGCCCTAATCATGTGCTGCCAACTTCAGGGCAAGCCCGTTTTCGCGGTGGTCTCAGCGTGCTCGACTTCATGAAGCTCATCACCGTCCAGCAACTCTCGCAGACCGGCTTGCAGCGCATCGCTGAGACGGTCGAGCGCCTGGCGCAGACCGAAGGCCTCGAGGCCCATGCCGAATCCATCCGCATCAGGAGCGACAATGCTTAGCCCACGCGCGGCCGTACGTAACGTCCCTGCATATCATCCGCCGCTTGCCGGCCGCAACGGATTGCGCCTCGACTTCAACGAAAACACCGTCGGATGCTCGCCGCGCGTTTTCGAACGCCTCCGGCGCCTGACCGCCGAAGATCTCACCCGCTACCCCGAGCGCGAACCAGTCGAAACCCAGGTCGCGAACTTCCTTGAAATCCCGCCCGCAGAACTTTTACTCACCAACGGCGTCGATGAAGCCATTCATCTCCTTTGCCAGACCTATCTCGATCCCGGCGACGAGGCACTGATTGTCGTCCCCACCTACTCCATGTACCGCATCTACATGACAGCCGCCGGAGCGCAGGTCGCCGACATTCCCACGAAACACAATTTTGAATTTCCCGCCGACGCTCTGCGCAATCGCATTACGCGCAGCACTCGCCTGATCGCCATTGCCAACCCAAACAATCCCACGGGAACAATTGCGCCCTCAGAAGATTTACTGCAAATCGCCCGCGCAGCCCCGAATGCGGCCGTACTCATCGACGAAGCCTACTTCGAGTTCTCCGGCCAAACACTTCTGCCGCGCCGCCGTGAACTCGCCAACCTCTTCATCGCCCGCACATTTTCCAAAGCCTACGGTCTGGCCGGACTGCGCGTCGGCGCCCTCATCGGCGATCCCGCCCAAATGCGCTGCGTCCGCCGCATCGGTTCCCCGTACAACGTCAACGCCGTCGCGCTCGCCTGCCTGCCCGAAGCGCTAGCCGATCAGACTTACGTCCAGCAATATGTCGGCGAGATTCGCCACTCGCGCGCTCGACTCGAGCACGCACTCGCGTCCACTGGAATTCAATTCTGGCCAAGCCGGGCAAATTTCGTCCTCGCCCGCGTCGGCGACACCGCGACCGCGGCCGGATTCGTCGAGCAAATGCGCAGCCGCGGCATCCTCGTACGCGACCGCTCCAGCGATCCCGGATGCCAAGGCTGCGTCCGCATCACCCTCGGCCCGAAAGAACATACCGATCGCCTGCTCGCAGCGCTTCATGAAACACTCACCCAACTCGGAGCCGTCGGAGCATCCAGAACATGACCGCCATGAGAAAAGCCGCCATCCGCCGCGTCACCAAAGAGACGCAGATTCGCGTCACCCTCACCATCGACGGCCGCGGCCACCATGACATCTCCACCGGAATCCGCTTTTTCGACCACATGCTCGAACTCTTCGCCCATCATGGAGGCTTCGATCTCAAACTTAAAGCCCGCGGCGATCTCGACGTCGATCAGCATCACACCGTCGAAGATGTCGGCATCGTGCTCGGCCAGGCCTTCGACAAGGCCCTTGGCGCCAAGCGCGGTATCCTCCGCGCTGGCTATTTTCTGATGCCCATGGATGAAACTCTGGGACTCGCCGCCGTCGACTTCTGCGGCCGCACCGCCTCCGTCATCGACACCAAAGTCCGCACCCGTCTCGTCGGTGATCTGCAATCTGAATTGGTCCACGATTTTTTTGAAGGCTTCGCCCGCGGCGCGCGCTGCAGCGTCCATGCCCGCGTTTTATACGGACGATCGAGCCACCACAAAATCGAAGCGCTCTTCAAAGCCTTTGCCCGCGCCCTGCGCGCGGCCTGCTGGCGCGACCGCCGCATGGCTCGCCTGCTGCCGAGCACGAAAGGACTGCTCTAGTGATCGCGATCGTCGACTACGGCGCCGGCAACCTGGTCTCGGTGAAGAAGGCTTTCGATTTTCTCGGGCACAAGTGCACAATCACCGCCGACCCCGCACAAGTGCAAGCCGCCGCGAGAATCGTTCTACCCGGAGTCGGCCACTTCGCCGCCACGTTCGCGCTCGCCCGCTGCGGATTGCGCGCCGCCATTGCCGAAAGCATCGACCACGGCGTTCCCTTCCTCGGCATCTGCGTCGGCCTGCAATGGATGTTTGCCGGCAGCACTGAATCGCCCGAAACCCCCGGCCTGGGCCTGTTCCCCGGCAACTGCGATCGCTTCCCCGCCGCCGTCAAATCGCCGCACGTAGGCTGGAACCAGCTTGAAATCTCTCCGTCGGCGCAACTCTTTCGCGGAATACCGTCATCCTCATTCGTGTACTTCACACATTCGTTTCGCGCCCCGCTGACTGAATCCACCGTAGCCTGCTGCGAATATGGCGACAAATTTTCCGCGGCAGTCGAACGCGCCAATATCTTCGGCGTCCAATTTCATCCCGAAAAATCCGGCGAGATCGGGCTCAACATCCTCCGCAACTTCTGCGAACTCTGACCATGCTCACCAAACGCATCATCGCTTGCTTAGATGTCGACGCCGGACGCGTCGTCAAGGGCGTGCAATTCCTGAACCTGCGCGACGCCGGCGACCCTGCCGAATTAGCCAGGGCCCACGCACAATCGGGCGCCGATGAAATCGTCCTGCTCGATATTTCCGCCGCGCACCAGCAGCGCTCCACGTTGCTCGACACCGTGCGCCGCGCCGCCCGGCAGTTATTTATTCCCTTCACTGTCGGCGGCGGAATCCGTACTCTCGAAGACGCCGTCGCCGTTTTCTCCGCCGGAGCCGACAAAATCAGCATCAACTCCGCCGCGCTTGCCGATCCCACATTGATCACCCGCATCGCCGACCGTTTCGGCTCGCAAGCCGTCGTCGTCGCCATCGACGCCAAACGCACAGAAAACGCATCGCACTGGCAAGCCTTCACCCGCGGAGGCCGCACTCCCACGGGCCGCGACGCCGTCGAGTGGGCGCAGGAAGCCCAATCTTATGGCGCCGGCGAAATCCTGCTCACTTCGATGGATCGCGACGGCACCGCCACCGGTTTCGACTGCGATCTGACGCGCGCCGTAGCCGGCTCCGTTCACATCCCAGTCATCGCCTCCGGAGGCGCGGGAGGTCCAGAACATTTCGTCGAAGTCTTTCGCACCGGCCACGCCGACGCTGCCCTCGCCGCCTCAATTTTTCATTATGGCCTGAGCTCGCTTCCCGATCTCAAGCAGCACCTCAACGCGGAAGGAATTCCTGTGAGGTGGCCATGCTGATCCCGTCGATTGATTTGATGGACGGCAAAATCGTCCAGCTGGTCCAAGGCGCACGTAAAGCTCTGGAGTTTTCGAATTTCCAGGAGTGGATTGACCGCTTCCACAAATATCCGCTGGTCCAGCTCATCGATCTCGACGCGGCTATGAGCCGCGGCCACAATCGCGACCTCGTGCGCGATATTGCCCGCCAGCTTCCCTGCCAGGTCGGCGGCGGAATTCGCTCCATCGAAGCCGCGCAGGCAACTCTGCAGCTCGGAGCCCGTCGTGTGATTTTCGGCTCATCGCTCATCTCAAACGGCGCAATCAACCTTCTCTTCGCCCAGAACGCCGCAACTCAACTTGGCAGCGAGAAGTTAGTCTTCGCCGTCGACTCCCGCGCCGGCCGCGTCGCCATCAAAGGCTGGCAGGAGTCCACCACGATTACCGCCATGGAAATGATCCGCACCCTCGACCCCTTCTGCAGCGCGTTCCTCTACACCCACATCGACACCGAAGGCCTGCTCCAGGGATTCCCTCTCGAAGCCGCGCGTGAACTGCGCACCGCCACTTCCCGCCAGCTCATCGCCGCCGGAGGCATTCGCAGTCAAGCCGAAGTTGACGCTCTCCACGCACTTGGCGTCGATTCCGTCGTAGGCATGGCCATCTACCGCGGCTTGTTGCAACCCTGAAGAAATTCCTTTGACTTCTGCTGACAGAAAAAGGCCGCCCGCCCAGGGCGGCCTTCTCGTTGCGCGAAACGCAATCTGTCAAAATCGACCTAATTCACTGGCGTAATCACCCCGAAGTATCCTGTGGAGTCGTTCGGTCCCGCTGTGAAATACAGCGCGTTCGTCGCCCCGTTATTCGTGGTCCCGCCGCCGAATTCGATCCCCCAGATTCCGTTGATCAAAATCGGATCGCCGGAAGCATTGCTGATCGTTCCCACCAGCTTCCCCGTCGTCAAACTGAAGCCGTTGATCGTCCCCTTGCCGGTATTGTTCGTAACCAGCAGGGTCCCGCTCAGCGGACCGAAATTGCTCGGCGCTACCGCCAGTCCCCAAGCCTGGTTCAGCGGCTTGCCCACCACCAGCCTCTTCACCAGCGTGCCGCTCTCCGTGAAGATGTCGACCGCGCCGTTCGGCCCGCCATTCTGCGCCGCGTACGTCACATACACCTCTCCTCCGATATCCTGAATTCCGAACGGCGCATATCCCGCCGGAACCTTAGGGTCGGTAAACGAGTTCACCAGGTTGAAACTCCCGTCGTATACATCCACCTTATTGTTAGCCGCATCGGCCGCATACAAATAGTTCCCGGAAGCGTGATTCGAAATGGCCAATCCGGTATAGGACGCGCCCGATTGCGTCGCTCCAATCAGCGTCGTGCTCGGGTCAAACGCCGACCAGCCCTGGATCGTTCCATCCAGCGTGGCAAACAAAAACACCGAAACCCATGAGTCGATCGCGAATTCGTTCGAGCCGTTGTACACAATTCCCGTCGGCATTCCCGGTCCCGTACCTGAAGCTGCAGGCACCACTACCTGCAAGCTTTGCGGAACCCCGGCGCCGTTGTAAAGCGTCGACCAGCCGGTAGATTCATCGCTGATCCAGAACGGCTCACCCGGCTGATAAGCCAGTCCCCAGGGATTGCCCAGCAGCTGATCCGTGTGAGCTGCCTTTCCACTCAAATCCGAAACCAGCGCTTTCGCGGTGTACGACTGAGCCATAGCTGCGCCCGGCAACAATAGCGCAAGTCCGCAGCATGCGGCCAAAGTAGTCAAGTGGCGAACAGAACGTTGCATAGCAAAATTCTCCTTTAATCGTTGAGTCAATCAATCTCGCGGGCAGGCGCGCCTCATGCTTCCCGACCTGCCAGCCTCAGGATGCTAGGCCCGGCTCGCCTTTACACTGTCATCCCCATGTCACGAATTTGCACATTTCCTGTCTCGGATGCTGTCTCGAAAAGCTCGGCCGGAAAACTCCACTCGCATGCAACTAATTTGCGCGAGCCAGATCCGCCCATAAACAAGATCCGCCCATAAAACGGGCCGCCTGCAAAAGGCGGCCCAGTCCAGCTCAACTAAGAACAAGAACCTCACTGCACGAACGAGATCACTCCAAACGTCCCCGTGAGGTTGTTGCTCGGCCCGGCGGTAAAGAACAATTGGTTCTTCGATCCGCTGTTTGAGTTTCCACCGCCAAATTCGATGCCCCACAGCTGATCGATCTTGATGGAATTGCCGTTCGTATCGAGCATGGGGCCCACGGATTGCCCGTTCAGCACGTTGAACGCGTTGATCTTTGAATCCGCGTTGATATTGTTTGCCACCAGCAGCGTGTTGCTCAGCGGCCCGAAATTTTTCGGCGCCGCCGCCAACCCCCACGGCTGGTTCAACGGATAACCGTCCGCAACCCGCTTCAAAAACACCCCGCCTTCGCTGAAGATGTCAACGTACCCTCCCGGTCCTCCGTTTTGCGCGGCAAACGTCACAAACAGCAATCCATCAATGTCCTGAATGCCGAACGGTGTAAACCCCGCCGCCACCGTCGGATCGGTAAACGAACTCACCCAGTTGAAATTTCCGTCGTATATATCGACCTTGTTGTTCCAGCTGTCCGCGGCGAACAAGAAATTTCCCGACGGATAGCTGGTGATCGCCAGCCCGGTATAGATCGCGCCCGTACTCGAATTATTCACCGCAATGATCGCTGCATTTGGATTCGATTGCGGCGCCCACCCGCTGATCGTTCCATCGAGCGTCGCGAACAGAAAGATCGATGCCCACCCCTGCACCTGAAATTCCGACGACCCGTTGAACACAATTCCGGTCGGCGATCCAGTCCCCTTCCCACTCGCCGGCGGGACCACCACCTCCAACCCTTGCTTCAGTCCATTCTCGTTGTAGAGCGTCGACCACCCCGTGCCCTCATCGCTGATCCAGAATGGTCCCGTCGGGCTGTATGCCAGCCCCCAGGCATTGACCAGCAGCGGATCCGTATGCTTTGCCTGCCCCACTTGATTCGAAACCAGGTTCGTAAGTTGATACTGCGCGACGGCCGCGCTGGAAGCCAACATCAGCGCCAGTGCCATAATCATTGTGAGAGTCAACATCCGACGATGCATAGAAATCTCCTTGTTCGCAACTTGTTTTCTCAGAACTTCGCGTGCCAGGTCAGGGGCAGGGGAAGTGTCGGTGCCGCTCTTGCACACAAATCACAGTTCTCTGACTAGCCTTCCAAATCTAGGCCGCGCGCGCCTGCGGAATGTCAGCGCTGTGTCACCAAATTGCACATTTCCTGTCGCTCCAAAACCCTGGGCAAGAATTCGGTCGCGGGCTGGCAATAAGGACTTTCCTCTCCCCTCAAAAGACCATCACCAAACTCGCGTCCCCGCTTGACACTCCGCCTGTCAAGCTGCAAGACTTCCATCTCCTCGCCATTCGCTGATCCCATGAAACCCGCGATTGGCACGGCTTCTAATCTCCCGAGGAGGCTCTCCCATGTTCAGGATTTGCCCAGCCAGTCTTCGCCCCGCCAGTCTTCGTCCCGCTCTGCGAACACTTTCTCGTCTCGCCGCCGTTTGCCTTCTAGTCCCTTTCGCATTCGCCGACGGACCTTACACCATCGGATCTTCCAACACCGTCACCGCCGATCCCACCATCCCTCGCCCCTCCACCAAACCGTGCGTCGTCACTCTCTTCACCAACTATTCGTTCGATAACAACTACAACTTGAATCCATTCACCTACACCCCTCCCGAGGACTGCCCCGGCCCGTGGGCCAAAGTAGTGCTCGAGGTCGATATTTCCGTCACCGCCGGCATCCAGTACGATCGCACCGCCAACATCTGGCTGGGAGGCGCTAACATTTTTTTCGGAACCACGGCTGAACCCTCCCCGACGCTTGCTCCCTCCTGGCACGTCGAGAGCGACCTCACCGACTACTCTCCTCTATTCACCATCGCGCAGAACGGTTCGGTGTACCTCGGCAATACCGTGAACAGCACCTTCACCGGCATCCAATCCATGACTGCGACGCTGGAACTCTATCCGCTCGCCCACGGCCAAACCGCTCCCGTCACCGCCAACGTAGTCCTGCCGCTTTCTGCCGGGCCCACCGGAGGCACGGTTTCCCTGAACACCGGCAGCAGCACGCTAGCCGCAACCTTCAGCCTGCCCACCAATATTCAAAACGCGTATCTCGATGTCTATTCGCAGAGCCAGATCGATGACGAATTCTGGTACACCTGCGTGCCCAACGACGTCGCCACTGAACTGGAAAGCTGCACCAACACCGCCTTCCGCGAAACCGAAATCACCATCGACGGTCAGCCCGCCGGCGTCGCCCCAGTCTTCCCCTGGATCTTTACCGGAGGCATCGATCCCTGGCTCTGGTTCCCGATCCCCGGCGTGCAAACTTTGAACTTCACTCCCTACCGCGTCGATCTCACTCCGTTCGCCGCGCTCCTCAGCAACGGCGAGCAACACACCATCTCGCTCAGCGTCTATAACGCCGACAGCTGGTTTTCTGACACCGCATCGCTCCTTCTCTATCTCGACTCCGGTTCCACCACCGTCACCGGAGCGCTTACCAAAAACACCCTCACCGCCGCTCCCAACCCAGTAGTCACCGAAAACCTGAACGTCGGCGCCAGCGCCATCACCGGAACCGTGAAGGTGACCTCCGCCCGCAACTACACGCTCAGCGGATACGTGAACACCTCCCATGGCAAAATCACCACCACGATTTCCAATAACGTCAATTTCACTAACAATCAGTCCTTCATCATCAACAACAACGAGTACGTTCAGAACATCAATCAGACCAGCAGCGCCGACTCCACCACCACTGTCGCCACCCCCGGCCAATCCAACGTCGTCTACACCAAAAACTTCCAGTTCCCGCTGACCCTCGATCTGTCGCAGGTTTTCCAATCCAACGGCAATCTCAATCAAACCACCAAAGTCTGGCAGACCTATGACGAGCAGCAAACCACTAAGCAGAACGGCATCCTGCTCTACACCGGCCTGCTCACCAACGCCGCCGATCATCAGGACACGCTCGAGTTCGACTCCAGCTTCAACGTCATCGGCAACATCGACCAGTCGGCCAGCCAGCTTTACAACGACACCGACTCCACCGGCGTAAACCTCTACTGCACCATCGCCGCTGCCGGCAACGTACTAACCTCGTTCGCCCCAACCTGCTCGCAATAGGAAGCAGGAGGTTGAAAGATAAGAAGTAGCAACAAAGAAGAAGCCGAGTGTGAAGAAGCGGATATGAAAAACCGGGTGCCCGATTCTAGTCTCGCCGCACTTTGGCGAGACTAGCATCCGGCACTTTGATCTTGTCAGTGTGAGCACGGGCGCATTCACCCGGCACTCCACTGAACACAAAAGCTGCCGCCGAAAATATGTCTTCGGCGATGCCTTCCCTTGGAGGCAAACTCACTCACCTCCGATCTCGCCAATGTCTCCGAAAGGAACACCACAATGGATCTCAACCAAGCCATCCTCTATGCCCAGCTGGTCAACGCCGCCTATGCCATCCTGCCCAGTAACACCACCACTGCTGCCGGCCAGATCATCTCCATGGGCGCCATCAACTATCAGGTGGTCAGTTCAATTTTCGCCAACGATCTCGCCACCGACATGAATCCAGCCCGCGGCCAATCCCGCGTCTCCATCGGACTCATCCTCCAGGCCGCCACTGCCGGCGACGTGGTCATCGCCATCCGCGGCACCGAAGGCATTCAGGAATGGGCTCAGGACGCCCAATTTCTCATGGTCCCATGTCCGTTCCTGGCCAGCGGAGGCCACACCGAAGACGGCTTCACCGCCATGTATCTTTCCATGACCACCGCGCTCGATCCCGGATCGCCCAGCGTCACCAGCGCTCTGCCCGCGCTTCCCTTCCCCCGGCCACTAACTTCGCTCACCATCTGTGGACACAGTCTCGGCGGCGCGCTCGCCACCCTGCTAGCCCTCGACGTAGCCGCCAACACCAGTTTCAAAAATCCCGCCGTCTACACCTACGCCAGCCCGCGCACCGGCGGCCCGCAGTTTGCCGCCACCTACAACCACGTCGTCCCCAACACCAACCGCATCGCCGGACGCCTCGACCTCGTTCCCAAACTCCCTCCGCCCCCACTCTACGAACACGTCCTCGGTCTCTACGAACTCAACTCCGTCCAACTGAGCGTTCCTCCCAAGGTCCTCGTGAAGACCGACCTGGTATGCCTCCACATTCTGACCACTTATCTCTACTTGTTATCCCGTCTTGCCGGCGGCCCAATCCTCCCACTGCAACCGGCGTGTGTTCCGTAGGACGGAAAGGTAAGACAAAAACGTAAGACAAAAATAGGAGACACGAATGAAGGCCAAAAATTAGGGCCGCCCGAAGGCGGCCCGTTCCAATCCAAAGCCCTCGACTATGTCGTACCGGTCCCGCTCAACACGTCAGTCTGCGGAGTGCCTTTGTCGTTGTCGGTCAGACTCAGTGTCGCAGTCCTCGCGCCACTCGCTGCAGGCGTGAATGTGAGTGTGATCGAGCAAGTGCCGCCGCTCGCAGGAATCGTCGTGCAGGTGTTGCTCGTGATGGCAAAGTCGCCTTTATCCGCTCCGGCGATCGTCGCGGCGGTGACCTTCACTGCCGTCGTCCCATGATTGGTCACAGTCACGGTCATCGGTGCGCTGGTCGTTCCCACCGCCTCGCTGCCGAAACTGACCGGCGAAGGCGACATCGTAATCTCAGTGCCTTTTCCGCTCAACGCAATCGGTTGCGGGCTCATGCAGGCGTTGTCCGCCACCGAAATCGCAGCCGAACGGGCTCCCAGAGCGGCCGGCGTGAACGTCACCTTCAACCCGCATTTTGCTCCCGCTGCCAGACTCGAACCGCAGGTGTTGGTGGTGATCGCGAAGTCACTGGCATTTGTACCCGTCAGCGTAAAGCCCGTGATGCTCATCGCCACCGTCCCTGCATTGGTTAGAACCAACGTCAGCGGCGAACTGGCCGTGCTGATCAGCGTGCTCGGAAATGCAAGCGACGCCGGTGAAAAGCTGGTCTGTGGCGCTCCGTTGTAGGTCGCGGTCGCCGACGTCGTTCCAGGCGTCAGAGTCCAGCCGAAATTCACCGTCGAGAAGCTCCCCGTCTCCGACGCATAGGTCATCACCGGGAACGTGCTTCCGACCGTCGGCTTGAATCCCTTGAGCAGACAAAGCTGCCCGCTTCCGGCCAGCGTTGCCGCTCCCGTAACATCCAGCACGTCGTAGTCTCCAGCAGCGCTGCCGGCCACACCGAATTCCACTGTTCCTCCCACGCCCTGCGCGTAATAGCCCGCTCCCAGGCCGTTGATCGTAAGAGTTCCCGGTGTAGTCGAGGTCAGACTGGGGCTTGCGCTGACCACGCCCGCTGTATTCGTCAACCCTCCGGTGATGGTGCCCGCGCCGAAAACGTTGCCCCCGTCCACGGTCATCGTAGACGTCCCTGACGTGGCGATGTTGCCGCCTTCCAGCAGCGTCGATCCGCCGGTCTGCGTGAACAACGTGCCTAGCAGCAGTATTCCCGACTTCGCAATCACAGTGCCGGAATTGTTGACGCTGATGGAAGCGCTGAAACCTCCGCCGTTGCTGCTTGTTCCGCCTGTTTTTTCGAATGTCCCCGCGTTATTGAAGACCGCGGTTGTGCCGCCCTCGAACTGGATCGCGCTGTCGTTTTCGTGATTCCACACCGCCCCAGCCCGGTTGCTAAACACCGCGCCGTTCTCCATCAGGAATGCACTCCCATCCCAGGCCGCGACCTTCACGTTGTTGATCGTTCGCACGCTCAGGAACGGTTCTCCGGTCAGCGTCATCCCTCCTTCCGCGTTGGTCGCGCCCGTCCCACTCTCGGTCCCTCCCGACCACGTCAGCAGTCCACTCACCGTCAACGTATCGCTGCCCTCCAGCGTGCCTCCGCTCTGTGTCAACGAAGTCGTCGTGATGGTCTTCCCCGTTGCGAAGTTCAGAGTGCCGTAGCTGATGTTGATCGGCCCCACGCTGGTCAGCTTCGCCGGTGAATTGAAATTCGCTGTCCCCTGCGTCGCCTGCGTCCCTCCCGTCACGTCATACGTGCCCGTGTAATTCACTGTTCCCGTCGTGAACTGCACCGTCCCCGCTCCGCTGATCGTCCCGCTCACCCCCGCCGCCGTCGTTCCGCCGCCCAACTCTAGCGTCGCACCCGACCCCACGCTCCACGATCCCGCGCATGTCCCACCGCATACCCCAACATTGGATACATACAAAATTCCGCTGCTGTCCGTCACCGTCCCCGTGTTGTTGAAGGTGATGGAAGTCGAGACGCCTCCCCCGGTGCTGGTCGTCCCTCCCGTCTTTTCAAATGTCCCCGCGTTATTG
>DATJSG010000003.1:0-3720 GCA_035504195.1 Terriglobales bacterium
GCGACCGCGTCCTGCAGGAAGCCGCGCTGCTCGCTGAGCGCAGCGACGTCGACGAAGAGGTCACCCGCCTGCGCACTCACATCGTCCACTTCCGCTCGCTCCTCGCCGCCGGCGGCGAGATCGGCAAGAAGCTCGACTTCCTCTTGCAGGAAATGAATCGCGAAGCCAACACCCTGCTTTCAAAAACGGGAGGCGTTGCCGGAAACGGTCCGCGCATCACAGAACTCGGTATGGGAATGAAATCGGAAATCGAAAAAGCACGCGAGCAGGTTCAAAATCTGGAGTAGGGAACCGAAAAACAAAAGGAGATAACCCAAACCTTGGCAGGCATCTTGTTCCTTATCTCGGCTCCCTCCGGTTCGGGCAAGTCCACGATCGTCAACCAGCTTCGTTCGCTGGTCGAAAACCTCGAATTCTCCGTCTCCTACACCACCCGCACGCCGCGCGGCTCCGAGCAGGAGGCGCGCGAGTACCACTTCATCAGCCGCGAAGAATTCCAGCGCATGATCGACGCCGGCGAATTCCTCGAATACGCCGACGTCTTCGGCAATTACTACGGCACCGCCCGCACCTCCCTTACCGACGCATTTGCCAAAGGTAAAGACGTGCTTCTCGACATCGACGTGCAGGGTGCGTCGCAGGTTCGCAGAAAGATGCCCGAGGCCGTCAGCATCTTCCTCATGCCCCCCTCGCCCGAGATCCTCGCCTACCGCCTGCGCAACCGCAGCCGCGCCGAAGGTGCTGTCCAGGAAGAAATTATCCGCCGCCGCCTGGCCAAGGCGCGGGAGGAGATTGAGAATTACCGCGAATATGACTATATTCTGGTCAACGATATCCTCGACCGCGCGGTCGAGGATATGGCAGCCATCGTCGCCGCTGAACGCCTGCGCCGCAACCACGGCGCGAAGACCCCGGATGACGAGGATCTGATCGCAAAGGCGGAAAAATGCCGCCAGCGAAATTCTGAAGCCCGCGTCAAGCCCGTGCTTCAGGCTTTCGGAGTCGTCAACGCCGAGGCCGCTCCGGTGTGAGCCGCCAACGCAAATTTTGGGAGAGACCTTATGACGATTGAACAAGAGTTCGATAGCAATTTTCGCTATGTGATGGTCGCCGCACGCCGTGCGCGCCAGCTCCAGGCCGGTTCCCAGCCCCTGGTCGATTCCCGTTCACGCAAAGCCTGCAAGGTTGCCCAGGACGAAATCGCAGCCGGCAAGGTCGGCTACATCCGCGCCGAGACGCCGGTCCTCAAGCCGGAAATCGCCGCCCCCGACATCCCCAAGTTCGCCAGCCTCTAAACAGATCGCCAACAAATTGGGTGCCTCACGTCCGGATTCTCGGACGTGGGAGTAACCCTGAGATGCGTGCGCGATATGCAAGGCGCACTAGATTCCGCCATGGGTGGTAAGGGGTTTGATGGTTCGAACAAAGAATCCAGTGGTGCGGCGAACTTTGGTAGTGTTCTGATCAAAGCCCTGGTCCCGAGGTGCAGCACGAGTCCACTACGAATCAAATGCGACGCGGATTAGCGATACACATTGCGCTCCTTCTGGTCATGCTGGCATTGGCAATGGTGCCCGGTGTCGCTCAAATCACGCCCCTCAGCCACTCAAGCAAAGGAACGACAAAACAGACTAACAGTGTCCCCGTTCAGGATCCGTCAGCTGCCGATAAGACCAAAGAGGTAGCCCAACAAAATACCGGCAGTCAGAATCCACACTTGATTCCCAACCCTGACAAAGCCATCAACGGCGAAGACCTGCGGATACAACGGAAAGTCGCTGATTTCACACTATTGCTAGTAATCGTTGGTCTTTTGCAGGCTCTAGCACTCCTAGGAACCCTTTGGATCGCAATGCGTCAGGCTGATCTTATGAGGGTGCATGCTGGCCACTTGGACAAACTAGCCGATGCTGCAGAAAATAACGCCAATGCAGCGTCCCTAAGCGCCGCAACGATTGAGCGCCAGGCTGGAATCATGGATAGTCAGTTGAAAACAATGCAGGGACAACTTGACACGACTATGAATCAGCTTGCGGAAATGGAAAAGCAGACCAGGGCACTTGAACGGTCGGTCCAATTTGTCGTCAACAAGGAGAGACCTCACCTCAGTTTTGAAGTAGGAGAACTCGTACTGACCACCAGCCCTTTCAAGCATGCACTCGAATCCACCCTTACAAATTACGGGCCAACGGACGCTTTCATCATTTCTGCCAAAGATCGGCTGTTTGTCGCTGATTCTGAAATACCGGATCCGGATATCGCAGATCATTTGCATGAGATGTCGATTCCCAAAATCATCAGAGGCGGATCCGAACCATTAGGTGTGAAAGTCAGTCCTATCATCTTTCAATTCGACGACGCGCAGATTACGAAGATCAAAAACCGAACGCAATTCGCGCACTACTTGGCAGTCATCAAGTACAAAGATGTCTTTTTCACAGACGACAACGACATTAGGGTAACGAGCATTTCTAAGGTCTGGCGAATCACCGATTTGAAGAATCTCCCACTCTCAGGACTGAAAAGGGATGAATTCTTTGCTTATTGGGCCGATTCCAGTTCACCAATAAGTACTTAGCACCAAGTTCAACCACACGACTAGCAGAACGCTCTGCCTTACTATGGGACTATGAAGGTCACAGTCGGCGTCTCCGGCGGAATCGCCGCGTACAAATCAGCGGAACTGGTCCGCGCGCTCCAGCAGCACGCGCTCGATGTTCACGTAGTCATGACGGAAGCGGCCATGCAATTCATTCAGCCGCTCACCTTCGCCTCGCTCACCGGCCACAAAGTCATCACCAGCCTCTGGACCCCGCCCGACTCTCCGGACAACAACCTCGACTCCGCCATCGAGCACATCGAAGCCGCGCAGACCACCGACCTGCTCGTCGTCGCCCCGGCTACCGCCAACATCCTCGCGAAATTCGCCCACGGCATCGCCGACGACTTCCTCACCACGCTCTATCTCGCCACCACCGCGCCCGTCATCGTCGCGCCCGCCATGAACGTCAACATGTGGCAGCACCCCGCCACGCAGGCCAACCTCGAAACCCTCGCCGCCCGCAATGTCCACATCGTTCCGCCCGACAGCGGATACCTCGCCTGCGGCATGACCGGCAGCGGCCGCCTCGCCGACAACCCCGCCATCGTCGAAGCTGTCCTCGGAGTCCTCCATCACCGCAACGATCTCGCCGGCGAAACCGTGCTCGTCACCGCGGGAGGCACCCGCGAAGCCCTCGACCCCGTCCGCTTCCTCGGCAACCGCTCCAGCGGAAAGATGGGGTACGCCCTCGCCGAAGCCGCCGAGCGCCGCGGCGCGCGCGTCATCCTGGTCGCCGCGCCCACCGCGCTGCGCCCGCCCGCCAACGTCGAAGTCGTCCCCGTCACCACGACAGAAGAAATGCGCGCCGCCGTCCTCAACCGCATGGACCAGGCCACCATCGTCATCAAGGCCGCCGCCGTCGCCGACTACCGCCCGCTCAGGCAGGCCGAGCAGAAGATGAAGCGCTCCGGCCCGCTCACCATCGAGCTCGAACCCACCGAAGACATCCTCGCCGAAGCCGTCGCCCGCCGCCATCCCGGGCAGCTCATCATCGGCTTCGCCGCCGAAACCCAGGACGCCGTCGCCCACGCCCGCGCCAAGCTCATGCGCAAGGGCGCCGACGCCATCGTCCTCAACGACGTCTCCCGAGAAGGCATCGGCTTCGACTCCGATCGCAA
>DATJSG010000004.1:0-4798 GCA_035504195.1 Terriglobales bacterium
AGGACCAATCACAGTCGTGCTCAAACTATGCGTGATCAGGCCGCCATCGGACTTGTAGAGCAAGCCGAAAAAATCGGCCATCTTCGGCAATTCATCTTTCTGCGGCGCGCCGAATTCCCAGCGTTTGAATAGTGACGCGTCCTGTGTGTGTGCGACTTTGAAGGCGTAATCGCGCATAACTCCCGGTGTGTCGTGTTCGGGGTCGAAACTCAGGCTGAGCAAACGCGTGTCTGCGCCGAGTGCCGCATCCGCGACCATTTGTTGATAAATCTCCGCGAAGTTCTGGCTCATCCGCGGACAATAATCCGGGAAGGGGCACCGCGTATAGATAAATGTCACCAGCAGAACTTTGCCGCGATATTGCTTCAGCGAGACCCTGCGACCGTTTTGATTGGTGAAGTAAAAATTCGGTACAAGGTCTCCTGGCTGTGGAATGCGCTGGGCCGCACCCGGCCCGGGTGAAGGCGGCGGCATCTTCGCCTGGCCGGTGACCTTCACATTTTCGAGCCAGTAATCTGCCGGGCCCTCGCCGTTCGTCGGCTTGATCACCACTACTTCGGCTGAGATCAAATCTCCGGCATGGAGTTGGTTCAGCGTCGAGGGCGGCTTGATTTTGTATGACATCGTCATCGGATCCATGAAGCCAGGAATATTGTCTCCGTTGATCACGGTCGATTCGTCCTGGGCGTCGATCGACATGATCTCGCCAGTGAAGTGATAGCGCTCCGGCTTGGGATGCGATGTACAGGAAGAAAGAAAGAACGCGGCGGTGAGAGTAATCACGACCGCAACGATGCCTGAAGTGTAAGCAATAGACGGACGGCTCAAGCGGACAAAGGCTTTCATGAGTGGCCTTTCTGCTCCTGCACAATCTTACTCAGAATAGGGCTGTCGATCCATTAGCCATCGGTTCCGAGGTTGTTGCGACTCGCGATTTATGCCATCCTCTGGGCGACCGCAGGCATTCGATATCTCGACGAATGAGGCCTTTCCATGGCATGCAATCCCGAAGTGCTGAAACACGTTCCGCTGTTCGCGTCCCTCGATGACGAAGAAACGGCTGTGCTGGCCAGTCAGGTGCGCCTCAAACAGTTTGTCCCGCGGCAGCGCATTTACAAGATGGGCGATTTGAGCGGTCAGGCTTATGTCGTCGTGTCAGGGCGGATTCGCGTCACGACCGTCGATCAGGACCAGCAGGAACTCGTTATCGATGAGCCTACGCACGGCGAGTTCTTCGGATTCGCCTCCATGCTGGAGCAGACTCCGCACCAGACTGAGGCGACGGCCATTGACGACGCCGAGTGCCTGGAAATCAAACGCGACGATATTGCCGTGCTGCTGCAGCGCAAACCACTCGCCGGCATGGACATGCTGCGCGTGCTGGGGCGTCACTTTCACGCATCGCAGCAACTCGTGCGCCTGCGGGCAAACCGCCATCCCAACGATGTAATTGAAAAAGACGCGACCTTCGGCGAGCGTATCGCCGACGTCGTAGCCGGCTTTGGCGGTTCGTGGACTTTCATTATCCTGTTCAGCATTGTTCTTGCGATTTACATGAGCCTCGATGCCATGCTCGGCAAACGCGCCTGGGACCCATATCCCTACATTCTGCTGAACCTGTTCCTGAACATGCTCGCGGCGCTTCAGGCGCCGATCATCATGATGAGCCAGAATCGGCAGGACACCAAGGACCGGCTGCGCGGCGAACTGGATTACGACGTCAACCGCCGCGCCGAAGCCGAGATCCAAGGCCTTGCCCGGAAACTGAATCTCCTGGGAGAAAAACTGGGGGACGTCGAAGAGATGGTCCGCGCGCGGGTCGCGCAGGGATGAGCCGATGCTGGCACAACGGCGCTCACACCACTTGCGCCCTTCTTGGCGTGACTCAGGCTCAATTCCCTTTGGAAGGGACATGACGATTGGGACAGGCTCTAATAGCTGGCGCGATTCCCGGTCGCTAGGAAGATAATTGAAATCAGCATTTATCACCAATTATCCTCTTGAACCCTGCCACCTCCAACGCTTTGATCGACTTAGCTCACGGGATCATGTGGAACGGCACATTGCTCGTCAGCACACCACTCGGCGTAGTCACTGGGAAAAACGGTGGATCTCATTGCTGTCGTACAAGCTCAAAGGCCGTGCCGCCTCCATCTGGGCCACAAGTGTAGGTAGTTCCGTAGACATTGTTTGCGGAGTCCAGGGTGACCGCGTTTGGGCCAGTCCCCGTACCGGTCGTCAACTGGGCCAGCACACTGAGCGTCCACGGGGGAGTTGTGGTCGGGGTTAATTGATAAACCGTTCCGCAGCCCCCGCACGCGCAAGTGCCGGACCCGCCGTTGCTGCCGAAAAGGGTGCCTTGCGCATTCAACGCGAGCCCCAGTGGTGAAGCCCCGTCCTCACCGCCAGTAAAAGAGTATAGGACGCTCTGGCTCCAGGCGCTGCCGACCGACGAGACGCGAAACACCACTCCACAACCGAACGCGCAATTCGGCCCATCAAACGACCCGCCGACAAAGGTCGTACCGTAGAGACTGCCGGCTGGATCAAGCGCGAGGCCACCCTGGGGATAACTGCCGTCAGCGCCGCCGCTGAATGAGTAGAGGACGTTCTCCGTCCACTTGCCGCCGGGAGTGGGCTTAAGCTGGAACACAGTCCCGCAGCCGGCGGCCACGCCATTGTAAACAGAACATGCCGGGTTCGTAACTTGGCCGCCCAGAAACGTCACACCATAGACATTGCCCGCTGAATCCAGTGCGACACTCGCCGGGCTCGCGCCATCCCCCGCGCCCTCAAAGGTATACAGCACCTGCTCCTGCCACGGCCCGCTGGCGGTAGGAGTCAACCTGAAGATGATTCCACAACCAGAAGCTCCGCCCACCGGCGAGCAGACGGCCACGTCCCCGCCGGAAGAGGTAGCGCCGTACAAATTTCCGTCGGAGCCAAAAGTTATCCAGACTGGCGCAGCGCCATCCGCACCGCCGGAAAATGCGTACAGAACGGTTTCCGTCCAATAGCCGCTCGAGGATGGAGTCAGTTTGAAAATGACACCGCATCCGGGTCCACTCTCCGAGGAGGTGCAGCCGGAAGGGTCTCCTCCTTCGGAGGTGGCTCCGTACAGGTTCCCGTCGGAGTCAAATATGAGAGGCGACGATACACTCCCTCCATCCGCCCCGCCGGGAAAGGGAAAGATGACGGTCTCCGGCCAAGGTGTGCCCGAGCTGCGCGTAAGTTTAAACACTACGCCTTCTCCGTAAAGCCCTGCTCCTATGTTGCCGCCGTAAAGGTTGCCGGCAGAATCGAGCGTCACTGGCCCGTTGGGGCCTCTCCCGTTAGCATCGTTTACGTCGGAAAAACTCTGCAGGAGCTGCAACGAGTATTGCGCCCGCGCGTTACCGTTGTTGCCACTGCTGCTGCTGCTGCTGCTGCTGTTGTTTGTCCCGCCGCAACTCGTGATGATACCCACGATGAAGACAAGTGCCGTTGTGAACACAAGGGGTGGCTTCATCCGGGATCTCCTTTTGGGAACTCGAGAAGGCCACATCCTATGCCCATTGCGACCTTCGTCGCAACAGCGAGACCTGCGCCGAGCCGCACAATCTGGCTCGGAGTGGTGAAGTGACGGCTGGACGCATTCAAGAACCTGAGAACGATGACCGAAAAGCCCGTGTAGCAATCATGCCGGCACGATCTTCAAATGTCGCAAACAGGCGTTAGCGCTCAAATTTCGACTTTGTTTCGATCCACTTCGATCCGCGTCAGCGGGGCGCCCCGCTTCGCGAGCCGCGGTGTCTAAGCCGTGTCTAAAATGGGGCGACTCGCTGGGGTTGTCGCGGTTCTCGCTGTTCGTTGAATCAGCAAGTTGCTGAATCCCCGTCGGCCTCCCCAGTTATAATCGAAAGATTCTCTATGGCAGCCGTTCTCGATCAGATCATCGCGGCTACGCGCGCTCGGGTGGCTCAAGCGCAGCACACCACGCGCCTGCGCGATCTTGAGCGGCAGGCGCAAAAGCACACGCCGCGCGGTTTTCGACGGGCGCTGGAATCGAAAAGCCCGGATGGGATTGCGATCATTGCGGAATTGAAAAAGGCTTCGCCGTCCAAAGGATTGATTCGGGAAGAATTGCGTCCGGCGGAATTGGCGCACGAATTGGAGCAAGCCGGAGCGGCAGCCCTCTCGGTGCTTACGGATGAACAGTTTTTTCAGGGATCGCTGGCTAATCTGCAAGAAGCCTCGGCGGCGGTAAAGATTCCGTGCCTGCGCAAAGATTTCATCATCGACGAATTTCAGATCGTTGAAGCGCGCGCGAATTTTGCTGATGCGGTGTTGCTGATCGTAGCCGCTTTGTCGGCGGGCGAACTGAAGCTGCTGGCGTCGGTGGCTCGGGCTCACTCGCTCGATGTTTTGTGCGAAGTGCATGATGAAGCGGAATTGCAGCACGCGCTCGATGCCGGATGCGATCTGATCGGCGTCAACACCCGCGACCTGCGCACGTTTGAGGTCGATCTGAATCGAGCCTTCGAGCTGGCGGAGAAATTTCCTGCCGGCGTGGTGCGCGTTGCCGAGAGTGGCATTCACTCGCCCGAAGACATCTCGCGCTTGCGAGCCGCGGGATATCACGCGTTTCTGGTCGGCGAATCGCTGATGCGGGCGCCATCGCCGGGGAAAGTGTTATTGGAGCTGATCGCGACTGCCGGGTCCCGAGGACGGGGAGCAGATGAAATCCCACTTCTGGCAACACCGGCCAGGAGTGGGGCACCCACTTCACGTTAGAGTTGCACAAGACTTTACTGACAAC
>DATJSG010000005.1:0-8324 GCA_035504195.1 Terriglobales bacterium
TCCGAGCCGCGTCGATTCCCAGAACCCGAATCCGGCTTTGCGCACCCGCTCCCTTTGCGGGCTGCAGATCGGCTCAAATTTTCGTCTTACAGATCCGAACCATGCAGAGGACGGCCAACTCTATTGGCCAAGAACCGGAAAAACGCACAGCGCGTCGCTCACTCGCGAGAGAGACAAGCTGACTCTGCACGTCTATGTCACACTGAAAATTTTTGGCAAGACTGAGACATGGACGCGGGCACCGGGTGCGGTTCCCGTCTGCCGCTCCTGAGGCTACTGCCCGCTGAGCGCCACAGGCTTTGCGTCAGCATTCAGGCCCAGCGCTTTCAGTATTGCGTCGTCGGGAGTAATCTCCGTATCGGTGCGCGTCACCACGCCGAAGTTGCCGCGGTAATCCCACATTGCCCAGCCAATATGGTTGGCTTCGAGCGCCGAACGCACGTCATGAATCCAGCGGGCGCGTGAAGCGTGGTCGGCGGTTTCGCGGTAAGCTCCGAATTCGTTGCAGATCAGCGGAACATTGCGTTCGCGCGCCCACGACGCAGCAAAGTTGATGCGGCCGGCAATCGTTGTGCTGTTCCAGTCGCCGATTCCGTACAGATAGAGGTTGTAGCGAGCCAGATCGCCGGGAACGTCTTTCATCTGGTCCGCAAGCTCGCTCGCCGTAGCCGGATAAGGAATGCTTTTGTAGAAGATCCAGTCGTCGGCTCCCCACGACGCGCCCTGATGCGTGAACTGGTAGGGCTCATAGAAGTGGAAATTGTAGATCACGTTCGGGTCGCCCAGCGGCTCAAGCTGCAAAAGATCTGGAAGGCTGTCATAGTTGGCGGCGGCGGCAATAATCGTGTGGCTTGTGTCAATCTGCCGGATCGCATGATCCACGCGCGCCTGAATGCCCATCCAGCGATACGGGTCCGGAACTTCAGGCTCGTTGATCAATTCATAGAAAATCCGGTCGTGATCGGACGACACAAAATGCGCGGCCAGAATCCTCCATAGCTGGACGAAATCGTCCACCCCGCGCTCGGTGGCCAGATTGTGCTTGTATTCGTCGTTGGGAAAGACGCAGAGCAGTACCGACAGGTGATTGTCGAGGGCCTCCTGCACGGCGCGGTCCAGTTGCGTCAGATCATCCAGATGCGCAGGGCCTACCTGCCCATGGCGCTCGATGAGGTCCGGAGAAATGCCGAGGCGCACAAAGTCGAAGCCCATCTCGTGAATCGTCTTGAGGTCGGTGGTGTTGGTGAAGCTTTCGAAATGCTGTGCGGAAAGATCGGGGCCGGCGAACCATCCGGAAAGATTGATTCCGTGCTCCAGCGACGCCGCCCGCGTGAAGGCTACGCTTTGGGCAAAAAGCAGCGGAGACACGATCGAGAAAAGCGAAATGAGCAGAAGTCTGCGTGCGTTCACCTGTCCTCCAAAGGCCGTTCGTTCGGCCGAGGCAAGGCCATATCCGGACCCGGAATCATCAGGCAATGTGCGCTGCCGCGCTGAGCCCTATTTTGTTTCCGGAATCCCGACGACGAACTCAGTCTTGCCCGGCTCGCTTGTGAAATTGATTTCGCCGCCGAACTGTCCCACCACAATGCGGTGCGCAATGTCGAGGCCAAGACCGGTGCCCACGCCTGCAGGCTTGGTCGTAAAGAACGGCTCGAAGATATGCTCTCGGTGCTCGGGCGCAACGCCTGCGCCTTCATCGGCAATTCCGATATTGGCTTTCCCATCCTCGACCCAGGTATGGATGGTGATTTCGCCCTTCTCAGGCGAAGCATCAATGGCATTGTCGAGAAGGTTCGTCCAGACCTGGCTCAGTCCGGTGCCTGTGGTCTTGATCTTCGGAATGTCCGGGCTAAAAATCTTGCGGATACTCAGCTGCTTCTGGCGGAATTTGTGAGCGAGGATGGTCAGCGTGCTTTGGATGCTGTCGTGAATATCGATTTCGCGCTCGCGGTTCTTGTCGTCGTATGCATATTTCTTGACGGCAACCACCAGATCGGTAACACGCGTGATGCTTTCTTCAATGGTGCCGACCAGTTGCAGACTCGAGACCAGCGCCTCAAGCCAGTTCAGCGCATCTGAGAGAATTCCGGGCGGGAAAGCCTGCTTGGCGCATTCGATGTCTTCCGATCGCCAGCCTACGGCAACCAGCGTGGGCGCAAGCTTCCACGCGTTTTCGACACCGGACGATTCCAGCCATTCGAGCATGGCCTCTTCGGCGTCTGCCTGTTCAAGGGAGCTCATCGCCTGTGGCTTCTGGAACTTCAGGGCTTCGGCCTGCAGATCCGCCATGCATCTCTTCTGTTCAAGGGTCAGGTTGGCCTCGGTAAAGCGCAGGCTGATTTCCTGCAGGCGGATGAGGTTATCGCGCAATTGCTGTGCCGCGCGCCGCGCCGCTGCGCCCGGATTGTTCAGCTCGTGCATCAGCCCCGCAGCAAGCGTTCCCAGCGAGATAAGCTTTTCCCGGTGCAGCGTGAGCAGCTGATATGCCTCCAGGCGGTGGCCCATGTTGGCAAGCACTCCCGCGCGCACAACCGGACATGTGCTCATCATGTTCCAGAACGAGTCGCGGTCAATGCGAAGCAGCTTGCTGTCGACAACCGTTTCGGCGTGAACGGGAGTGGATGATGCGCCGGTCAGCAGAGGGACTTCCCCGAAGGTGTCTCCGGCCTTCAGCGTACCCAGCAGGGTACAACCGCCGTCGGCCTCAGGTTTCGTGGCGCGAATTTCGCCCTCGATCGCCACCCAGAAGTAGAGCTTCGTCTCTCCCGGAGTAAAAAGAACCGTGCTCGTGGGTGCGTCAAGAACCTCGACGTCCCCGAGACAATCCAGGTCCTGTTCCTTGATGTTTTGAAAAAGGGGGATGTGACGCAGTTGCGAGAGCAGTTCTCTCGCAGGCACCATCTTGATCGTAGCAGTCGTTTGCTTTACTTCCATTGATTCGCTTTTCTCGTCGCCGGAAACCAGTCCGGAAATACAAAATCTCAAATACAGTCGCGTGAGTTGAGCCCTCGGGCTTTCTCACTTTTCCCGCGAAATACGCGGGGTGACCAACTAATTCACCGATCGCCGCCCTAAAACCGGGCCAGATACTGGTGCATAAACTGCACCGCGATCGAACCTTCACCTACGGCCGAGGCCACCCGCTTTACCGATCCGTGCCTCACGTCCCCCGCAACAAAAATACCCGGCATGCTGCTCTCCAACAGATACGGCGGCCGGTCTTCCTTCCACCGATGCGGCAGCTTGCCGTCTACCCTCAGATCCGGTCCCGAGAGAACAAACCCATGCGGGTCGCGCATGACCTGTTCCGGGAGCCACCCGGTTGCCGGTGCCGCACCGATGAAGATGAACAGCCCGGTTGCCGGAACCGTCTGCTCCACGCCCCGACAGCTCAGCCTGAGCGCTTCCAGACGGCTTTCTCCCATCGCTTCTATGACCTGCGAGCAAACCTCCACCTTTATATTCGATGTGCCAGCAATCTGATCGATTAAATATTTCGACATGCTGGCCTGGAGCGACTCGCCGCGCACCAGCATGGTTACCTCCTGGGCGTACTGCGAGAAGTACATTGCAGCCTGGCCGGCCGAGTTCGCCCCGCCAACGATGTAAACTCGCTCGCCTTTGCAGGAGCGGGCTTCGGCCAGCGCAGCGCCATAATACACGCCGGATCCCGTAAATCGTTCAATTCCCGGTGCTTCCAGCCGCCTGTAGTTCACGCCCAAGGCAATGAGGCCTACATGGCTGGAGACCTCATGCCCGTCTCCCATACGGAAGATACGATACTGATTCTCCGCCCGGATTCCGGTCACGCATTGCGTCAGGAACTCCACTCCGAAGCGCGAGGCCTGCGCATAGGCACGCCGCGCCAGGTCAGCGCCGCTCACTCCGGAAGGGAAACCGAGATAATTTTCAATACGGGAACTCGATCCGGCCTGCCCGCCCGGCGCGTCAGGCTCAACCAGCAATGTCTTCAGGCCCTCAGACGCGGCATAGACGGCGCCGGCCAGCCCTGCGGGGCCTCCACCGATAATGACCAGATCGTAGAAGTCTTTCTGCGCGTGGATTCGCAGGCCGATCTTTTCGGCCAGCTCCATCTGCGAAGGTTGCACCAGCGACGAGCCGTCGGGGAAAAGCACAGCCGGCAGCTTGCGGTCATCGAGATGAAAGCGCTCCAGCCACTCAAAGGCTTCGCCCTCACGCTCCGGATCAAGCCAGACATAGGGAACCTGGTTGCGCGAGAGGAAATCCCGCACCTGGTGGTCCATTGCTCCCCAGCGTGAACCGACCACGCGAAGCCCTTCAAAGCGCGGTTTATAACCTTCACCCCATGCTTCCAGCAAATCGTCGAGCACGGGATAGAACTGTTCCTCCGGCGGGTCCCACGGCTTGGTCAGGTAGTAGCTGATCCGGGCAGTATTGATTGCCTTGATCGCGGCCTCCGTATCGGCATAGGCCGTCAACAGTACCCTTTTTGCCTCCGGATAGGCCTTCTGCGCCTTTTCGAGGAAATCCACTCCCGACATGCCCGGCATGCGCTGATCTGAGACGATAAGCGCCACTTCATCCCCGCGCTGTTGAAGCTGCCCGCAGGTGTCCAGCGCGGCCTGCCCGGAAGCGGCGCGAAGGATCCTGTAATTCGCTCCATATTTGCGGCGCAGGTCCTGAACAATCGCCTCGAGGACACTGGCGTCGTCATCAACGGCTAAAATGACCGGCTTTGCCATGGTCTTTTCAGTGTATCGCCCGGACGGCAGGGAGGTCGAAGCCGCCTCGCCAAGCAGCAGTGCGCTTCAGCAAGTTCCGATTCGGGACATTACTTTGGTCAGGAGGTCGCGGTTTTTCGTTTCTCAGGATAACTTTCTAAGCTAACCTGTGGGCACAATCTAGAGCAGTACAACTAATTACTTCAGGCACTATCTTCCTAGAACGAAGATATTCCAGAGCTATCTGCATTTTGTTCGAAAAAAGAAACAATTGCTGCAATGATTCTATGACCTGGTTCGGTGGGCAATGTAAACGTATTCGCAGCGCCCGTCGATCCTCTGCCTTGTTATTTCCCAGGCAAACATTCTGCCTGCTTAACCTCAAAAAATGTGGGAGAAAATGAACAAGATCATTCTTGCTGACAATCAAGCTATTTTCAGAGCAGGGACAGCAAAGATACTGGCAATCGAAGACGACTTTCGGATTATCGCGCAATGCAGCGACCCCGGACGATTATTTCAGGTAATGGAAGCCTTTCGTGGAGCGACGCTCATCTTCGCTTCTTCGCTAAAAATCAATACCCTTCAGGTCATGGCGCGGGTCCGCTCCATCGGGAGCCGCGCAGTCATCATCGCTGAAAACCATGAGCCCATTCAGCCCTTTCTTGCCGACGGCGTCAACGGCGCTGTACACCGCTCTGTCAGCGGCCCGTCGCTCATCGACTGCATGCGCCGCGTCATTCATGGCGAGCGCGGCGTCATCGCCAACGGCTGCATGGGAACCATCCACGAAGACGACCCAGTCGGCGTACGAGTCCGGGACCGTCTAACCCCCAAGGAAATGAAGATCGTCGCGCTCATCATCCAGGGCTGCAAGAACAAGGAAATCGCGATGCGCCTGATCACCACCGAACAGGTCGTAAAAAACTATCTCCGCAGCATCTACGATAAAACCGGCGTCTCCGATCGCCTGGAGCTTGCCCTGTTCACCATCCATCACCGGATGCTGGCCGAAGCTGCCATCGCGGCCGGTGAGATGCTGATGCAGGCAAATTGACGTATCTCTTTCACCTCGTTTCCCCATAAACAGCAACCCCGCCCTGGTGGCGGGGTTTTCTGCAACTGGGAGCAAGCGGCAGAAAGCAGAAAAGCCGCCAGACAGGCGGCTCCCCGACAGCGTCTACGGCTTCATTCACTAATGACGTGGTCGGCCCATTCCACCAGGGAAATGTAGATCGGAGGCGAGCCCCATTGCGCGTTCCAACTGCTCAAGTCCGCCTCCGTGACCCCACGAGCCCGGGAGCAGGCTCCACAAGAAAATACCGGGATGCCTTTGGCTACAATCCTCGCCATGGTCTCGCTCAGGGGAGGCCATCCGATGGGTTTGATCGCATCAACCGTCGCCTTGCGCATGAGGTACGTAGCGTCGTGAGTGAGAAATATCTGCACATCATGCCCGGCGTCGGCCAGTCCGAGCCCGTGGGAAAAGACGAAGGATGCGCGGGTCGCATCATCGGTTCCCCAGGAACTCCTCATTAAAATGTGCAGTTTCTTCTTAGGCGCCGGATGTTGCTGAGTCTGCGCCTCGCTGGTGGAAACCGTGATGACCCCGGCGGCGAGTGCGCCAGCAGCCAATTGCGTCGATTTTTCAAGAAAGCTTCGGCGGGTTGCCATACCCCACCTCCCGAAATTGGCAGGAGTCTACACGAGCCGGGGGCCGATTACAAACTATTATTGAGATTCGCCTAGATACACCATAAGGTAGCAGTTCCGCTTGCGTATTAATTTGGAGTAAGTTCCTGACTTATGCTAAACGCCCCGATGTTATCGGAGCTTTTCCGCGACGGACTTAGCCTGGGTAAATAAGTAAAGATAGTCCGGCCCTCCGGCCTTTGAGTCAGTACCCGACATATTGAAGCCGCCAAATGGATGCGCGCCGACCATGGCGCCGGTGCACTTGCGGTTGAAGTAGAGATTGCCAACGTGGAATTCGTGCCGCGCCTTGTCGAGTTTCACGCGGTCCTGTGTATAGACGGCGCCGGTCAGCCCGAATTCCGTATTATTGGCGATCTCCAGCGCGCTGTCGAAGTCTTTCGTCTTTAGAATCGCCAGCACCGGCCCGAAGATTTCCTCCTGCGCGATGCGTGCGTCCGGCGCGATATCGGCAAAGACTGTCGGTTCAAGGTAATAACCTTTTTCCGGCGTTGCGATGGCGTTACCGCCTGCGATCAGCCGGCCCTCCCTGCGGCCCACCTCGATATATTCCTTGATCGTCTTCAGCGCCCCTTCGTTAACTACGGGCCCCATGTTCAGGTTCTCCGCCGGGTCGCCGACCTTCAGCGCTGCCACAGCCTCGCGCACGCGTTCGACAAAAACATCGTAGATCGGCTCTTCGACAATGGCGCGCGAGCAGGCTGAGCATTTCTGCCCGCTGAAGCCGAAGGCTGACGCAACCACGCCTGCGACTGCTTGGTCCATGTCCGCGTCCGCGCTCACGATGATCGAATCCTTGCCGCCCATCTCCAGAATCGTGCGCTTGATCCAGATCTGGCCCGGCTGCGTCTTCGCCGCGCGCGCGTGGATGTCCAGGCCTACTTCCTTCGATCCGGTAAAAGCGATAAACCGCGTCTTCGGATGCTCCACAATCGCATTGCCGAAAGTCGCGCCGGAGCCCGGGCAGAAGTTCACGACGCCCGGCGGCAGCCCGGCTTCCTCGAGCGCATCGAAGAACCGCGCTGCGATGGTCGGCGAGTCGCTCGACGGCTTCAGGATCACAGTGTTTCCGGTGACAATGGCCGCCGATGTCATTCCGGCCATGATGGCAAATGGGAAGTTCCACGGCGGAATCACCGCGCCCACGCCAAGCGGGATGTATAAAAGCTCATTGCGCTCGCCGGGATACTGGATCGGCGTGGTCGCCCGCGAGAGCCGCAGAGCCTCGCGCGCATAGAACTCCAGGAAGTCAATGGTCTCGCCCACATCGGCGTCGGCCTCGGCCCAGTTCTTGCCGACTTCATAGGTCAGCCACGCACAAAACTCGAACTTGCGGTCGCGGATAATCGCCGCAGCGTTCAACAGCAGTGCCGCCCGCTCGTCCACCGGCGCATACTTCCATGTCTCGAAGGCGCGCAGCGCGGCCTGCATCGCCTTCTCGGCGTGCTCGGCGCCCGCTTTTTGATGAATGCCCACAACCTGCGCGGGCTTCGCCGGGTTCTTCGAAAGGATTTCCCCCTCGGTCCGCAGTCGCTCGCCGCCGATCACAAGGTCATATTCATGGCCAAGCATGTCGCCCACGCGCGTCAGCGCTTCCCGCATGGCATGAGCATTTTCATGCCGGCTGAAATCGGTGAAGGGCTCATTGTGGAACTCGCCCTGCGGCGCGCGCGGAAGGATGACAGTCGGAATTTCGGTGGTAGCCATAACTTTCCAGTTTAGTCCTGTTCGCGAAAACGCGCTGCGGGCCCAAACCGGATGATGCTGCGGCTTCCTAGAACCGGTACACGATGCCGCCCGCAAGGATGGGATAGAAACGCGCCCAGTCGGCGTCATTCTGAAGCTTCTTCTGTTCCGCTGCGATATTTGCCTGGACTTCCGGATTGCTCGCGATGTCGGAACAATCAA
>DATJSG010000006.1:0-7753 GCA_035504195.1 Terriglobales bacterium
GCAATTTTCCCAGCATGCTGCGCCACCGCGAGCGTCGCGAACTCAGGCACAATCCCGCTTACCCCGGCCAGAGCGACGAACTCGCTCAGGCACAGTAACCACTGTCGCCGTGTCAGATCGTGGGAATCGTCAGTCACGAGGTATCCTCATAATTCTCCAGCCTGAAAAGCGCGCGCGATATGCTCTCCTGCACGAGCCGAAATTGCCATGATCGTTAGCGTCGGCTCGTAGCATCCTTGCGTCGTGAACACCGCACCATCGGTAACGAACACGTTCGGCGCGTCGTGCACCTTGCAGTCCCGATCAACCACGCTTTTCCGCGGATCCATCCCCATACGCGCCGTCCCGCATTCGTGGATGTTCTTGCCAAAGATGCTCAGCTCCTTCTTCGGTGGCGTCGCTTCGGCAAGATTCATCGCGTCAAGAATCGCGTTGAGATCATCGCGCATGGCCGCGGCCATGGCGCGATCATTCTCTCCGTAGCTCGCACTGATATGCAGCGCCGGAATTCCCCACGCATCTTTTTTCTCTGAATCGAGCGAAACAAAATTGTCAAACCGAGGCAAGCATTCTCCCTGCGCCTCGATCGCGAAACTGTATGGTATTTCCTCCCGCACGCGTTTGCGCCACGCATCGCCGAACTCCGGCAATAGAAAGGCATGCCCATAGAGCTCCTGGCTGCCGTCGCCGTCGAACCGATACCCGCGTACGAATTTTGAATTGCGGTCCTTCGCCGCGCTGGTCGCCGTATTCACGTACTTCGGAATCAGAAATCCGCACGGCCGCCCCACCGGTTCCCGCTTCGACGAGTGCAGGTCCGGCATCAACCCGCCGCCGTCTTCGATCGTGAAGTGATCCATCAGGTAATGTCCGACCACGCCGTTGGAATTACCTATGCCTTGCGGGTGAGCGGCGGACTTCGAATTCAGCAAGATACGCGTCGACTCCAGCGCGCCCGCGGCGACGACCACAACCTGCGCATAAACTTCGCGATGTTCCCGCGAAACTCGATCGATGTAGTGAACGCCCTTTGCCCGGCCGCCGGCATCGACGATCAGGTCGCTGACAATCGCATCGCTGACCAGCGTGAATCTCCCGGTGCGCGCCGCTGCCGGGAGCGTCACCGACGGACTGTTGAAGTACGAAGCCGTGTAGCATCCGCGCTGGCACTGATCGCAGTAGTGGCACGCCGGACGCCCGCGATGCTCCACCGTCAGATTCGCCACGCGGTCGGGCATCACGCGCCAGCCAAACTTCCGCCCGATGACTTCCCTCGCCTCCACCGCCCCGCACGAGAGATTCATCGGCGGCAGAAACTGCCCGTCGGGCATCTGCGGCAATCCTTCGCGCGATCCGCTGACCCCGATGTAGCTCTCCACCAGGTTGTAGTACGGTTCGAGCTCACGGTAGCTGATGGGCCAGTCTTCGCCATATCCATCGCGGCTGGCCGCCTTGAATTCATTGTCGGTAAAGCGATAGCTCTCACGCGCCCAGCAGAAAGTCTTGCCTCCAACCTGGCGGCCGCGAATCCACATAAAAGGCTTGTCGGCCGGAAACGTGTACGGATGTTCCAGATCATTGACGAAGAATTGATGGCTGTATTCGTCGCAGGCGTAGCAGAGGCGCTGCACAGGCTGGGTTTCGAGAAGGCGCTGCTGATTTCCGAATCCGCGAAACTTCAGCTGATAGGGCCAGATATGTTCGGTGAAGTCGCGCGTCGGAACCCGCGGCGGGCCAGCCTCGAGCATGACCACACTGACTCCACGTTCGGTCAGTTCTTTGGCGACCCATCCGCCGCTGGCGCCGGAGCCAACGATGAGCACTTCGAAAACTTTTTGCCCAGCCACAAGGTGGACAGTGTAGCAAAGCGGAACAGCTTTCAACGCGGAAGACGCGGACTGTTCGATGGAAGCCGCGGATGAAAATGTAGCGCCGGCGTCCGCGCCGGCTGTCCGGAGCGCATCCTGCGCGCCGCCCGGCCAGCAGAAAAGTCGTCCGAATCGCGATCAAAACTCAGCAGCTGACGGTTGCTACCCTGCACTTCGGCTCACTGCGCGATACTTCCGCAGCAGCTCATACAGCACCACGCCGCCCGCGGTCGCCACGTTCAACGACTCTTTCGAGCCCATCATCGGAATCCGCACATGCGCGTCGGCCATCTTCAGCAGTTCCGGACGCAGGCCTTCGACTTCGTTGCCAAACGCCACGCACAGGGGAAAGCGCGGCTGCCATTCATACAAATCGACGGCGTGAGCGCTGGTCTCGATGGCGGCGAGTTGAAATCCGCTGTGGCGCAGTCCGTCGGCCATGTGGACCGCGTCCCAATCGTGCTCCCACGGGACAGTCTGCTCGGCGCCCAGCGCCGTCTTTGATATCGCCTTCTTGGGCGGATGCGCCGTGATCCCGCACAGGCACAGCTTCTCGAGCCCAACTCCGTCGGCCGCGCGAAAAAACGCGCCCACGTTATACATGCTGCGGACGTTATCGAGCAGAACGGCGACGGGCAGGCGGAAGGGATCGGGCATGGTCGCAAATCAAAGTATCACCGGAGGACGCATTCATGCGGGAACGGTCTGCCTCGCGGCCAGCCTGAGCAGAGTCGATGGTCGAGGATTGCGCCTTGGCGCGGCCCGGAAGGGCGGCTTTTCTAAGGCTGCCCGTGCTTCACGCGGAGCTGAGCGACCGTCCGATGCTATAGCGATGCGTCATACCTACTCACTTTTTTACCAGCGCGAAGTTGACTTCCACCTGGGTGTCGAGGGCGACGGGTTGCTGGTTCAGCAGATACGGCGTGTACTTCCACTGGCGGACTGCTTCGATGGCGGCGGGCGCGAGCAGCGGATGTCCGCTGATCAGGTCTACCTGCTCGACGTTTCCTTCCTTGTCGATCAGGACATGAAGAAGCACCGTGCCCTGGACGCGCTGCTGGCGAGCCTCCTCCGGATAAAGCGGCGCAACTTTCTTCTTGATCAGTTGGCCGGCGACTCCGGAAGAAGCGCGGATGCGTAAGGGGACAGAGGCCTGCGGCCTCGGCTCTTCGGTCGCAACCGAACCGATTTGTCCTGGCTTGATGCCACCGGGACTGTCGCCTACGACCCCCTGCGGCGGGGAACTATCGACCAGACTGTAACTTGTCGTCGTTTTGAAGCTCGCCTTCACGGTGGTCTCAACTTCGACTGCCTTTCCAGCGACCAAATAGGGTTGATATTCATATTGCTTCACGGCCTCGACCATGGCCGCGCCCAGCACGGGATCTCCGCTAACCTGCTCGATGCTCGCCGGGTGCCCCGACGGATCGACCACGACCTTTAACTCGACTGTTCCATTGGGGTGCACTCCGGGCGGAAAACTGGGCGAGACCCGTTTTACGAGATGCTTCTCCATGACCTCCGGGGGAACGGTCACTCGATCGGGCTTGGCTTGAGCGGCGGCGAACGCGGCATACAGGATTGTTAACGAGGCGAAGATGATCGTGCGGCGCATAGGATCTCCAGTCGAAAGATTGTAACGCTATCGGCCTTCAACGAAGCCGCGTGGTCGCCCGCCATGTGGCGTCCGGCTGATTCCGCTGCGGCGAGTGCCGGCAATCCTCAAGCGCAAGCACCTTGACAACGGCAGGGTGATGGACGGGCGGGTCATGGTTCGCAGTTGGAGGCACGCTGCATCGAACGCATAAGATATCGTAAGCTATAGACAGGTGACGGGAGATATGCGCTGCAGCCGATGCGGCAATGAAAATCCGGGCGACAACCGCTTTTGCGGAATGTGCGGAGCGACGCTGCTCGCGCCTCCTGCGCCCGCGCCAGTAAAGGTTCCGGAGACCGCAACGCAGAGGGCCGCGAGTGCCGGAGCCGATATTCCGTCAGCGCCGGCAGCCTCAGCCGCGCCCTTCTCCGAACCGCTGCGGCCGTTCGAGACTCCGCGCGAGGCCGCGCACGACGATCCTCCGACGATCAGCGGGCCCTCTTTTCTTGGATTGAATGACCCTCCGCCTCGCAAGCGTGCGAGCCTGAGCGCCGATCCGCATCACGATTCGAGTTCCAGAAATCTCGACTATCTGCTCGACGAAGAAGAAGAGCCGCACCACGGAGGCGCCGGAAAATACATCCTGATTCTGATCGCTTTGGCTCTTGCGGTGGGATTTGGATATCTGCGCTGGCGCAACGGCGGATTCGCCTGGCTGAATCCGAGCGCGAACAAACCCGCCGCGACTCAGACGCCGAACGCAACCGATTCGAATGCGGCATCGGGCGAAACGCAGTCTTCTCCTGCGAATGCGCCCGAGGGGCAGAATTCAGCGAACCCACCTGCGATTACGCCCGTACAAACGCCTGCCGGGTCGATGCCGGCAAACGGAAATCCTGCTCCCACGAATCCGGCGCCTGCGAGCAGTACACCTCCGGCGAGCAACCCGGCTTCAAATGCCGCGGCGGCGAATCCTCCAACAAGCAATTCCGCTCCTCCTGCCGAGACCAAGCCCAGCGATTCCGGACAGTCCGCGGCAAGCAATCCGAAGAACGCGGGAGACGATGACGCGTCGAATGAGGATGAAGCGGCTGCTCCTGCGAAACCCGCGGCAAAGCCGAAGCCCGCAGCCAGCGTCGCGCCCGAGAAACCCGCGGCAGCCATCAAGCCGCCGAAGCCGGTGGATACTGTCGCGGAAGCCCAGAAATATCTCTACGGCAAAGGCGTGCCGCAGAATTGCGACCGGGGATTGCGGCTGCTGAAGCCCGCCGCGAATGAATCGAATCCGAAGGCAATGATCGAGATGGGTGCTCTCTACTCGGCGGGACTGTGTACGCCGCGCGATCTGCCCACCGCGTACCGCTGGTTTGCCATGGCGCTCAGGAAAGATCCTGACAATCAGTCGGTGCAGACGGACCTGCAAAAGCTCTGGGGCGAGATGACTCAGCCGGAGCGGCAACTGGCGATCCGGTTGACGCAATAGCACGTGCCCTCAGAACCAGGCGGCAACCAAACGCGCATCTAACTCCCCAGTGATTTCAAAAAACAAAATAGCGCGGATTTTCGCGGCGAGTTTGCTCACGGCGCTCCTGTGTGCTGCGCAGACACAAAGCTCTCCTCCAACCCAACGGCAAATGGGAAGCCGCAAAAATTATCATGGCCTGCCGAACTTCGGCGAGGTCAGCCCACTTCTGTTTCGCGGGGGACAGCCGGGCGCCGACGGGCTGAAGCAACTCAAATCGATGGGTATATCGATCATCGTCGATATGCGCGGGAGCAAGAGCGATCACGAAAAAGCCGCCGCCGAGGAACTCGGCTTGGAGTATGTTTCCCTCCCTTGGCACTGCCCGTTTCCGCACGATGAACCGTTCGCGAAATTCCTGAAGCTGATTGAAGACAATCCGGGGAAAAAGATTTTTGTGCACTGCCGGCTGGGGGACGACCGCACCGGCATGGCCATTGCGGCGTATCGCATGGGCACCGAGGGATGGTCCGCCGACGAAGCGATGAAAGAGATGGAACTATTCGGATTCACCGGCGTGCACCACCTGATTTGCCCGAGGCTGGCGCCCTATGAAAAGTCGTTTCCAAAGCGACTGAAGAAACACGCGGCTTTCAAGGATCTCCACCTGGCCGAAAGCGGGTCAAAGTAATCCACGAAAAGCTTTCAACGCAGGGGCCGCGGAGTTTACGCAGCAATTAAAATTTATTGGCTGGATTTCAATTGAAAACTGTGAGGAAGGAAACGCAGCCTGCAGTAACCGTGAACAGATTTCCTGCTTTTCCTTTGCGCCCTCCGCGTCCTCTGCGTTGAAAGTTCTTAGGCTTCTTCCTGCTCTTTCAATTTCGCGATCACGCTGAAATCCTCCAGCGTAGTCGTGTCACCTTTCACGTCCCCGTGAGTGGCAAGTTCGCGCAAAAGGCGCCGCATGATTTTCCCGCTACGCGTCTTCGGCAACGTGTCGGTGAATCGGATGTCGTCCGGCTTGGCCAGTGCTCCAATCTCTTTCGCCACCCACTTCCGGAGCTCTTCCTTCAGTTCGTGCGTGGGCTGCCTTCCCTGCTCCAACGTGACGAATGCCGAGATCGCCTGTCCTTTCAGATCATCCGGACGCCCCACTACTGCCGCTTCCGCCACAGCATCATGCGCGACGAGCGCGCTTTCCACTTCCATCGTGCTGAGCCGGTGTCCGCTGACGTTGAGCACGTCATCGACGCGGCCCATGATCCAGAAATATCCGTCTTTATCTTTGCGCGCGCCGTCGCCCGTGAAATAGACGCCGGGAATTTGCGACCAGTAATTCTTCACGTAGCGGTCCGGGTCGCCGTAGACCGTCCGCAGCATCGACGGCCACGGGCGCTTGATCACCAGGAATCCTCCCGAGCCATCCGGGACAGGCTTGCCATCCATCGTCACAATCTCGGCGACCACGCCCGGAAACGGGAGCGTTGCCGATCCCGGCTTCGTCGCGATCGCGCCCGGAAGCGGGGACAGCATGATTCCGCCCGTCTCCGTCTGCCACCATGTGTCGACGATCGGGCAACGGTTCCCGCCAATCGTTTCGCGATACCACATCCATGCCTCGGGATTGATCGGCTCTCCCACCGTGCCCAGCAGCCGCAGGCTCGACATGTCGTGTTTCTTCGGCCACTCGTCGCCCCACTTGATGAATGTTCGGATCGCCGTGGGCGCCGTGTAGAACACGTTCACCTTGTGCCGCGCGATGATTGACCAGAACCTGTCAGGCTCAGGAAAATTCGGAGCGCCTTCGTACATCAGGCTGGTCGCGCCATTCTGCAGCGGGCCATAGACGATGTAGCTGTGCCCCGTCACCCATCCGATGTCGGCCGTGCACCAGTACGTATCTTCTTCCTTGAGATCAAACACCCACTTCGTCGTGATATACGTGCCGACCGAATATCCGCCGGTCGTATGCACCACGCCCTTCGGCTTCCCCGTAGTTCCCGACGTATACAGAATGTACAGCGGATGCTCGGCATCGAGCGGCTCTGCCGGACACACGTCCGAAGCCTTCGCCATCAGCTCATGCCACCAGTGATCGCGCCCCGCCTGCATGTTGATGGGCGTTCCGGTGCGCTTGTAGACGACCACATGCTTCACGCTCGGACAAGATTTCAGCGCTTCTTCCACCGCGGGAAACAGTTTGACTTCGGAGCCACGCCGATAAGATCCATCTTGAGTTATGACTGCCGACGCCTGCGAGTCGTGGATACGATCGATGAGCGCATTTGAAGAGAATCCTCCGAAGACGACCGTGTGCGTCGCTCCAATCCGCGCGCAAGCCAGCATCGCCACCGGCAGCTCGGGCGTCATGCCCATGTAGATGGCGACGCGGTCTCCTTTTTTCACGCCCAGCGATTTCAGCACATTCGCAAACTTCTGCACCTCGCGATGCAGCATCTGGTACGTCAGCACCCGGACCTCGCCCGGCTCGCTCTCCCAGATAATTGCGGCTTTATTCTTGCGCGCCGTCGCAACGTGCCGGTCGAGGCAGTTGTACGAGAGATTGATCTGTCCACCGACAAACCACTTCGCCCACGGGCAATTCCACTCGAGAACTTTCTCCCACGGCTTGAACCAGTGCAGTTCGCTCGCGATGCCCGACCAGAACTTGTCGGGATTGTCCACCGATTCCTTATAGAGCCGCTCATATTCGGCGAGGTTCTTGATGATCGCCTCGCGGCTGAACTCCGCGGGCGGCTCGAATTTCCGCTGCTCCTGCAGGATGGAATCGATGTTGGTGGACTGGGTATCAACAACCGCTTT
>DATJSG010000007.1:0-3284 GCA_035504195.1 Terriglobales bacterium
TACGTGTCCAGCCCAATTGACGAGAGCGGCGACTGAAAAATGAAATTCCCGAGGTCGTAGAAGATCGGGCGGCCTTTGTAGATTTCAACTCCGTGTAAGGAGGGGTCGCCATGGTCGACGTACAGGATCGCCCCGGCATCGATCAACTGATGCGCCCACGTCACCTGCCACGCAGGCGTCTCGAAGCGGGAGATAATCTTCGTCCGTCCCGGCGGCAAGCCTGAACCTTGGCGGTCGCCCCAGTAGTGGTTGTGCTCGTAAACGATAACGCCAGAGGACTCACTCGCGGCTTTGCGAACGGCTTCCAGAATCCGTGCGACATGCTCAGGATTCAGCGTGCCGTCTTTTCGTTGTTCGAGGAAGTTGACTCCCGGATGATCCGGCGCCGCCCAGGTATCGGGTGATAACTGCCCGAGCGCACCCGAAGCCATGGCGATCAGGCCGATCCGTCCCGCCGGGGTATCTACGAAACCCGGAGCCAGGGCCTCGGCAAGGTTCGCACCCGTACCGGCGAAGCCGAAGCCGCGCCGGGCGACTTCATCCCGCGTCGTATGCAGGCCGGCCATGCCTAAATCGAGCGCATGATTGTTACTGAGCGAAAGGAGATTAAATCCCATCTCGCGCAGGCAGTCCAGCACTTCGGGATCCACCCGCTCCGCGTTCCGGCGCGGTTGGACCGCCGCGTCGCGGGAAGCCACGGCGACTTCCAGATTCGTGAAGCGAACATCCGCGTTCGCAAGGTATTTGCGCGCTTGTGCGACGGCCGCCGGCGCCGACTTCCGGAGGTCGCTGTGGATCGACGATTGACCAACGACCGTGATGCGCAGCGTCGAAGACCGATCCGGCGGCTGCGCCTGCGCCGAAACAACCAGACCGAAAACCGGGACGAGCCAGTGAAGCGACCGTACTCTCATCAGCAGGACCTCCGCTCCTAAGGATTATATAAGCGTATCGGCCTGCGTAGCACCCGGGGTTCGACCGCTATCCTTAGAGACAACACGTCACGCCCATTTCTGCGATCATTAAGGCCGTCCGATAAATGGAGGAAACTATGAAATCCATGAAGACAGTTTTGATCGCGGCTGGGCTGGCGTTGGCGTGCGGTCCCGCATGGTCCCAAACAGCCACGCCTGCTCCCGCGCCGGCACGCGGTCCCCAGGCACCCCAGGCGAATTGGTGGTCTCAGGCCGGCGGTGAAAAGGGGCCCACCCGCGTGGTGTGGGCTGCGCACAAGAATCCCGAAACACCGTACCAGGCGCCCAATAAGCCGATCTGGCATATCGCCGATGTCCTCAAGTCGCATAAGGGTCAGGCGCGCTGGGAACAAAAGGTCCTGCTGACGCGCGACTTTGACGGCCGTTATGTCCAGATGGCGCCTGGCGACAAGAGCAAGTGCATATTCTGGGCCGATGACCGAGCCTGGGGCTGGGTTTACGGCGGGCAGGTCAAGGTTACCATCGACGGCCTGGAGCCCAAGATCCTGCCAAAGGGTTGGGTGTTTAATGTCGCGCCGCGCCTGTCCTACTGCCTGGAGACGGTCGGCAGCGAGCCGGTCGTGTACTACATCACCACGCCGGCAGGCCAAGTGCCATCTTATCCGGAGAATGAGACCCCGACACCGGTCAAGGGCTACACATATGAGAAGGTCAGGATCACTTCGACCGGCGGCTACGACTCTTTCAACATGCCCTTCTTCAACGTCGATGACTATGGGGCCTCAACCCGCACGGGCGAGCGTTTCCTCTATGACGGCCATACATCGTCCAACCTGAACATCGGGCCTCCGCTCAAGCAGTTGCCGCCGTCCACGAGCTGGGGCCATTTCCACGAAAACATGCCGGAGATCTGGCTCGATGTCTGGGGAAATGTCTGCGCCCTGATCTCAGGCGAGGGCGTCGTTCGTGGAGAATATGGCGATTTGATCAATGCCAATGAGGAACGCTGGCACCGCGCCACAAGCTGCCCCAACACTGGCAGAAGCATACGCATGGCAATCACGCCCCGCAGCAAAGAAGGCCAGGTGCATTATTTTCAGATCGATCAGCCACCTGGGAATTGACGGCAGCTCATCCGCCCGAAACAATGAGAAACCATCGTGCCTAGCAGCGAGCGAGCGACTCGTACGAAGCTCGAATGATGTGAGGCAGGCGAGAAGCCCGCCTTTGGGAAGTTCGGCATCAAAGGAGCGATATTTCATGATCGGCGTCGCTCGCGCGGAGGAATTGAAAACTGGCGCGATCAGCTCGCTGATTTCGAACAGGCGCTCGAATTGGCTTGAAAAAATCGATAAGATAACTAACGCGCGTCCGCCTGTATTCGGAGGGACGCGTGTTCCGATTTTTCCCCACTTTTCTTGCTGCCGTCGCCGCGACCGCGCAAACCTCATCGCCATTGCAATACACCGTGTTCCTGGGTGATCAAGCCCAGATTACTTCGGTTGCCGTTGACAATTCCGGATCGGCCTACATCACAGGATCGACCTCGGCGCCGCTTCCGGTCACCGCAGGTGCGGTCGACACCAGCTATACGACGCCGAACTGCGCGCTTCCTCCCACTCCTTCCTACCCGCACTCCTGTCAGATTGTTTTTGCCGGCAAACTGAACGCGGAGGGGACTGCGTTTTCCTACCTGACCTATCTGCCCGTTTCGGCGAGCAACAACCCGCGCATTGCCGTGGACGCGCAAGGCGACGCGTGGATCACTGGCTCGACATCCTGGAACAGCCTGCCGGTCACTCCGGGTGCCGTCGAATCGCAGGTTCAGGGAAACGGCAGCGGGTTCGTGATTAAGCTGAATCCGTCCGCTTCGGCGATCCTGTTCGCGACGTATTTGGGGGGCACTGCTGGCATAGCCGCTCTCGCTCTCGATTCGACCGGAGGCGCTTATATCACCGGCTTTGCATCCAGCGGCATTCCCTTTACCCCCGGATCCTTTCGGAGGGTGCGCTTTGCGCTGGCCTGTCGAACCGATCTGCTTACGATTGTACGCCAGAAACCATCGCGGTGAAAAGTTTTTCTCTAAATCGCGGGCACTTTGGGCGAGCGGTCTTGCTTAGTCATTCTGGCTGGTAACACGGCAACACCCATCATCTTGAAAACAGGCGTTGCTACCTGTTACCGCGTTACCCGTTAAATTGGCTCAGCAGCGACTCTCTGTCCCACTGACCGTCGTAACGGACGCCATTCAAAAACAAACCTGGAGTGCCGTACACTCCGTTCTGTACCCCTGCCATAAAATCGGCGCGGACTCGCTCGCGGTACGTTTCGTTTTTCAACTCATGGCGG
>DATJSG010000008.1:0-9868 GCA_035504195.1 Terriglobales bacterium
GCACATCCGCGAGCATCTCGACAAGCACAGCTTCATCAAAGGCGCGTATCTCAACCCGCACGGCTTTCTGATCCGGGCCATCATCTATTTCGCGATATGGAATTTGCTCTCGTTTCTGCTCTCGATGTGGTCGAAGCAGACTGACCGCGCCGGCGCGCCCGACAACACGCAAAAGTTCAAAGCCGTTGCCGGCCCCGGCCTCATCCTCTACGGATTCACCATCACCTTCGCCGCCATCGACTGGGTCATGTCGCTCGACCCAAGCTGGATTTCGACGATCTTCGGCCTCGTCATTCTCATTGGCGAAGTGCTCTCCGCGATGTGCTTCGCAGTTGTCGTTGAACGAATTCTCGTCAATTACAGGCCCATGTCCGAGATGCTGAAGCCCGATTTCGTCCACGACCACGGCAAGTGGATGCTCACCTTCATCATGGTCTGGGCCTATTTCAGCTTCTCCCAGTGGCTGATTATCTGGGCCGGCAATCTGCCCCCAGAAATTACTTTTTACTTGAAGCGATTGAATGGCGGCTGGGGATCCGTCGGCCTGTTCCTTGCGATCTTCCACTTCGCTATTCCGTTCGCCTTGCTTCTGTCCCGCCCCTTCAAGCGCGACATTCGTAAGCTGGTATGGCTCGCGATCTGGCTGTTGCTGATGCGCTGGGTCGACCTGTTCTGGATCATCGAACCGAATTTTTCCAAAACCCTGGCCATCACCGTTGCCGACGTGGTCGTGCCAATCGCGATCGGCGGCTTCTGGCTGGCGTACTTCTTCCGCAATCTCAGCTCGCTGCCGCTGCTGCCCGCTTATGATCCGTCGGCAGGCGAAGTTCTGGAGCCGCATCACCACGGATTGCCGGAGAACGCTTAACTTATGACGAACCATCCCGATCCCGTGAAACGGTCAAGCAACGGCACCTTTGAACGCCGCGATATCAGCAGCGGCGTCGTGCTCTGGTTCCTCGTGGGACTGGCGGTAGCGGGCGTGATCATCACTTTCGCGGTGAACGGTTTCTATCATTATCTAGAGGCGCGAAGCCAAGCCGAACAGACGCCGGTCAGTCCACTGGTGACGAACGCGCCGAAAGACACGCGCCATCTGCCAACCGACTACAAAGAATATCTGAAGCAGAATTTCCCCAGCCCGCAGCTGGAAATCGACGAGCGCACCCAGCTCGACCAAATTCGCTTGAAGGAAGAAGAAACACTCGCCACCTACGGCTGGGTCGATCAGAAAGCGGGCGTCGTCCGCATTCCGATTGAGCGCGCCATGGACCTGATCGCCCAGCGCGGGCTGCCAACCCGGACGCAGGAAAGCGCGGGCCAGGCCGAAGGCAAGAAAGAAAAGGGACCGAAACCGTGAGATGCCAAGTTCAAGATTCAATGCACGGCGCCAAGCGGGTTTACGCTGGCGTCATCCTGAGCCGAGTCGCTTTGGTAGACTTCCGCCTTCCAGCCGGAAGCGAGCGCGGCGAGGAACAGCGAAGGATCTCCCGAGGATCGAATTCGCTTTCTCGCGTAATTGCCGCCCTACTGACTCTTCTCATTCTGATACCGATCGCCAGCGCCCAGATGTCCAACGGCATCATGGGGCCGCCCTCGAACACGCGTCCGCCTTATCTCGAAAATGTCGGCATCGACCAGCATCTTGATTCGCAAATTCCTCCGAACCTTACGTTCACCGACGACGCTGGCCGCTCCGTCATGCTCGGGGACTATTTCGGCGAAAAACCGCTGATCCTTAATCTCGTTTACTTCCACTGCACTATGCTCTGCGGCGAAGAGCTCGCCGGACTGACCAGCGCGATGAAGCTGGTCAAATTCGATCTCGGCAAGGAATTTGAAGTCGTCACCGTCAGCTTTGATCCCCGCGAAACCCCCGCCATGGCCGCCGCCAAAAAGAAAGATTTCATCGAGCGCTACGGCCGTCCCGGCGCCACCGCCGGATGGCACTTCCTCACCGGCTCGGCTGACTCGGTCAACGCCCTCGCCAAAGCCGTCGGTTTCAAATATCAATACGATCCCAAGACCAATCAATACGCGCACGCCACCGCGATCATGATCCTCACGCCGCAAGGCCATATTTCGCGCTACTTGTATGGCGTCGATTTTCCGCCCAAAGATTTGCGCCTGGGACTGGTCGAGGCTTCGCAGCAAAAGATTGGCAATCCCGTCGACCAGGTGCTTTTGTACTGCTATCACTACGATCCCGCGACCGGAAAATATGGCGCGGTCGTCGGCAACATTTTGAAGCTCGGAGGCGCAATCACGATCCTGTTGCTCGCCGGACTGCTGCTGGTTCTCTTCCGCCTCGACAAGGCGGCCGCGCGGCGTATCGCTGCGAGAGCGAGTGCAGGACCGAGCCGCGCCGACCAAGGCAATGCAAGACTGAGTCGAACGAAATATGTTTAATAATTTTCCATTGTGGCCTCAGCAGGCCTCGACGATGGCTGCCAATGTAGATGCGCTCTACATCTTTTTGCTCATCGTGTCGGGGTTGATGACCCTGCTGATCTTCACCACTCTCATCTATTTCGCCGCCCGCTATCGTCACCGCCCGGGCGTGCCCGCCGAGCAGATCGAAGGTTCCAATAAGCTCGAAATCACCTGGACGGTCATTCCACTTTTGGTTTTCATCGCGATTTTCGTCTGGAGCGCGACCATCTTCTTCAAAAGCCGCACTCCTCCTCGCGATTCAACCGAAGTCTACGTCGTCGCCAAGCAATGGATGTGGAAAATCGAACACGCCGAAGGCCAGCGCGAGATTAATGAACTGCATGTGCCCGTCGGCCGCGACGTCAAGTTGATCATGACTTCGCAGGACGTGATTCACAGCTTCTTCGTCCCCGCGTTCCGCATGAAGCAAGACGTGATTCCCGGTCGTTATACCATCGCATGGTTTCGCGCGACCAAGCCCGGCACCTATCATCTGTTCTGCTCCCAGTATTGCGGCACGCAGCACTCCGGCATGATCGGCAACGTCGTTGTCATGGAGCCCGCGCAATACGAGGCTTGGATGAGCGGCAGTTCCGGCGGTCCGCTCTCGGCGACCGGCGAAAAAATCTTTGCCGAACTCGGCTGCTCAACCTGCCATCGCACTGATACGCAGGGCCGTGGTCCCAATCTGCAAGGCGTCTTCGGCCATCCCGTCATGCTCGATGACGGACGCACCGTCACCGCCGACGAAAACTATATCCGCAAATGCATCCTTGATCCCGGCGCCAATCGAGTCAAAGGCTTCCAGCCCATCATGCCGACTTTCCAGGGATTAGTCAGTGAAGAACAGCTGAACGCCCTCATCGCGTACATCAAATCGTTGTCCAATGCCGGTTCCAGCGGGCCCAAAACCGCCGAAACCGCTCCCCCGAAGTCAGGGAGTAAAGGAACTCAGGTGGAATAAGTATGGCGACTGCACCAGCTCAACCGGTTGAGCGCGAAAATTACTTGAACGCGCATTACGGCGTCAGATCGTGGCTGCTCACGACCGATCACAAGCGCATCGCGCTGCTCTATCTCATTTCGATCACGTTTTTCTTTTTCATCGGCGGATTCTTCGCGCTCTTGATTCGTCTCGAACTGCTCACGCCCGCCGGTGATCTCGTTCAGGCCGATACCTACAACAAGCTTTTCACCATGCACGGTCAGGTGATGGTGTTCTTCTTTTTGATCCCATCCATTCCCGCCGTGCTGGGCAACTTTCTTGTGCCCATGATGATCGGCGCCAAAGATCTCGCCTTTCCCCGCATTAACCTGCTGAGCTGGTACCTCTACATCATCGGCGGCTTGATGATGTTGCATTGCATTCTGACCGGCGGTGTCGACACCGGCTGGACCTTCTACACCCCTTTCAGCACCGAATTCAGCAACACAAAAGTCATTGAAGCCGGACTCGCCATCTTTGTTGCTGGATTCTCTTCGATCCTCACCGGCCTCAATTTCATTGTCACGATCCACCGTATGCGCGCGCCCGGCATGACCTGGTCGCGCCTGCCCTTATTCATCTGGGCGCATTACGCCACCAGCCTGATTCAGATTCTCGGCACGCCGGTTATCGCCATCACTCTGGTCCTGGTGGTCGCGGAGCGCGCGCTCCATCTCGGCATCTTCGATCCCAAACTCGGCGGCGATCCGTTGCTCTTCCAGCATCTGTTCTGGTTTTACTCGCATCCCGCCGTCTACATCATGATTCTGCCCTCGATGGGCGTGGTCAGCGAGGTCATTGCCTGCTTCTCGCGCAAGCGCATCTTCGGATATACCTTCGTCGCTCTGTCGTCGATCACTATCGCCGTTTTCGGATTCCTTGTCTGGGCGCATCACATGTTCGTCGCCGGCATCTCGGTCTACGCCGCGCTTGTATTTTCTCTACTCAGCTATTCGGTCGCCGTTCCTTCCGCGGTCAAAGTCTTCAACTGGACCGCGACCCTCTACAAAGGGTCGATCCGCTATGATGCGCCGATGCTTTACGCCTTCGGCTTCCTCGGTCTGTTCACCATCGGCGGCCTCACGGGACTGTTCCTCGCCTCGCTCGGCGTCGACGTTCACGTCCACGACACCTATTTTGTCGTCGCGCACTTCCACTACATCATGGTCGGCGGCGCGCTCATGGGATATCTCGGCGGCATGCATTTCTGGTGGCCCAAAATTTCCGGCAAGCTCTATCCCGAAGGTTGGGCTCGGCTCGCTGCACTCATCGTTTTCGTCGGATTCAACTTGACGTTCTTCCCGCAATTCATCCTCGGCTATCTCGGCATGCCGCGCCGTTACTACGATTACAGCCATATGCCCGAGTTCCAGATCCTCAACGTCTTTTCGACCGCGGGCGCAACCATCCTCGGCATCGGCTATCTGCTCCCGATGATTTATTTCCTCTGGTCCATGCGCTATGGCAAACCCGCGCCAGACAATCCGTGGAACGCCGCGGGACTGGAATGGCAGACGGCCTCTCCTCCGCCGACTTTCAATTTTGATGAAGAGCCGGTCGTGACCTGGGAAGCCTACAACTACGACCAAATCGATGCGGCCCACCCCGAGGAGGTGCGCGTTGCCGGATAGCCAAATCATCGTCGAAACCGCGCCCCACGCCGAAGTGCACAATCCGGCGCTGCTGCATCACTTCGCCGAACCGCAGCAGCAGCGCGACGCCGCCAGCCTCGGCATGTGGGTCTTCCTCGCCACCGAAGTCATGTTCTTCGGCGGCCTGTTCTGTGCCTATCTGATTTATCGCCTCGCATACTTCGGCGATTTCGCTGCCGCCAGCACGTCGATCAATGCCGCGCTCGGCGGAGCTAATACCGCCGTTCTGATCTGCAGCAGCTTGACGGTGGTTCTGGCAATCTGGGCCGCCCAAACTTCGCGCCGCGGCTTGATGCTTTTGATGCTTGTCCTCACCATGCTCTTCGGCTGCGCCTTCCTGGGCATCAAGGGCAAGGAGTATCACGACAAATTCGTGGAGCACCACGTCCCGGGCGCATCATTCAGCTTCGCCCATGTGCCCATCCCCGGCCACCCCGATCAATACGCCAATCCGCATCACGCGGAAATCTTTTTCGCCCTCTACTTCATCATGACCGGATTGCACGCTCTCCACATGATCGTTGGGCTTGGGATTTTTACCTGGCTTCTCTGGGCGGCATGGAAGGGACGTTTCACGCCCGACTATTACACACCGCTCGAAATCGGCGGCTTATATTGGCACTTCGTCGATATCGTCTGGATTTATCTGTTTCCCTTGTTGTATCTGATCGACCGGCACCGATGACGCCGGAATGCGAGCTTCCTATGTCTGCACCTTCTGATCACTCCAAATCGTCGCCTCTGCCGACCTACTTCGCCGTATGGGTGGCATTACTCTTCGGCACGTTTCTCACCTACGAGGTCGCCAAGATCGATCTCGGCCCGTGGAACGCCGCCGTCGCCCTGATCATCGCCTCCACGAAAGCCCTGCTGGTCGCGCTCTTCTTCATGCACATCAAAGGCGCCCACGAACGCCTGCTCAAACTGGTCGTGATCACGACCATAGCTTTCCTGATCATCCTCCTCAGTCTTTCCATGGCCGACTACGCCACCCGCCTCTGGAGCTGAAAAAAGATTTATGCACGGACAGCCCCCGGGCTGTCCGCCAAAAAAGGGGCGCCCCATGCCTCGCCGCCTTTCCGAGACATGGGAACCGCGGCACTGCCAATACCGCCCATCTGCGCTATACTCGCCCATCGAATACACTGACACAAGACGAGGCACCTTATGGCATTCTGCAATTCCTGCGGCTCGAATCTCGCTCCCGGCGCGAAATTCTGCACCAAGTGTGGCACGGTCGTCACCGGCGCTCCCGCTTCTCCCGCTCCAGTAAGTGCGCCGGCAATCGCTCCCGGCTCATCCGCTCCGAAAGCCAGCGGAAGCGCCGTGAAGATCATCCTGATCGTGGTTGGTGTCCTGGTCATCTTCGGCGTTCTCGGAGTCGCCACGCTGGCCATCATCGGCGTCCACATCGCTCGCAGGACGCACGTCACCCAGGACGGCAATCGCGTTAAAGTGGAAACCCCCTTCGGCAGCGTCGACACCAGCAAAGATCCGCAGCAGCTGGCCAAAGACCTCGGCGTCGACATTTATCCCGGAGCTCAGCCACAAGCCGACGGTTCGGCCGTGACGAACTTCGGCAGCATTCGCACCGTCGCGGCGTCTTTCACCAGCAGGGATCCCCTCCAGAAAGTCTGCGACTTCTATCGCGCGAAATTCCCTAACGCCATGTCGAGTACATCTACAGAGAATCACTGCTCGATCGTCTCCACAGATCAGGGCAACGTTGTGACCATCACCATCGCGCCCAACGGCAATTCCACGAAAATCCAGATCACCAGCGTCAACAAGTCGTCCACCAATTCGAACTGAACTGAAACAGGCCCATGCAAGGCAAAGCCGCCGATCCCGCGCCGCGCTCCTCACATTCCAGCGCAGCGGAATTAGCCCGAGCTCTTCGCGCGCAACTCCAGGGCGAAGTTCGCTTCGATCCCGGCAGCCGCGCTCTTTACGCCGCCGATGGCTCCAACTACCGCCAGGTACCGATCGGCGTAGTTTTGCCGCGCGACGCGGACGATGTCCTGGCCGCCATTTCCATCTGCCGTAAATTCGAAGCGCCCTTGCTCTGCCGCGGCGCCGGCACTTCACTCGCCGGACAATGCTGCAACGTCGCGGTGGTGCTCGACTTCTCGCGGCACCTGAACCGCATTCTCGAGATCGATCCCAAGCGCCGCCTCGCCCGCGTCCAGCCCGGAGTCATTCTCGATCACCTGCGCAACGCCGCCGAAAAGCATCACCTCACCTTTGGCCCAGATCCCGCCAGCCACGACCGCTGCACCATCGGCGGCATGATCGGCAACAACTCCTGCGGCGTTCACTCGGTCATGGCCGGCAAGACCGACGACAATATCGAAGAACTCGAAGTCGTCACCTACGACGGCGTCCACTTACGCGCAGGAACAGCGGCGGACGTAGCCTTGCGCCCACAGAAGCAAAACCAAAGTGGGGTGCCCCACTTCTCGCCGACTTTGCGAGAAGTGGGAATCTCGACCGACCACAGCAGCCGTCGTGCCTCGCAGATCCTCAACTCCCTCCACCAAATCTCTGTAGACTACGCGCCCCTGATCCGCCAAAAATTTTCTCAAATCCCTCGCCGCGTCTCCGGCTACAACCTGAATTATCTTCTCCCCGAAAGCGGATTCCACATCGCGCGTTCTCTCGTCGGCTCCGAAGGCACCTGTGTCACGATCCTCGAAGCCACCTGCCGGCTTGTCGAAAGTCCTCCCGCGCGCGTCCTGCTCGTGCTCGGATTCCCTAACATCTACGAATGCGCCGACCGCGTCCCCGAGATCCTGCAGCACAAGCCCATCGGCCTCGAAGGCTTCGACGACATTCTTGTCGCCTGCACCCGCGCGAAAAATCTCAATCCCGAAGGCCTGGCGCTCCTGCCCGAAGGCACGGGATGGCTGCTGGTCGAATTCGGCGGCCAGACTCTCTCCGAAGCGGAAGCCCAAGCCCTCGGCCTGATGCAATCACTGGCTCGCGCTCCCAATCCGCCGAAGGTCGCGCTCTATTCCGGACCGCAGGCCAAGCGCGTCTGGGAAATTCGCGAATCAAGTCTTGGCGCTACCTCCTACGTTCCCGGCGAGCCCATGGCCTGGGAGGGTTGGGAAGACGCCGCGGTCGCCCCTGAAAAACTCGGCGGATATCTCCGCGATCTGCGCAAACTCGTCAACGCCTTCGGTTACAAAGGCTCGTTCTACGGCCACTTCGGCCACGGATGCGTCCACAATCGTCTCAGCTTCGATTTCAAATCCAGCGAAGGCATTGCCCAATTCCGCCGCTTCGTCGAAGAAGCCGCCGACCTCGTCGTCAGCTACGGCGGATCGCTCTCCGGCGAGCACGGCGACGGACAAGCCCGCGCCGAACTCCTGCCGAAAATGTTCGGTCTGGAATTAGTCGAGGCTTTTCGAAAATTCAAATCCGCCTGGGATCCCGACTGGAAAATGAATCCCGGCAAAGTCGTCGATCCCTACAAGATCGACGAAAACTTGCGCCTGGATGCGAACTACGCGCCATGGCAGCCGAAAACGCACTTCCAATTTCCTGACGACCAAGGCGGTCTCGCTGGCGCAACCTTGCGCTGCGTGGGAGTCGGCAAATGCCGACGCGACGAAGGCGGCGTAATGTGCCCCAGCTATCGCGCCACCCGCGAAGAAGAACACTCCACTCGCGGCCGCGCCCATCTGCTCTGGGAGATGACGCAGGCTCCGACTCGACACGATGCAATCATTCGCGACGGCTGGCGCAGCGAAGAAGTGAAGCGCTCCCTCGATCTCTGCTTGGCCTGCAAAGGATGCAAGAGCGACTGCCCCACTCGCGTTGATGTCGCCACGTACAAGGCAGAATTCTTATCTCACTATTACCAAGGCCGCGTGCGCCCCATCAGCGCCTACGCCTTCGGCAACATTGATCTCTGGGCGCGCCTCGCGTCGAATGCTCCCGGCCTAGCGAACTTGACCACACAGCTCCCGTTCCTGCGCGAGATCGCAAAGCTACTCGCGGGTATTCCGCTGCAGCGCACCATCCCCCCATTCACGCCGCACACATTCAAGGAGTGGTTCCGCTCATGTAGGAGCGGACGCATTCAACCGGAGCCCCCATCCGGCGCGGTTTTCGCCGGATGGCGCGCTGGTCCACCCCGCGAAGCGCGGCGAGCGTGGGATTCTTCTCGCAGTTACGAATCGGAATGGGGTGCCCCACGTCTGGCCGGTGTTGCCAGAAGTGGGGATTTTTCACAGGAGCGCGATGCCCCCGACGTCCTCCTTTGGCCCGACACCTTCAACAACTATTTCTCGCCCCACATCGCTCGCGCGGCAGTCGAAGTCCTCGAAGCCGCCGGCTTCCGCGTCCGCGTCCCGCAAGCCCACCTCTGCTGTGGACGCCCGCTCTACGACTTCGGTATGCTCGACCGCGCTCAGCGGCTGCTGCTCGAAATCCTCGACGCACTTGAACCTGAAATCGAAGCTGGCATTCCCATCGTCGGCCTCGAGCCAAGTTGCATCGCCGTTTTCCGCGACGAACTCACGAATCTTTTCCCCCACGACGAGCGCGCTCATGCCCTGAGCCAACAAACCTTCCTGCTCAGCGAGTTTCTCGAACAAGAGCTCATCTCCGGCGCCGAACTCCCTCAACTCAATCGTAAAGCCCTGCTCCACGGCCACTGCCATCACAAATCGATCATGAAAATGACCGCCGAAGAGTCGCTCCTGCGCCGCCTTGGCGTCGACTTCCAGTCTCCCGCTCCCGGCTGCTGCGGCATGGCCGGCTCCTTCGGCTTCGAACGCGACAAGTACGA
>DATJSG010000009.1:0-13345 GCA_035504195.1 Terriglobales bacterium
CGGCCTACGCCGTTGTTTTTTGCGCGGCGGCTTACGGAGAAGTTAGGCGGAGCGAAAATTTATCTGAAGCGCGAAGACCTGCTGCATACGGGGGCGCACAAGATCAACAACTGCCTGGGGCAAGGTCTGCTCGTTGAGCGAATGGGCAAGCATCGCGTGATCGCTGAGACGGGTGCGGGGCAGCATGGCGTGGCTACGGCGACCGTGTGCGCGCTGCTGGGATTCGAATGCGTTGTTTACATGGGCACCGAGGACATGCGGCGGCAGGAGTTGAATGTGTTCCGCATGCGGCTGCTCGGGGCTGAGGTGCGCGGGGTGAATTCGGGATCGCGAACGCTGAAAGACGCGATCAATGAGGCGATGCGCGACTGGGTGACCAATGTCCGGACGACTCATTATTTATTGGGGAGCGTGCTGGGGGCACATCCGTATCCGACGATGGTGAGGGATTTTCATCGCGTGATTGGGCGCGAGGCGCGGGCGCAGATTCTGAAAGCTGAGGGGAAACTGCCGGCTGCGGTGATTGCGTGCGTGGGCGGCGGATCGAATGCGATTGGAGTGTTTTACGAGTTTATTAAGGATAAAAAAGTTCAGTTGATCGGCGTGGAGGCCGGTGGGCGAGGCGAGGCGCTGGGTGATCATGCGGCTCGGTTTCGTGGAGGGTCTCCGGGTGTGCTGCAGGGGACGTATTCGTATGTGCTGCAGGATTCGGGCGGGCAGATTGCGCTGACGCATTCGGTGTCGGCGGGGCTGGATTATCCATCGATCGGGCCGGAGCATGCGGCGTTGCGCGATGCGGGACGCGCGGAGTATGTGCCGGCGTCTGACGCCGAGGCGCTCGAAGCGACGACAACTTTGGCGCGGACGGAAGGGATCATTCCTGCGTTGGAGTCGGCGCATGCGGTTGCGGAGGTGATCAAGCGCGCTCCGAAGATGAAGAAGTCCGAAGTCGTGATTGTGAATATTTCAGGGCGCGGCGATAAGGACGTCGGGATATTGCGGGAGAACCTGAAGATCGATTGATGATTGAGCGATTGAGTCATTTCGCCATCGGGTAATTGAGCCAAAGACCGATCAAGCCAACATTGGTCTCCAGTCAGTTAAATGGCTCAATGACTGAATCACTCAATGACTCAATAGTTATGCCTCTTACTTTCTACAAGAAGCCGGCGTTCGTGGCGTATGTTACATGCGGAGATCCGGATGTCACGACTACGCGCGAGATCGTGTTAGCGGCGATTGCGGCTGGGGCGGATGTGATTGAGTTGGGCGTGCCGTTCAGCGATCCGGTGGCGGACGGTCCGGTAATCCAGCGAGCCAGCGAACGGGCGCTGAAGCACGGGACGTCGCTCGGGCAGGTGCTCACTCTCGCAGCCGAGATTCGCGAGCAGGCGCAATCGACCGGGCTGATTGTGTTTTCGTATTTAAATCCGATTCTGCGAATGGGCTTGGAGAAATTCTGCAAGGTCGCGCGGGCCGCGGGAGTCGACGGCGTGCTCGTGACCGATCTGCCGGTCGAAGAAGCTGGAGATTATTTGCGGGCGATGCGGGAGCATGATCTGTCTCCGGTATTTCTGGCGGCGCCGACTTCTCCGGATGAGCGGCTGAAGAGGATTGCGGAGGCTTCGCGCGGATTCGTATACGCGGTGTCACGGACTGGAGTCACGGGCCAGCGGCAGCAACTGGCGGAGGATGCGCGGAAGCTGGTGAAGCGGCTGCGTCGCGTGACCAAGCTGCCGATTGCATTGGGATTTGGGATCTCGACGGCAGCGCAGTTTGCAGAGGTTGGAGAATTCGCGGATGCGGTTGTCGTCGGAAGTGCGATTGTGGAGACGATCGAACGCAACAAGGGGCGGGAAGCGGCGGCGGTGGGAGAGTTTGTGCGGGGGCTGACGGCTGAGATTTCTGTTTCGGCGCGGTGAGTGTACCGGAGAGTTGAAAATTAAAATCCCCACTTCTCCCAAAAAACGGGAGAAATGGGGCACCCGCAGCGGGATTTTAGTACTCCGCGCATTTTTGGGCTCTTATGGATATCGAGGATTGGCGTAAGAAAATTGATGAGCTGGACCGGAAGCTGGTGGCGCTGCTGAGCGAGCGGGCGCGGGCTGCGGTCGAGATCGGGAAGCTGAAACGGAATACGTCCCTGCCAATCTATGAGCCGGACCGGGAGCGGATTGTGTTTGAGAACGTACAAGGGGCGAATCCGGGTCCTCTGCCGGGGCGGGATCTGGTGCGGATTTATGAGCGGATCATCGACGTGATGCGGAATATCCAGAAGGAAGAAATTGTGCCGCATCCGGAAGCGGTGGAGTCGGGGACGGAATTGGAGTCGGATGTGAATGACTGAGAGCAATGAGCTCTGAGCAATGAGCTTTGAGCACGCCATAATGGTTTGCTCATAGCTCATCGCTCACTGCCCTTGCTCATTGCTAAAGGATTCCCATGATTGTTGCCATGCAGGAAGGCGCCGACGAGGCGCAGATACAACAGGTGATTGAGCACCTGGTGAAGATGGGATTTGAAGTGCACCGGTCGACCGGGGCGCGCATGACCGTGCTTGGAGCGGTCGGGGCGAATGTTGATTTCGACATCCGCATTCTGGAGTTGCTGCCGGGTGTGCAGGAGGTGCACCGGATAAGTTCCCCGTACAAGCTGGCGGGACGAAGTTTTCGTCCGGAGGGAACGATCGTGAAGCTGGCGAATGGGGTTGGCGTCGGCGGAAATGAAGTGATCGTGATGGCCGGGCCATGTTCGGTCGAATCGCGCGAGCAGCTTTTTACGACGGCCGAGGCTGTGGCGAGGGCCGGCGCAAAAGTCCTGCGCGGCGGGGCGTTCAAGCCGCGGAGTTCTCCGTATTCGTTTCAGGGACACGGGGAAGAAGCGCTGAAGTTGTTGCGCGAGGCGGGAGAAAAATTTGGGCTGCTGGTGATCAGCGAGGTGATGGAAATATCACAAATTCCGCTGATGCTGCCGTATGTGGACATCCTGCAGATCGGCGCGCGGAATATGCAGAACTTCAATCTGCTGCGAGAGCTGGGGAAGGTGCGCAAACCCGTGCTGCTGAAGCGCGGCATCGCAGCGACTTTCGAAGAATTGCTGCTCTCGGCGGAGTACATCATGGCGGGTGGGAATTACGACGTGATCCTGTGCGAGCGTGGAATTCGGACATTCGAGACATATACGCGAAACACGATGGATATTTCGGCGATTCCGATCATTCACAAGCTGTCGCATTTGCCGATGACAGCGGATCCCTCGCATGGCACGGGGCGGCGCGACAAGGTTGCTCCGATGGCGCGGGCTTCGGTGGCGGCGGGAGCGGACGCGCTGCTGATTGAGGTGCATTGCAATCCGGATAAGGCGTTGTCGGATGGAGCGCAGTCGCTGTTTCCGGAGCAATTCAGCAAGTTGATGGACGAGTTGAGGATGATTGCGCCGGCGGTGGGAAGAAGAATCTCGTAATTGGGTAATCGGGTAATTTTGTAATTTGAAGACATCGTCAGTTCCGGTTGAGTGAAATGGGGAGGCCATGAAAAACGTCGACTGGGCAGGAATAGCAAGAATTGGAGAAAAGAGAGTACTCGATGCGGTGCATTTAGCGCTGAACGGGAACCCGATACCCGCAATTAGCCGCGCAACAAAAATTCCAGAGGCATCCCTATTCTCAATCCGCAAACACGGGCCATTTGCACACAAGAAAAAGAAAGCTGCTTCCAGCTCGTCATTCTAAGATACAGCTCGGTTTTAAATTACCCGATTACTAAATTATCCAATTACGAAATTTTTTATGTCGATTCGGCAAATCACGATCATCGGGACCGGGCTGATTGGTGGGTCGCTTGGGCTGGCGCTGCGGAAGAAGAAATTTGCCGGGCGGATTGTGGGATGCGATCGCGAGGCGACGCTCGAGCGTGCGCGGAATCGAGGGGCAGTCGATGATGGATCGCCGAATCCCGGGGATGCGGTGCGCGGGAGCCAGGTGGTTGTCTTGGCAACTCCGGTGCTGGCGATTGTGGATTTGATTGAGCGAGTCGGCCCGACACTTTCACCAAAAGCATTGCTGACCGATGTCGGAAGCACGAAGGCCGCGGTCGTGGAGCGAGCCCTGAAGGTGTTTGGTAAAACTGCGGGGAAAAGATTTCTGGCGGGGCATCCGATGGCGGGAAAGGAATTGAGCGGAGTGGATTATGCGGATGCGGATTTGTTCGAGAGGGCGGTGTGGTTTCTGACTCCTCTACCCGATCAGAATCTTAACGAAGGTTTGTTCGCGGAGTTTGCAGGATGGATTGACGCGATCGGGGCGCGGATCGCGGTGCTTCCGGCGGACGAGCACGATCGGTTATGCGCGTGGATCAGCCACGTGCCGCAGATGATGTCGACGGCGCTGGCGGCGGCGTTGGTCGAGGAGTTTGGGTCGGAGGCTCCCCTATTGCCGGCTGGCGGACGCGCGCTGCAAGAGATGACGCGGATTTCGGCGAGTCCGTATTCGATGTGGCGGGATGTGGCGATCAGCAATAGGAAGAATCTTGAGGATGCGCTTTGGAAGGTGGAACAGAGGCTAGCCCATATCCGGGAGAATCTGGCGACGCGTGAACTGGCGGTGGAATTTGAGCAGGCGCACGCACTTAGAAAGAAAAGAAATTGTTGAATGTTGATTTTTGATTGTTAAGTAAAGACCTCCCTCATCACATTCCATCGAGACGCTCAAATTCAACAATCAACAATCAAAATTCAACAATTGATTTAGAATCTCCTTCGCTATGAACAAAGTTGTGGCCAATGCGGATGAGGCCATTCGCGATGTGTTTGATGGCGCGACGATCATGATCGGCGGGTTCGGGCTGTGCGGGATGCCGGAGAACCTGATCCGTGCGCTGGTGCGAAAAGGCGCCAAAAATCTGCACACGATCAGCAACAACGTTGGGATCGACGGTGTCGGCAACGGGCTGCTGCTGGCGGCGGGGCAGATCGTGCATCACATTGGCACGTATGTTGGCGAGAACAAGTTGCTGGAAGACATGGTGCTGAACGGACGGATCAAGCTGGAGCTGGTTCCGCAGGGGACGTTCTCGGAGAGGATTCGCGCCGGCGGTGCGGGGATTCCAGCGTTCTATACGCCTACGGGCGTGGGGACGATTGTTGCGGAGGGAAAAGAGACGCGCGAGTTCGATGGGCGATTGTATGTGATGGAACGCGGACTCAGTGCCGACTTTGCTTTCGTGAAGGCTTGGAAGGGCGACAAAGCGGGGAATCTGATTTATCGGAAGACGGCGCGGAATTTTAATCCGATGATGGCGACAGCGGCGAAGGTGACGATTGCGGAGGTCGAGCATCTGGTTGAGGTTGGTGAGTTGGATGGCGATGCGGTTCATACGCCGTCGATTTATGTGAAACGGATTTTCCAGGGTGAGTTGTATGAGCGGCGGATTGAGAGGCGGACGGTGAGGAAGGCAAGCTAGTACTCAGTACTCAGAAAAAGCAATGAATAAAGTTGGCAAAGATACGGAAAAGCGCGAGCGGATTGTGAAGCGAATTGCGCGGGAGTTGCGCGACGGATTCTACGTCAACCTCGGGATCGGCATGCCTACGCTGATTGCGAATCATGTGCCTGCGGGAATGACCGTCACGCTGCAGTCGGAGAACGGGATGCTGGGGATTGGCCCTTATCCCATCGATGGGCAGGAAGATCCGGATCTGATTAATGCCGGGAAAGAGACTGTGAGTGAGATGCCTGGGACTTCGTATTTCTCGAGCGCGGATTCGTTTGCGATGATCCGGGGCGGGCACATCGATTTGAGCGTGCTGGGCGCGATGGAAGTGGATGAGACGGGGAGTATTGCGAACTGGATGATTCCCGGAAAGATGGTTAAGGGCATGGGCGGCGCGATGGATCTGGTGGCTGGAGCGCGGCGCGTTGTGGTGGCGATGGAGCATACGACGCGCGAGGGAGCTCCGAAGATCTTGAAGAGATGTACGCTGCCGCTGACTGGAGTGCGGGTGGTCGATACGATTGCGACCGAGATGGCGTATATCCGCGTGACTCGCGATGGGTTGGTGCTGGAGGAGATTGCTCCTGGATTGAAGGTGGAGGATGTCCAGCACGCGACTGAGGCGCGTTTGATGGTGAGTTCGGGATTGAAGGTAATGGAGGGATAGTCTTTCTTCTTACGGATATTCTTTCGCCGCTTTCGCGGTAGTCGCTAGGCAAGTCAAAATCACAGTCAAAGTCAAAAGCCCCACCCTGTCGCAAACAGCGCGACAAGGGAGGTGCAACCAGTGCAATAGCACACTGTCTTTTACATTTCCAACTCTCTGGTTTCAAACTCAGGCGGCGGCGATTCTTCGGATCAGGTCTTCTTGTTCCTGCTTGCTTTCGGCCCCGATGGTGAAGGCATCGAGAATACCCAGCGACAGCGCGGACTTGATAGCTTCGTCCTGGCGGTTGCGCAATGTGCCCTGGCCCAGGATTTTCATCCCCACGACCGCCTTGCCTGCCGCCTTCATTTCTTTCAGAACACTGATGACCGTTGCGGGATCGGCGTCCATGTAGGCGCCGATGGGATTCACGCGGGCGAAATCGACTTCAACCCAGGGAGATTTCGCCGCGGCGCGGAGCGCTTCGATCGTGTGGCACGAGCAGCCGTGCGCGCGGATGATTCCCTTCTGCTTGGCTTCAGAGAGGACGTCCATGACGCCTTTGTAGCGATCGGTCCAGTCAGCCTCGGTGAGGCAGTGCATCAGGCAGATATCGAGATAGTCGGTGCCGAGTTCGCGGCGGAAGCGGTCGAGATCGGAGCGCATTTCGGCGGGATCGCGCGCCCAAGATTTGCTGAGGACGGTGACTTTGTCGCGAGGCACATGCTTCAACGCTTCGGCGACGTGCGGATGGCTTCCGTAGGAGTCAGCGGCGTCGAAGAAGCGGAGACCGTGATCGTATCCGTTGAGGAGAAGGTCGGAGAGGCCTTTGATGCCGAGGGCGGTCTGGTGCGAATGATGTCCGGAGCCGACTGTGCCGGTGCCCATCGCGAGCCGGCTGGTCTTGATGCCGGTGTGGCCGAGAGTGACGGTGTCGGAGGCGGAGAATTTTTGCGAAAGAGTTTGCTCGGCGAGAGCGGTCAGGATCGATTTCGAAGAGAGCCAGGCAACTCCGGCGGCGGTGGCGGTGCGGATGAGGAATTCGCGGCGACGCATTCAAGCCTCCTGAGGACGGCGGCGTTCTTTGAGGCTACACCAACTTGCTCTGGTGGAAAAGGTGGGGACCTGTCTTAGAGTCTGCGACGGCGTAGGGATCCTTCGCTTCGCTCAGGATGACAAAACGCGAATCTTAACGCGGTCTAGATCCGGAACGGGGCGGCTAACAAACGGAAGGGGAGTGTTATGCCTAGATAGATGACTTCAAGAACGCCGTGGACTGCGACTCCCACGATGCGGAAGGGCAGCAAGAACAGCCAGATGAACGGGTAGGCGATGAGAGCAAGCAGGGCCAGAGGCCAGCACAGAACGAACAGAAGGCACCAAAGAAGAAACGTGAACATGCGGAGACCTCCTTCTAATTCATTGTACGTGCGGCTTTAGCGGAAGGTTCCGTGGTCTTGGTGCGGCGGAGGATCTCCTGCACAAACTGCGTTTTGGCGTGCGTGTAGGCGTCGCGATCGAGGGGAAATCTTTGGGCGAGACTGCGCTTCAGGCTGGAGTAGACGTTCGCGTCCTTGGGATGAGCGCGCAGATGGTTGCGGAAGGCGATGTGACGGGAATACTCCTCGGCGCTCGGGAGGCAGACATAAAGATGGTGCTGTACGTCGTGGGAGGGGGCTTTGAACGCATGGCGGCCGGAGACGCCGAGATCGCCCCGATGTTCGTATCCGAGAGCTCCGAGCTTGGAGATCGCGGCCGGAAGGTCGGCATCGGATCTCAACAGTACGTCGAGATCGATGATGGGTTTGGAGGCGAGTCCGGGGACGGCAGTGCTGCCGATGTGTTCGATGGCTGCGGCGATCGGTCCCAAGGCGGGAGCGATACGGTCGCGGATGGATTCGAATCGCTCGGGCCAGCGCAGATTGTAGTCGTCGATTGCGATGGGAGCATTCATTCGAACTGTCTCCGGAATGCGGCCAGTTGTTGTTGGACTTCTGTGAGTTCTGTCCGCAGACGAGCGACTTCTTCTTCAAGGTTCGATATGCGGTCTGCGGATGAGGGAGCGTCGGGCGAGGATGCTCGCGCAATTGGGGATGCAGGCTGCTCGGGCGGTTCTCCTGAGAACAGATGTGTGTAGCGGGATTCTTTTGTCCCGGGCTGGCGAGGAAGGATGCTGGCGAGCGACGGCTCGCGCTGAGCGAGACGATCGAGCGTGGAGATGACATCCTCGAGAGCTTCGAAGCGATACATGCGGTCGGTGCGGCTGCGAAGTTCTCCCGGAGTCTGCGGGCCGCGAAGAAGCAGGACGCACACGATGGCGATTTCGCGGCGGTCGAAATTGAAGACTTCCTGCAGGCGATGCTCGTATTTCGTGACGCGGCTATCGGCGCCGCTGGCTGGTCCGGCTAGACGCTTCTCCTGCAACGTGCTGAGAGCATCGCGGACTGCGCTTTCGTCGAGCGACATCACGGGGTCGCGGTTATTCTTCTGGTTGCAGGCATTGACAAGAGCGTTCAGCGATAGCGGGTAGTAATCGGGGGTAGTGATGTCTTTTTCAATCAGAGATCCGAGGACGCGGGCTTCTATTTCGGTCAGAAATTGCATGGGGGAGTTTTGATTTTACTTGAAGGACGGAAGGAAGGTAACACAGAGGTCTTGAATCGAGGGACGAAAAAAATTCCCACCCTACGAAAAGCACGTAGGGTGGGCCACCCACCTCGAATCTCTTTTCTAAAAGAGGGCGGTGGAACGGCGCTTCCAGTTCTTTCCTTTTTCTTTGGCGATGTTTTCCATGTCGGCGACGTAGGCTCCCGCTTGGGTGAGGACGTGATGCAGATCGTTGCCGATGCTGATGAAGGTAAATCCCTTTTCGAGAAATTCTCCGACGCGCGAAGTACCGAAGAGAAACAGACCGAGGATGACGTTGTTCTTGCGGGCGTGGTCGATGAGCTTTTTGGTGGCGGCGTCGAGTTCGGGCGAGGTATACATGTGCGGGAACTCGTACTTGTTGTAGAGGCCCATCGACATGCAGAGATCGTTTTGCCCGAGAAAGAGGATGTCGACGCCGGGAACGGCGGCGATTTCGGCAATATTTTCGATGCAGGAAGCGGTCTCGACCTGCAGGGCAACAATGCCCTCGTTGTTCCAGCTGCCAGCGTAGCCGAGGAGTCCGGCTCGGTTCATGCTGCGCTGCGGAAAGTAGACCGAGCGCGTGCCGACCGTGGGATACTTTGTGCAGCTGATGGCTTGGCGTGCTTCTTCGGCGGTGTTGATGTATGGGATGAGGACGCCGTCAGCGCCCATGTCGAGCGCCTGCTGGATGCCGGGGCGGTCGTCGTATCCGCCAACGCGCACGAGCGATTTCGCGCCCCCGTTCGAGATGCCGCTGAGCATGGCGGAAAGTTTTTCGTAGCCCATTGGGCCGTGTTGCGTATCGACGAGCAGCCAGTCGTATCCGCTGTAGGCGAGTTGTTCGGCGACGGTGGGGCTGTGCGCGTTCAGGAACAGGCCCATCTTGGGCTGTCCGGCGCGCAGTTGCTTTTTGAATTCGGATCCGCTGAGTGCGGGATCGGGCATTGAGTCTCCTCCTTGAAGTCGGATTGCGTAGTTTACAGTAGGAGCGCGACGAGCCGCGACACGTCGGCGAAAATTTTATTGTGTGTGACCTGGGGGCAGATTCGGTTGTGGAAGGAACTATTGTCAGGAATCACCAAACGCCCCACCCTACGAAAATCGCGTAGGGTGGGCCACCCGGATTCATGAGTCACCCGGGGTTCGCGCTCGAATGACAAGTTTGAGCTTAGGGCTTATAGTTTGACGGACAGCGAGGAACCAATATGCGGCTGCTTTTGAACTGGGTATTGAGCGCGCTGGCGGTTTGGATCGTGGCGCAACTCGGGATCGGGATCACCGTGCATGGCGCGGTTGCGGCGCTGGTCGCGGCGCTCGTGATCGGGTTCATCAACGCGACCATTGGATTCGTGCTGAAGGTCGTCACGTTTCCGCTAACGCTGATCACGCTGGGCATATTCTGGTTCGTGATTAACGCGCTGATGCTGGAGCTGGCTTCGGCGCTGCTGTCTCCTGGATTCCACGTGAGCACATTCTTCGCCGCGTTCATCGGAGCGATCGTCTTGAGCCTGGTAAACATGCTGCTCAAGGCGATTGTGATGCCGGCAAAAGATCGCAAGTGATTGCGAGAATCTCTCTCGAAGATCTTTCACTTACTGGCAACTGGAATTTGAGTGGCGATGAGTTGGAGATCGCCGACAATCTTTCCCAGAGTTTTGTCCCATCCTTGCGGCGACATTGCAAGAGTCTCGTAGAATGCCCAGAGCTCGACCTTGGACCTAGGATCGAGCACGCGCAAGTGCAGAATTGGATTGACTCGCGGCGTGTCGTGGACTGAAATCTCAAGCACCAGATCGGCGTCTGCGGGAGCGGAGACCAACTGATAGCGTCCCCAGTTCTTCACGGCGTCATAGAACTGGTCGTAGATGCCGTTTGGGTCTCCGCCGGCAAACTTCGGCACTTGTAACGAGGTGTAGGGATCGTCAATTCCAGCGTATGAAATGAAAACAGATTTCGCGGAGAGGATTTGCGCAGGAATGTGAGATGGAGGAGGCGCTGGCTTCGCTGTTTTGGCTGTTTTGGCGATGCGAAAGCTAGACGCAAACAGAACGATCGCAATCGTAAAGAGAGCACATCTCGTCCGCATAACGCCCTCCGAGCGGTTCAATTGCAGTGTCAGTTCATAGGAAAAAAACTCGGCTGGGCAGGGAAAGTTGCTGCCCGAGCCGATCTGCTGAGTAAAGTTCGGTAAAGTCCTATCAAGAAAACTACTTCCTGAAAGTTTGCGAGGGCGAGGTACCCTGCCCCTTGCGAGGTTTCAGTGACTCCCAGTCCTCGTCGGTTAGAACTTTCCCGAGATTGCTGAACTCGCCCGCTCCTTGGAGGAATTCTCCGCCGTCCATGCGGATGACCTCACCGTTGATGTAGCCGGAGTTGTCACTCACAAGAAACGCCGCGAGATTGGCCAACTCGTCGACGGTACCGAAGCGGTGGAGAGGATTGCGGTGGAGTGCGAGCTGCTCAAGACCGGGATGCGGGAGCACACGGGAGAACGCTCCTTGCGTGGGGATCGGGCCGGGCGCGATCGCGTTCATGCGGATGCCGCGGTCTCCCCACTCGACGGCGAGACTGCGCATGAGAGCTTCGACACCGGCTTTGGAAACGGCCGAAGGAACTACATAAGCAGAGCCGACAGGGGCGTAGGTCGCCGAGATGCTGAGGACGGTGGCTTTGTGCTTGGAGTTGAGCCAGCGGCGGCCGCAGGCCATGGTGCAATTGAGAGTGCCCATGAGAACGATATTGATGACGGATTGCCACGCGTTGGGGGAAAGATCTTCGGTGCGGGAGATGAAGTTCCCCGCGGCATTGTTGACGAGGATGTCGAGTGGGCCGGCATCCCAGATTTCATCAATCATGTGTTCGACTGCGTCGAGACTGCGGACGTCGCAGGAGATCGCGTGGATCGGACCTTTGACGGCGAGTTCGGCGACGGCAGCTTTGAGAACTTCTTCGCGGCGGCCACAGATGTAGACGGTGGCTCCGAGTTCGAGGAAACGGGCAGCCATGCCTTTGCCGAGACCGGTGCCTCCGCCGGTGATGAGGATGCGCTTTGAGTGGAGAAGATCGGGAGCGAACATAGAATTGAGCGATTGTGAAATTGAGTAATTGAGTAATTGAAAAACCGGACCATCCGCCGTTCCAATTACTCAATTACCAAATTACACAATTACTGAATCGCACGCGACTCTGAATCCGTAGTCCGCGTATTGGAAATCTGGGGGGATGCTGGAGCGGGCCGAGCAGCGGGCAACTTTGATGTGGTGGCGCCAAGAGCCTCCGCGGGAGGATTTGCGGGCGGGCTTCGACGGACATTGCTGCGGGCCTTGCGGGTTGCGGTTGGGCGAGACCGCGTAATAGTTCGGGTCGTACCAGTCGCTGCACCATTCGTGGACATTGTCGCCGATGTCGTACAGGCCAAAACTGTTTGGAGCATAGCGCGCGACGGGCTCCGGGCCGGTTTGCCACCGCGTGACGTAGTCCGGCAGAGATTGCGGCGGATCGTCTCCCCAGGGGAACTGCTTTTGTTCGAGGCCGCCACGGGCGGCGTATTCCCATTCAGCTTCGGTGGGCAGGCGGAAGCGGTGTCTTTTTTGATGGCTCAGCCATTCACAATAGCGAACGGCTTCGTGCCAGGAAGGTCCAGCGACTGGCTGCTCGGGATGATTGAAGTTGGGATCTTGCCAGAACGGCGGAGGATGCGTTCCGGTTGCGCGGAGAAATTCTCCGTACTGCGCGTTCGTGACTTGCGTGGCAGCCATAAAGAAGGAATCGACCCAGACACGGTGGACAGGGCGTTCACAGTCCTGGCCGGAGTCGGATCCCATGAGGAACCACCCGGCGGGGATCTCGACGAGCTTGGGCTCGAGGGCGAGCGAGGAAGGCTCGGTTGTGGTGGAAGGTGACATCATCGATAAGTTGAGTCTATCAGCGGTTGTGCGAGTGGTTAGCGAGTAGGGGCTAGTAAAGCACGGGAGCCGCTCCGAGGGTCGAAAGCCCGGGCTGTTCGTTTAGTGCAGCGAATCGACAATCTCGGCGATGTTATTTTCCTGAAACAGGCGGATGGCGGCGATGCCGGCGGCTCCGGCTTCGAAGCAGGAAGAGGAGTTTGCCAGGGTGATCCCGCCCAGGGCGAGAACTGGGATATCGATTTTGCAGGCTTCGCAGAGTTGGGCCAGACCAGCCGGCAGCGTGTCAGGGACGCCTTTCTTTTCAAATACGGGGGCGAAGACGGCGAATCTGGCTCCGCTGGTTTTTGCTGCGGCAACTTCTTCTGGTTTGTGGCAGGAGACGCCGATCACTGGTTGATCGTTCAGAGCATGCCTTTGAGGGAACTCAGCTGTCCCCGCATAAACCTTTCTCCAAATCCCATGGACGTCTTCGGGAGAAATATCGTCGGAACGGAGATGAACGCCATCCGCGGAGACACTCAGCGCAATGTCGGTGCGGGAATTGATTAACAGGCGAGTTCTCAGTTGTCGGTTCTCGGTTCTCAGTTTGCCTACAATACGCACGGCATCGCGGGCAAGAGACTCCAGTTCGCACGCGGAGAGATCTTTCTCGCGGATTTGGATGTAGTCGA
>DATJSG010000010.1:0-6241 GCA_035504195.1 Terriglobales bacterium
ATCCACCCTCGATCCCTACTTCGAAAAAATGGCGGCGCAGGGACAAAATTTCTTTGCTGCGTCAGGCGACAGCTCGACCTGGTCGCGGAGAAATGAAGCTTGGCCTGCGGACGACGCCAACGTCGTGTCGGTCGGCGGCACAGACCTGACGACGGCGAGCGCGGCCGGTGCGTGGAAGTCGGAGACGGCATGGAGCGACAGCGGCGGCGGGATCTCGCCGGACAAAATCGCGATTCCGTCGTGGCAGAAACTTGCGGGCGTGATCAACTCCAGCAACAAGGGGTCGACGACATATCGCAACGGACCTGACGTGTCAGCCAACGCAAACTTCACGTTTTACGTTTGCGCAGACCAGACCACCTGCACAGCCAACGAGTATGGCGGCACCAGCTTTGCCACGCCGATGTGGGCGGGATACATTGCGCTGGTGAACCAGCAGTTGAAGGCCGACGGCTATTCGACGCTGGGGTTCATTGATCCGTATCTATATTCGTTTGGTGTCAGTTCGAGCTACGATACCGACTTTCACGATATCACCAGCGGCAAGTCAGGCAGCTACTCGGCTGTGACTGGCTATGACCTGGTGACTGGATGGGGCAGCCCGAACGGCCAGGGCCTGATCAACGCTCTGGTTGGTGAAGAGTAAACATCGGAGCGTTGGCAAAGTAAGAACATGCGGCCCGGACTTACGGAGTCCGGGCCGTAGTTTTCTGCGTCAGCTGCGTTCTCATTTTTGCAGATATGAGATTGGGTGACTCCGATCACTTCCAGCGAACGACATCGTGTGATAACTTTCTTCCGCTTTCCCCGGGAGGTTCGCCATGCGTCCCGTCTTCGCCGCGCTATTTCTTATCTGCTTAGCGGTACCTCTTTCTGCGCAGGATTCCCCCCAAGGCCCGACGGACAAGAAGGCCCAGAAGAGCTACCAGCAGGCACTCGAGTACTTGCAGAAACACGAGGAGGACACGGCGCTCTGGTTCTTTCGGGACGCAGATAAGAAGGACCAGGGACGTTGTTTACCTTGCCAGGAGCAAATGGTCCGGATCGGCCTTGCGCACAAGAACTGGAAAGCGGTCGAGGATGGCGCTACCGGACTTGCCGCGGAGGTGCAGGAGCCGAAGCAGCAGGCGGTCGCGCACTACTACCTTGGCATGGCTTTGATGAATGAAGGCATCGACCAGCATCAGAACGATTGGATCAGCCGCGCTCACAACGAATTTTCGAAGGCGATTTCCCTGTACCCGGGTTTTCCCGACGTAGTGTTCGACGATGGGAAAGCTCTTGCGCAATTGCATAACGACGAAGAAGCAAAGGCGCAGTTTGAGAAGTTCATCGCCATGACTCCGAGTGGGAATTTCAAACGATGGCGCGCTCAGCAGTTCATCGCGAAACCGGACCTGGCGCGCGCCAACCTGGTGCCGGAATTCGCCGTCCTGACATCAGACGGACAACGCGTGACCACCCGCGACCTCGCCGGCAAAGTTGCCCTGGTGTACTTCTGGGGAACGACGTGCGATGTATGTCGGCGCGCATTTCCGCATCTGCGGGAAATCGAGAAGAAGTTCCAGAACCCGCACTTCCTACTCCTGAGCGTCAGCGTCGACTACGATGCCACGGTGTGGCGTTCGTTTCTGCAGAAAAACGAAGTCCCCGGGCTGCAGTACATGGAGGGCTTCAACGGCCCGCTGGCGCGAGCGTTTGGCGTAGGCGTTCATTTCGAAGGGAGTGCCCAGCACCCCATTGGTCCCGGCGGCCCCGTCGCAGGAATGTGGATAACCTCCTCTGGCATGAAACAAGAGATCCCCAAGACGTTCACGGTCGACGCCGATGGCGTACTGGAAGAGGAGAAAATGTCGGACTCGTTGGATGACCGGCTGCAAGGGTTGCTAGCTCGGGCAGAGCCGAGGTGATGCTGAAAAATGGCCGTAGCACGTGCCAAGACGAGGCAATTCCCCGGTTTGTCTTTTCCCCTTGCCCCGGCGTATATTAAGTATTCGGGAACTGCTGTGTACCGGCATTTGGCGAAGCACACCAGTGGGCGCAAGCCCACTTTTTCGTTGTAGGTCCCGCGGGGTGCGAGCCATCGCCTGTAACTCAATCGATTCATGGCGCTTGCTGTCGAACGGGTACGAGAGATTGCAGAGCGCGTAGCCGCCTCCAGCGGCCTCGAGGTCGTCGACATCGAGTTTTTGGGCGGAGGCAGCGCGCGCATGCTGCGCGTGTTCCTCGACAAGCCGGCGGCTGGCAGCGAGCAAGGCGCGACGCACGGCGTCACCCATGAAGATTGCGCCAACTTCAGCCGCGAGTTTGGCACCATCCTCGATGTAGAGGATGTGGTTCCAGGCGGGTCGTACACGCTGGAAGTTTCGTCGCCCGGACTGGATCGCAAGCTGGCGAGGGCGGCGGATTTTGCACGGTTCGTGGGGAGCCGCGTGAAGTTGATGACGCGGCAGCCGGTCAATAACAACCGGCATTTTGAAGGCCGGCTGGAAAAGTTTGAGAACGACCGCCTGACGCTCGATTTGAGTGTAGCCAGCCACAAATCGAGTAGGAAAATGGGCGCAGACGCTGGCAAGAAAATTGAAATCGAATTCGCCAACGTGGAGAAGGCGAATTTGGTGCCGGAAATCTAGCCGCGCGACGGCGAATGAAGGATGCGAGCCAAACGCGCGATCATTGCGTCGCAAACGGCGCGACGCTTCGCGCGACTCGCCCAGGTCCTTCGGCGGACAAGAAGCGTCCGCCTCAGGATGACAAGTACTGGCAACTGAGAACTGATTTTTATGGCTAGCGAGCTTTACAACACGATCGACGCACTGAGCCGGGAAAAAGGCATTGATCCGCAAATTGTAGTGAGCGCGGTGGAAGACGCCATTGTCATGGCCACGCGCAAGTACTACAAGTCGCAGGAAAACCTGCGCGCCAAGCTCGACAAAGAAACCGGCAAGATCAACGCCTTTGCGGTCAAGACCGTGGTGGAGACGCCGGAGCAGGTCGAAGATCCGAACCTGCAGGTCACGCTCGAAGACGCGCGCAAGGTCGATCCTTCGCTCGAAGTCGGCGGGGAATTGCAGATTCCCAAAGTCACCGAGGGAATTCTCGGCCGCATCGCCGCGCAGCTGGCGAAGCAGGTCATCTTCCAGAAAGTGCGCGAGGCCGAGCGCGACACGGTTTACAACGAATACATCGGACGCGTCGGCGAGATCGTCAATGCGACGGTGAAGCGGATCGAAGGCCCGGATGTCATTTTCGATATCGGCAAAGCGGAATCGCGCATGCCGCGCAAGGAGCAGTCGCGGCTGGAATCGTTCGCAATCGCGGAACGTGTGCGCGTAGTGATTGCCCGAGTCGAGAAGGCCAGCAAGGGTCCTGGCGTGGTGGTGTCGCGCGCGGCGCCGGAACTGGTGCAGCATCTTTTCCAGACGGAAGTGCCGGAGATCTATGACGGGACCGTAGTCATTCGTGCCATTGCGCGCGAAGCGGGAGAACGCACGAAAATCGCCGTCATGTCGAAAGACAAAGATGTCGACGCCGTCGGCGCCTGTGTCGGCATGAAGGGAATGCGCGTGCAGTCGATCATCCGCGAGTTGCGCGGAGAGAAGATCGACATCATCGAGTACCACGAAGATGCGGTCACGTTCGCGGAAAAGGCGTTGCAGCCGGCGAAAGTCAGCCGTGTCACGGTGGTCGATCCGTCAGAGAAGCACCTCGAGGTTGTGGTTGACGATAGCCAGCTTTCACTTGCCATCGGCAAGAAGGGGCAGAACGTTCGTCTCGCGGCGAAACTGCTGGGCTGGAAGATCGACATCAAGAGCGAAGAAGAAAAGCGGCAGGAAGTCGAGCAGCAGATGGCCGCGATGGCTCCGCAGGCGACGACTCCGCTGGAGAATGTTCCTGGGCTGGGTGAAGGCGTGGTCGAGAAGCTGACTGCGGCGGGCGTGACCACGGTCGAAGCTCTCGCCGACATGACGCCGGAGCAACTCGAAGCCATTGAAGGCATCGGGCCGAAGACGGTGGAAAAAATCAGTCTTGCAGTCAATAATTACTTCGCCAGTCTGGAAGGCGTCGCCGCAGAAGGCGCAGAAGAATCCAGCGAAAGCACGGCGGAAGCTGCGGAAGCGGCTGCGACAGAAACGACTGTTGGCGAACCAGATCATAACCCAGCTCCAGCGGCCGAGGGCTCCGAAGCCGCAGGCGCAGAATCGCAAGGCGAGCCGGAACAACAGCCGGCTCCAGAATCAACCGAATAATGGCACCGGGCATAGCAATCGATATGACCTGCGAGTGCAAACAAACTGACTCCGTGAGGCTGCAATGAATACCTAGGCACAACGCGGAGCACAGGAAAGGGCGGATGAGTAAGGTTCGAATCAACGATCTCGCAAGAGAACTGGAAGTCAAGAGCAAAGCCATTCTGGATGTGCTCCCGATTGTCGGAGTCACCGAGAAGAAGACTCACTCCAGCTCTCTCGAAGAACACGAAGCCGAAAAAGTTCGAGCGCACTTGCGCGGCACGGGGGAGACGTCTGCGCCAATGGCGAAGTCTGCCCACCCATCACGCGGGGAACAGGAAATCAAGACCAAGATCGATTTGTCGCACATCTCGCGTCCCGGCGATGTGCTGCGCGCCATCACGCAGCAAAAGGAATCGGTGGATCATCCGCCGGCGCGGCCGGCTGTGCCGCCGCCAACGCGACCCGCAACTCCGCCAATTGCAGCGAAGCCGCCGGCTGCCGTTGCACCGGCGAGACCAGTAGTGACTCCGGCAGCTCCGCCGGTAGTCGCTCCCTCAGCGGAAAGACCCGTTGTAGCGCCGCAGCCGCCAGCCCCGGCGCCGGCCGTCGAAAAAGCTGCTCCTGTTGTCCCTCAGCCCATTGTGCCGCCCTCGCGTCCGGCTCCCGCAGTTCCACCGGCGGTGGTTGCGCCTCCCGCTCCACCCGCGCCCGCGACTCCGACTATTGCGGCTTCGACCTCGCCAGCAGCGCCGCCGCGCCCGGTTCCGCCTCCGGCTCCGACCGCGCCGTTAACACCAGCGCCGCGCATGATCGTTCCGCAAACCGGACCGCGCCCCGTATACAAAGCTCCGCCGCCGCGACCAGGTGTGCCAATCGGACAGTCGAGCCTGCGTCCTGCTCCGGGACGTCCCGTTCCCGGCCAGCCGATTTTTCAGCGCCCACGTCCGGCAGCAGGGCCGGGAGCGGGTGCGCCGCGTTCGCCGCTTCGTCCCGGCGAGCGTCGGCCTATGCATCCTACGCGATCTGCGCCGGCGGGCGCGCGTCCGATTGGGGTTGGTCCTGGGATGCCTCCACCGGGACCGGTTCGTCCCGGCAGCCGTCCCGGAGCGCCTGCGCGGCGTCCTGGACAGCGGTACATTCCGCGTGGCGTAAAGGAAGGCCCGATGAAGGGCTACGTTCCGCCGCCGCGCATGGTGGTCTCGAATGAGCCCGCGCCGATCACGCGCAATATCACGATTACAGAAGGCATCAGCGTCAAAGATCTGGCCGAGAAACTCGACATCCGCGCAAAGGATTTGATTTCGCGTCTGTTGGCCCGCGGCGTGTTCGCGACCATCAATCAGACGCTCGACGCCGAACTCGCCAGCGAAATGGCACGATTCTTCGGCGCCGATACGAACGTGATCACATTCGAAGAGCAAGCAGCTCAGGACGTTGACGGCGCCGCGGGTGCAAGCGAAGAAACGGCGTTGGAACCGGTGCCGCGTCCGCCTGTGGTGACGATCATGGGCCACGTCGACCATGGCAAAACCACGCTGCTCGATGCCATCCGGCTTACGAATGTCGCCGAAGGCGAAGCCGGCGGAATCACACAACACATCGGAGCATATAAAGTTCGCATTACCGACGCCGATTCTCCCGCCTACGGGCGCGAGATCGTATTCCTCGACACGCCCGGCCACGAAGCGTTCACACGGATGCGCGCCCGTGGCGCGAAAGCAACCGACATTGTCGTTCTCGTCGTCGCCGCCGATGACGGCGTGATGCCGCAGACTCTCGAGGCCATCGATCACGCGCACGCTGCGGAAGTGCCGATCATTGTTGCGGTGAATAAGATTGATAAGCCCGAAGCGCTGCCCGATCGGGTGAAGAAGCAACTCGCCGATCGCGGACTCGTGCCCGAAGACTGGGGTGGCAAGACCGTTTTCGTCGATGTCTCCGCAAAAAAGAAAACAAACCTGAACCTGCTCCTCGAAATGATTTGCCTGGTCGCCGATCTGGCCGAG
>DATJSG010000011.1:0-286627 GCA_035504195.1 Terriglobales bacterium
GCTGCGTCGTAAACGAGCCTCGCGATTAGCAGATCGAATCTAAAGCCTTAAAATTGGTGCGGAAGGGGGGATTTGAACCCCCACGCCTTTCGGCGCCACCCCCTCAAGATGGTGTGTCTGCCAGTTCCACCACTTCCGCACTCTGTAAAATTCTCAGCGATCAGTATTTCTTAAGATCATCGGGTGAGGTCATTTCCGGCTGCACCGGATTTTCCCCCGATTTCTTACAATCGATACGCTCCTCCAACCCCTGTAACTGCCAGTCGCTTCGAACAACTAGTGAACCGTACCTTCGAGCGTACGCACTTGGGCCGCACGTGGCACTCTGTGCTCTTAATGTTATCGTGCCCCGCCACATATCGCAACAGCACGCCAGTGTCCAAGCGCATCCAGAATGCGATCCGGACGCAGATCGAATCGGCACAGTTGAAGCGAGGCGACTCGGTCGCCTCGGAGCGCAAACTGGCAAAGAGGCGCAAAGTAAGCTTGATGACCGCTCCGCACGCCCTGGCCGGGCTGGAGCGCGAAGGCGTGGTCGAACAGCGGGCACGTTTGTCGCCAACGTAAAAAATCCACTTCAATAAGTTAATGAGCTGTACCGAACATAGGTCGTGCCGGGGCCCCTCCCAGGGGGATGGCGGAGATCAGACTAACTCTGGATATCCTTCCTACGCCCGTTCCTCTTGACGCCGTTTTCTCAGACTCTGCTGGATTGGGCTGACGTTGCGCGAGGAAACAGATTGGGCGCCTTTAGGCGACGGCAGAATTCTTCAAAATTCAGATGCGGTCCTTGCCAGCGAAGATCGTCGACGGTTGCAAAGACGGGTGCGTCCAGGCGCAGGGTCGCCAGGGTTCGATAGAGCAGCGCATCGTCCCACGCAGTGAACAGCGACTCGGCAAGGGCGCGGGCCCTGCGGATGGACGGATGCCACTTCTGCCAGTCCTTCGGGATATTCTCCAGGTGCGGATAATGCGACAAGGTAAGAGCCGCCGCCTTGGCGCCCCATCCGGAGATGCCGGGGTATCCATCGGCACTGTCGCCGACAACGGCGAGATAGTCGGGGATGGACTGTGGCTGGATTCCGAACCTCTGGACTACGCCAGCCTCGTCGCGCAGAATCTGCCGGCGTCGATCGAGTTGAACCACCCGTGTGCCCATCACGCATTGCGCGAGATCTTTATCGGGCGTGCAGATGATGACTTGGTGCACTCGTTCGTCCTGCGCGGCTTTGGCCGCGGCGGAAGCGAGCGCGTCGTCCGCTTCGAACTCGACCATCGGCCACACCACGACGCCCAGGGCATCGAGCGCTTCTTCGAGGATAGGGAACTGTGAGAGCAACTCGGGAGCTACGCCTTCGCTGGTTTTGTATCCGGGATAGAGGTCGTTGCGAAACGACTCGACTACATGATCGGTGGCCACGCCGAGATGGGTGGCTCCCGCTTCGATCATCGAAAGGACTGAACTGACCACGCCGCGAACCGCGCCAATTTCCTGTCCGCCCATGTCGGCTGCGGAGGGTACGGCGAAAAAGTAGCGGAACAGTTCGTAGGTTCCGTCGATGAGGTGAACGTCCATGGAGCAGGCAGCGATAATATCGCCCGGATCTTTGAGCGCGGGCGTTCGAGCGCAGAGCCTTGCGCGCCGATCTTAGCAGAGGATGGTATACGTTCAAGCCTCCGATGAAATCAGATCACGCCGAATTCACAGTTCACGATCATGGCTTCGCCGACACTTCACTTCAGTCGCTTCAATATTTCACGATCGCCGCAAACGATTTTGGGTCGAGCGATGCGCCGCCTACTAGCGCACCGTCAATTTCCTCCTGCGCCATGAGGGCGGAGGCATTGTCCGGTTTCACCGAGCCGCCGTAGAGGATGCGAAGTTGCGCGGCAAATTCTTCTCCGAACACTTCGGTTGCTTCGCGGCGGATGACCGCATGAGCCTCGGCCGCCAGCTCCGGCGTGGCAGTTTTACCGGTGCCGATGGCCCATACCGGCTCGTAGGCCACGATTAATTTTGCGGCTTTCTTGGCGGAAATGGCATGGAAGGCGCGCACGCACTGGCGGCGCAAGACATCGTCGGTCATGCCGGCTTCGCGTTCTTCGAGGACTTCTCCTACGCAGCAGATCGCGGTGAGGCCGGATTCTAATGCGGTTTTGAGGCGCAGGTTTACCGTGTCGTCGGTCTCACCGAAATATTGGCGGCGTTCCGAGTGTCCGACGATGACGTGACTTACGCCCAGACTCAAGAGCATCGGAGCTGAGATTTCGCCAGTGTAGGCGCCATCGGCTTTCCAATGGACATTTTGCACGCCGACGGCGACGTTGCTGCCGCGGGCGATCGCGATGGCGGCATCCACATCGGTGTAAGGCGGGCATATGACAATCTCGTCGCGGTCATGGCTGGCCACGAGAGGCAGGAACTCCTGAAGATAGCTGCGCGTTTCGTCGGGCGTCTTGTACATCTTCCAGTTTCCGGCGATTACTTTCTTTCTCATGGGTGGGCCTTTTCGATGTGGAATGAAGACGTCGTGTTGCTCAGTTTTTCGGCGGCGCGCTCGAAGGCTCGCAGGGTCGCAATGTCAAAGAGGACGAATCGGCATTGCGTAATGTGCTTTGCAGCCGCGAGAGCCTCGACAGTGGAAGCAATCGCAATCGGTGCGGCTTCGTGGACTGGATATCCGTAGGCGCCCGTGGAAATCGCCGGGAAAGCCAGCGAGTGTAGTTCGTGTTCGTCGGCAACGCGGATCGACTCAGAGTGGCAACTCGCCAGAGTCTCGCTTTCGCGGTGATTGCCGTCGCGAAAAATTGGACCGACGGTGTGAATCACGTGCTTGGCTGCGAGTCGTCCGCCGGTAGTGATGACTGCGTTTCCGGCGGCGAGTCTACCGATCTTCCCGACGATTTCGCGGCAATCCGCAAGAATAGCCGGCCCCCCAGTTCGGTGAATGGTGCCGTCCACCCCACCTCCACCCAGTAGAGACGAGTTGGCGGCATTCACGATCGCGTCAGTCGCTTCTTCGGTGATGTCGGCCAAACCGCAGATTTCGATGGACTTTCCGCCATCGAGAACAAGTCGTATGGTGAAATTCTGCACGGCGGTTTTCGATGTCACAATCAGTTCGTCAGCCTTCGAGTCCAGGGGCGAGACACCGACACCACTCTTGTCACTTTTTGTCGGTCAGCGCTTCCACGCCCGGCAGCTTCTTGCCTTCGAGAAATTCCAGCGATGCGCCGCCGCCGGTGGAGATGTGAGTAATTTTGTCAGCGACATTCGCGGCGTGCACGGCCGCAACCGAATCGCCGCCGCCGACAATTGAAATTGCTCCCGCATTTTCGGCGACGGCATGGGCGATCTTGAACGTTCCTTTGGAGAATCCGGGAACTTCGAAGACTCCCATCGGTCCATTCCACACAATCGTCCGCGCGGTGGAGATTTCTTCCGAGAATAGCTCGATCGTCTTCGGGCCGATGTCGAGCGCCATCTTGTCGGCGGGAATCGGCTGGCCTTCGGCGATCTGATGAATCACGGCGTTCGCCTCCGGCTTGCTCGCAACGACGTGATCGACGGGCAACAGAAATTTCAGATTGCGCTTTTTTGCTTCGGCCAGCAGCTGCCCGGCCAGTTCAACCTTGTCGGTCTCGACCAGCGACTTGCCGATCTCTTGTCCCTGCGCTTTGAGGAACGTGTACGCCATGCCGCCACCGATGATCAGCGAATTCACTTTGTTCATCAGATGCTGGATCACGCCGATCTTGTCGCTGACTTTCGCACCGCCGAGGATCGCGACGAAGGGCTCCTCAGGATGCTCCAGAGCTTTGCCGAGATATTTCAGTTCCTTTTCCATGAGCAGACCGGCAGCGCACTGCTTCATGAAATGGGTGATACCTTCGGTCGAAGCGTGGGCGCGGTGAGCGGTACCGAATGCATCGTTCACGTAATACTCGGCCAGTTTGGAGAGCTGTTTGGCGAACTTCCCATCGTTGGCTTCTTCTTCAGCATGGAAGCGCAGGTTTTCGAGGAGGAGGGTTTGGCCCATTTCGAGTTGGGTCGCGACTTCTTCGGCTTCAGGGCCGACGCACTCGGGACAGAATCCGACATTTTCGCCGCGAGCCAGTTCCTTGTCGAGCAACATGCGCAGCCGCTCGGCGACCGGCTTGAGACTCATCTTTAGATTGGGTTTGCCTTTCGGGCGCCCGAGGTGCGAGGCCAAAATCAGGCGGGCGCCGTGGCGCAATGCGTATTCGATGGTGGGCAAAGTTTCCCGGATGCGGGTGTCGTCCATGACGCGGCCGTCATCGAGCGGCACGTTGAAGTCGACGCGCATGAAGATGCGGTTGCCGTTGAGGGGCAGATCGCGAATGGAAAGCTTGGACATGGCTGGAGTCCTCTAGGAGGCGTTTGTGTGGCGCGGTCGCTCCCGCCCGCGCCGTCTTTCCGGCTGCTGCATGCAGCGCGGGCAAGAGTACCCGCGCCACATACCAACTCTTACAGGCCCTTGCTTGCGATGTAGTTGATCAGGTCGCGCACGCGGCAGGAATATCCCCACTCGTTGTCGTACCAGGAGATCACCTTGACGCAGTTGCCGCCGACCACCATGGTGCAAGGCGAATCCACGATCGAAGAGAAGGAGTTGCCTTTGAAGTCCGACGACACCAGTTCCTGCTCTTCATAGCCGAGGTAGCCCTTCAGCGGCCCCGACTGGGTCGCTTTCTTCAGCGCCGCATTCACTTCTTCCTTGGTCGTCTTCTTCTCGACCCAAGCCACTAGATCGACCACCGAAACGTTCGGCGTAGGCACGCGCATGGAGAATCCATCAATCTTGCCGCCAAGCTCCGGAATCACCAGTTTCAGCGCCTTGGCCGCACCGGTCGTGGTTGGAATCATATTGAGCGCAGCCGCACGCGCGCGGCGCAGATCCTTGTGCGGGAAGTCGAGAATCACCTGGTCGTTGGTGTACGAGTGAATTGTCGTCATCGTCCCGCTGACAATCTTGAACTCGTCATTGATGACCTTGGCGATTGGCGCCAGGCAGTTCGTGGTGCAGGACGCGTTGGAAATAATGTTGTGTTTGCCGGCGTCATACTTGTCGTGGTTCACCCCTAGCACCACCGTCACGTCTTCATTCTTTGCCGGGGCCGAAATGATGACTTTCTTCACCGGGCCGCGCATATGTTTCTTGGCGTCGTTAGCGTCGGTGAAGCGGCCGGTGGATTCGATCACAACTTGCGCCCCGACGGATTCCCAGGGCAGGGCTGCCGGATCTTTCTCCTTGAACACTTTGATCGTCTTGCCGTCAACGGTGATGCTGTCGGAACCGGCGGAAACTTGATTCGGCAGGTTGCCCAGAACCGAGTCGTACTTGAGAAGATGTGCCAGAGTTTTGGGATCGGTGAGGTCATTGACTGCGACAAACTCGAGATTCGGATCCTTGAGTGAGGCCCGCAAAACATTGCGGCCGATGCGCCCGAATCCATTAATGCCAACTTTGATTGCCATATTTCCTCCGTCAGTTTTATGAAGGCGTAATCAGATTTTCTTGCCGGTTAAGTGGTAAACAAATGATGTTAGCAGGGAAAGGGAAGGGACGTAAACGAGTGTCTGACACTTTCAGGTGCCCGGGCGTTCCGATCACGGAATTGCGTGCGCGGGATCACTGAGGGTCCCGGCATCGCCGGCGTACTTGGAGGTCGGTCCTCGGTTCGGATCCGTCGCGTTGGCGGACCACTGAGTGCTATCTCCTTTGGGTCTAGTAACGTCCGAACTGAAAGTTGGTGCACTGGGTACACTAGGTTTGCACAACGATTAACTTCGGCAAAGGAATCCTAGGGCCTGGGAAGATTTCCGTCGCGGGACTGCCGTTGGAGAAAAGAACCGCTGACCATTTGCCAATGAAAATTTGACGAACGTGGGCGTCTACTCATCGGGATCTCTTTTCCTTAGCGCTCGCACGAGGTCTGGCAGGCGGGGCAGGATCGCGGAATATTTTAGCCAGGCTTTGTGATCGACGGCGGGAGCGCCGCTGACCAGTGCACCCGCTGGGATGTCGTGGGCGACTCCGCTTTGCGGGGTGACGATGGCGTTGTCGCCGACTTTGCAGTGGCCGACCACGCCGACTTGTCCGGTAAGAATGGCGCGCTTACCGATTTCAGTCGAGCCTGCCAGCCCGACTTGGGCGCAGAGCAGCGCATCTTCGCCTACGTGCGTCGCGTGGCCCACGTGTACAAGGTTGTCGACTTTTACTCCGCAGTCGAGTCGAGTCTCGCCGACGCTGGCTCGGTCGATGCAGGAGTTGGCCTGGATTTCGACGTCGTCTCCGATAATGACGGGAGCGGGCTGCGGGATTTTGTGCCAGCGGCCCTCGGCGGTTTTGGCGAAGCCGAAGCCGTCGGCGCCTATGACGACTCCGTTTTGCAGAAGCACGTTGTTGCCGAGGCGGCAGTTCTCGCGGACGGTGGCGTGGGCGTGGGCGAAGAAGTTGTCGCCGATTTTCGTTCCCCGGTAGATCACGACGTGCGCCAGCAGAACTGCGTTCGAGCCGATATCGACCTGCTCGCCGATCACGACATAAGGGCCGATGTGCGCGCCGGGTCCGATTTTCGCCGTGCGATCGACCACGGCCGTGGGATGGATTGCCGGAGCGTAGCGCGTGGGCGGATGGAAGAGTTCCAGGGCGTGGGCGAAGGTTAAATAGGGATCCTTGGCGCGCAGCATTGCTATTGCCGTGGGGATGGCGGGGAAATCTTCGGCGACGATTACGGCGGCGGCTCGGGTGGAGCGCGCGGCTGCGGCGTACTTGGGATTGGAGACGAAGGTCAGCTCGCCGGGTCCGGCTTGTTCGATGCCGTTGAGGCCGGTGATTTCAGTGTTGGGGGATCCGTTTTCGAGACGCAGGTTCAGGGCTGAGGCGATGGCGGAGAGTTTCATGGTTGTGGAATTGTGATGACGGGTAAATCGTACACCACAACAGCTTGCGTGCCCCGTGAGAGACCTAGATGCGTAGATACCACTCGCGACCAACGCTGTGCTATTGCACGACGAGCGTAAACCCGGTCGTGCTCACCGTCGAGCCGCTGACGGCGCTTACGGTTACGTTGTAGGTGCCAGTAGGCGTGCCGGGATTCGGTGGTGGGCCAGGGGGAGTACTACTCCCGCCCCCGCAACCAGGGAATGGAACAATCAGCGCGAGCAGGAGCACCAGCATCAATGCGTGGCCGCGCCGCTTGCGCTTGCCCCCGAACAAGAAGGAACCGAACAGTCCCAAGCCAATCATGAGTTGCGACAAAAGTCGCGACTGCCGATCTGCTGCGGTTGTGACGGCGGTGGTGCTTACGGAGATCGCAGCCGTGACGGTATTCGGTGTGCCATTGGCGGTGATTGACGAAGGTGAGAATGTGCAACTCGCCTCGGTGGGAAGGCCGGAGCACGAAAGAGAAATGGTTCCGTTGAAGTTGGTGGAATTGGAAACCGATACCGACGACTGCCCGGACACACCGGGGGACGAAATCACGACCGTCGACTGCGAAGAAGCGACCGAAGCGAAGAATCCTGGGGTGATGGTGAAAGTCTGGGATTGTGTGCTGCTGCTGGGGTTGAAGCTGGGATCTCCGCTGTAAGTGGCGGAGATGGTGTGCGTGCCAGTGTCGAAGGTGAAGACGCCATTGGGATTGGCCGTGTTGCCCTCGCTGTTGAGAGTGAAGAGATTGCCGCCCGGAATTGCGCCGAAGGTGTCAGTAAACGTCACGGTTCCAGTTGGGACGCCATATCCCGATACTCCCGCGATATCGGCGCGCAAATAAACGAAGCTGCCAAACGGGCCGCTGGTGAAGGGGATGGCCTGTCCGGTCTGGTTTGCAGTCAAAACGGAGACGGTGGTTGTGCTGGACTCTGCGTTCATCGTGATGGGGTTCGATGACGACCCGACACTCGGGGCAAATGTCTCGTCCCCGCTGTATTGCACGCTTATCCATTCAAGACCAGGGTAGATGGGGCCTGGCAGCACAATCGGTCCGACAAACGAACCTTGCGACAACGGGAATGTACCGGCGCTACGCTGACCGCCCACTACGTCTGTTGCCAGCACTGAAACGTATCCCGTCGGCGTGCCACTAGTGCCGGTGACGGCAATATCAAAGTTGGTGGACTGCCCGTGGGTGATCGTTATTGGGCTCATGCTCACAATGGTTGTCGTCGTTGGATTGAACGTCACCGTGTCCCATTGGTTTTGCAGATTGGCGACATTGACCGATCCGAGGCCGGTGGTCATGTCATAGCCGACTCCGGCCTGGTAGTCAGTGCCTACTTCGCCGGGGACCACGTTATTGCCGACCGTCACGTCATTGAAGACGCAGGTGCTAGCAGGAGGAGTCGAAGTGTTGGAACCGTCACACTGCGAGGGGTACGCGCTCTGCGTGGCGGCGAGCCTGTACAGAATGTAATTGGCCAAGCCTTGGCGTTGACCCGAGGCTCCTTGATCGATCAGGGCCATGATGCCCGCAAACGATGGCGCTGAAGCTGAGGTGCCGCTGATGAAGTAAACGAAAATCTCGCCTTGGCTGTTAGGCACGCAAGAGCCTTCCAGACAGAGCAGATAAGGGTCGTGTCCTGCAGCAGTCAAGGAAACGTCAGGGAGATCGCGCACTCCGTCGTCAGGAATGCTGCTGAGCCCGGACTGCCAGTAGGGCTTGGGAACTCCCGGTGTGGTGCCCACCCCGCTCTGAATGTTACCGGCGCTGGCCCCGCCGCTGCCGGACCAGAGTCCGTTGGTCAGGCTGCTTTCGTTCCAGACGTCTTCGGGGATATAGGAGATTGCGGTTTCGGAAATCGGGGGGGTCGAGGTCCAGTATTTGCTGGGGTCTCCGTTCTCATTGAACATGGTGCCGCCGACGGCCACGTTGAATGCAGTGGAGGCGAGATAGTTGACGGAAATCGGATTGGTTGCCGGTGGAAAGTTAGGGTCGTCGCATCCTTCGGCGCCGTCGTCTCCGGTGGAAACGAAATAGGTGATGCCCTGCGCGGCGGCCTGTTCGGCCATGGCGCTCGCACCGGCAAGCTGCGCGTCAGTCGCATACAGCTCGCAAGAGCTGAAGCTTTCCGTCATGATGTCGGCCAAATTGTTTTCGATGATGTAGTTCTCAGAGAGGTCGATGCCATCCGTGGTGTTCGTGGTCGCAGAGACTACTAGATTCACATTCGCACCGGGGGCTATCGCTCCGGACCAGGTCGAATCCAGGGTGGCCTCCGCCTCTTCGCCGCCACCCAAATCGCCCGGGTCCGGACCGTCTAGAACGATGTTGAAGTCGGGGGTGTTGAAATTGTTTCCCGATCCGATCGTCTGGTAGAAGTTCTCAACGTCCTGACCACCGTTGTACGGATCGCTGCGACCGACCACGGCGATGCTGGTCCCGTTGCCGTCGTTGTCAACGTTGTACAGCGGATTGATGTCATAAATCACCGCATAATCCTGTGGTGCCAGCGCGTTGATTGCAGGCTGGCCGTCTTCCGGCGGGAATGTCACCTGCGGCTTTTTCCTTCCCGGAACCAGTTTCGCGGGAATTGGTTCGCCGGTGAAGTGGATGGTTGGCTTTTTGATGAAGTTGTGCAGGGTCAGAACGCCAGCCACGGCCGGCGTCAGCGCGGTCGGAATCATGGGATCGGTGGCGTTGGCCCAGTGCTGTTCGCCTTTGACCAGATATTTGTGGATGGTGGTGTGGAAGGCTTCCTGGACCTGGCTTGCCGATCCGGAGAACTCAAGGACGGTGCGGCCTTTGGTCGATCCCACTTGGAATCCGTGGGACTGCAGCCACGATGAGATCGTCGCCATGTCGGAGTCGGTGGGGCCAAACTGCTGGCCGAATTGCTCGGGCGTGAGCCACTTGTGGTAACTCGGCGAATGCTTGTCCTGCTGGTCATCGAGCAGCTTGCGAAGCGCCGCTTCCTGCGCGAGGCTGCGCTTGAGCACCAACAACATTCGCGCCATGGGCAGAGTCGCCGGAGCCGTGCCCAGATCGAACTGCGGACGCGCCAGCGGATGTGTGTTTCCCTTCAGTACGGTGAGTTGCGCCTCGTCTATGGGCTGCGTGATGAGGCCAGGCTGCGTACTGGCTGTCGTGGCCGAGGTTTGTCCCGGCAAGGTAGCCGGCGCGAGCATCCACAAAAGCGCGGTGCCGAGAATCAGGGAGACCGGGAAACGGAGACGGGGAGACGCGGAAATCGGGGATGGAATCGGGGACGAAGACATTGGAATCGAAGACGCTGAAATCAAAGAGACATGGCTGGACGACAGCTGGATCGGCCGCATGGCACACCTGCCCTTTTTTGAGATAGACCGCTCCCTCAGAGACTGAAACGGATGGGAGGAAGGAAGGGAATCCGCCGTCTCTCCGCAGGTTTGCCGCCTGCTTGGACCCACAAAGTACATCAAGAGCCCAAGGATTTCAATGCATTTCGGGATGCTATGGGCTTCGATCGCGGTTTGAATGGCGGCGACCGAATGTCCTAGTGAGTGTGGGCGCCTCATTTGTAGGATGGCATACTAATCCGCATCGGTTATCAGCGAGGTGCTTCATGAAAATCCATAAAGCTGGTTTCTGGCTCGTATTGGTGATGGCGTCGGAGGCATTGGCGGCCGCGCAGAGCTACACCATCACCGATCTGGGCGTACTCAAGGGCGACAACGAATCGAGCGGGTTCTGGATCAACAACCTTGGAGATGTGGTGGGCTGCTCCGACACTGCAACTGCGGAAGGCTATCCCTGTACCGGTTTGGTTCCCGGTCAGCACGCTTTTCTGTGGACCAAGTCGGGTGGCATGAAGGATCTAGGAACGCTCTCCGGCGCGACGGTCAGCGGGGCCATCGGCATTAACGAAGCGGGCACGGTCGTGGGATATTCCAACGTCAAGGGCCAGCCAGCCACGAATTTTGTTGCTGTGAAGTGGTCTTCCACCGGAGCTATCACCAATCTGGGCACGCTTTCGGGAGGAGCTTCGAGCGCCGCGTTTGAAATTAACTCCTCGGGCGTGATCGCCGGCGATTCCTTTCTCAGCAGCGGTATTGTCGACGCCACCAGTTGGACAGACGACAAGATCAAAAAACTCGGCAGCTTGTCCGGCGCGATTTTTACCGCTGGGCTCGACATCAATGACAGCGGCTACATTGTCGGCGAATCCATCCTCAGCTACGGGCCGCCTTTCACTTCGCACGCTTTCCTCTGGACCGGAACGACGCTGAAAAATCTGGGCACGCTGCCGGGAGGCGTTACGAGCATGGCCAACGCCATCAACACCGCCGGGGAGATCGTCGGGCAATCCGACGGCACCGCGACCGCCGGACTGTGGCATGCCGTGAAATGGAACACTGCCCACGTGGTTGAAGATCTCGGTCTGCTGGCGGGAGGCGACTACAGCATTGCCTTCGCTATCAACGCTTCCGGCACAGTGGTCGGCTACGGCAACATTTTTACGAACGCAGCCCACGCCATGGTCTGGACTCCGTCGGGCGGCATGGAGGATCTGAACGCTCTTATCCCCGCCGATTCCGGCTGGGAGTTGATTAACGCCAACGCGATCAACAATGCCGGGCAGATTACCGGCTACGGTACGAAGAACGGCAAGAACCACGCGTTTCTACTGACGCCGGTGAACTGAGCGCAGGCGGTACAGCGTGAAAATCAGCCTCTGATTGGATTGATGCAGTCCGGCAAGCCCTGTCGAATCAGGCGTTTACTTGATGACAATCACTTGAGCCGTGGTGCATTGTCGCGGCCTGCGAGCCCTGCCATAACTGTCCTCGTCACGGGAGGAAAGTATGTGGCGAAGAATTCTGGCAGTGGTTCTGCTGCCGACGTTGACGGCGGCGCAATCGACGCAAAGCGGGACAGTTCCGGCGGTCCAGCCCCAAGAATCCAGAACAACGCCCGGGCATGCCCCGGTCGACCATCGACCTACGTATCATCAACCTGTGTATCAGCAGTACTCGCGCTACGATGCAGTCCGGCGTGGCCGGGATGAAGAAATAGCGATCCAAATCTCAGCCACTGGGCTGGTGACCACGCCGAAGTCTCCGGTTGCTGGCATTGTTCCGCTGAGCCTGGAATTGGAGCCGGGGGATGGAATCACTTTTGGTGCGGTCCACTATCCGAAGACGCAGAGAAGAAAGGTCAAGTTTCAATCTGAGCCAGTGCCGCTGGCGTGGTGGCCTGAGATGCGTTTTAAAATCCGCGCCGATCGAAATGCCACATTGGGCGCCCACGTTCTCAGAGGAAAAATCACTGTCCAGGTAATCCCATACGATCTCTCCGCGCCACGGCCGGTGCAGCAAATGGACATTCAGATTCCGGTCACGGTCGTGGAGCACGATGCGCGGGTGCGGAGGTAGGAATGGCCTGGCTCCGGGGTGCCGGTCGCGGTCATTGTTGTGTTGATCGTGCTGTCGCCGGTGCTGATCCCCTTGGTGCTGCCGATTTACTTGATCTGCGCCCTCGAAGGTAGTACAGAGTGCGACTAGAGAACTTGCTGAAAGGCTCAGCTTTATCGCAGAGCTTGAAACGCTGCCCCACTAAACTCGAGTTTTTTGGCAAAATCCAAAAAATCCCCGCGCTATTCATCAGAATCCGCGCTTTGTCTGCACTCCATTAGTTAATATTCTTCAACTCAGGAAGAGATGTTCATTCTTCGAACATCGGGACCTGGCGCTGATCCTCGGTTCCGCGGCGGCGGCGAGTTGCGCCGATTACGGCGAGGACGGTCAACGATTCGAGTGCGGTTCGGGGGACGAAAATGCGTTGCGTGTTCGAGCGCTGGTCGGGAGGGCTGACCAGAAATCCTTCGGGCATGGTCTGCGTCAGGTCGGCGGGCATTAATCCTTCGAGCACTTCGCTGTCTTTGAAGCGAAGCCGCACCCACAATCCCTCAGACCGCGGGCGTGAGGTGAACGTCTTTCTGGTCAGCGACTCGGAGTCGCCGAACTCGCGCACAAAATAAACGCCCTTGATCTCGCGCAGGTCGATCGCAATCACCGTGCCCGAAGTGTTCAGCAGCTCCAGCTTGCCCTCATGCACGAATTGGGCGGGCGCGACGTAGCCGGAGACTGAGTCGCGGTCCATCTTGCGAACGATGACTTTCTTGTGCGTTGAAGGCATGAAAAGGCAGTGGCCAACGATTAGTGATCAGCGGCCAGTGGCCAGTGGTTAGTCAAATCAAGATCCTTTGACGGGCCACCGTCTGCTGGCCACTGATTCTCGCACTTTTCTAAGGAAATCTGCCGGAATCCTCCTTGGCAGTAGCCAAAATGTAAACGTTGTGTTATTTTCTTTAACTTGCCGTAAAGATTCGACTTCGTCTAAGTTCTTTTAATCAAGTCACTTGCGCCTGGATGGCTGGGTCCGGCTGTGGGGTCAGGGTGGGCCCTGTGGAAATCCTGTGGGAATCTTGGTGCAAGCCGCCCCGGTCTTGAACTTGCGGTAGTGGGCCAAAGTCGCACCAAAGTTGCAGCAAAGGCGCTGGCAGCACGGATTTCGGCCCAATGACGGGCCACCTGAAAGCGAATGGCTGACTACATTTACACGATGGAACTCCGGCTCACGCCGGATCAGATCAAAGGCGTCGGCCTTATCCAAGACGTTACCCGCGCCGCGGGCGTGAACCTCTACCTCACTGGCGGAGCGATCCGCGACATCATCAGCGGATTCAGCATCCGCGATCTCGACTTCACCATCCAGGGCAATCCGCTCAAGCTGCAAAAAGATCTGGAAAAAGCCGGCGCCAAGATCACCGCGGTCGACGAGGACGCGCGCACGATTTTCATTTCGCTGCCGGGCAACGCGCGCGCCGAAATCAGCATGGCGCGCACCGAGGTCTACGAAAAGACAGGCAAGCCTCCAGTGGTCACGCCCGCGACTATCCACGAGGATCTGCGGCGCCGCGACTTCACGATCAATGCGATGGCGCTGTCGCTGAATGAAGGCTCGCGCGGGCTGCTGCTCGATCCGTTCAACGGCGTGGCCGACATTGAAGCCAAGCTGATCCGCATTCTGCATAATTATTCGTTTCTCGAAGATCCGTCGCGGCTGATTCGCGCCACGCGTTTTGCGGCCCGCTTCCACTGGCCGCTCGAAGAGCGCACGCAGGCCCGCTACGATGCCGCCAAGGAAGGCAAGTACATCAATCACATTCTCCGGACTTCGATCGGCCACGAGATCGCCGCGCTGGCGCATGAAGACGATCCTCTGCACGTGGTCAAGATGCTTGAGAAAGAGGGCTGGCTGGAAGTCCTGCACGAGCATTGGACAGCTGCCAAGGTTGATGCTAACGGCCTGACTGCGCTGATGAAGACGCGGCAGCAGATGGTGGATCTGGGCTACACGCCGGACGCGGGTCCGGCGGTCATGTATTTTCTAACGTCGCGGCTCTCCGACAAGGATGTGTCTGATCTGCAGCGGCTGATTCCACGCAAAGATTTAGTGGAAGCGTGGCGCGATATTGAAGACCACGCCAAAGAACTGGCCAAGCGGCTCATGGGCAAAGAAGCGGCTACGCCGTCGCGCACCTGGACGCTGCTTTCGTCGGCGCGGCCAGAGATGGTTTTGTTCTTGGCGGTGACCGCGAAACAACAGTCGGTCGAGCAGAAAATCAAGAACTACCTGACCAAGTGGCGGCAGGTGCAGCAGAAGCTCCCGCTGCCGGAAATGACGGAGTTGCTGATTACACCGCAACTGCCGATCTATCCGAAGCTGGCCCACGATGTATTCATGCTGCTGCTGGATGGCAAGTTGCGTTCGCGTACCGAGACGTTGAAATTTTTGAAACCGTTTGCGCCGCCTCCACCGCCTCCGCCTCCGCCGCCGCGTCGCGGACGCGCCGCCAAAGTCGCCGCTGACGCGGCCGCCGCAGCATCCGCGAGCAAGCCCGGTGCGGGCAAGCCTGGTCCGAAGGGGAAAAAAGGGAAGGCTGCCGTCGCTGCGCCAGCGCCGGTGGCTCCCGCCACGAAACCCGAAGCTGCGGCCAAGCCGAAGGCTCCCGAAAAGTCCAAGCCGGTTAAGCCCGTGCTGGCCGCGAAAGCTGCAAACAAGCCTGCGTCCAAGGCCGCCGCTAAGGCCAGGCCGGCAAAGAAAAAGGGCAAAAGAAAGTAATCACCGGCCACAGTCACTGTCGCGGGCTAGAGTGATTCGGGCGCCTGCTTCAGTTTCGGTTCCATCTGATACTCCGGAATGTTCCCCGCAGTTTTACATCTTCTCGCTTAGGACCCTCGCAGCCCATTCCAGACTCTAATCTCTGCATGATGAAACCGGAAGATCGTTCGCGCATGGAAGTGTTGTGTGCGGAAATCGCTGCGGAGAAAGATAACGAGAAGTTTACGGAGTTGATTCAGCAACTCATCGATCTGTTGGACCGCTCACGTCGGGCAGAGGTCGATCTGCGGGCTTCGGCTGGGTTGTTGCGGCGCTCGCCTGAGCGAGGGCCGGTGCCGGGCGAATGACGGTAATATCCGCGCAGGGCACAACCGGCTCGATGATGGTGGCTGTGTAACCCATCGGTTCCGGACGCAGAAACTCTTCCACCGCGGCAACAATGCTGGCACTGTCTGATTTGGCCACGACTTTTCGCACTCCGGCCTTGGCTGCCTCCACGTTAATCCGGGGAGACCAGTGCAAGGTATGCAGGATGATCGGAATTCCGGGCTGCGAATGGCGGATCGCCCGGGCCGCCCGCATGCCATCCATCACCGGCATCGCCAAGTCGAGAATGACGAGGCTGGGACTGGACTGTGTCGCTTTCAATAACGCCTCTTCGCCGTTTTCCGCTTCAATGATTTCCCAATGACCGGCTCTTTCCAGTGCTTGACCTAACGCCTGCCGCACCAGAGCATTGTCATCGGCAATCAGGATTCGAATCGCCATCCAGAGCCCGAGAACATTCCAGACAGGGGAGCGGCACGAGGATTTTTCCTCCGACTGAGTGATGTCCTGAGCGATTAACGCATGATTTCCCCGGGGCGGAACATACAGCGAAGTCCGTACCTTGCTTTCGTTTCTGTGAGTATGTGGCCGAAGCCGGAGCCACCGACGAAGGCGCTTATCTCCACCGGAATAGCAAAACCCGCGCCCCACTTGCATTGTGGGGTTATAATGTACGTGTATGCGTCGCCTGGTGGCCATGACGGCGTTCGCGCTTTTCCTGGCGGTGCCTCTGTGGGCACAGCGTGGTGGCGGAGGTCACGGCGGCGGTGGTCACGCCGGCTTCGGCGGCGGCCATGCGGGATTCAGCGGCGGTCATATCGGTGGGTTTGGCGGCCGCCCTGGTTTTAGCGGAGTCCACGCGTACAGCGGCATGCGCTCCGGCATCGCTTCCTCGCGCGGCTTCAATCGCGGTTTCTCCAATCGTACGGGGCGTGGTCCTTTCCTGCATAACGGATTCGGCGGCTCACGGTTTCGCGGCAATAGCTACGGCCTCCGCAACAACTGTTATGGCGGCTACGGCTGCTGGGGCTATGGCTACCCATGGTGGGGGGATTATTACCCATGGTGGTGGGATGACGATTCCGCCGACGACAGCGACTATTATCAGAATCTGGGCATCGCTAATCAGATGAATCAGGAGAGCCTCGAAGAGCAGCAGATGAGGCAGCAAGAAGAAGCGGACGGCGATCAGGATGCCTATATTCGTCCGCCCCGCAGAATTCCTTCGGCGGCTGGGGATGACAAGGCGGGAGAAGCCGTTCTGCCGCCAACAGTTCTAGTTTTCCGCGATCAGCACAAGGAAGAGATTCATAATTATGCGATCGTGGGCCAGACACTGTGGAACTTCTCTCCGCAGCGCACGGAAAGAATTTCTCTTGCGGATCTGGATCTGGCCGCGACCACGAAGGCGAACGAAGACCGCGGGGTCACCTTCCGCGTTCCGGGAGCCGGGGAAACCCCGGCTGTGCCGCCAGTCCACATGCAAGGACATCCCACCGCTCCTGCGGTTAATCAGAGTTAGCAGAGCAGACTGCGAGCGTCCAAGCTCGACCGTCCAGCCCGACCGTTTAGCCCTCAGTTCTTCCTTTCGCAGGCTTCCCTGACACATTCACCCTCATCGCATTTCTTTTTTGGCGTGGAACTTGTACATTGAAATCAAGCGTTTAGCCGACATTTTTAGGGAATACGGGGAATCTGCCGAAATACTGCCGCGGGCGGGAATATGCCTGCGCGGATGGTAAAATAAAAGAAACACAAAATATGCCTCTTAAAACACTGTTCTTAAATCCTCCTTCGTTTGAAAACTTTGACGGAGGCGCCGGCTCTCGTTGGCCCGCCACCCGCGAAATCGAAAGTTACTGGTACCCAGTATGGCTGGCTTATCCGGCCGGAATGCTGGAGGGCGCGCGCTTGCTGGATGCGCCGCCGCATCACGTTACCGGAGAAGAGACCATTCAGATCGCCAAGGACTATGAGTTTATGGTCCTGTTCACGTCGACGCCTGGATTTCCCGGCGACATCCGCCTGGCAAGCGCGATCAAAGACGCGAATCCCAAGATCAAGATTGCCTTTGTCGGGCCCCATGTGACCGTGCTGCCGGAGAAATCGTTGCGCGATTGTCCGGCGATTGACTTCGTGTGCCGCAAGGAATTTGATTTCTCGGTAGTGGACTACGCCAAAGGCAAACCGCTGGCGGAGATTCCGGGCGTGTCGTTTCTGAAAGACGGCAACATCGTGCACAATCCCGATGCGCCCCAGATTCAGGATCTCGACGCGCTGCCGCACGTTACCGAGATCTACAACCGTGATCTCGACGTTACCCGGTATAACGTTCCGTTTTTGCTGAATCCGTTCGTGTCGCTCTACACCACACGCGGCTGTCCGGCACAGTGCACCTTCTGCCTGTGGCCGCAGACCCTGAGCGGACATCCCTGGCGCAAACGCTCGGCCGACGACGTGGCTCGCGAAATGGCTCGCGCCAAAGAATTATTCCCCCACGTGAAGGAATTTTTCTTTGACGATGACACCTTCAATATTCAGAAGGCCCGGACCATCGAACTGTGCTCGAAGCTCAAGCCCCTGGGGTTGACGTGGTCGTGCACCTCACGCGTCACCACCGATTATGAGACGCTGAAGGCGATGAAAGAGGCGGGATGCCGATTGCTGATTGTGGGCTACGAATCGGGCGATCAGCAGATCCTCAAGAACATCAAGAAAGGCGCGACGATTGAGCGCGCTCGCCAGTTCACCAAGGACTGCCACAAACTGGGGCTGGTGATTCATGGCGACTTCATCATGGGCCTGCCCGGCGAAACCCACGAGACCATCAACAACACCATCGCCTTCGCCAAAGAACTTGATGTGGAGACGATCCAGGTTTCTGTGGCGCACGCTTATCCCGGCACTGAGCTTTACGATTACGCGGTGAAAAACGGATTCATGGTGGGCGACAATAAAATGGTCGACGAAGGCGGACATCAGCTGGCGCACATTCAATATCCAGGGCTGCCCGCCGACGATATTCTTTCCGCCGTGCACCGTTTCTATGACGAATATTATTTCCGTCCGAAGGCGGTGTTCCGCATTTTGAAGAAGGCGGCTTTCGACAGCAACGACCGCAAGCGCTTGTACAAAGAGGCGAAGACTTTTCTTAAGTTGCGGTCTGCCCGCAATAAGATGGTGAAGAAGCATCACGAGGCCGCGGCGGAGCCGGAACCGGCGAAGGCATAAACAACGACATCCTCAGGAATTTCTCTTCTAACCCACGGCAACCCCCCTGCAAGGTCAGGGCAGGCTGTGGGTTTTGTTCTTAGTCCTGCTTCATGGCTGGGCCTACTTCAACATCCGCTTGATGAGCGCGTCGCGATCCGCGGGCAGCAGAGGCATGCGAAAGTCTGCGTTGCCCTGCAGTTTCTCCAGGAAAAATAAGGCGTAGTCGCAGACGCGATAGCTATAGCGCTTATATTCCATGTATTCCTTGCCCCCGAAAACCGGGGCTGGACGGGTGTCGGAGAGCATCCGCCGCAGAGCCGGTTCCGCGCTCTTGCCGGCCTCGAGCATAGCCTTCGACGCATCCTCAAGGTAAAGGTGCGGCAGTCCCCAGGTGTTGAATGTTTTTGAATTCTGCAAGGCGTCGGTGAGGATTGCGGCTCGCTCTTCCGCTGGGATCGCCAGGTATTCTTCCTCGTGCAATTTTCTGAGGAGCAGCAACGGCAGGAGCGCATTGCCATTTTTCGTCTGGTTAATCAAAGACACGAGAGACTCGGCGGGGACGTCAGTTCTGTTCCTCAGTTCGCGATAGGCGAGCGAGTTGAACGGCTCCTTTTTGGCCGCGCTCTGCTCCGCCAGTTTGTTCAGCAGCGATGGGATGTCCATGTTCTTGTAGGTGAGGGCCGTCTGGGCCACCAGTTTCTGCAGGGAGTCCAGTTTGTCCTTTGCGGTCTGCTGAGCCGGCGAGAGGGAGGGGTACTTGTCTCTGCCGCTGCCGCCGCACGCCGTGAAGCCGATGCAAAGGAGCATCAGGGCGATTTGCGCGCTTCTTACTTTATTGACGCTTGGCTTGTTCAGGCTTGGTTGGCTCACGATTGGCTGATTCACGGTCGTTACCTCGCTGCGGTCGTTGTGTGCGGACCGGCTGCTTATAGATCCGTCAACGTCGGAAACTTCACTGCATTGGGGAGCACAGGCTGACCCGGATAACCAGGCCCCATGTTTTCCGTTCCAGACGTAGGAGCCCAACTGTTCCAACCGGAGACGGCGTTCTGAAATGTGGTGTCCAGATCCTTCCACGCCGGGGCGGCGATGAACTGCGAGATCGTGCCGCTGCTGTCGCTGGTGTAGCTCCAGAGATAGTATCCAAGGATATTGTTCTTGCAGGTGTCGGAATTGAAGCAGGTCGTCACATCCACCGCGTAGAAAAAGATGTTGTTGGGCCAGCCGCCAGGCTCGTCGTACAAAGTGGTAGCTACACCGTTGCTGCCCGGCGGATTGTAGACAGGGTCAAAAGTGTGGCCGTCGTTATCCAGCCCGTAATAGCCGTAAGCCCAGCCATCCAGCTGGTCGATGGTCCAACCATAGGCGATTGCCCGCGCTTCGTAGGCTGAAGTCGGATACAAGTAAGTCTTAGATTCAGAGTCGTAGACCGACACCATTTGAGTGATGACATCCTCGGGGCACTTGCAGGACTTGCCGCAGGTGCTTGGCGTGAAGGTGAAGGCCGAGCTTACTTGAAAGGCGTCGGGCTGCGGAGTGCCGGTGAAAGCCCAGCTGCCGCACTCCAGGGTGGGAGTGCATGCGGCCAGCAGGGCGACCGCTACAAGGGTCAGGATGGCGGCAACGGGTGAGAGCCGGAATTTGGTCTTCATAGGATTCCTCTCCAAGTCTCGTGGAATAGTGTTGGGGAAGTATGTTTCGTTACAGGTTTCTTTGGAAAAGAGACTGAGCAGCCGAACTTTGCTCGGCATGTCCGTGTCTGAGACTCAAACCCCCACAATTGTTTCCAAGTTCAGCTGAAAATGCGCATGAGGCCGGTGCCGGGCAGGTCGGGGGAAAGGAAATGCGCGTCGGTTCGGCCGGTGGCGCGGACTAGCGCTTCGGCAGCCAGGTATCCGCTGCGGACGGCGCTCTCCATGGTGGCAGGCCAGCCGGTGGCAGTCCAGTCGCCGGCGAGGAAGACGCGCGGCCAAGGCGTGATCGCTGACGGACGGTGAGCGTCGATTCCGGGGCGCGGGGAGTAAGTGGCGTTCACCTCTTTGATTACGGTTGACTTCACCAGATTCGCTGCGCGGGCGGCGGGGAAGAACTCGCGGACTTCGGCCAGGGCGAGATCGACAATCTCGGCGCGGGATTTTTCGATGAGCGATTTCGAGGAGCTGACGACGAGTTCGATGTAGCTTCCCTCCGGGGCTAAAGTCCCGGTCTTTTCTTCTGCGCTAACGCGGCCGCTAAGGGCCGCTCTTCCACGGTTCTGCAGACGCGATTTGTGGAACATCCATTGAATGGTGCGATCGAGGAGCACGGCGTGGTCGAGATCGGAGATTTGACGATCGAACCAGAGGTGGATGCCGGTGATGGGTGAGTTCTCGAAGTGTGAAATCTGTTCACGAAGGGGCGCGCTTTCAGGCGAGTTGGGCAGGATGGGGTCGAGCGCGTCGAAGGGCAGCGCGAGAATGAGGTAGTCAAAATCCCCACTTCGGCCAACACCGGGCAGAAGTGGGGCACCCATTGTATTGTCATCCGGCGCAGAACTGGAATCCGCCCCCTGATTGCGGAATTGCAAGCGAACTCCCGAGGAAGTTGCGGTGAATCCCAGGACGGGCTGGCGGAAATGCAGTGTGCCTCCGCGGGCGCGGATGTAGTCTCCGGCGGCGTTGTAAAGATCGGTGAGCGGGACGGTTGGGACTCCCATGTGGCGCGCGCAGGGAGATTTCATGGATTCGCGGACGACTTGCGCGGCGGCGGAAATCGAGATGCGGTCGAGTTCTTCGCTGAGCGCGCTGATGAGGATGGGGTGCCAGAAACGGGCAACGGCGCTCTTCGTTTGGCCGTGCTGATCGAGCCAGTGCTGGAAAGATTCGCCGGTGTCGCGCTGCTCGGTGAGCGTGAGTGGGACAAAGGCACGGGCGATTGCCAGCTTGTCAGCGGCATTGAGAAACGGGAAATTGAAGAAAGAGAGCGCGGTGTGCAGCGGCGCCGGGAGCGGAGAAGATTTCATGGTCGAGATGCGGCCGCCGGGCTCGATAAAGTTCATCTGATCGTACCAGCGGATCTGATCGGCGACGCCGATGCGCTGGTAAAACTCGACTAGGTTGGTGCAGACGCGAAACAGGACGTGCTGGCAGTTGTCGACGACTTCGCCGGTGCCGGGATGTTCATAGGAAGAAGCGCGTCCGCCGAGGAAAGGACGCTTCTCGAAGAGGCTGACGCGAAATCCGGCATCGGCGAGGGTGCAGGCGGCGGCGAGTCCGGCGAGTCCGCCTCCGGCGACGGCGACTGTAGGTTGGGTAGTGGTGGTCATCAAACGGAGGTCCCCACGTCTCGCGCAAAAAGCGCGCGGGAAATGGGGCACCCAGCACTTGCCAGCTCAATCTGCCGGCGAGATGGGGCAAAGAAAAAGCGGGTTCCTCCACTGCGCTTGCTGCCTTGCGCTTCGGTCGGAATGACAGAGTTTGGCAAGGGAATCAGACTCGGTTGCACTGATCGAACTCCGTCACAGAATGCGCCTGAAGAAGCCTTTCGCCAGGATGCGGAGTTTTTCCCATGTGCTCAAGGCGATTTTGGCGCTGAAGACGTCATACTGTTTTTCCGCGATTCTCTCGAGCAGGCGGCGATAGATGGTGACCAGCACCCAGAGCGCGGGCTGGCTGTCTTCGGAGATGTATGGAATCAGCGCGTCGCCGGCAGCGTAGAATTCGCGGGCGCGATCGGCTTCAAGCGCGAGCAACGGACAGAAGCGCGCCGGGTCGGGCGCGCCGAGCAGATCGGAGGCCGAGAGATTAAACTTGGCGAGATCTTCTTCTGGAAGATAAACGCGGCCCATGCCCGCATCTTCTTTCACGTCGCGAATGATGTTGGTGAGTTGGAAGGCGAGGCCGCATTGCTCGGCCAAGGGTTCGGCTTCGGGGTCGCGGTATCCGAAAACGTGGATGCAGACCAGGCCGACGACAGACGCGACCCGATAGCAGTAGAGGCGGAGGTCTTCGAAGGTTTTGTATTGAACGGCGAGGCCGCGAGTGGATGCGGTTTGCGCCTGGTCTTCTTCGATGTTCATTTCGGTAACGTCCATGGCGGTGCCGAGAGCGAGTTCGTCGAGCAATCCGGCGGGAATGCTGTGGCGGCGTTGCGAGTCCGTAAGAGCCAGCAGAATGGGATCGTCGGTGGGCTGGCCCTGCTGGGCGCGATGAAAAGAGTCCAGCCAGATGTCCAGCTTTTGACGGCGTTCTGCAAGGCTGAGAGTTGCGTCGTCGGCGATGTCATCACAGCGTCGCATGAAGGCGTAAACGGCGCAGAGGGATTCGCGCTTGCGGCGCGGAAGAACGAGGAACGCGTAGTAAAAATTCCTGGCGGCTGTGCGGGTGATGCCTCGGCAGACGGAATACGCCATGACCAGTTGCGGGGGAGCTGGGCTCCAGGGAGCTATGGCAGGTTGAGTTCCCACGCTCACCTTGATCCTCCGAAAAATTTGCCGATGGCGGCGCGTGCGACCAGAGCGAGCTTGCGCAGTTTCGAGATCGCAGGGCGACTTCCGAGGACGGCGTAATTCTGTTTTTCGATCGCGTGCAGGATTTCCTGGCCGCCGCGGGTGAAGAGTTCCAGATCGATGGCCAGCTCGCGGTTGACTTTGCCGACCAGCGGCAATCCCTGACGAAACCACTCGTGGGCGCGGTCGACTTCGAACTTCATCATGGCGCGGAAGCCGGGTGTGTTGCGATTCTGGGCGATGTCTTCTTCGGTGACGCTGAAGCGGCGCAGACTTTCGAGTGGAAGATAGATGCGGCCCTTGGCGTAGTCGGCGGTGACGTCTTGCCAGAAATTGGCGAGTTGCAGTGCGGTGCAGGTGAAATCAGAAAGTTGCTGACGTTCAGGATCGCGATATCCGCAGAGGTAGAGGACGAGATGACCTACAGGATTGGCGGAGTAATGGCAGTAGGCGAGGACATCGTCGAAAGTTTCAAAGCGGGTGACGGTTTGATCCTGGCGGAACGCGATGAGCAGGTCGGAGAATTCGTGCTTCGGAATGTCGAATTCGCGCACCGTTTCAGCGAGCGCGACGAAGACCGGATGCCTGGAAGCGCCTTCGTAACAAGCGGCGAGTTCTTGCTGCCACTGATCGAGAAGTGCGAGCGAAGCGGAGGCGTCGCCGACTTCGTCGCCGAGATCGTCGGAGATGCGGCAATAAGCGTAGACGTTGAAAAAGTGCTGACGCAGCCGGCGCGGCAGGAACCAGGTCGCAACCGAGAAATTCTCGTAGTGTGTGCGGGCGAGTTTAGCGCAATATTCGCGGGCTTCGGCGAGCGACGGCGCCGCGCTGGGAATGGCGTAGGAGGCCGGAAGGCGGCTCCAGCCTGTGGCGGCTGACGTCGGGAGCGGCGGGATTTGGGTCGCGGTCTGGGTCATGCTAAAAGGCATTGTTGATCGCAGTTTTATTGATTGTTGATTAAAACCAAGACCGCTTCCACGATGAGATTTTCCATCAACCATCAAAAATCAGCAATCAACAAGTGGACTCAGTGGCCCGGGATGATGGCGGTTTTGATGTCGCCGCCGCGGTTCAGCATGTGACGCAGAACTTGCTGCAGGCGCGACAGAGGCGCCTCTCCGGTGATGTAGTCGGTGGGGCGAATCTTTTTGGCCGCGATCAATCCGAAGGCCCGGCGCACGGTTTCGGGCGTGTGGTGGAACGTGGCTTTCAGCGTCATCTCGGAATAGTGCAAGCGACTGGTGTCGAGCTGCACTTTGGTCCCACTCGCACATCCGCCGAAAAAGTTCACGGTGCCCCCTTTGCGCACCATGTCAACGGCCCACTCCCAGGCTTCGGGCTTGCCCACAGCTTCGACGACCACATCGCAACCGCGCTTCTGCGGAGAAAGCGCGCGGACCGCTTCCACCACATTGGTCACTTTGGTGATCTGAACGATTTCGTGCGCGCCCATTTGCTTGGCGGCTCCCACCTGCTCATCGCGCTTGACGACGGAGATCACGTTGCAGCCGATGGCGCGGGCGACTTGCACGAACATGAGGCCGATGGGCCCGCCGCCCAAAATGGCGACCGTGTCTCCAATCTCGACTTTAGTCTCATGCAGGCCACGCAGCACACACGCCAGAGGTTCGGTCATGGCGGCGTCTTCGTAACTGACATTGGCCGGAATGACCAGCATGTTGGCTTCAACAATGCGTCGCGGCACGCGAATGTACTCGGCGTAGGCTCCGTTGTTGAAGAGCAGATCTTCGCAGAGATTTTCCTGGTGCTTGGAGCAGTAGAAGCACATCTGGCAAGGAGCGGAATTGAGAGCGACGACGCGCATGCCCTTCTTGAATCCGTTGACGCCAGCGCCTACTTCTTCGATGACCCCTGCCAGTTCGTGACCGAACAGGGCGGGAGGAACGATCATGCGGGCGTGGTAGCCCCGTTGGTACACTTTGAGGTCGGTGCCGCAAGTTAGGGCGACCTGGACCTTAACCAAAACCTCGCCTTCCCCGACGCGAGGGATGGGGACTCTTTCAATCTTCAAATCTTCTTTGCCGTACAGGACGGCAGCGGTCATTTTTCCATTCACTGCGAGTTTCCTTCCGCTTTCTACGACCACAGGGGCCCAAGCCCCAAATCTTGAAAATCCCTTAACGCGGCCCCTTCGACGCGCTTCGCTTGCTCAGGACAGTGCTCTAAAGGGCCGCTTTTCCATAATGTCTAAGCTTTCCATGTTGCGCCGGGCTGAATCATGATCTTCATCGAAGACGGCTGCGGATGGGCGGCCAAGTCAAGCGCTTTGGCGCTCTCTGTGAGCGGGAATCGATGGCTGATCAGCCGTTCCAGATCCATCTCATGATTCATGACAAAGCGGACCGACACTTCCTGCAGGTCGACGGAGGCGCTGTAGGAGCCAACCAGCGTTTTTTCGTCGACGCAAATGGCTGCAGGATCGATCACGGCCTCCCCGTGCTGAGTCTGCGCAAAAAGCAACACGCGGCCACCGGGACGGGCCGCATCCATCGCGGTGCGAATCAAAGCATTGCCGCCGACCGCGAGAATCACCGCGTCGGCGCCGCGTCCCCCAGTCAATTTACGGACGCGGTCTACCACGTTCGCCTGCGAAGCATTAATTGTAGTCTCTAATCCGAAGCTTGACCCTATTTTAAGCCTCTCGGCATACAAATCGGAAGTAATTAAGCTGGCCCCCGCCTGGCGTGCCAGGACACTCAGAATAATGCCGATGGGACCTTGGCCGATGGTAAGAACAGTCTCACCTCGGCGCAGACGCAGAGACTCAACCCCTTTCATGCAGGTGTTGACGGGTTCAACGAAACAGGCCTGCTCGAAGGAGATGGAGTCTGGAATGCGCACGGTACCGTGCTCGACGATCCAATCCATCACGCGGACATATTCGGCAAAACCGCCGCCGGCGGGCTCGAATCCGGCGGTACAACCGACTTTCTTGTAGGTCAAGCACTGGGCGAAGGTCTTGTTCTGGCAATAGAAGCAATCCCGGCATGGGATGTGGTGAAAGACCACGACGCGGTCGCCGGGCTGGTAGTTACGAACATTGGCCCCGACGGCGGCGACCGTGCCGGAGGTTTCGTGTCCGAAGATGCGAGGGGCCGAGTGCGACCCGCTAGAGATTTTCTTGAGGTCGGTGCCGCAAACGCCGCAGGAGTGTACGCGAATGAGCATTTCTCCGGGGCCGATATCGGGCACGGGGACGGTTTCCAGGCGGACGTCGTTCATGCCGCGATAAACGGCCGCCTGCATGTTGGAAGGGATCACGTACGGGGCGGTTTCGACCGGCGACGGTCGAGCTATAGCCATGTATCCATTTTAGATGATCGGGCACGGATTCGCTTCAAGAGGGTTTGCTGCCAGTGGTGGGGTCGAGGAATGCCGCTACGTTTTCGTTTCGCTCACGATTTCGGAGAAGTCGGCGATGGTGGAAAATTCGTGGAGTAGAGTCTGCAGCAGAGCCAGCCGGTTCGCGCGCACCTTTTGATCTTCGACCATGACCATGACTTTGTCGAAGAATTCGTCGACGGGCTCGCGGGCTCCTGAAAGCAGCAAGAGCGCGTCAAAATACTCCTTCTTGCTGCGGTGGACTTCTATTCTCGGTCCAGTCCGCTCCATGTACGCCCGCAGATTCTTCCCTTCGTGGGCGTCTTCCCTAAGATATTCGAACTGCCCTGCAGGCTGGATTTTCTTCTCTGCCGCCTGTTTCAGAATGTTGCGTATGCGCTTGCACGCGGCGCCGATAGCCTGGAACTCGGGCATGTGCAGAACTTGCCTCACGGCTTCGGCGCGCTGCAGGGCATCGACAACATCTTCTGCATCGGCGCCGAGCACGGCCTTGACCACGTCATAGGAGTAACCACGCACGTCCCGCAGGTAAAACTCAAGACGCTCGCGGAAGAATGCTTGAACGGACTCCGAGAACTGAGGATCAGGAACGAACTTGTCCTCCGCATCCGATCCGCGGTATCCGGCCCAGGCGTCGCGCATCATGTGGCTGAGATGCAGCGGCAGCTTCTTTTCCGCGATAACTTTCACAATGCCATTGGCCTGCCGGCGCAGGGCGAAAGGATCCTTCGATCCGCTCGGCACCAAGCCCAGAGCGAACATGCCGGCGATGGTGTCGGCCTTGTCGCCGATAGAGAGCACGGCGCCTTCCAGGGAACGCGGCACGTCGTCATCGGTCGATTCGGGCTTGTAGTGATCGTAAATCGCGTCGGCGATGGCCAGGCGAGTCGCTTCGGGCAAGCTGGGATCGAGTTGCTGGGCACGCGCATAGAGGCCGCCCACGATGCCTTGCAGTTCGGTGAATTCTTTCACCAGTTCCGTGGTCAGGTCGGTTTTTGCCAGACACGCAGCTTTGTGGATCACTCCCGGACGCACCGCGATGTCGTGTTGCTTGAGAATTTCGCTCAGCCAACTGCATAACCGCTGGACGCGCTGAGTCTTTTCGTAATAGCTGCCGAGATCTTTCTGGAAAGTCACGTGGCGCAGGAGTTCGAGACGCTCCAGCAGCGACTTTTTCTGATCGGTCTGCCAGAAAAAGCGGGCGTCGTTGAAGCGGGCGCGCAGCACACGCTCATTGCCATGACGAATCAGGCCTCGGGGATCGCTGTCGGTATTGAGGACAGCAAGAAAATTAGGCACGAGTTTGCCGGTGGAATCTTCGACCGCGAAGTATTTCTGGTGATCGCGCATGACCGTTACCAAAACTTCTTCCGGCAGCGCCAAAAATTGCGGATCGAACGAGCCCAGGATGACGGAAGGAAACTCGGTGAGGTTCACAACCGTATCGAGCAGCGGCTGATCTTCGCGCCAGCGGGCCCCGGGGATGGTGCGCGTGGCAGCGTCGAGTGCTTTGCGAATCTGCTGTTCGCGATCGGCACGGCCGAGAACCTTGGCGGCTCGCATAGATTCGAAGTAGGCAGATCCGGCGCGGGAAATGGTTACCTCCCCGCTGCTCAGAATGCGATGGCCACGCGAAATATTTCGCGCCTGGATGCCGTCGAACTCCAGGGGAATCGAATCGCTGTCGAGCATTGCAACCAGCCATCGAACCGGCCGCACGAAACGTTCGTTGGGCTTGCGCCAGTACATGTTTTTCGGCCAGTAGATGGTGGCGAGTTCCTTGGGCAGAGAATCGGCCAGAATTTCAGCAGCTCTGCGGCCCTTTTTTGTGATCTTGGCGGCGATGTATTCGCCTTTGGCCGTTGCGATCTTTTCGAGTTGCGCAACCTCAACCCCAGCCTTTCTGGCGAAAGCGTGGGCCGCGGGCGTGGGCTTACCATCTTTATAGGCTATGTTGACCGAAGGTCCGGTGAGTTGCTCGACTACATCCGATTGAGCGGCCGCGATTCCAGATGCAAGAATAGCCAGGCGGCGGGGCGTATCGAAGCAGACGATTTCCCCGCCAGCCAGCCGCTCGCGCGTGAGCAAGGCTCCGACGCGTTCGCGCAACTCGACCGACGCGGCGTCGATCATGCGCGCGGGGATCTCTTCGCAACCGATCTCTAATAGAAAGTCTGGCATGTTCTAGCCTACCGGCGATAACGATTCACTCTTGGGCTTCGATTGTTTCTTGTGCGCAGGTTCAGGCTCGTCAGGTTTTTCGGATGATGGAGCCTCGGCTTTCTGCTGATTCACCCAGGCCTTCGCGATGCCCACGGCCAAGGCGCGAACGCGGGCAATCACGCCGACGCGCTCGGTTACGGAGATCGCGCCGCGGGCGTCGAGAATGTTGAACAGATGGGAACACTTCAGGCAAAGGTCATAGGCGGCCAAAATGGGACCGCGCAGCAAGCTCGCCATCGCCTTTTCATCCCCGCCAGCGAACGCCACAGACTCCGACACAACACCGGTGTGAGCCTTTAGCGCCGCTAGGTTGACGTCAATGCTCTGTAGCAGACTCTTGCATTCCATCTCATACAGCTCGAAATGCTTCCAGGCCTTCTCAACATCGGCCATCTCGAAGTTGTAGACGGAAAATTGCAGTTCGTCGGCAAGGCGGACGTCTCCGTATTTGACGACAGCTCCAGTTTCGGGATCGCGCGCCCAGACAATGTCGTAAATCGAATCCACATCCTGCAAAAACGCCGCGATGCGCTCAAGGCCATATGTCAGCTCAGCGGAAATGGGAAACAGATCCACGCCGCCACATTGCTGAAAATACGTGAACTGCGTGATCTCCAGGCCATCGAGCATGACCTGCCAGCCCACGCCCCAGGCGCTCAGCGTGGGAGCTTCCCAATTGTCTTCTTCGAACTTGATGTCGTGCTGGCGCAGGTCAATGCCGATCGCTCCGAGCGATTCGAGATACAGTTCCTGCACATTCTCCGGCGGAGGTTTGAGGATGACCTGCAATTGCATGTGTTTGAACAGGCGATTCGGATTCTCGCCATAGCGGCCGTCCGCCGGACGCCGCGACGGCTGGACGTAGGCGACCTTATATGGCTGCGGCCCGAGTACGCGCAGAAACGTCTCCGGCGCCATGGTGCCGGCGCCGACTTCTACGTCGTAAGGCTGCTGCAAGACGCATCCGCGCTCGGCCCAAAACGTCTGCAGGCGCAGGATGAGTTCCTGGAACGTGAGCGGGTTGGATGAAGACGCAGTCATGGATCAAGCGCTTGGCTTTGCCTAAACAGATGTCTGCAAAGCGAACGGTGCCGAGAGTTAACAGCCAAGAATCAAATTTCTACGGTGGTGCGAACCCCGAGCGTTAATCCAACGATTGTAATGGATGGAGACGGGAACCGTCAGCCTTCCGAATTGCTGATTTTGTCGAGCATTCCCGCCGTGACGAGCTTTTTCTCCAGGTGCCGCTGCAGGATCTGAATCAGGAACTTGCGCAGGTCGGCGGCTTGCGCCTTTGGCCACGGCATCGCCGCGAAACTCTCGATCGGCGCGCGGAACATTTGCACGGCCAGAGCGCGCGAGCCAGTGGAAATCTCGGACGAAGCCAGGCGCTTGTCGTGGGCGCACATCAGGCCGTCGGCGAGCCCGTGAAAATAAGCGCGGCTGCCGTTGAGGCTGCGGCCACAGACGACGCACTCGGTCAATTCCGGCAAAAAGCCGACCAGCCGCGTCAGCCACAGTTCGAAGTAAGTGACTGGCATCCAGATTTCAGGTCCGGTCAGAACGCGGAGCACAGAAAGCGCTAGCCGGAAGATGGCGTCGTTGGCTTCGTGGTCGGGGAGCAATTCGTCGAGCAGTTCGGCAATGTGGCCGAGAGCCACGGCGCGCGCATAACTCACCTCCGAGGCAAGCGGCGATTCGAGCACTTCGCAGGCATCGAGGCGGGCAAGTTCCTGCCGCTCGCGCACGTCATAGAACGCGCGCACATAAGTCAGAGGCTCGAGCGCTCCGCCGAAGCGCCGCTTCGACTTCTTCGCCGAGCGCGCCACGCCCCGAACTTTGCCTTCGATGCGCGTGAAAAGTGTGACCAGCAAATCGGCCTCACGCAAAGGATAAGTGCGCAGCACCAGCGCTTCCGATTCTCTCAGGGACATAGGAGGGAACTGGAAACTGATTCTAGTGGAACCGCCTTGCGGCCGTCAGCTATCAGGAAAGAAGCAGAGCGCGCTGCGGGTGTAACTCCGATTACGGTACTGGGTCAAAACTGACCCAGTACCCCGATTACTGTCATTTTGACAGTGGGTTTCATCGCTGTTACGATCAGTTGCTTGCGAGCGATCCTGCCTCGACCGTCCCCGTCGTCTAGCCCGGCCTAGGACATCGCCCTTTCACGGCGGTAACACGGGTTCAAATCCCGTCGGGGACGCCAACCTTCTCAACCACTTGCAAATCCCCTCCAGAATTTTGTAGGTCCGTTACGGTCCGATAAGCCTCGGTGCTTGGTTTTGCTTCGTTCTTGTCGAGCAACAAACTCACAACTCGGCTCTGCGCGTCTCGCTTGGTTTGCGTGATTGCTTGCGCGTAGACGTTCAGCGTGACCGAGATGTTTGCGTGTCGCATTAACTCTTGCACAACCTTCACGTCTTCGCCGTTCCCCTTCAGGAGCGTCGCGTACGTATGCCGGAACGTATGCCAACCGAAGTGGCCGACGATTCCGACGTCTTTCGCCGCCGCTTCCAGGTGCGCTTTGTAGAGCGAACCCGGCCAGTACGGTAGTTTCCCGCTGCTGTGTGGGCTGGCAAATACCCAGTCCTCATCAGTTGGGTAGGGGCTTTGCAGCCGCCAGTCCCACAGTACCTTCGCCAGACGCAAATCGAGTGGAACCGGCTTGCGAGAGCCTTCGGTCTTGCAGTCACCCACGTGTTGCATGACGATCGAGCGAATGACATGGATCTCCATCTTCTGAAAATCAATGTCCTTCCACTTGAGGCCTAGTAACTCCCCGACGCGAAGGCCCGTGAACACAGCGAGGAACACCATCGTGCGCGTAGGTTCCTTCAGGATGCGAAGCAGTGCCGCAATCTGCTCGATGGAAAGCACAATGGGCATCCTGGTGCGCTTGGCGCTTTGACGCACCATGCGTATGGGATTCACATCAAGCCGTTCCCATCTGACAGCGTGATTGAAAACCGCGCTCATGATGTTTCGAGCCTTCGCTTTGCTTCCGTTTGCATACTGCAGCGAACGGAGCCACTGCTCCACGGCGACTGCCTTAACGTCGGTGACGCGATAGCTCCCCCAGCGAGGCAATATCCACTTGTTGAAGTAGCCTTCGTAGGTGACCTGCGTTTTCCGAGTTTTGCTGCAATTCGGGCCCAGCTCTTTTTCCCGATAATGTTCGATCAGTGTCTGAACGCTGATCGGGGTCAAGCTGGTGCGCGGATTCTCAGCCTCGATGTCTGCCCGAAGTGCGGCGACGGCCTTCTGCGCCGATGCCTCGTTCGGATATTGTTCGACCGAACCAACGATCAGACAGCGTCGCTTGCGAGAGCCGTCTGCCTGGAGTTCGTACCACCGATACTCCCATGCGTTCCGGCCGCGGGCACGCTTCACGATCTGAAGGCTGCCTTGCTGAAATCTCGTCCGTCTCATCACGGTCCTCCGTGGTTAGGGACGGTACGGATAGCTGCCTAACTTTAACCTCAAGTCGACCCACGCGTCGAGATCGGATGTACGAAAGCGCCACAATTTTCCGATTCGCATCGCGCGGATCTCGCCCTTGCGAGCGAGACGCTGAAGTGTTTTCGGATGAATTTGCAGCAGTTCTGCCGCTTGATGTGAATCAAGGAATCGTTCGAAATCAGGGAACGGCCGGCTGACAGGCGTTGCTTCGTGCATTGCCGCTTTCCGAGATCATTGCGATCTCAGTGGCTAACGGCTCGTACGCGTGCAGCAACACGTAGGCCGCTCTGTCTCCTGCCGTCATTAGAAGATGATCTGCGGGAGAGTTCCACTCACCGAAGTTCCACGCTTCCCCGTCGGGAGGCGGGGGAACCTCGAAGCGACTGACGACCCGGTCGCCGGCGTCCAGGACCAGCCCTCCATAACCAGACTCCTCATCCTTATCGAGATGATGGCCCACGACGATCGTGACGCCGGAAGAGGTGGTGGCCATCATAATGTCGTCAAGATCAGACGCTACCGGATGCTGCGCAATCAATTTGCCGTCGTCATCGAAGTGGTAGATGAACGTCCTCGGCTCCGGCGACCTGCCTAAGATGTTCACGCCGGCTGCGTAGGGCGCAATCGCTCTGGCAGTCGCCTTATCCGGGAGTTTGAAGGTCAAGCTCGATCCGTCCAGTGATAGACGCAAAGCGGCGTAGTTCAAATGGAAAAATGCTTGGCCGTCGGCTCCACAAGATATGATTTCCCCAATCGCGTCTCGAGGAATCGGCACCTCAGCGATTCCCTCTTGGGCGGAACTGACGCCGACGGCAAGAACGCCAAGGAAGAGGGCGGAGCTAAGAAGTCGAGACGGCATGGCGTTCCTCCATAACGAACGACAGCTATTTTACGCCGTTATCGGCGCAACAGGCTCTCGTGAATAGCATGGTGGAATCGGCTGGGACGGCTGTTCCGATTTGAGGATTTGGAAGGCGAGAATAGAGCTAGCTGACGCTTGCCAGAGTCCTTACGGCGACGTCGGTTTGATTGCGCAGTTTCTGGACTGATTCGTGAACGGACCTGCTGGCCGCGCCGGCGCCGCTCTTCTCTGCCGTCGCGGCAACGCTGCCGGCTTCTTCCGTTGCCGTACTGGCCATGTCGAGCAGCACGACCACAGCATCAGCATGGAGCTTCCAAAGAGACGACATTTTCTGGCTGCGCTTGAGTTCCTCAAGCTCGGTGCTGATGCGGGCGGAAGTAGAAACCAGGCGAATCAAGGTGCGAGCCACGTCGGCGCGCAGGCTTTTTTCTTCGAGGAACGCCGCGCTGTAAGCGTCCGCCTCGGGCGGCGTAAGCGTCAGGTTGAAGAAGCGCATCGGCACGACCTGGCGGTATTTCGGGTCGGCGACGCGCACGAACACGCGAATCGATTCCTCGACGCGGCGCAACTTACTTTCTTCGGCGGCAATCTGGTGGGCGGTAACGGTCGGTGGCTGAAAAACTGGCGGCGCGGCCGGAGCTTTCGCCGCAGCTGCCTTCGCGGCTTTGGGCGCCGCCGCTGCGCCGCCCGCATTTCGTGAAGCCTGCGCCGCCGGAGTCATCAGCGAGCGCCGGATCGGCGGACGCCGATCCAATTCCTTTTTTAGTTTCGACACGCGCCGGAATTTTTCCAGCGTGTTGCCGTAGTCGGCCTGCAGCATCTGCTTCTGCTCGATCGCCGCCACGTGCTCCACCGTGACTTCGACCCCATCCACCGTGCTCAGAATCGTTCCGCCCATTTCTTCGAGAGCCTGTCCAAAGGTCTTGATCTCGGTGAGCGCGTTGGCGAACAGTTCGTCAAACTTCTTGCCGAAAGCCGTGTTGTAGGCGGAAACCGTGGCCAGCACGCCAGGGTGGTAGAACGAAGAATCCAGCCACTGCTTCAACTCGCGCACCCGGCCGATGATGCCGGAATCGATCAGCGAATTGAAGTCGCGGAAGCGAGCGATTTCTTCGCGCAGAGGATCGAAGCGCCGCAGCAATTGCACGTGCTCTTCGGGCAGGGAAGGAACATCGGTGTCGGCGAGAATCTCGATCAACGCGATCTCGAACGGCGAAAGCGGAAGCGCGCCATCGAGTCCATAGCCACTCTGCTCCCATTGGCCGGGCACACGGGGATGGCGATAAAGAAAAGTTGCGATCAGATCGGTCTTGTCGCGGTTGACGTCACTCGCTTCGCGGCGCCGCACGAAATAACGCAGCAGAGCTTCTGCGACTTCGGAATCCGTGTCGGGGGTGAGCGCCCGCCTTACCATGGCCGGCGTAATGGCCATGTCGAGCATGTGCAGCCAGCGATACATCCGCGAGAGCGTTGCCGGCAGTTCGCGTTCGGTATGGCGCAACGCGTCCTCGTCCAGGCCGCTCGGAATCGGCACTTCGCCGCCGAGCGCGTCCTTCATGAGCTTCTGGTAAAAGCCCTGGACGGTCGCCAAAATGGCTAGTTCAAACCGAAGATCTTCGGCCAAAAAAGTGCCCTCGCACACTACGTTCGCTTAAAACTTTACTAATGTCTAAGTAGAGACGAAAGGTTACTTCTGGTGCAAGTTACCACCGGAGCGAGCCCGTTATGCGGGAATAATGCTGCGCGGAAGTCCATGGACTATTGCGCGTCGAGCCTCCGAGGGCGACTGTCAGAATACAACCGTTTTATTGCCGTAGACCAAAACCCGGTTTTCCACGTGCGAGCGCACGGCACGCGAGAGCACAACTTTTTCCAGATCGCGGCCCTTGCGGATGAGGTCGTCGACCGTGTCGCGATGGGAGACGCGAACCACGTCCTGTTCGATGATGGGGCCGTCGTCGAGCACTTCGGTGACGTAATGGCTGGTCGCGCCAATCAGTTTCACGCCGCGCTCGAAGGCCTGATGGTAGGGCCGCGCTCCGATGAACGCCGGCAGGAACGAGTGATGAATGTTGATAATCCGCTGCGGATAGCGATTGACGAAATCGTTCGACAGAATCTGCATGTAGCGCGCCAGCACCATGAAGTCCGGCTTGTGTTCCGCGATCAACGAGTGAATTCTGGCCTCGGCATCCTGCTTGTTGTCTTTCGCGACCTTCACGATGGCGTAGGGAATCTTGTAAAAGTCGGCGATCGCCTGATTATCCGCATGATTCGAGATGATCAGCGGAATCTCGCAGGCCAGTTCGCCGCTTTGATGACGGTAGAGCAGATCGACCAGGCAGTGGTCATATTTCGAAACCAGAATGATCATGCGCGGGCGATGCGACGAGAGGGCAAGCCGCCACTTCATGCTGAATCGTTCTGCCACGGGCGAGAAGTGTCTGCTGAAGTCAGCCAGGCTTTTGTCCGCAAGGTCGATATCGAAGTCTTTGGGATCGAATTCGACGCGCATGAGGAAGAGGCCAGATTCCTCATCAGCATGCTCGTCAGCATGAAGAATGTTGCCGCCGTGGCGATAGACAAAGTCGGCGATGGTGGCGACCTCGCCCTTGCGGTCAGGGCACGAGATGAGGAGGATGGCGGAGGATTTCATGATATTGAATCAGGTCACTCTGTTGCGAGTGCAATGAATGTCGTCGGCAGTCAAGGCTGGCACCCTCAGGCTTCTTCGGAGTACAGTCCTTGTTGTTATGTTTCCAAGGCATTTTCTGCCAAGCAGACCTGCGTTAGTCGCTGGCATCGCATTCGTGCTGATGTCACCGTGTTTCGCAGGCATTGAGACGGTAGAGATTGGCAATGTGCAATTCGCTGAGATTCTCGGTGGCATTGTCATAGACCCAGCCGGGTCACCCCTCGCGGACGTTCAGGTTATCGAAGTCGCACCGGACTGGCGAACCATAATCCGCATTACCAGAACCGACGCCGATGGGCGCTGGTCACTCCCGCCCGTTCCAAAGCGACGGATCTACTTCCTGCGCTTCATTACAAAGCAGTGCTGCTTCAACCAAGTTCGGTGCAGGGTTAAACTGAGCAAGCGTAAAGGCAAAGAACTCCGCATCGAACTGCCGCTTTCGACGTAGCTTTCCGCTGTCTAAGTTCGGATAGCGCTCTTTGGCATACCTGCCGCCTTGGGGCTTCCCGGGTGTTGTTTGGCTCAGCGTTTCAACGCCTTCACAATCTCCTTGGCCGCATTCGCTCCCGATCCTCCCGTCAATCCCGCACCCGGATGCGTGCCGCTGCCGCACAAATATAAATTCTGTATCGGCGTTCGATACCGCGCCCAGTCGAGCAGCGGACGCATGGTGAAGAACTGGTCAAGCGCGAGATCTCCATGGAAGATTTGCCCGCCGGTCAGTCCGTACTTCTCTTCCAGATCGTGAGGCGTGATGATCTGGTGCGTAACAATCAGTTCGGGCAGGTTGGGAGCGTATTGCGTTAGAGTCTGCACCACAGTCTGGCCCAACGCCTTGCGCTGTTCTTCCCAGTCGCCTTTGAGTTTATACGGCGCGTACTGCATATAAATTGACATCACATGTTTGCCGTCGGGCGCAAGCGTCGGATCGGTGAGCGAGGGAATCGCAACTTCGAGGTAGGGCTGGCCCGAAAAATTGCCATACTTCGATTCGTCAAAAGCCCGTTCCAGATAATCAATCTCGTTGCCAATGTGAATGCGGCCCTTGAGTCTGGCATCGACCGCACTTGCATCTCCGTTTTTCAGCGCGGTAAAACTTGGGAGCCCTGAAAGCGCAAGGTTCACTTTGGCGACCGTACCGTTGCCGCGGTAGTGCTGCAGTTTCTGCACAAAGTCGGGCGATAGATAAGTCGGATCGGTCAGCTTGAGCAGCGTGCGTTTCGGGTCGGCATTGGAGATGACAGCCTTCGCCTGAATTTCTTCTCCGGTGGAAAGCAGGACGCCCGTCGCAGCGCCGTTCTGCACGCGAATCTCGATCACTTCGGCCCCGGTCCGAATTTCCGCGCCAGCAGCTTTCGCCGCCGAAGCCATCGCCTGAGTGACAGCGCCCATGCCGCCGGCGGCGAAACACACTGAGCCCGCGGGATGAGGATCTCCCGCTGCCCGGATCAAAAGTACCAGCGAGCTGCCCGCCGACCATGGTCCAAGAAACGTTCCGAAAATTCCACGAGCCGCAATGACGGCACGTAACAGTTCAGTCTCGAAATATTCCGCGGCAAGGTCGGCGACGGCCATCGGCCCCCAGCGCAGCAGGCGGAACATATCTTTCTGGCCGAGATTGCGAATGGCTCGCCCAGTCTTCAACATGCTCCACAGATCGCCGGTAGAGGGATGATCGATATCCGGCGGCGCGGTGGCCAGCGCTTCGCCGATGACTTTGCCGATCTTGCTGAGCGATTGTTCGAACTCGGAATATTTCGCCGCATCCTTTTGCGAAAACGCCGCGATGGCCTGCGCCGATTTCGCCGCATCCTGATAAAGCGAAAGTGCCCGTCCATCGGGCGAGAACGCGGTAACACAAACATCCGGCGTGATCAGCCGCATGCCGTGCGATTCCAGTTGCATGTCGCGAATAATCGATGGAAGCAGCGGGCCTGCGCTGTGTGCGAGAGTCGAGCAGCGGAAGCCGGGATGGAATTCGTCCGTGACGGCAGCGCCGCCCACTTGCGCGTTGCGCTCCAGCACCAGCGGCTTGTATCCCGCCTTGGCCAGATAGAAGGCCGTGACCAGCCCGTTGTGCCCGCCGCCGATAATGACGATGTCGCGTTGCGTCTTCGGCATTAAGCGGCTCCCTTGATGTCTTTCAGAATTTCCAGCGCCGCCAGTCGCCCGTTCGCGCCCATGATTCCGCCGCCAGGGTGTGTGGCCGACCCGCACATGTAGAGATTCTTGATGGGCGTGCGGTATTGCGCCCATCCAGGCACGGGACGGAGAAAAAAGAGTTGCTCCAGAGAAAGCTCGCCCTGAAAAATGTTGCCCTCGCTCAATCCCCACTCGCGTTCCAGGTCAAGCGGTGTCACCACCATTTTGTGCAGGATGATGTCTTTAATGTTCGGTGCATACTCGGCGATGGTATCGACAACCGTGTTGCCGAAGGCTTCTTTCTCGGTGTCCCAGCTAAGGCCGGGTCGCAGTTTATAAGGAGCATACTGCACGAAGCACGACAGCACATGCTTGCCGGGAGGAGCGACCGAAGGATCGGTGAGCGACGGGATGACCATGTCGATGTACGGCCGGCGAGAGTAGTTACCGTACTTGGCGTCGTCGTAGGCCCGCTCCATGTATTCGACCGACGGCGAAATCGAGATCGCCCCGCGCAGGTGAGCGCCGGGTCCGGGCATGCATTTGAAGTTCGGCAGCGCGTCGAGCGCCATGTTCACCTTGCCGGACGATCCGCGAAACTTATAGCGGTTCACTTCTTCGAGAAAGTCGCCGGGCAAGTGCGTAGGTTCGATGAACTTGGTGAACGTCAGGCGCGGGTCGACGCTGGAAGAAATCACATCGGCGTAGACTTCATCGCCGTTCGCCAGCACCACGCCCTTCGCCTTGCCGTTCTTGACGATAATCTGCGAAATGCCCGACTGGGTTCGGATTTCGACTCCGGCTTCGCGGGCGGCGTCGGCAATGGCATTCGAAATTGCGCCGGTCCCACCGCGGGCAAATCCCCAGGCGCGAAACGCGCCGTCAATTTCACCCATGTAATGGTGCAGCAAAACGTAAGCCGTACCCGGAGAGCGCACCCCAAGAAATGTCCCGATAATTCCTGACGCCGACATCGTCGCCTTGAGCACGTCGGTCTCGAACCATTGATCGAGAAAATCAATGGCGGACATTGTCATGAGCTGCACTTGGTTGTACTTGTCGTAGCTCGACATGCCCTGAAAGCGGCGGCCGAGGAAAACCAGCTTCATCAATTCGCGCGGATTCAAGGTCGTGGGATCGGGCGGCACCATGCTCAGAATCGGCTTCACGAAGCGGCACATGGCCTGCATGGCTTTGCCGAATTCGTCGTAGGCTTCGGCGTCCACGCGTGAGTGGCGGGCAATTTCGCGGTGCGTCTTGCCGTGGTCGTTCACCCGCCACAGATAATCGCCGCTGGGGATGGGTGTGAATGTGCCATCGAGCGGGAGAATTTCAAGGCCGTGGCGGGGTAGGTCGAGGTCTCGAATAATTTCCGGCCGCAGCAGAGACACCACATAGGAGCACACCGAGAACTTGAATCCGGGCACAATCTCTTCCGTGCAGGCCGCACCGCCGAGCACGTGGCGCCGTTCGAGCACCAGCACCTTCTTGCCCGCTTTTGCCAGATACGCGGAGTTCACCAGCCCGTTGTGGCCGCCGCCGATCACGATTACGTCGTAGGAGTTCGCCATTTGCTTCGCCTTAAGTATTCGCCTGGAAATTCAGGAAACGCAATAATACTCGCGCACGGAAACACGCGGTAACGGGATTAGAGCCCGCTAGGCAGGACGGTCCAGTTTCTCAGGGCGCTGGCCGAAGATGAAAGGATGGAATGGATGGATCGCATCGCTGATTGGGTTCGAACTGACATTGTATCGGGAAGGGGTACATTCTGTCTGCACGTTAAGCCGGCCTGTGACTTGCAGTCAGTCGGCGATGTTGTTGCCGCGCGCGCGTGCGCATGAATATAATCCGACTTCGGCCGCAGCCAGCAGTAACGTTAAGAGTAAGGAGCCGCCTTGCCCATCGGTACCGCATTTCACGAGCGTACTTTTCCCCTCTGTCACAGCCTGAATTACCGCGAGTGGTCGGGCTATTACACCGTCAGCGTGTACGAGGTGCATCACGAGCACGAGTACAACGCCATTCGCAACGCGTGTGCCCTGATCGATATTTCTCCTCTGTACAAATATCTGATCACGGGCAAAGACGCGACCCGGTTGGTCAACCGCGTCATCACGCGAGACGTCAACAAAGTCAAAGTCGGCCAGGTGATTTACTGCTGCTGGTGCGATGAAGAAGGCAAGGTCATCGACGATGGCACGATTTCGCGTCTCGAAGAAAACGTCTATCGCTGGACGGCGGCCGATCCCAGCCTGCGCTGGTTCCGGCAAAACGGCCTGAATATGGACGTGCAGATCGAAGATATTTCCGAGAAAATCGCGGCCCTGGCTTTGCAGGGGCCGACTTCCGCAAGGCTGCTGAAGAGTGTTGCTGAAGCCGACATCGCCAACCTGAAATATTTTCGCGTGACCCGGGGCAAGATCGCCGGAGTTCCGGTGGACATTTCACGCACAGGTTACACGGGAGATCTGGGATACGAGATCTGGATCCCCTGGGACCACGCCGTCAAGGTCTGGGACGCGCTGGCCGACAAGGGCAGGCAGTTCGATCTGCACGCGGCGGGAATGCTGGCGCTCGATGTGGCGCGGGTGGAAGCCGGCCTCCTGCTGATCGAAGTGGATTACACCAGCTCCAAGAAGGCACTGATTCCATCGCAGAAGTTTTCTCCGTATGAGCTGGGATTCGCGAAGATGGTTCATCTCGAAAAAGAAAATTTCATCGGCAAACGCGCGCTTGAGCGCGATGCGAAGAGCGGCGTGCCCCGTCAACTGGTTGGGCTGGAAGTAGACTGGACCGACGTCGAGCAACTCTACGACCGTTATGGCCTCACACCGGCCGCACCAACGCAGGCGTCGCGCGTGGCCGTTCCCGTATATGCCGGAGCGAAGCAAGTGGGCAAAGCGACGACTACCTCATGGTCTCCGACGCTGAAAAAGCTGATTGCGCTGGCCAGCATCGAAACGGAATATTCAAAGCCCGGCGCGCAACTGCAGATGGAGATCACGATCGAAGCGATCCGCCTCAAGACGAACGTGAAAGTGACCGCGCTGCCCTTCTTCAATCCCGCGCGCAAGACGGCGACGCCGGTGTAGGCATTCAGGCGGGACAGCCGCCCTCGGCTGTCCAGTCCAGCCAGCGACGCTCACTTTGGCGTGCGACCGATTCGGCTGTTGGAGAAGAGCGAGCCGGGCTACGCCCTGCGGACGGCCGACGGCGGCTGTGCCCACAGGGTTCTTGCTCGCCGCTTGCCTGCTGCGTACAGCCACACTCCGATCAGCAACAGCGCCCCGCATCCGCCGACAATTTTAAACAGCGCCAGTGGCTTGTTCGGCTCATCCGGCTGCGGAATCAGCGAAAGAACAATCGTGAACGCCGTCGTGAGGAACCCGACACCCGCGACCAGCTTCGCTACAACCGGTCCTCCGGGCACGCGAATCACGTCCGGCCCCGCCGGTTCGCTTTGCAGCTTGATCATCGCCGCGAACAGATACAAATATGGAATGAAATAAACGATGACTCCCATGCTCACCAGCACGTCATACGCGCCCTTGACACTCGTCCCGGCCTGCCCGAGAAAAATAAACAGTGCGCCGAGCATGAACTGCGTGAGCAGGGCGACCCACGGAGTTTTCCATCGCGGATGCAGCGCTCCGAATGCTGGCGGCAGAAAGCGATCGAGTCCCGCCACAAATGGCAAGCGTGCCACGGCCGCCAGATAAGCTCCAGCCGCACCAACGTTGCTCAATGCGATCAGGAACGCCGCCAGCGGCAGCACGCCTGAAAATCCCACGCGGGACGCAGTTTTCGAAACGGCCTGCACCAGTCCCTGCAAGCTGTTGACCTCGCCCGGCGGCAGAGCGAGCAGAACGCAGACCGTACCCAGAATGTAGCAGACCGTCACCGTAACTCCGCCCAACAGCAAGGCCAAAGGAATGGTTCTGCGCGCGTTCTTGATTTCTTCTCCCATGAATGACGCAGTCTCGCAACCGCCAAACGCAAACGTCAGCACCGACCAGAAGATAATGTCGTTGAGATGCGTGCTGGGTATCATCGCGTGCAGCGTGAAATGGGTTGCCGACCCGTAGCGATGCCACGCCACGAGTCCCATCACGATGACGATGCCTACGGGAATCCACATGGCAAGCGCGCCGATGTTGTGCAGCCACTTGCCCACGTCCAATCCGACGATATTCAGCAACGTGGCCGCGCTCAACGTCAGCAAAGCGAAAACAATGTAGAACGTGGCATTGCTCGAGAGATGCTGCCACGCCCCCTGCCGCATGAACAGTACGTTGCTGGCCGCGAAATAAAGCACGGCAGGGAAGTAAGGCAGGTTGCTGGTCCAGTATGTCCAGGCCGACATGAACCCTGAGAAATCTCCGAAGGCGCGCTTGCTCCAGACGTAAAGCCCGCCTTCATTCGGATAGCGCGACGAAAGCTCCAGCACTGACAAAGCCAGCGGTGTATAAAAACAGAGCCACGCGCCGATCCAGATGACGATCGAACTGGGGCCCGCCGCCGCGGCGCTCGCGATCCAGCGCAAGCTGATGCCGGTAATCACATAGAAAAGAACGAGATCGCGGAAGCCCATAACCTGCCGCGGACGGTTGAGATCCCCCGCTTCGGCGATCGAAACGCCGGGCGCGAGAAAGTTGATGCTGTCTGAGGGCCGATGCGGATTGGAGTCAGTCAATGGCGTTTCCGAGGCAGGCTGACGCGATCAAATCTGGTTTGAGAAAACTGATTGAAACAAGAACAAGAGAAATAACACCGACCCGCGCACGGAGCAAGCTGAAAGTGCCGTAGGCTAAGTGATCTCGGAGTAGGAGCCTGATATGAAATCTGGCCGCTCCCAGAACTTCTCATAGCATTCCAGGCATAGCCACTCGCGGCCATTCCGCGAGAAGATCACTCTTCGCGCTTTCTCGGTGTAGCGTTCAAACATCGGCTACTCCACTGCTGATGCTTTGCGGTTGCCGCGCTTCCAATACAAATATCCGGGCACGCCGATTAGAACAATGACGATACTCCAGAACGCCTCGGTAGGCCGCTTCCACACCGTATTCACAATCCACGCCGCGCCGGCGATCAGGTAAATCGCGGGCAGCCAAGGATATCCCGTGCAGCGATACGGCCGTGGAATGTCAGGACGTTTCCAGCGCAGCCAGAACAGGCTCACGACGGTCAGCTCATACGACAGGACCATGCCGAGAATGACATAAGTATAAAGCTGGTCGTAGCGGCCGCTGATCGTAAGCGCGGCGGCCCAGATTCCCTGGCCAATCAAGCTGAAGGCCGGCGTGCGCCACTTCGGATGGATGACAGCCATGCGTTTGAAGAAGACGCCGTCCTGGGCCATCGCCTGATACACGCGTGCTCCCGAGAGCGTGCAGGTGGCCGCGGCGCTGAAGCAGGAAATCGCGATTATCAGGGAGAGCCACCCGGCGGTTCTCGCAGAGAACAGCGCAGTTGCCGCAGCGTGTGCAATGGTCTCGTGCACCGCGACTTCTTTGAGCGGCAGCGCGTACACATAAGTCACGTTCATCGCAACGTAAATCACGCCCACGGCGAGCACCCCCAGAACCATCGCGAGCGGGACGTTGCGCCGCGGATTTTTCACTTCGCCCGCAACCCAGGTGATGTAAACCCATCCGTCATAGGCCCAATAGACGGCGATCAGGCCAACTCCCAATGCAGAAATCAGTTGCGCCGGGCCGAGGCCCATTGTCAGGCTGACGCCGTGCGACTGAAAGTGGGACCAATCGCCTTTTCCGAAGGCGAGTCCCAGGGCAACAAAGGCGGCCATTGCCGTGAACTTGGTCCATGTGGAAACGTTCTGCAGCAGCGTTCCCCAGCGCAGTCCCACGACATTGACATAGGTAAGCACAGCGATCAACACCAGACCCAGAAGATGCGCCCGCGTAACTGCGATTCCGAAGATCGAAAATGTAACGTGCTCCTGAGAGACAAAAGGAAAAACTTGACCAGCGTAAGCCGCCGACGCTACCGACAACGCTGCGATCGTCCCGCCGTTCGCCACGCTGAACAACATCCAGCCATAAAGAAATGCCACGAGATCCCCGTAGGCCTCGCGCAGGTAAATGTACTGGCCGCCGGAGTCGGGGAACATCGATCCCAACTCGGCAAAGGCGAAGCAGGCGCAAAGCGAAATCAGCGCGCCCAGCACCCAGACTGCCAGAAACAGCACCGGCTGCGGCAGCGGCCCCGCGATATCTTTCGCCGTAAGAAAGATCGAAGATCCGATGATGCCGCTCACCAGCAGCAGCACCGAATCGAGCAGCCCGAGTCCGCGGACCAGCGTGGGCCTGGAATCAGATTGAACGGATGCAGCCGGAACGTCAGCAGCGGTAACGGCGGGAGTCAGGTCCATTATCCGATCCCGAGCTCATCGGGAGATTCCAGCGGCGTGCCGCAGCGCCGGCAGATGACGGAGGAGCAGTCTCCGCAGGTCAACGGATCGGTGACTTCTTCGGCGCAGTTCGGGCAATACAGCGGCCCGGAATCAGGCTGCGGCTGTGGATTCTGTGGTCGCGACGCCATGAGGAAGGACTGTAGCACAGGCGCAGTACCGCCGTCCGGCCGAGCGGGGTTATCGCACGGTGTCGTCAGGTTTAGGAACTACATTGGGAGCATTGCGGAGAAACTTCATCATTCCACTCCCGGTCGCCTTTTGAGCGCGCTTCTTGAAAAAGTCTGCTGCGGTCTCAACCACCCCGACCTTTTGCGCAACCGCCGAAGCGATCCATTGGTTTAAAGAAACGCCGTCCTCCTTGGCCAGCCTTTCGGCCGCCTTCTTGATGGAGACAGGAAGCTTCAAAGGATATGTTGCTCTGCTCATGGTTTCACCTTCTTCAACAACTCGGCCGGTGCAACAATCGGCATTCCAAACCGCTCGCCGGCCGAGGTAAAGTCCGCGATATTGTAGGTCACCAGCGCGTCGGCCTGACCATTGATCGCTGCTTCCAGGACCATTTCGTCGTTCGTATCTCGAGTTTGAGGCCGCCACAAAAAATGCACATCCACCGGTTCGATCAAAGCCGCGAACTCGGCCAGGAACTCGTCAATGGATTCGGGAGCCAGCCCGTGCGCTAGACGCTGCTCCGGCCGCTTCAAGACGTCTTCATATTCCAAAAATAGCGGAGGCGTCGCCAAGGCCACAAGGCGCCGGCTCGCAACCAGCCTAAGAACCGCATTTCCAGCTCCTGAGCGGGTTCTCAGTGCTGCCACCACGATCGAAGTGTCGAGCACGACTCGACGAATCATCTGATATCTTATATGATATCACATCCTATAAGATGTCTATAAACAATAATCGCTTCATGAAGGCGCCACGCTAGAAGATAAAATTGAACCGAAATAGAGATGAGAACAGAGCAAAGCAATCTGATTGGCATCTAACGGGTCCACACAATATTGAGCATCATGTCTGAAAAATCTCAAACCCCCGACGAGAAACTCCAGCACAAATTCAATCGCTGGGCTGCGGCCGGAGAAGGACCGAAGATGGAGAATCACCATCTGGACATCACCGAGAAGACGCTGCAGCTGATGAATCTCCGCCCCGGCGAGCGCGTGCTCGATCTCGGCTGCGGCTCTGGCTGGGCAACCCGTCTCCTGGCCAGACTGGTCGGCGACGGTCCGGAAGGATTTGGACAGGTCGTAGGCCTCGACGTCTCCGACGAAATGGTGCGGCAGGCGCGCGAAGCGTCGAAGGATTTCGAGAATATTCTTTACGTCTGGGGATCGGCGCAGCAGATTCCCTGGGAAGAAAACTTCTTCGAAAAAGTTCTGTCTGTGGAATCGTTCTACTACTACCCCGATCAGGACCGCGCCCTGATGGAATTGTTTCGCGTGATGGCGCCGCGCGGCCGGTTATTCATCCTCATTAATCTCTACAGCGACAATCCATACTCGCTGCAGTGGGTCGACAAGCTGAAGGTGCCGGTGCACGTGCGCTCGGCAGCGGAATATATTGACCTTCTGAAAAAGCATGCATTTGAAAATGTAGAAGCGCGTCGCATCTCGGACGACACGCCCACGCCGGACGACTACAAAACAAAATCCTTCAACAGCCTGGAAGACTTGCGAGCCTTCAAGCGCGAAGGCGCGCTGCTTCTGGCGGCCTCGAAGCCCGATCTGCGCACGCCCGCCCCCGGCTATACGATCTACTAAACCTTCGCGAGCAGAGTGCCTGGGGCCTGAAGGGTCATCGCCTCAAAGCGTATCGTCATCGTCATCGTCCCGGTCGCGATGACTGAGATCTTTCACCGGGCTCATGGCCCGGCCATCCTGTGCGTGGTGAATCTCGATTCTGCCGTTTACGTTCTCCAGCTTAATGTGCGCTCCGCCGTCTCCCAGTTCTCCGCGCAGATCGTGACCGACATACCGATGATTGTTCACGTGCAGTCCGAAGTCATTCTCGATTCCGCCCGACACTGTGCTGGCTTCCAGTTCCGCCTTGGAGTCGGAAGGAATCGTCAGCTCGACCGATCCGTTGACCGAATTCAATTCGACCGAATTCTGCGCAAGATGGTCAAAGCGGGCGTCCAGGCGTCCGTTGATGGTCGAGAGCTGAGCGCGTCCGGCAAGATCATGAGCCTCCAGTCGCCCGTTGATGCAGGAAGCCTGGACTTCGCCGCTGATGCCGGCAACGTCGAGTTCGCCGTTGATCAGCTTGATTTCGTCAAGGCGAGCCGTTCGCGGCACTGTCAGGGTGTACTCCACCTCGGCGGGATTGTGATGCGACCCCCAATTGAACGTGAGGTCATGATCGCGATACTTGGTGCGGATCGAGAGATAGTCTTTGCCCGAATCGATCTCGATCTTGGCTTCGTCGAGCTGCTCCTTGCTGTCGGCATACTTCACCGCATCGACCTTCACCTCGTTGCGATCCCAACTCGAAATGTGTACGTCGCCGTTGATATTGTCGAGTGCAACGCGCCCGTCGGGCGTCAATGGATAGGTTTGATGGAATTCCTCGGTGACGGCGCCGCGGCGATCGGAGGCATGGGCTCCAAGCGCGAGAACGAGCAGGGCGCAAACCGTTCCCAGTGCGGCTCCCAGCCAGGTTGCAGATCGGTTTCCAAATCGTCGATGGTTCATGGCTCTCTCCGTTTCAACGCGTTAGACGCGGCTGCCGCGGAATCGTGAGAAACAAATGTTGGCCGCGAGATATATCCGAATCGCCGCAATATCAACGCAGATTTGTTTTGTTATGCGGATGGCGCGCCTTCGGTCGCCGTGTCATTCTTTCCCGCCTCCGTCAACAGGAACACGCACAAAATCGTAATGACCGGTTCAATCGGATGCCGGTAGCGCACGATAGAATAGACCCCGTAATAAACGGCGGGATAAAGCAAGATCAGCCAGAAGAGAAGCCACGCTCCCGGCCTGCGCTGCCGCAGCGCGCGGCCCAGTCCCCAGAACATCAGTACCGACGAGGCCAGAAAAAGCGAGTTCTTCGCCGGGCCAAGCCACTCCGGATCGGTTGCCTTCGGCGGTCCCGCCCAGAAGCAGACGAAGCGCCTAAAACACAGCATGGCGAATCGTGCATAGTCCGCCTTGATATAGTCGAGGGCCTGCCGTTTCCGCATCGCGATCCAGGCTAACTCGCCCATCGCTTGATATTGCCGCATGGCGTAGACATCGTGCATGGGATCGAGATAGAGCATCAGCGTCCCATCGGCGCCATTGCCGTTGCCCAGGCGCAATTCCGCGCCGAAGTTGTCGCGGATAAAGATAAACTTGCCAAACGTCTCGTAGTTGCGCACCAGCCACGGTGTGATGCAGACCAAAAACACAACCGACGCCAGGACAACCCCAGCCAGCGAGCCCTTGCCACCCTTGGATCGCCGGTACCACGCCCACAGCCCTGCAGCCGGCAGGAACGACAGCAGCGTTGTGCTATTGAGCGCGGCGACGCCCCACAACGCCCCAAACTCAATCCACGGACCCCAGCCGTCGCGATCTGCAAGCGTCAGTGTTCGCCAGACAATCATCGCCAGCAACAGCGCCGACAAACTTGTTTCCCACACATACCGGGTACACCAGAACATCACGTTGGGAAGCAGCGCCCACGCCCACGCCGACCCCACCGCGACCCTCTCCGAAAAAATGCGCCGCGCCATACGAAAAATCGGAATGCAAGTCAGCGCCGAGAACACACTGTTCACCGTCAGCAGCACAAAAGCGGAAGCTTTGGAATAAATCCCGAAGACCAGAAACACTCCAGCCGTGAAATACGGATACAGCGGAGGCTCCCACGCAGTCGGGCCGGTGGGTGGACCGAAGGGATTGCTGAAACCGTGGCCGGAAGCCAGTGCAGCGGCAATCCGCCCCATTTCGAAACCGAAGCCGAAATTATTGTCCGTCGGCTTGAACTTATAGGTGTGGCCAACGATGATCCAGCCCACGCGCAAAAACAGCGCAACCGCGACCATCCAGAACATTGAGGTGCGAATGCGCGCCCAGATGGCGGCCATCGCAGAGAGAGAATGCGCGCGCCCGGCCCGCGCTGAAGTCGGTTCCATGCGTGGTTCTATTTGTAGCTGAGCCACGGGATGGGGGCAACTCGTACGGAAAAGAGTTAAAAGGCAGAGGTAAATTCACGCAAGCAAATCCAACGGATTCCTCTTCTCAATCTGTGCCTGCGGGGTTGCGGTGTTGTTCAATCGCCAGCCGCAACCAAATCGGCCGCCGGCTTCTGGACGCTTGCCATTGGTTCTTCGGAAAACAGCGTGCGATAAATCCCGCCACCGAGCGCACCGCCGACGATCGGAGCGATCCAGAACATCCACAATTGCTGCAACGCCCATCCTCCGACAAACAGGGCAGGACCGGTGCTGCGTGCCGGATTCACAGAAGTGTTGGTCACCGGAATGCAGACCAGGTGAATCAGAGTCAGGCACAAGCCGATCGCGATCGGCGCCAACCCCTTCGGCGCGCGCTTGTCGGTGGAACCCATGATTACGATCAGAAAGAACGCCGTCAGCACAATCTCTGCGACGATGCAGGCCAGCAGGGAATAGCCCCCGGGGGAATGCTCGCCGTAACCGTTCGAGGCGAATCCGTTGTGCACATCGAACGTCGCCGATCCGCTGGCGATCACGTACAGCACGCCCGACGCCGCAATTGCGCCCGCCACCTGCGCCACGATATACGGCAGCAACTCGGAAGCCGGGAAGCGCTTGCCCACAACCAGTCCCACGCTTACCGCGGGGTTCAAATGGCATCCCGAGATATGTCCAATGGCAAAGGCCATGGTCAGCAGCGTCAGGCCGAACGCCAGAGCGACACCCAGGAATCCAATGCCTAGCGAAGGAAAGCCGGCGGCCAGCACGGCTGCGCCGCATCCGCCGAACACCAGCCAGAAGGTTCCCAAGAATTCTGCCGCTGCACGTTTTCCGATTGGCATAGAAATCCCTCCCGACTGGATTACCCCGGATGCACATCACGCTCCGGCACCCCAGTCTTTCGAGGCGAAAGCGTAGCACAAGCCACCAAGAATCAGAAGTAGGAAGTAACTGGCCTCAGGGCCACGTTACGAACGCTTGCTCCGCAAGTGCCCGCCGATTGTCCGTTCTCGTGGAGAATGCTAGGCTCGAAGCTGGTGAGTTCTGCACAAGCCAATCCGCTGGGTTCCACTCCGGCGATACCTGCTTCCTCGGTGTCGGGCCGCTTGGCGCGGGGGCTGCAATCGGCCAGAGCGGAAGTTTGGGTCAAGTTCCTGCTCGCGCTCGTTGGTTTGGCGCTGGCTTTTGGCGCTGCTCTGTTCTCCACCGTGTCCCGCGACGCGGGCAACGTCTGGGCCACGGTGATTCTGGCCTCGACTTCCCTGGTGCTCGCCACCCTGGTGGGATTGGTTACGGTGCCCTATCTGGCGCGGCGAGTCGCAGTCGAGCGCCTGCGTGAATCCTTCGATTACGACGTCACCCGCGCGGGCATCGTCTATGTGCTGGTGACGCTGCTCATCGGCATTGCCGCGCTCAACACCGGAAATAATCTTCTCTATATCGTGGTCGCGGCCATGCTCGCGGCGATCCTGGTCTCCGGAGTTGTCTCCGCCTGGGTGCTGCGCTGGCTGGAACTCGACATCATTCTGCCGGAACACGTCTTTGCCGGGCGCCCAGTATTCGGCCGCATCGTATTGCACAATCCCCGGCGCTTCCTGCCATCCCTTTCCATCCGCGTGGTTTCAACCCGCAAGAAAAGAAAAAAACAGCTCAAGCAGTGGCGGTGGGAGGCGACTACATTTGCCTTTCCCTTCAACCGGCCCTTGGAGCAACAGTGGCTGCGCATTCCCGACCGGCGCCTGCGCCGGGTCACTGTCATTCCGCCCCCGCCCGGCATTTTTCAGGGGATGGCTTACTTCCCCTACGTTCCACCGCAGTCCGAATTGTCGGCCGACCTGGAATTAAAATTCCAGCAGCGCGGCCGCTATCGCGAAGACAGCTTCGGTCTCGCCACCGGCTTCCCATTCTCCTTTCTGACCAAGACGCGTCATGTCTCACTGCGCCGGGAGGTGCTGGTCTATCCCCATATCGAGCCCGCCGAAACTTTCTTCGAGATCCTGCCCCAGATCCGCGGCGAGTGGGAAAGTTTTGTGCGCGGTCGCGGCGCCGATTTGTACCGCATTCGCGAATATATGCCCGACGACTCCGCCCGCCACGTCGACTGGAAAGCCACGGCCAAATCGGGATCGCTGAAAGTTCGCGAATTCGCCCGGGAAGACGAACGCAAGCTGTGCATCGTCTTCGACAATCCGGAACCGGGGCTCATCTCCGAATGGGCGTACGAAAAGGCGGTCGATCTTGCGGCGTCTCTGGCCTGGTACTTTTCCGAGCAGGACGCGGAAGTCTCTTTCGCTGTCCCTGGACATCCTCGCACCCGCGATCTTCACGAATTCCTCGCCTGGCTCGCCGTGATTGAACCCGGCGCAAACCCGGCTGCCTCGAACCATCCTGGAATGAGCCCCACCGGCAGGATCCATCCCACTGGAGATGTGCTGCGTGAGTTGAATCTGGACGCCTCGGGCAGTTACAACCTCATTGTTACCGCCCGCTCGCGAGCCAGCCTGCCGGCTGCTCTGTCGAATTCTTCTTCCTTTGTATTCTTAAACGACGAGGCAACCGCTACCCCAAGAACTCACTAGCGGCCCCTTCGATCTCCCTGGGATCTATACCTCGACCCATATAGCACGAAGGTAACGTTGCATCGAATTTGGTGCAGCAGTAACGTTACTTATGATTACTTGAGTGCATTGAACATTGGTTCAGAAAAAGCTAACGTAAATTGTCAAGCTGCACTTCTGGATGCGGACCAAAGGTGTAGGCCCCGGTCGGTCGTGTTGACCCGGACAAGGCAAGGTCGCCAATGAGCGAGAAAATTAGGCTGCTCTACTACGCGCTCTGGTTCGCCCATCCCACGCTTCAATTAGGGATTGCGGCCATCATGGTCCGCCGCGGTATGCACCGCAAGTTCAAGTTTTTCTTCGGATACATACTCGTTCAGCTACTGACCTTCGCCGTCGTCTTCCCGGCCGTTTGGCGCAGCTCTTCCGCCACCTACTATCTGTATTGGGGCTGCGAGGCGCTCAGCGTGGCTTTCGGCTTTGCCGTCATCCACGAAGTCTTTGTCGATGTCTTCCGTGTCTTTCACACTCTGCGCGATCTCGGAACCGTCCTCTTCAAATGGGCTGGCCTGGTAATGTTGCTGGTGGCGGGTGTCGTATCAGTTTCCGCCAGTTCCATGCAGATGGCGCCCTGGGTGCAAGCTATCATTACGTCGCAACGCTGCGTGCGCATCATCCAGGTCGGAATGGTTCTGTTCCTTCTGTTCTTTTCGAGCTATGTGGGCGTCAGCCGCCGCCAGCACAGTTTCGGCATCGCTCTTGGCTTTGGCGCCTTCTCTCTGATCGAACTGGTGTTGATCAGCTCATGGATGGGCAAACATCTGGCCGACCTGTGGATGAGCATCGTCAACATGGCCGCCTACAATGCCAGCTTGATGATATGGCTTGGCTATGTGGTCGCCCGGGCGCCTGCGCGCGATACTTCGGCGATCCTGCTCCAGCCGCAGCGCTGGGAGCAGAGCCTCACCGACATTCAGCATCCGCTTCCCGCGGATTCCCTGATTCCTATGTTCGAAGGCATGGTCGATCGCGCGCTTTCCCGCACTCAACCTGAAACGCCGGTCATGAAGGAAAAGCGCGAGGCCACCGTAAAGTCCTGGAGCGCAGCGGCGGGCGGGTTCAGTCTGCCTCGAATTCGTTAAGGCAAAAACTCCCCGTCACTCGGGTCGATGCTGTATTGACTTTTGTTTCGGAATTAGTGACTTGTTCGGAATTTGTAAACGTTTACCCGCCATTCCTGCCCAGTTCCCGCTCCAGCCAAAATGTTAAAGAAGTACTTTATTGATAGAAGGCAATGCCTTTGCCTGAAATTGATTGTCGGCGTCAAACAAACTGGGCCCTGGATGACCTGGATCGAAGCTGGAGGGGTATGGTGAAAATTATTGCACTCTTACCTTGACAAGTGCCGTATAATGCGGCTCCGCGCGGAGTTCACCCTAAGGGAAAACCCTACGCGGATATAGGAGAACGAACCCATGAAACGTGCAATCAGGATTGCCGTCCTGATGGTAGGAATCGTGGGCACATTCCTCGCGGCAGCCGCCCAACAGGTTCCAGCCAAGGACGGCGGTCCGCTGATTCTGTGCCCACCCAAAACTAGCTGTGCACCTTAACCTGCCCTCGTAGTAAAAACGAAGGCAGCCTTGACCGCAAGGTCACCAAAGTAACCTGAAGAAGTAACCTGTGGTAACTTGGGCCGATCACTGGGGGCTTGCAATCTTTGGGCTGACGGAACTCATACAACCCGTCAGCCCCTATTTTTTGTCCGGATAATTTTTTTCGGATGTTATTCAGCTGGGTATTTCGAGTATTTACGGGGGTGCCCCATTTCTCGCGCGTCCTTTGCGCGAGAAGTGGGGGTTTTCAGTAACGCCGATTCTCAGCGGGGCGTGTTGAGAGTCGTCCCCAGCATCCGCCGCAATTCAGCGGCATCGTCGACCGGCGGCTGGCAGGCCGTTCCCGAACACACCACAGCAAACGATTTGCCGGACCGCAATTGCGGAAGGCCAGGAAGTGTCGCCGCCAGCACCGGCGGAAGATTCTCCGCCACAACTTGATTCGCGGCCAACCGAAGCGCCGTCTGATTGAATGCAAACCCCGCAACCGCGGCTGCATATAATTCCCCGGCTGCGGCATCTTCCCCAATCACCACCACCTGCGCCGGACTCTCCAGCCAATGAATCACGGCAATCCCATAGGTCGCCGCAAAAATTCCAAACTGCCCTGCCACGCCCGCGAATGTCTCCAGCGTCTGTTCCGCCTTCTCCCGATAGTCCGCGTCACCCGTGTAGTGATGCAGGCGCAGCAGCGCAATCGCTGCCATCGGATTTCCCGCCGGCGTTGGCGAATCCTGCAGCGGCTTGCGACGCGTCCCCAGCACGCCCAGGCTGTTTCCGCCCTCCGCTGGCTCGCTGTCGAAAAATCCCCCGGAGGTCACATCGTAAAACCGCGCAATCATCGCATCCGCAATCGCCTTGGCAAATTTGAAGTAGCTCAGAGCGGCTGTCATCTCATACGCGTCCAGACAAGCCAGCGCGGTAAAGGCATAGTCGTCAAGCATCCCGGCAACTTCGCGATGTTCGGCCTTCGGGTCCGAGTAAGACACCACATGCAGCAGCAATCCCCGCGTGACCCCAGATTGTGGAGCCGCAGACGCCTGGTCCGAGCCCTTGGCTCCATCCGCGTGCGCCCTCCAAGCCTCCGCCAGCACCCGATCCAGCGACCGCAGCGCAAACCGCCGCGCCTCCGCAAGCCCCAAAACCTTCGCCGCCTCCAGATAAGCCGAAACGCACAAACTGTTCCATCCCACATACACCGTCTTGTCCACATACGGAGTCGGCCGCTCGAGCCGCGCCGCATACATTTTCTTCTTCGCCGCCGCCAGCAACTCGCTGACTCTCTCTGCCGAAACATTCATCCGCTTCGCGATCTCTTCCACCGACGCCCGCACATACAACACATTCTTCGCCGGATTGTGATGCATCTCCCCGATTTCTCCGATGTCATACCGCAACGCCGCTGCCTGCGCTTCTTCCTCGCTCAACACGGCCCGCGCCTCATCCAGCGTCCATGTGAAGTAGTCGCCATCGTCATCCATATTGATGTCGGCATCCTGCGATGCATAGAATCCCCCGCGCTCCCGATCGCTCAACCACTCATCCATCCAGCGAATCATGTCGCTCGCCACATCGGCAAAAAACTCCTCACCGGTCGCCTGATACGCATGCACATAATTCTTCAGTAACTCCGAGTTGTCGTAACACATCTTCTCGAAATGCGGCACCACCCACCGCTCATCCACCGAATACCGATGAAACCCTCCCGCCAGTTGGTCATACACCCCGCCATTCGCCATATGCTCAAGAGTTATGGTGATCAGGCTCCGTAAGTCGGTGTCCCCGGCCGGGTGTCTCATTTCTCGCGCGTCTTTCTGCGCGAGAAGTGGGGATTTTGATTTGACGCCTCCGCTTCGCCCATACCTCTCAATCAGCAAATCCAGCGCCGCAGGATGCGGAAACTTCGGTGCGTGTCCAAACCCTCCATGCTCCGCATCGAACATCTTGAACGCCGACTCCTGAATCGCCTCCACCACCCCAGCTGAAACCCGCCCGTCCTTCCCGGCAAACGACTCTGACTGCGCAATCGCGCTCTCCACCATTGCCGCCTGCTCCACCACGTCGCCATGCTTCTCTTTGTAAGCGTTTGCAATGCTCAACAGCACCCGCCGAAAGCTCGGACGCCCATACCCATCCTGCGGTGGGAAATAAGTCCCGCCATAAAACGGCTTCCCATCCGGAGTTAGAAACGCCGTCAGCGGCCACCCTCCCTGCCCGCTCACCGCCTGCACCGCCGCCTGATACCGGCTGTCAATATCCGGACGTTCATCGCGATCCACCTTCATCGCCACGAAATGCTCATTCACAATCGCCGCAATCTCCGGATCGTCATACGATTCCCGATCCATCACATGGCACCAGTGGCACCACACCGCGCCAATATCCAGCAACATCGGCTTATTCTCGCGAGCAGCGGTAGCAAACGCCTCCTCACCCCACTCATGCCACCGAATCGGCTGATGCATCGCCGACCGCAAATAAGCAGAAGAAGCGCGCGCGAGGGAGTTGAGAGTTGTGGTAGTCATGCATCAAGTTTATACGCAACAAGTCAGACGGGTTTTCTGCTGCCGATCACACCAGCAATCTGCGAATGCCCGGTTCCCCCGAATGATCATAGAGGTCGCAAGCACTTTTCACCTCCACCCGAAATACTTGTCATTCCGAACCGGTCTGAAAGACCGATGAGGAACCTGCCTTTTCCGCCCGAGCGCCAACCCCGCCGTTGTGCGAGCCGCGCGGCGCATCAGACATCTTCCCGCATTGCTCGCCGCATCTACTATGTGCGATAGTTTTCTATCCCGCCTCCCGAGGAAAAACCGCAAATGAGCCAGAAAGCGGCGAAGGCCGTTTGTGCCGTAAGCCTCGTATTAATCTTCGTACTGAACTTCGAATCGTTGCACGCGCAAGACGCCGGCACGCTCTCCGGCGCCATCACTGACTCCTCCGGCAAACTTCTTCCGAACGCCAAGGTTTCGGTCAGGAATCTTTCCACCGGCCAGTCCACCGACACGCAATCCGATTCCACAGGGCATTACGCGATCACAACTCTGGCCGCTGGAGACTACGAAGTCACCGCTTCATTCGACGGCCTGGCCCCGAGCACAGCCAGAGTCACGATCACCGCCGGCAGCCCGCAAACTCTAAGCCTCACTCTGCCCGCTCCGCAACCAGCGGCCACGCCGGCTGAGAATCTTCCCAACGCCCCGTCCAGCAGCCAGACCGAGCCCTCGCTTTCCGATCTCGGTTTTTCACCGGCCGAAACGCAAGCCAACGCCAAAGAGCAAGCCCTGCTCGACAAGCGCACCCACATGCTGAAAATCCACCAGCGCATGGGGCTCATCACCACGATCCCGCTACTGGCCACCGTGATCACTTCTGTCGGCGCGGGCGGCAAAAGTACCAGCACCAGTTCCCGCGATCTGCACGTCGCCTTAGGCTCGCTCACTGGCGACCTGTATGGCATCACGGCCTACTACGCGATCCGGGCCCCCAGAATCAAGGGCACCAAAAAGCGCGGCCCCATTCGTTTTCATGAAGCCATGGCCTGGATTCACGGCCCTGGCATGATCCTCACTCCGATTCTCGGCGCGATGGCCTTCGACCAGAAAAGCAATGGAGAGAAAGTTCACGGCATAGCGTCCGCCCACGGCCTGGTAGCCATCGTCACCGCCGGAGCCTTTGGCGCCGCGCTTCTGTCGGTGTCAGTAAAATTCTGAAGTACGACGATGAACTGGCCAACCACCACGAACGGGAAGGGCACGACTTTCAGAGACGACGGAAAAACTCAGAATTCATCACGAACGGGAACGGCAGAGCCTGCCCTGAGCAAGCGAAGCGCGCCGAAGGGCGCCGTCAGTCAGCAAAAATGACGTCGGCTTTAGCCGCGCGCCAATCCCATGACGGAGAATTTGTGAAATTAAAACTACTCCCGCTATTTCTGTTCCTCACCCTCCACCTTCACGCCACCGACCACATCTGGGTCTTGAAGCAAAGCACTCTCACCTACCACGTTTCTCACCCGCTGCATCAGAGCGAAGGCGTCAGCCACGCCGCCCGCGGTAAAGGAATCTGCCACGACGGCCAGTGTGAATTCCTCATCGCCGTCCCCGTCAAGTCCTTCGACTCCGGCGACACCAACCGCGATCTGCACATGATTCAGGTCACGCGCGGCGCAGAGTTCCCCATGGTCACCGTCCGCACCCATCTGCCGGAAAGCGCATCCACTTCTGTCACGGTCAAGGCCGATCTGGAAATCCAGTTCGCCGGCCAGACCGCCCACTATCACCAAGTCGAATTCGAACTGGCCACCGAAGGAAGTGACAAACACATCACTGGCACCATCCCCGCGACGCTAACCGATTTCAAAATCGATCCGCCATCCCTACTGACCATCCCAGTGAAAAACGAAATCCCCATTCGCATCGATATGACTTGGAGCCCGCAATAAGTCGCCCGCCTCGCCTGCTGCGACCGGTCTATCGGCCCAACAGCTGTTTCGCGATCGAGCAATACAGATCAATCGCCTCGTGCAGCTGCTTCTTCTCGATGTACTCGCCGTCCGTATGCGCCACGTGAATCGATCCCGGACCGAGCAGCAGCGGTTCACCCCATTCCGTCAGCTTGGGAATGTCCGTCGTATAGGCTGCAATCATCGTCGGCAATCCATCCACCGTCCGCAGCCGCAAGAAGGGTAACTCCAGCGGAAATGTGACTTCCACTTGATCGCCCGCGGTCGCCACAATCTGACGCCGCAGGTCGTCCGACCGGCCGATAAGCCTGTACGACAAATCCGCGTGCGCGTGATCCGGAATCACGTTCGGCGCCCGTCCCCCTTCAATCAGCCCAATATTCAGCGTGCAAGGCCCAATTTCCTTATCGGAAGGCAACGCCATTGCACGCAGCCGCGCCAGCGCTGCGATCAGCTTGTCGATCGCCGAATCGCCCAGTTCCGGATACGCCGAATGCGCCATCCGTCCCTTCGCGGTAACTTCAGCGCGCAACGTTCCCTTCGAAGCCAGCGCGATACGGTTCTCCGTCGGTTCGCCATTCACCAGAAACTTGCACCCTGCGGGCGCATGATCGTTCGCCACTTTCGCTCCCAGGCTGTCGCGTTCTTCGCCGACTACAAACAGCAGCCCGACGTAGATTCCTTGCTTGTGCAGTCGTTCCCCTGCCGCAATCTGTGCCGCGATGATGCCCTTGGCATCGCACGATCCACGCCCGTAAATGCGCCCCGCATCTTCCGACGACGCGATGAATGGAGGAACCGTGTCCATGTGCGTGGAGAAGACAACGGCCGGTGAAGGCTGATCCGGCGACATGGCGCAGACGTTGAAGCGGTCGCCTTCCACCGGCATCTTCTTTGTTTGATAACCCAGCCGGCAAAGTTCTCCATACAAATAATTGCCGACGGCAGCTTCGTTGCCGCTGATCGACTCAATATCCACGAGTTGGCGCGTGAGCGTAACTGCATCCATGCAACAGAGAATAGCAGAGCTGCGAGCCCGCTCAGACGCTGGCTCAACTGAACGCGGACGCAAAACCAATAACCACAAAAGACAAGAGGTCACACAAAAGGAACTTTATCTTTGAAATTCCTTCGTGATCCTTCGTGCCCTTTGTGGTTCATCCATTTCTCGTCGGAAAGAAGTTGGAGCTCTTACCAAACACCAAAGACCGAAGACCGAAGACCTGTTCCCCCCTGCTTTGATAATCTGGAAACGTGTTAGGCGCGAATACCTCGATCCGCTCGCTGTTCCTCGAAGGTCCCGCAGGTAGGCTCGAAGCTCTGCTCAACGCTGGCGCGGAAAATGCCACGCACGCCGCGGTCGTCTGCCATCCGCACCCTCTCTTCGGCGGGACATTGCACAACAAGGTCGTATTCCACACCATGAAGGCGCTGAACAGCTTCGGCTTTCCCGTGCTGCGCTTCGACTTTCGTGGCACCGGATTGAGCGAGGGCGAACACGCTGCGGGCGAAGGCGAAGTCGACGATGTCCGCACGGCACTCGACTGGCTCGACCGCGAGTTTCACCTGCCTCTGATCTTTGCCGGTTTCTCTTTCGGCGCAGCAGTTGGACTGCGAGCAGCATGCCCGGATGCGCGCGTGCGCGCCGTCATCGGCGTCGGAACTCCGGTCGCTCCGGTTGCGGCCTCCAGCGAAGAGCCTCGCGTCTACACCTTCGACTTTCTGCACGATTGCATCGTGCCGAAGCTCCTCATCAGCGGAGCCCGCGATCAATTTGGCCCGCGTACGAAATTGGAAGCGTTGCTTGCTTCCGTTCCGGAACCGAAGAAGTTGGTGGTGATCGAGGGCGCCGACCATTTCTTCGAGGGACGCTTACGCGAACTGCGCGACGCGATCGAATCATGGGTGAAAGAAGCCGTCACCTCTCAGCCTTCACCCCTGAGCTAAATCCCAGCCTTTCTACGGCAAACATACAAACGGCCCGCAAGCTTTCGAGTGTTAGCTGATAGCTGAAAGCCGAAAGCTAAAAGCTGAAAGCTGAAAGCTGCAAGCTGAAAGCTCTTTATAATCCTCTCCATGTCCGATCCTGCCAGCGACGCGAGGTTCCGCGAGATGCGCGATAGCGCGCGCGCAATCTTTCGCGCCGCGCTGGCAGCCGCTTCGATCAGCAAGGGTTTCGCGCGGCACCTTCATTGCGAGCGTGGGATCCTGCGCGTGCGCGACGATCTGTACGACTTGCAATCGTATTCCCATGTGTTCGTCATCTCGCTCGGCAAAGCCGGACACACCATGGTCGAAGCTCTTGCGGAACAAACGGGTTCATCGCTCGAAGGCATCGTTGCCAGTTCGGTCCAACCTGCAACGCAAGTGCGTGGGTTCCGTTATTTTCGCGGCGGACATCCCACGCCAAACGCGGAATCGATCCAGGCAGCCAACGCGATCCTGCGGGCGCTCGAAGCGCAGCCCGCTTCGGCGCTGGTGATTTTTATGATCAGCGGAGGAGGATCGTCGATCGTCGAGAAAACGATGGACGACGAAACATCGCTCGACGACTTGATCGCGACTTATCGCGCACTGGTGCACTCCGGAGCCCCGATCGCCGAGATCAACGCCGTCCGCAAACATCTTTCCGCCGTCAAAGGTGGAAGGCTCGCGCAGGCCGCGTTTCCGGCGCAACAGGTGTCGCTGCTGGTCTCTGACGTGCCTGACAACACTCCCGACGCGCTCGCCTCAGGTCCGACAATGCCCGATTCGACCACCGTCGAAGACTGCTACCGCATTGCGAAAAAGTACGAATTGCTGAAGCAGTTTCCGCAAGCGACGAGGGAGTTATTTGAGCGGCACGCATTAGAGGAAACGCCCAAGTCGGATGATCCTGCGTTTGTGCGCGCGCGCTGGTGGACCGTGCTCTCGAATCAGACGGCGATTGAAGAAGCGAGCATCGCCGCCGAACGCGCAGGCTTCATCGTTCAGGTCGACAATTCGTGCGACGACTGGGACTACGCCCACGCAACCGAATATCTGCTGCGACGCGTGCGCGAACTGCGAAAACAATTTTCGCCGGTTTGTCTGATTTCCGGCGGAGAAGTTACGGTGAAGGTAACGAACGGCGGAATCGGCGGACGGAATCAGCAGTTCGCGCTGGCTTGCGCCGAGCGAATTGCGGGAGAGAATATTGCGGTGCTCAGCGCGGGAACAGACGGAATCGATGGCAACAGCCCTGCGGCCGGAGCCGTCGCGGATGGTTCTACCATCGAGCGCGCCCGCGTGCGCGGACTCGATGCGCGCGCCGCACTCACCGCATTCGATGCGTATCCGTTGTTTAGCGCGATTGGCGACTCGATTGAACTTGGGCCGACCGGAAATAACCTGCGCGATTTGAGAATCCTGTTGGCGTGGTGATCGCATCCCGCCGCGCCGGGTTTCGCCCAGGCGGGACAGCCGAGGCGGCTGTCCCTACATGAGCAATACCTACGCGGTTTTCTGCATCTTCTCGTGCGCCTTGGCCATGGCTTCGTCCATGCCCTTTTTCATTTCGTCCATGGACAAATCTTTCACGTGCGTGCCGATCGACCACTTGTGGCCAAAAGGATCCTTGAGCTTGCCGTAACGGTCGCCCCAGAATTGGTCCATCACCGGCATCTCGATGTCAGCGCCGGCCTTGACGGCGCGCTCGAAGGCAGCGTCGACGTTGTCGAGATAAATATGCAGGCCGCTGGACGAACCCCCGATGGATTGCGGCGAAAGAGCGCCGAAATCCGGGAATTCATCGGACAGCATGATGATCGAGTCGCCGATCATCAACTCGGCGTGCATCACTTTACCGTCTGGAGCTTTCATGACGCCGCGTTCTTTCGCGCCGAAAGCGGACTTATAGAATTCGATGGCGCGAGCCGCGTCGCGCACGGTCAGAAATGGTGTGAGAGTGTGGTAACCGTCAGGAATGGGCTTAACTGGCATACTGTCTCCTTTAAGGCGAACAATTGGCGAAACAGAGTCTACACCAAGCGGCGGAGACTTTGTCAATAGGGATTCGCAACCACACAGGATGCCGAGCTTCGGGGGTATTGCCCGCGCTTTAGAAAAACCTGGTCACGCCTTCTTCCATCACCACTACGCGGTCCTTTATGCCGGCCGCGCGGGCTTCTTCATCGAGCAACTGCAGCGGTTCATCGACCGGCTCGTGCGACAGGCGGAAGCTGCCGTAGTGCATAGGGACCATCCAGCGGGATTTTAGATCGAGAAATGCCTGCATGGCGTCGGCCGGATTGGTGTGCACGTTGCGAAACTGCTCCGGATTGTAGGCGCCGATCGGCAGCAGGGCGAGCTCGGGAGCCAGGCGGCGTCCAATTTCGCTGAAGCCGGGAAAATAGGCGGTGTCGCCGGCGTGATACACCGAGTGCTTGCCCGCCTTCAACACAAAGCCGCCGTAGCCGCGATGCGAGTCTTTCAAGATCCGCGCGCCCCAGTGCCGCGAAGGAACGTGGGTCACCTGCAAATTGCGGTGACGGGAACTCTTCCACCAGTCGAGTTCGATGATTTCGGAAAAACCAAGATCCGAGACCAGATCAGACACATGCGTCGGAATGATAATGGCCGGAGCGGCGCCGCGCTGGCGCAGGCTGTTTTGTACGATCGCGCGCAGCGAGGGGCGATGCAGATGATCGAAGTGGGCATGTGAGACCAGCACTAAATCGATCGCCGGAAGATCTGCAATTCGCAAGCCGGGGCGGCGAAGCCGTTTGAGCACGAAGAGCCAGCGCGCGAAGTTGGGGTCGATCATCACGCTCTGCCCGCCGATCTGCACGAAAAAGCTGGCGTGGCCGATGAAGGTAACCCCGAGTTCTCCATTGGCCGCGAGGCGCGGTTTGTAGGTCTGGCCGCAACGTGGGGTTACCGCGGAGTGCCGCACCAGGCGTCCGAACTGGGTGGCGCGTTTGCGAAGAGCCGGATTGCGAAGCGTTTGCTTGATCATCCTACTGCAGAGCCCTGGGGGTCGACCCGCGACGTGCACTGCCACGTCAACCCCTTAATACTAGTCCTAACTGGTGCCACGGATCGATTGACAACAGCGATGCCGCGACTTTTTTTAATCAGCTGTTCATAATTTTAGACGAAGGGCCGCAATTGCCGGACGCTTTTTGTCTGGGCGGAGTACGACGGTAATATTGCAAGGAATGAGATGTCTGTCAGGAAGCCGCCAACTGTCGGACTGGCGGGGCCCATCATTATTTCAATCGGCATCGATAGATTTTAATCAGCATCGATAGACTTCAAGCAGCATCGATAGCGCGGGCGAAGCCAGCAGAGCTTCACTCGGCCCGTCTCCAGACCCCGACCCACACACTCCATCCTCGTTATTCGCTATCGCTGGCTGTGATCCAGCGCTCGCGCGGGATCGGGCGGTGCCCTTCATCGTCGTAGAAGAACTGCGTCTTGCGATGCGCGTCGGCGTCGCGCACGGGCTTATCTTCGGCGGAACTGAAACGTGGAGCATCGGGCAGGGCGGGCAGAGGAGCCTTCGTCGCATACATCGACTCCGCGTACGTTGTCCCCTTCAGCGGCAATGCGCCGGGGAACACGCTGAACGCTTCGCCGTTGGCGTAGGTGACGCCGATGTAATCGGCGAGCATCGGTCCGTCGTCCGAGATCGGCAGCGATCCCACTTTCATCGGGCCTGCGATTTCAGTCCCCGCAGTCCAGGTCGAGCCGCCGTCGGTCGAATTCGCGTAGCCGATGTATACCTGGCAAGTGCTGAGCGTGCAATTCGCCACGGGATAGTAGTAGTAGACGATGGTAAGGTGTGCGGAACTGCCCGAGGTCGTCGGATCGGCTCCAATCGCCGGAAGAAAATGGTCGACCGTGCTGGTAGTTGCGTCGAGGGGAATGCGGGCAACGGCCGTCCAGGTGGTGCCGTTGGAAGAGGTGCTCATGACCACATCGTTGGAGGAGCAACTACTGCGAAATCGGCAATCGGACCACACGACATAGACATTTCCAGCTCCGTCCATCGCGGTTGACGGAAGATCGGGATCGCGCATGCTCGCCGCAACCGTGTGAAAGTCGATGGCGGCGATCTGCTGGCTCTTGCTCCAGCTCGTGCCGCCGTTGGTCGATCCGAAGACGTCAATGCCGCCGCCCTGGAACGGAACGATGACCTTCCCATTAGGCTGCACCAGCGGCTCGCCGCCCAGACCGCCGGCGTGATCGGCGGAGGCGAGGCCGGCGCCCCATACCTGTCCGCCATCGCTCGAGACGCTCATCAGCACGTCGCCGGTGCCGTAGGCTTGATCCCATTCGGTATAGCAGTTGCCGTAGTAAGGGCTGGTGGAGGTGTTGTCGCAGACGGTCCAGTTCTTGTCGTCGAGATGCGTTTTGTCGATGATGACGGGATTGCCCCAGGTAAGTCCGTCCGGAGAGAGACTGACGGCAACATCACCGATCAGTCCCGAGCTGTCGCTCAAGCCGGCAAGCGGCAGCGTGGAAATCATCCACGTCGCGTGCTTGGCATCGTAGGCGACCGAGGGATCGGCGGCCGCGCCGTAACTTCCGTTCTCGTAATTTACCGTGAGGCCGGGAAGCAGTCCGTATTTCCAGGTTTTGCCGCCATTAGTCGAAGTGGAAAAACCGATGTCGCCGCTGCCCCAGCCGATGCTGCCCGGCCGGCGGGCGACATGGAACGTGGAGACGATGGTGTCTCCCCAGGCGAAAATGTCAGGCTCGACTTCCGTTTTGTGATCGCTGTCAGTGTTGGTGAGAGTGTCAATGCTGACTCTGACCAACGAGATTTGCGCGGAAGCGGGCAGCACGGTCGCGGCGATTAGAAGGACGTAAGCCAGGAATTGCAGTCGAACGCAAAGATGGCCGCGAAGATTAGGGAGCGAGCGGGTCATGTAGATCTTCCTCAGCATCTCGAAATTTTTTGTTCGCAGGGGTGAATCGGTGTCGCTGATAACGGGGGTGTGGGGCCGGTGAGAGCCGCGCGTAATCATCCGGCGAACTATACCCGATAGTCGAACCGCTGTCGATGTGAAGAAATTTTCATGCAGGAGCGCGTAGGCGAGTTTTCAGAAGAAAGCAAACTCAGGATGCGCAAAGTACTCAAAGTGTGTGGTAGTGTCTGGAGAACTACCTCAAGATGGGGATTCAGGGTTAAGGAGAAGTCGGCATGAAAGTTGCGTTTGTAGGTTTGGGAATTATGGGGCAGGCGATGGCGACGAACCTGGTCAAGGCCGGCCACGAAGTGACGGTGTGGAATCGCACGCCGGGAAAATTGGTGGAAGGCGCGGGAGTGGCTCCGACGCCGGCTGCGGCGGCGCAGGGCGCGGAAGTGGTATGGATGTGTGTTTCCGACACCGACGCGGTGGAAAGCGTTTTATTTGGCGCGAATGGAATGGAAGCGTCGCTGACCGAAGGCATGATCATTGCCGACTCCAGCACGATCTCTCCAACCGCGACCATGAAGTTTGCCGATCGGGTAAAGGCGAAGGGCGTGGCCTGGGTGGACGCGCCGATGACCGGGTCAAAAATCGGAGCACGGGACGGGACGCTGGTATTCATTGTCGGCGGAGATGAAGCCCCGATTGAGCGGCTGAAGCCGTTGTTCGCGGCGATGGGCAAGAAAATTTTCCGCATGGGCGAGACCGGCAAAGGGCAGGCTACAAAACTCGCCATGAACCTGCAGATCGCCATGATTTTCGAAGGCTTCGCCGAGGCGCTGACTTTGGCCACCAAGCTCGGGGTCGATACGCAACAACTGGTTTCGCTGATTGAAGCGACCATGGTCCGATCCGGCGTCGTCGAGTATAAGGCGCCGTTTGTGATGGAGCGCGACTTCACGCCGAATTTTCCGCTGCGGCTGATGCATAAGGACATCAAGCTGACGCTGGAGGCAGCCAAGGAAGCACGGGTGAAACTGCCGGCCCTGGAGACGGTCGAAGAGATTTACGAAATGGCGACCGAGGATGGGCACAAGGATCTGGACTATGCCGCCACGCTGACGCTGCTCGAAAAGTGGGCCGGCGTGCAGGTAAAGGGGAAGGCAGCATAGCGGCAGTGCTGTCTGAGGAAACAATGAGTTTCAAGCCGTGATCGGGGCACGAAGTGACCTGTCCATTACTCCCGTAATGCGCGCCCAGCCGCTATTACACAAGTATTACAGTTTCCACCCCTTTGCTCCTGTTAGGTTAACTATGGTTTGTTCAACGTCGAACAGAGCTGAGGAACCCCTTGGATATGGAACTGCAAGACCTAGCGAAGACGCAGGCTGCAAAAAACGAAGTCAACTGGATCACGGCGATTTTTATGGCGCTGTTTCATGTGGGCGCTATCGCTGCTCTCTTCTTTTTCACCTGGAAAGCGTTGCTGGTTGCGATTTTCCTGTGGTGGGTGGCGGGAAGCCTGGGAATCGGGATGGGCTACCACCGGCTGCTCACGCACCGCGGCTTCAAGACTCCCAGGTGGGTGGAATATTTTCTGACCTTCTGCGCCACGCTCGCGCTTGAGGGCGGACCGATTTTCTGGGTGGCGACGCACCGCATTCATCATCAGTATTCCGATCAGGAAGGCGATCCGCATTCCCCAATCGATGGCAAATGGTGGGCCCACATGGGCTGGATTCTCATGGGCAAGTCGATGCACCATGACACAACCACGCTGGCCCGTTATGTCCCGGATCTGGCGAAAGACAAGTTTCATGTCTGGATTACCAAATACCATTACGTCCCGCAGATCGCTCTGGGCGTTGTGCTGTTGGCTATCGGCGGACTGCCTTGGCTGCTTTGGGGAGTATTTTTCCGCACCGTGTTTTTGTTGCACGCGACCTGGCTGGTGAACTCGGCAACCCATTCCTGGGGAACACGGCGGTTTGCGACCCGCGATCTTTCGACCAACAGTTGGTGGGTAGCGCTGCTCACCTTCGGCGAGGGCTGGCACAACAATCATCACGCCCATCCGACCTCGGCGGCCCACGGATTGAAGTGGTATGAGATTGACGCCAACTGGTATGGCATCTGGACGCTCTCGAAGCTGGGCATGGCCTGGGATATCAAGCGCGTGCGCCTGACTGAATTGAAAAAGGGACTGGTGGCTGCTCCCAACGGAAGATTGATCACCGACGCGCTGCCCGAGGCCTCCGCGGCCGGCGACTAAATTAGCCAAGCCGTAACAAATCAGCCCCGGCGCAATGCCGGGGCTTTCTATTTTGCTCGAGAATGTTATCGTCCGGTCGCTCACACCCGGATGATCATGACCTCCGTCGCCTTAATCAGCGCGGCCGCAGTCTGGCCCTTCTTTAACTGCATCTCGCGGATCGCGCCGGACGTGATCAGGGACGTGATCAGCTGTCCTCCTACCGACAGCGTGACTTGACCGACCAGTCCACTCACTTTGACCTCCACGATGCGCCCCACCAGTTGATTCCGGCCGCTGATGCGCTGGTAGGTGATGCGGCGCTCTTCCTCATTGTGGCCTCGGCTTCGATAGAGCAGGCGGTCGACCTCCGCTTGCGGGATGCGGTGATGTCCCCCGGCGGTTTGGACGCTGCGAATCTTTTTTCTGTAGATCCACTGCTTAATCGTGGGAAAGCTGATTCCCAGTTGGACAGCGGCGTCCCGGAGGTGTAGTAACTGCTCACTTTTTGGTTGAGACTTCAAGTTTTTTGCCATCGAACGAAATCGTAGCGCCGTCTCTGACGATCTTCAAGCAGCCAAGCCACGCTAATAACTAATCCACTCGCCGACCCAGATGAATAAGAATATATCCGTATATGTTTTGACTTAGAAAAGATATATCATGTACACTTCACAGTTCTCTTTTCCGGTTGGAAACTCTTGGAGGAACTACCCTGATGAGTAAGGCCGTTCTGCGGGTTGCTGCGCTGATTTTCTTTGCCTCATCGCTGGAGGCGTTCCCGGCGTGGGCCCAAACCGGAGCGAAAACCCCCGACGCCTGCGCCAGCGGCCACGAGTTTGCCACCACCGACTGCGCCCTGACCTGGCACGGCATCACGCTCTATGGCGCATATGACGTCGGCCTCGGCTGGGTCAGCCACGGCTTACCCGAGAACGGCTACAACTACGAAGGCGAATCTCTGGTGAACCGTAACGGCTATCAACATCGATTCCTCGTCGCACCGAACAACCTGCAGCAGACGGGTCTGGGCATCAGAGGCAAGGAAGAGTTTCTGCCTGGCTGGTCGGTTGTGTTCAACGCTTCCACCGGCATCAATCCCCAGTCCGGCCTGCTCGCCAACGCGCCCGCTACTGACACCATCAACAACGGACTTCCCAGGAGCAGTTACTCGATAGCCATCGACGGCGCGCGCGCCGGCCAACCTTTCAATGACGAATTCTATGGCGGTGTCTCGTCCGCGCATTTCGGCACCCTGACCTTCGGTCGTCAGCGCTCTCTCGGTACCGATGCGATGCTCCTTTACGATCCGGCCGGCGGCTCCTATGACTTTTCCTACATCGGCTATAACGGCACCATGGCCGGCGGCGGCGATACTGACGATAGCCGTTGGGACGACGCCCTGAAGTATCGCCTCGCCTATGGCCCGGTCCATTTCGCCGCGATGTATAAATTCGCCAACGGTTCTGCCGGTTGCTACTCGGACTCCACAACCTGGACTGCCGCCAACTGTGCGCCGGAACAGGCCCACAACAACGCCTATGGATTCGACCTCGGCGGAACCTCCGGCAAGTTCTCCGCCGACGCCGTCTTCCAACATTACAACCAGGCGATCAGCGTATTGAATCCTTTGCTGGGCCCTCAGAGTCTGAGTCCGGCAGGGCAATATCAGTCGACCACCGACAGCATCAATCAAAATCCCATCAACGGTCCCAATCTGATCGACACGAACAACACCGTCTATGGCATCGTGACTGACAACAACGCAATCATGGTCGCTGCCAAATATCTTTGGGACCCCTTCAAGTTTTTCGCCGGCTATGAATACATCTGGCAGAACAACCCCTCGGACCCGTTGGGCGTCGGCGCCTCCGACCAGGGCGGTTATTTCATGAGCGGGGTCGAAGATAACAATCTGGATTCTGAAAAGTTGGTGCAGATCTGGTGGACCGGCGCGAAGTACACCTACCGCAAGAAAACTGACTTCACGTTCGCCTGGTATCAACAGCGGCAGAACGACTTCCGTAGTCCGCCGGCCTGCTCGCCCTCAGCCGGTTTCCGCAGTTCTTGCGCGGGCAACCTTAACGAGGGCTCGCTCTACGTGGATCATCACTTCACCAAGCGCTTCGACGGTTTTGCCGGAATTACATATTCCTGGGTGAACGGCGGTCTGGCCATCGCCATTCCTCATGGCCCCGGCGTCCCCTATAACTCGAACAACAACTTTGCCCCGACCATCGGCGGTCGTTTCGCCTTCTGATCGTTTCCCGGCGGACTTCCGCGGCGGGTTTAGTCGATAGCCCGACATTGGGGCTGTCCAAGCCCTGCGCCCGACGGGGTAAAATCGAAGCGGAATCGCCATGCGCATTTCAAGCCGCCGCGGAACCATCGCATTCTTCCTCATCCTGGGCATTTGCCTGGTCGCGCTTGCTGTCGCCCTCAACGTCGGCTGGATCATCCTCAACTGGCGCGAAGGCGTGCTGCTGTTTTTTGGAATCGTCTTCTTCGCACTCCTGATCGCCGGCATGGTCGTCAATACGATTTTTCTGGTGCGCGAGCTCCGCCGCAGCGAACAGCACGACAGCTTCATCAACGCCGTAACGCACGAGCTAAAGACGCCGGTGGCCTCGATCCGCCTGCACCTGGAGACGCTGCAGCGCCGGGAACTGAACGAAAAACAGAAACACGAGTTTTACCAGCTCATGCTCAGCGATGCCGATCGGCTGACCGAAACCGTCGAGCAGGTCCTGCGGGCCGGGCGCGCCGGGGACAAGAAGGCAGGACGCGAGAAGGCGGAAGTCGATTTCCGGCAGCTGGTCCGCGATTGCATGGACGCAACCCGAAACCGCCACCACCTGGAGCCGCAAGCCCTGCGCTATGAAGAGGCGCCGACCAGCGGTAACGGGCTGCGCGTGCGCGGCAGCGCGGAGGATCTTCGGACCGCGGTTTTCAATGTGCTCGACAACGCAGTCAAGTATTCTGCCGACAATGTGGAAGTGCGGGTACGGCTCGAAGCTCCGGACGAAAAACGCATTGTGCTGCGCGTGCAAGACCAGGGAGTCGGCATTCCTCCCGAGGATGTGAAGCAGGTTTTCAAGCGCTTTTACCGCGTCACGCATCGCTCGCGGGCGCACGTGAAGGGCACCGGGTTGGGATTATTCATCGTCAAAGCGATCGCCCAGAAGCATGGCGGCAAAGTTTTCGCCGAGAGCGACGGCGAGGGCCAGGGAACGACCATCGTTCTGGAACTGCCGAGGTGGGCGGCATGAGCCGCGTGCTCGTGGTCGAGGACGAAGCGCACCTGGCGCAAGGATTGCGTTTCAATCTTGAGGCCGAGGGCTATGCCGCGGAAGTGGTTGGCGACGGCGAGGCGGCGACCGACCGGCTGCTGGCGAAGAACGAAAATTTCGACGCCGTCGTGCTCGACATCATGCTGCCGGGCAAAGACGGATTCAGCGTGGTCTCCGAGTTGCGCGCGGCGCGGAACTATGTGCCCGTGCTGATGCTGACGGCACGGGGGCGTCCGGAAGACGTGCTGAAAGGTTTTGCTTCGGGTGCGGATGATTATCTGGCCAAGCCGTTTGATCTCTCGATCCTGCTGGCGCATTTGCAGGGCTTGCTGCGCCGCAGCCAGTGGGGCCGCGGCGGGCAGCCAGCCGGGAAGCAGGTTCGCGACGAAGCACCCGCCGATGCCGCGCACGTCGAGGATTTGGGAGCGTTCACCTTCGCCGGCAAGACGATCGATTTCGGCGCTCTGGAATTACGATCCGGCGAGACCACGATTCATTTGACGGTGATGGAGTCGGAACTGCTGCGCCACCTCGTGCGCAACGACGGCCGCATCGTGTCGCGCAAGCAGATTCTGGAAGAAGTCTGGGGGCTGCACGAAGACACCGACACCCGCGCCATCGACAATTTCGTCGTGCGGCTCCGCCGATATATAGAGGACGATCCCGCCAATCCGCGGCATTTATTGACGGTGCGCGGAGTCGGCTACCGGTTTACGGCGAACCCGGAACAAAAATAAATGCCGCCAGGGAATCAGCCATCGCGCAGCGACTGAAGCCGTCCCCCCAGTCTCACATCCCCCATTACGCCCGGCACAGTTCCGCCAGCAGCGTTTCCCTGCGTTCGATGGCGATTCCATTCAACCGCCCGAGAACCACGATGTACAGTCCCCAGGAAGCGATTGCCAGGGCCAGGAACACCAGCGCGGCAATCCAGAGATTCTCAAGAAGGCGCGCAATAGCGAACGTTCCCACCCCAATCCCCACGATGACGACTTGTACCCCCAGACTGATGAGAACCGTCGTCTGCGAAACGTTCTGGCGGCCGAACGTCGCGAAGTCGCGTTTCTTCGGTGAATAGAGCGAGAGCAGGTTGCCGGCGGTAAAATTCAGCGGCGTGGCGAACAAAAGTGCGGTCAAGGTCGCCACCGAGACTGCGGGTGCGGGCGCTCCGTAAAGTGCCGTGACCGCGATCCAGGCCATGGCGATGTTGGCCGCAAGAATCGAGGCGTGCATCAGGTTCTTGCCCAGCACGATATGTTGAAAGGTCGCTGGCGACGCGTAGAAGAACTGCATGCCGCCGCCATCGCCTCCAAAGCTGTTATAGACGAGGTTGGTCAGCACCAGCAGGGAATACGCGGCAGCGCCGGGAAACGCCATGTCGGCAGCGCGACTCAGAAACATGGAATGGTGCATCTGGTTCATTGCCCCGAATCGGAAGATGATCAACATAAAGAGCGGCATAATCAGGGTCAGCAGCATGGGCCCGCTGCGGGCGAGATAACGGATTTCCTTTTCAAATACTGCGGCCACCGACGCTGAAAATCCGGGCAGATCCCAGCCCACCTGCACCGTCTGCGCCTGCGCGCCCGCGGCCGGCCGCGCCTCAGCTTCGCTCAGATTTTCGCCGCGAAATTGATTTCGCATTCGCAGATGCAGCAGATATCCGATGGCCATGGTCAGCGAGTCGAGAAACAGCAGCGAAGTGAAACCAATCATGTACCGCCCATGAGAAGCCTGGGCAATCGCGTCGCCAGCCAGACCGGGAGGCAGCGCTCCTTGCACTTGTGTGGCGATCTCGACCGCTCGCTTCAGTTCCGGGCTGGGCTTTCTCTGAAAATGCTGCGTCATCGGCCCAATCAACTGAAAGCTCAGCATCAACAGAATGAACAGAACGCCCAGAACTTCCCGCGTCCGCCGCTGCGCGAGCCAGCGTTCGAGCCACGCGAACACGGTCTGCATCAGCACCAGATTGAACAGCGCAAAGGTAAACAGCACAACAGCCGCCCAGGGAAGCAGCAGGGGCTTCGCGATGCTGACGCCCAGAAAAACTCCGAACACGCCCACGCTGCCCAGCGCGCTGGCGGGATCGAAGAAACCATAGGCCAGGCGAATCACGAAAAAAGAACGATACGTCAGCGGGAAGCGCAGCAACTCCGAAGAGTCCGGATTGTTGGTAAAGGCGGTCGCCATCACCGGAAAAACTTGCCAGAAGAAAAAAATCAGCCACAAAAGAATCGGCAGAAACTCGACCTTATCGTGCGCCGCGAAATACCACGAAACCCCGGTGGCGCCCGCAAAACCCACGAATCCCCCAAGCGTGAACCCTCCCGTCACGATAATGCGCGACGCCAGTTCCATCTTGCCGCGCTTGCTGCGCAGCCCGTTCACAAACATCCGCCAGCGCAGTTGGCCGATGGTTGTAACTTGCGCGTAGACACTGATGGGAGATGTCATTTCGTGTGGCCTCAATTCTTGCACAGGCCGGTGGAAACGTGCATCCTGATGACAGGCCATGCGCCCGTTCGCGTGAACCACCCACAATTCCGGTGACGGTAATCACAATCGCAAGTGGACTGGCTCACGGTCGTTTCCTAAGAGGCCGGTAACAATATTAGGTGGTTCTGGGAGGAGTAGGATCATGATGCCGTCCGAGCGAGTCCCTCTGTGGGACACGGTTACGCATCCGTTTGCAAATGCGCTGGACTTTGCTTTTGGCTGTCACCACCCAAGACTGAGCCGCGTCTTTACGATCGACGGCCACACTTACAAGGTGTGTTGCGATTGCGGCGCACATTTCAGCTATTCTCTTCGCACCATGTCCGTGGTCCGTCGCCACCGGCGCTTCCCCGGAGTGCGACGCTTGCGGGCGCGAAGCCGCCGCAGAAAATCCCTGCGCCGCAGCTAGCTGTTGTGAACAAAAAAGGAATAACAAAGAACGAACAACCAATTCCGCCGGACCGCTCCGTCTCAGCCTTCCTCCGCCAGCCAGCCAGATTGCCCACCTACCCCAGCCACGAAAGTTCCTGCTCGCTTCGGCGCTCTCCGCCGACAATCCGCAAAAAAATCTGCTCCAGCGTCAGCTTCTCGCCCGTGGATTGATTCCCGTCATCCGACCCAGCCGGAGTCTGCGCTTTCACTCCGGCGCGCAGTTCTTCGAGTGATCCCTGCGCTACCAGCTTTCCCTGATGAATGATGGCGACGTGGCTGCACAGCCGCTCCACAATCTCCAGCACGTGCGAAGTCAGAAAAATTGTCGCCCCGCGCGCGATCATGCCTTGCAGCATGGACTTCAGCGTCCCCGCAGCGATGGCGTCAACGCCCTCGAACGGTTCGTCGAGAAACAGAACTTTCGGCCCATGAATCACGGCGGCCGCCAGCGCGAGCTTCTTCTGCATCCCGTGGGAATAATCGGTGACCAGTTTTTTCGGTTGGTCGGCCAGTTGCATGAAGTCGAGCAATTCTGCCGCGCGCTTCGCGGCGGTGTCGCGGTCCAGGCCGTACATGCGTCCCGCAAAGCTGAGAAACTCCGCCCCGGTAAGCCGGCCAAACAGAGCCATGCCTTCGGGCACCACGCCGATCTGCCGCTTGACGTTCACCGGATCGGCATTGATATCGAGCCCAAGAATCTCGATTCGTCCAGAGCTCGGCGCCAGCAACCCGGTCAGCATTTTGATCGTGGTCGACTTACCCGCGCCATTCGGCCCAAGAAAGCCGAAAAACTGTCCCGGAGCGACTTGCAGGTCGACGCTGTCGACGGCAATGAGCTCGCCGAATCGGCGCGTCAGGCCTTGAGTGGAGATGGTGGGTGCAAGGTCCATGCGGTTCTGAATCTGAAACATCTGAATCTAGCACAGCCGTGAATCGCGCGCTCCCCGCATCCCAAAATTGAACCCTCCCAGAGTGGCAATCGTCTCGCCGATTTATTCGACCTGATCTCTAGCCTTCCGCGAACCCGCGCCCGATGATGGAGAAGTGTTGCACGAGGGGTTCGCGCACACACCAGATCGAGCTTGACCATTCCAGCACAATCGCTCTCCGCCGCATACGGCATCCCGAAAGGAGCCTCTCCTATGAAGAAGTGCCTCGTCGTTTCAGTGATGTTCGTTTTTGCTTCTCTGTCCGCTTTCGCCTCCAGAAGCGTCAGCGTCCGCTCGCAGCCCAGCGCATCGCGGCAAATGCGGGTCCGGCACATTCACCCGTCTCGCCACGCCAGCAGCCAGGTAGTTGCCCATCCGCACGGGGCCGCAGTTACGTTGCCCTCGACGCGCCCGCCCGTTCCGCCGGCAAGACAAGCTGCGATTCCCGCTCCTAAGGGACGGTTCTCGACTCGACACACCAACGGTAGCAGCCTCCCCACCGTCAGTTTTATCGCCGCGGCACGCACCCTCACCGGCGGCGAAGATGACGATGAAACCGAACCCGTCATGGGCGATTTCAACGGCGACGGAAACATGGACGTCGCGAAGATTGTCGCGAACACGGTTGGTCAAACCACGACTTACTCCATTTCTGTGGTGCTGGGCAATGGCGACGGCACTTTTCAAACCGCCATGTTGACCAACACGCCCGGCAATGCCGACGATCCCATCGTCGTGGGCGATGTCAACGGTGACGGCAACGACGACATTCTTCAGATTCACCCCGAGGGTGATGACTGCCGCGCCGCCCGCCGGCGCAACGCTCAGCCTCAGGATTGCGGCGGATCTTCCGTCGATGTTCTGCTCAGCAATGGCGACGGCACCTTTGCCGCGCCCGTCAACTATCCGATTTCTGACAACGGTCTGAACGGCGGAGTTCTGGCCGACCTTACCGCCAACGGCAAGCTGGACATTCTCGTCGTCGACAATGCCACTCCCGCGGACGTCATCGAATTGCTCGGCGTCGGCGACGGCACGTTTCAGGCCGCCTCCACCGTCACCACGCTCGCCGGAGCCGCTCCCAACGGGCTGTTCTTCGCCGACTTCAACGGCGACGGAAAGCTTGACATTGCCAGCGGCTACGGCCAGGTCGAGGTCTATCTGGCCACCGACAGCGGCTTTGCCGCTCCTGTTTCACTGGTCACTCCTGATACCCAGTATGATTCCTGCTTCAATACTTCGGGCGATCTGAACGGCGACGGCATGCCGGAGATCGTCAGCGTGAACTGCGACGACGAAAACAGCGTAACCATCTACGTCAACAACGGCGACGGTACTTTCCAGACCGGCGTCTACTACAATCTCACCGGCGATCTCTACCAGGAGCCCAGCGAGGCGGCCATCGGCGACCTGAACGGCGACGGCAACGCCGACATCGTCGTCGGCAACACTTATGGCGGCGACCTGAGCATTCTGCTGGGCAACGGCGACGGAACCGTCGCCGCCCAAAAAGTGAACTACGGGATCGGAGGGTATCCCTGGTTCACCCCGCTGCTGGCTGACTTCAACGGCGATGGCTTGCCAGATGTCGTCATGCCCGACGACTATTTCAACTTCGTTTACTTACAGGGCTACGGCGACGGTAGTTTCGATGCCACCGTCAACTATCCTCTGCCCAACAGCTTCGACCAGTACGCCTGGACGTACAGCGTAGCTACCGGGGACTTTAACGGAGACGGTATCCCTGACGTTGTAGCGGGGCAGATTGACAACCACGGTTCGACCGGAGTGGTCGTCTATTTGGGCAAGGGAGACGGCACGTTCTATCCGGGAGTGAGCTACGGTGACAGCTTTGATCTTGGCTATGTCGCGGTCGCTGATTTTAATGGCGACGGTAAGCTCGACATCGCCGCTACCGATCCCGCCAGCGGGGTGGTCAATATCTTTCTCGGGAACGGCGACGGAACCTTCAGTATCGGGCTCCCCTTTTCCACCGGAGGCTCCGGTCCGCAGAATATAGTCACGGGCGATTTCAACCACGACGGCAAGATAGACATCGCCGTCGCGAATGAGGAGACCGGTAACGTCGCCGTATTGCTGGGGAACGGCGACGGAACCTTCGCCTCCGCGGTTACCTATCCGACCACTGGCTACAACCCCTACCTAATTTCGACTGCGGACTTGAATGGCGACGGCTATCTTGATCTTGCCGTCACCGCTTATACTGACGGCACCTCCGCGGTCGGAGTGTTTCTGGCCAACAACGACAACAGTGGCACATTCAAGACGGTTACCTACACTGTCACCAATGGCTACCCGATCCTCGCTGCTTTCGGCGACCTCAACAACGATGGGAATCTGGATATGGCGGTCACCGAGGATGAAGGTACAACCTATCCGGGACTCATCGAGGTGGGTCTGGGAAATGGCGACGGCACATTCGGAACCCTCACCGCCTACCCGAGTTCGGTCCTGGCGGAGGATCCGGGTCCTGGCAATATCCAGATGTATGACATCAACGGAGATGGGAATCTGGACCTGGTCTATCTCAACTCCAATTTCGGTACTCTCGCAGTAATGTACGGCAATGGAGATGGAACGATGAACTCTCCGGTCGAGTGGCCGGCCAATGACGATACCTATGGCATGGCTCTTGCCGACGTAAACCAGGACGGCGCCACCGACGTGCTGGTGGGCAACGACTACGCCGGGGGCTTTAGCGTTCTATTGAACGCGACCGGCACCGGCACCGCGCCCAACTTCTCGATTGGGACGCAGACCCCAACCGGGACCGTCACTGCCGGTTCCTCGGCAACCTATACCCTGAATCTGGCCGGCAGCTTCGGCTACAACGGGACGATCACGTTTGCCTGCGGCAACTTGCCGGCCGGGACAACCTGCTCGTTCAGTCCAACCTCGGTCGTGGCCCAGGGTATTTTGCCTCTGACCACAACTCTCACCGTCACCACCACAGCGGATTCTGCCAGCTTGTTGCGGCCGGAACGGCCGGGCACAGCTCCTGGTTCGCGGATCTTCGTGGCTAGCCTCAGCGGCATGGGTCTGTTCGGCCTGCTCCTGCTGGGCGCCGGGAACAAAGACAGGAAAAACGACAGCCGGAACAGCGGCACCGCGAAGATGTCCAACGGCAAGAAGCGCCCGGCCGTCCTCCTGCTCGGCGTAATGACGCTGTTGATGGTGTGCACCTTGGTAGGATGTAGCGGCAGCAGCAGCACCAAAACTGTTACCTCCACCGGCACTCCCGCTGGCAGTTACATTGTGACGGTCACTTCGACCGGAACTGGAACCGGAGCGCCCTCTCACAGCCTCAACCTGACTCTGGTCGTGCAGTAAAGGCAGAGCAGTAAGACCGTGCAGTTAAGGCTGAGCGAAAAACAAGAGCGGCCGGGAATTTTCCCGGCCGCTCTCGTCATTTCTCGTCTCTCGTCCCGCGCCGTTCTAGAACAAATTCCACAGGAACCCTAAGCGCCTCAACGGGATGTGTAAGTTACAGATTCTTTGATAGGTTAAAAGGGTAGGATGGGAAAGCAAGGTGGAATGGTAGCACAAATTAGCAGAGAAAAAGCCTGTGTGTTTGCTTCCACCGGGTAGCTTCGTGCGGCTAGAATCCCAGACATGATGGGAAACGAGACTAAGACTGTGCGTTGCTCAACTGACAAACCCCTGCCATTTGATAGGCTTCGTCAACACTTGGATGCGGAGCTAGAAATGAACGTTATGCGCGGGGTAATACAGATCGCACGGGAGAACGACTACGCCTTCCAACTCACGTATCGGAATTGCGACTTAGCCACGGTGACTCGCATTTTTCAGAGGATATGCGGGAGGGTTTATGCAGGCGTCAAAATTACAGTGATTTGAGTAGCCGCCCGCGGGATGCTCTAGCCCTCAAGGACTATCCTGCCACGCTCCGCGAAGCAAATGAATAAATACCCCCGCTCGTCGGGGGGCGAACCCAGGGTTGTCACATCGTCCACATTGACTAGCCCGCTGCGTGACAAGAGCGCTAGCGTTGCGTTGCCGAATCGCCGCCCCCATCTCAAGGGTTGGAGGGCTTCCTTGTCTGCTGCCATTTCAATGGCTTCCCGCCACTGCGCTTAAAGCTGCGTTGTGCGGCGCGGCCAAGGGGCGAGCTCCAGACCCTCCTTGGCCAGTGCATTTCTAATGCTGTTCATGGAGTCTATGCCCAAGCCGCGAATCTTCCACAAGTGGGCCTCGGACATCTCGCACAAATCTTGCACAATCCTGCACCCCGCTTTTCGCAATAAGTTGCTAGCGCGAACGCTGAGGTCCAGGTCATCCATCGGGCTTTGAGGCGATACCATAATAGGAAAACTCTGTCCCACAGGAACCTAGTCAGACAAGTAACACTCTTGATTCCTGAGCGGTTGGGGACCAGAGATAGGAACGTCACCACGCGCGATAGAATAGTCCTCGTCTCATATGGACGTTGACAATAAAGGATTGAATCAGCTCCTTCTCAGTCCCCTGTACCTCTTCGATCAGTTGTTGAGCACTGCAATACCCGGCGCGTTATTCATGCTGCTCCTCAGCTTCAAGGGAAACGTCGCCATGCGAGCCTTTTGGCTACAAAATGTCCTGGGGTATAAAACCAAAATTGCGGCATTCTGCATTTTGGCATTTGTCGTTGGACACTTCATTAAATTGCCTCTCACCCTGCTGGCGTCGTTGCGTCAGAACAAAGAAGATATTTCCGGCCTGTCCGAACATCTGAAAAAACAGACGCCGGAAGTGCGAGCGATGTTGAAGGGCATGATAATCGATGGCGCTCTGCTTTCTATGCCGGGTCTAATGGACCGCCTATCCGTTGCCAAAGCGGAAGCTGGCTTTCACCTGGGGACCGGCTTGGCGTTTTTGCTAGCGGCCGGTTTTCCCGGAGATGGCTCTCATACCCGCTGGTTTGAGGCGGCGTTTGGATTAGTGCTCCTATGGGTTGGGGTGGCCAAAGCTAAAGCGTATGCAACACAAACACTTTCGACAGTGGGTGTTGGTTTGGCCAACATAGTTGGGAAACTGACTCTGGAACAAATGCAGGTGCACCTCAGTATTCTAAAGATCATTCTCGGAGGCGCAGCCCCAACAGTCGAAGTGCCGGAAGTCAAGCCCCAACCGAGTGACGTTGCGAGTGGCGCTCAGAGTGTGACCTAACGCGCCGGAGTGACGTGCCCATCGGACGGCCACCCTCCCGTAAGACGCGCTCATACACGGTGCGCGGGAACCGGATATTCCGGTAACGGCGCTTGTGCAGCGTCTCCGGCATCTCTTCCACGACGACGCCCGCTCCCGCCCGAAAATCCGCGTGACCTTGCGGCGGCATTTAATCAGCGCACTTCAGGTGAGCAACGATGCTATGGGGTAGCTCCATACCCCCGAATTTTCAACAGCAGCTTCTAATGCGAAATGCGGGCTATCTTGGACGCGGTTTTTGGCTAGTCGCCGCGGAGCGCATCCTCCAGTGTCGGGCCGTTATCGGGCGGTGGGACGGGCGCCGTTCTAGAACAAATTCCACAGGAACTGGTTGTAGACCTCGTGGTGGAACTGCACCTCCGGCGCTTTCACGAACGTTCCCAGAGCCCGAGGGCAGCGATCGGCTGCGGCTTGCTTCAGGTCGGCGTAGCGGCCCTTCACGTCTTCCCCGAGAAGGGTCGTGGTCCATTCCGCTTTCTTGAAGTCCTTGAGCGCGTCGTAAATGTTGTCGGGCAAATAACGTTCGGCTTGGCGCAGGTTCTTGATCTTTGAGGTTTCGCCATCGATGCCGGTTTTGAAAATCGCCAGCATCACCATGTAGGGATTCGAATCGGGCGAGACCGAGCGCACCTCGACCCGCATGCTCTTCTCGTTGCCGATGGGGATGCGGATCATCGACCCGCGGTCGACCGGCGAGGCCTTGATCTGGTTCGGCGCTTCAAAATGCGGATCGAGCCGGCGATACGCATTCACGCTCGCATTGAGCAGCAGGCAAATGTCGTTGCCATGCGTAAGAATGCGATCAAGGAACGCCCACCCCAGCTTGCTCAGTTTCTCTTCGCCCTTCGCGTCCCAAAAAAGGTTCTTGCCGTTTTCACTGATCGAAACGTTGGTGTGCATGCCGCTGCCGTTCACGCCCACCACCGGCTTGGGCAGGAACGACGCCGTCAGTCCCATATTCGTCGCGACCTGCCGGCAGATCAGCTTATAAAGCTGGATCTGGTCGGCCGCGGCAACAACTTCCCCGTAGCCGTAGTTGATTTCAAACTGCGAAGGCGCGACTTCCGGATGGTCTTTTTCGTTCTGGAATCCCATGGCGCGCTGCACTTCCGCCGTGGTGTCGATGAAGCTGCGTAGCGGGTCGCCGGGCAGCGAATGATAATACCCGCCCGTATTCACATATTCGAACTTGCCGCTTTCGTGATAATGCCGCTCGGCGTCCGGACCGTTGAAAAGAAATCCTTCAATTTCGTTGGCGGCGTTGAGCGTGTAGCCTTTTTTCTTGTGAAGCTCGGTTGCATAGCTCTTCAACACCCCGCGAATGTCGCCAACGTAAGGCGTGCCGCCCTTGTCGATGACGTCGCCGAACACCAGCACCTTGCCCGGACCAAACACATCGGACGGCCCCCAGTAGAACGCGCTCCAGTCGATCCCGAGTCGCAAATCGCTCTCCCGCTGCGCCGTAAACCCGCGGATCGATGATCCGTCAAAAGTCAGGTTGTCCCAGCTCTTCAGCAAAAACTTTTTATCGTAATCCAGCATGTGGAGGCGGCCTTCTAGATCGCTGAAGAGCACGGTGAGCGCCTTGATGCGCTTCTCGTCGGTCAGATATTTGAGCCGTTCCTCGCGGATTTTGTCGATTGCGACGCGGTTTCTGCGCTGCTCCTTCGCCTTGAGGTTGAGTTCTTCGAGTTCGTCGTACGGCAGTGCCAGGAAATTGCGCAGTTCGGTGGACATGGATGTCGTTCAGTCTCCTTTAATGTAGACAGAATGATTTGAGCCAAGCGTCGTCGGAACAACGAAGAATAGCGCGCGATGGCAGATGCAGCCAATCGAAAAAGCTGATGCGCGGCATAAAAGGGATTTATTTCGGGAGCGAGGGAACGCGAGGGTCCAGCTGAATCGTTCCCGGAGCCGAGACGGACGAGGCGGCCCATTCGCTGACCGGATTCTGCTGGCCGCAATCCGTGCAGCGGGTCGTCGCGAAGCGGGCCGAGCAGCGGGGACAGACTCCCCAGGTTTGGAATGTATCGAAAGCCTGCCCGCAGTTTCCGCATTTCCAATACTCGCCCACCGGGGGCGCGGTTTTGCAGCTGGGACAGGCAAAGCCGTCGCGCCGCGGCAATTTTGCCATCTTCAACAGAGCGCGTGCATGCTGCAGGCCGCCCCAGCAATTCATCAGCATGAACACTGCGATTGCGCCCAACCAGAGATCCTGCTCATAGAGCGCCAGCCCGATGAAGGCGGCCACGCCGACAAAGCCGAGGATCGTCGCCACCAGCAAACTGCGGGCGCGTCCCAGAGCAAACCACAGCAGAGAGCGCAAAATCTGGCCACCGTCGAGGGGATAGACGGGCAGGATGTTGAAAATCAAAAGGCCCAGGTTGATGTAGAAAACCGCTCGCAGCAGGACATAGAGATCACGGGCGCTGGTCGCCATTCCCGCCGACCGGCCCATGATGACGGCCACATACAGGACCGGCAACAGCACCACATTGACCAACGGTCCGGCGGTGATGCTCCAGAGCGTAGCGCCAGGGCGCTGCGGCGGATCAACATAAGCGACTCCGCCGAGAGGCCACAGGACGATGCGGTTCGCCCGGCCGCCCACCTGGCGGCAGGCCAAGGCATGGCCAAATTCGTGGATCGTCACGATCAGGAACAGCGCCATATACTCCAGCACGTTCCAGCCGACGGAAGAATAGACTCCCTTGCGGCTCTCGATTTCGTACGCGGCCACCAGAAACCAGGACCAATGGAGAAATACGTCGATTCCGAACAGGCGAAAGAGATGAATCGAGCCCTGGCGCATCTGCGCAGTGTAATTCATCCCGCCGCGCTTGAGCGTAAGTTCTTTCAAAGGTCAGGAGGTTACTGCCGGTGGGCCTTGGCCCCGGCGGCCAACTCGCGCAGCGTGGTGAGGAAGCCGGCGGCGGTGCGGGGGTCGTCGAGGGCGTCGAGTTTAATGGTGGCGGAAAACTGCGGAGACTCAGGGCGGAACCGAACCTGCAGCACATCCTGCTGGCGGACGGTCATCAGCGCATTCAGTTCGGCGGTGGGATCCTGCTTCAAGTGAGTGCGGGTGGTCAGAATCACGGGACCGGGCTCGTAAACATCCCATTCACGCTCGTCGCGGCGGCGGGCGCTGACTCCGCGGCTGTGCGCGCACCAACGATGCCGCACAACCTCGAGATGGAAGCTGGGTGATCCGCCAAGATCGGCCTCAAACGTCAGAGTTTCTTTCTGCTTGTGCCAGCAACTGATCAGCCACTGCACGGGCAGCGCCCGCGGCCGGAACTTCATGGTGACGCGGGCATTTTCGAAGCTGCGGGAAGGGAACTGCAGGCGGGCATGAAGGCGGAAGCTGTTGAGCCAGCGGGGTTCGAGAACCCGCCCCTTGCCGGCGCAAGCTGACTCCACCCAGCGCAGGGCCTCAGCCCCTTTGCGGCGGTTGTAGGCAGAAAAAAGCAGGTACCACAGCCCCAGAAAGGCCACCGCTCCGACCACGATGACTAGCAGGTGCCAACCCACAAGCTTCCCCTAGTGTCCCTCTGATGCCGATGGTACGTCCGGGGTTGCGGTTGGGGCAAGAGGGCAAGCGGCCTCAACTCGAATTTTTTTCTTACCTTTGGTCATAGATGAACCGTCAAGCTGTGGAAAACGGGAAGGAATCGGGTCGGGGCATTTTGCCGCCGAGTCACAGGGAAGCCTCCAGAACACTGGAACGTCGCAAGGCAGGCCTTTGCCAAGCGCTTGTTTGGTAATAATATAGTTGGCTGACTCTATGGGAAAAGGCCTATTAGGGTGGCTCGAATAGGGTCAAAAGAAGCGTGCGAGATGGCGATTGGGCAGTTTCTTTCCTCTAGTAAGAATGACAGGCTGATTCCGGGGTTGCGAAAGACAGTTGCAGATATGAGAGATCGGAGGCGTAACTTTGAGTCAAACGTGTAGCTCCTTGCGGGATCGCCCACGCATTGACAGAACTCGTGAACGCAACCCAGCGTTGCTCCAGCATAGCGCTCCTCAAAACTAGGTAGAAGAAGCGTATCTAGGCATCCCCTCTGCACCTCGTTTGGAACCTGCACTATTGCTGTTTGTGGGTTACCGTCAGCAATGACATTGGCCGCCTGTGGGATCGGGTACTGCTTTGCCGGATTAGCTAAATTAGCCTGTCGGAATTCTTCCTGACCAAGTCCCAAAGCCCCAGCAGGATCGTCATCAGAATCGATGACGACAACTACCCGAGTTATCGTGTCAAATTTGCTTTGGAAGGCAACGAGCCGCCGCCGAATTGCCTCTCTACCAGATGCCCCGTCTGGCTCAGGTTTGGGACATGAGACGTTAACGACCTTCCCGCTTGCCAACAGCAACCGTCTAAAAAATACTTCATCAGCCTTCCCCTCACAAACAAGCTGATACGGTGTATCGATCTGTTCTGGCATCTGCTATCGTCGCGGGTCGATCCCTTCCTGAATCGCCGCCAATGAGGATATTCCCGCAATCTGACTAATGGCGCATTCCCCGTTGTGAAGTCCAGTCTTGAGCATCGAGAGGTTCGATGGCGCGGTTCGCAATACTGTCTCCACGGCTTTCAGGAATTCCCAACTATGCGTGGCCGCAAATAACTGTACGTTGAACTCTCTGCAAAACTCTACCAGTGTTCTAAAAACTTCTTCGTAGTTCCCGAAGTAAAACCCATTCTCAATTTCATCTACGAGCAAGAGCCCATTGCGGTTGAGGCTGATCCACAATAACAAACTTATGAATTTGTTGATTCCAGATGATACAAGAGCCATCGGAATGCGTCTTTTTACCTCCTGCATTTTGGCCCAGATCATTTGCTGATTAGAAATACTTTCGGAACTCAAATCCTCGACCGAAGGGAAGATTTTCTTAATCGTGTTTATGACTTCCTGTTTTTCCCCGGAGATATTCAACATAGAAAGACGCTCGGCATTCTCGCGAGCACCGGCAACGAAGGCAGAGGCAAAAAACACCCCTGGGTATAGTTCTGGAGGATTCTCCACGACAATCTGGCCATTGACCACGTTAAGAGGGCAACTGTGTTCGTTGCCCCTTACCATCCAGCGAAAAACCAATTTGCGTACCCCCGGATTTGCGTCTGCTTGTGGTTTGAGACCACTCATCGTTATCTGAGAGCTGCCATAAGCGATAGTGAGCGTTCGTGAGTCCAGAAGCGAATCCATAATCTGAATTGTTGCCCCAGCCTCAAGTTTGGCATCGTGAAAAATATCGCTAAATACAGCCTCATAAGAGAGCCTGTCTCCCCCCAATTGGAAATTTGCTTCGGCCATTCCCCGAAAAGCGCGCATCCTGAAATAGATTTCAGGACTTATACCGCATTGAATCCATAATGCCTCCAAGAATGCAGTCTTGCCACTAGCGCTCTCGCCGATGAGTACATTGAACTGAGGAAGGTTGGAGAGGTTTATCTGTCGAAAACCTCTAAAATTTGTAATCTCAAGCGATTGAATCATGCGATAGCTTTCTCGAACATCAAGCGCTGCCGGCGCTAGTTGTTGACTTTCGGCGAGCATTGAGACACACTCCTACCTGCGGGAGTGTTTTGAAGCAATTCACATTCCCCGGATCATTAGAAAATGCCAACGAATCACCGGAAACCTTCCGCCAAGAATGAACCGGGTGATTTCGACAAATTCACAAGTTTTATGCGGCGTCTGGTTGCAGTTCCGCACTCAGAAATCAAAGCTAAACTGGACGCCGAGAAACAAGCGCGGAAACAGCGGACGAAACGGACTTCTTCCCGCGCCTCCCACGCCAAGGATTAGAACGGCGTTTCATCCACCTTGCCAGTGACCTCCGCGAAAGTCAACCGCTTCCCCACGATCTGTGATAAGGCTAGGCCGAAGCGTTCTGCATCGGTCAACTTGCGTCCGTTCTCATCCTTACGGTTATTGTAACGGAACATTTGCTCGTCCAAGTAGCGGTGAAGATGGAACGGCTCGACGGCAACGTAAGTTCCATTCAATCCTCGCTTGAGCAAACTCCAGAAGTTCTCTAGCCCATTCGTGTGAACGCGGCCATTGACGTAGCTTTCCACATGATTCACAAATTCGTGAGTGTATTCTTTCGGCAATGAGCGATAAACCTTTGCTTCATCGGTATAGATTTTAGACCCCGGCGCGGCCTGATCCAGCACGGCGGTTTGCAGGGATGCGCGATTTACCTTGGGAACCACAGTCGCGCGAACCTTGCGCTGTTCTCGATCCAGCACGCCCCAGACCGCCGTCTTATTAACTAGAGCCGCATCGCCCATCGAAGTCTCGCGCGCTACTTTGAATTGCGCTCTGCGCTTCGCGCTCAAGTTCTTCGCTTTGCCTCCAACAAAAGTTTCATCTGATTCGACTTCGCTTCCCGGCCCACCCATCTTTGCGAAAGTTCCGGTCTGCATTGCAAGACGAATGCGGTGCATCATGAACCATGCGGATTTCTGAGTCACGCCCAGAGCGCGGCCAATCTCATAGGAGGAAATTCCATTCCGGCAAGCTGAGAGCAGCCAAGTAGCGGGCAACCATTTTTCCAGCGGGATCGGAGAGTCCTCAAATACGGTGCCAATCTTGAGCGAAAACTTTTGCTTAGGATGGCCGCCGTAGCAGCGGTAGAGCCGCGCTTTCTCAAGGTAGGTGACTTTCTCGGAACCGCAGTACGGGCAGCGCACCCTACCATCCGCCCAGCGCACAGAGATCATGAACTGACGGCAGTTCTCGTACTCTGAGAAAAACTGGATTGCTTGTTGGAGAGTCTGTGGGCCTTTCATGTGCTTCAAGGTAGCACACTGACCGTAGTCAGTCAGCTATATTATTACCGCTTGTTTTCTCTGCGACTCCGTGGCTGCGTGGTAAAAAAGTTTCTGTGCCCGCCCTTTACAATCACACTGTGCCCTTCGTCATCCGCGACTTCAGTCCTAAGGACTTCGACACACTCTGGCAAATCGACCAGCGATGTTTTCCGCCGGGCATCTCGTATTCGCGGCAGGAGCTCAGAACCTATATGAGCAAGCGCGACGCGTTCACCCTGATCGCAGGCGATTCCGCCAACGCCGTCGCAGGATTCATCGTGGCGCACGGCGGGTTGACGGGGCACATTATCACCATCGATATCTTGCCTGAAGCACGCCGCTCCGGCGCCGGATCGTTGCTCCTCCAGGCAGCCGAGAACCGGCTGCGGCAAGCCGGATCGCGCGCCGTCGGGCTGGAGACGGCGGTCGACAATCTCCCGGCGCTATCGTTTTACAAGCGCCACGGATACAACCTGATCCGCACCTGGCCGCGCTATTACTCAAACGGCGTCGACGCGCTGGTGCTCAGGAAAGAGCTGACCTGATCCTCCGCAGGATTTGCCTTTCCGCGCATGTCCAGATAACTTGCCTTATTCAAAAGAGTTCTTATTCGAAACAGTTTATGAGAGTCGCAATTCAGGCCATGAAAGTCGCAATGCAAGGCGAGCTCGGATCGTTCAGTCACGAAGCCGCCGACCGCATGCTGCCGCGCTGCGCGGTGGTGCCGTGTGCGCGCTCGGCGGAAGTGTTTGACCGCGTCGAGCGAGGCTCGGTGGACGCGGCCGTCATCCCGATCGAAAACACGCTGGCCGGCACGGTTGCCGAGCATGCCGATCTTCTTGTGGCCCGCAACGTGTTCATTCAGGGCGAATATTTTCTGCGAATCGTGCACAACGTGATCGCTGCCCGCGGGGTGAAGCTGAGTGCCGTGCGGCGCGTGCTATCGCATCCGGTGGCGCTCGATCAATGCCGCGAGTTCTTCCGCCGGCATCCTCAGATCGAGCCGGTGCCTTTCTATGACACCGCCGGCAGCGTGAAGCATGTCATCGCCAACAAGTTGAACGACGCCGCCGGAATCGCGGGGCGCCATGCCGCGCGAGAGTACTCCGGCAAGATTCTGCAAGCGGGCGTCGAAGACGACAAGCGCAACTTCACACGCTTTTTTCTGATTCGGAAATTTCGGAAGGGAAATTCCCACCCTGTCGCAAAAAACGCGACCAGGGTGGGGCAACCTCGGGATTATCACAAGCTGATTCCGCGCGGCGCCAATAAAACTTCCATCGCCTTCCACGTAAAGAATGTCCCTGGCGCGCTCTTCAAGTCGCTGAGCGTGTTTGCGCTGCGCGACATCAGCCTGAGCAAGATCGAGTCGCGCCCCATGCGCGGACGCCCGTGGGAATACGTGTTCTACGTCGACTTCCTGCGCGGCGACGACGAGCCAGCCCGCAACGCGCTGCGTCATCTAGGCGAAGTAGCGGAGTTCGTGAAAGTGCTGGGAGTTTATCCGGCCGCGTGATCGAAGCCGGAGGACTGGTCCTGGAGCAGCTTTCGTCATTACGCGACCGGGGAGATGGGACCGGTGGAAATCGAATCCCAGGGGACGGCGCGCCGACGGGAGCGGGCGGGGATGGTCCTTAAGGTGACGGTCCGGGGGCCGGCAGAAAAGCCCCGCTCAAGCGGAGCTTGAACGGGGCACCCTCGAAATTGGGAATGCACGACGGGGTCATCATCGTTTATGTTTCGGGAAAAGCCTGGTCAGGTGGCCCGGACGGTTGCGCATTCCCAATCTTTCAGGGTGCCCCGTTCAAGCTCGGCTTGAGCGGGGCTTTGACTTTGACCTTGTTCCCATTCCGGAACCGCAGATTCCAATTTTCGACGCCCATGTTCGCTCATCACAGACGCCCCACTCTCCGTCCAAATAATCTTTCCCCATGCCTTGGGGATTAAAGCGCTTCCACGAGACTGGCCAAAACCATTTCCTCACCTTTAGCTGCTATCACCGGCAACCGAAGCTCGCAGGGTCGCAGGCGTGCGACGCATTCCTCTCCGCGCTGGAGCGGGTCCGGCAATCGTATCGGCTCTGCGTCTACGGGTACGTCGTCATGCCGGAGCACGTTCACCTGCTGGTGAACGAACCCGAGCGCAGCACGCTCGCGCAAGCGCTGAAGTCGTTAAAACAGGGAGTAGCACGCCGGTTCGCGTTGCGAGCCGAAGAGCCGTTCTGGCAAGAGCGCTATTACGACTTCAACGTCTGGAGCGAGCGCAAGTTTGTGGAGAAGCTGCGGTATCTGCATCGCAATCCGGTGGCGCGCGGGCTGGCGGCGAAACCGGAGGACTGGCCGTGGAGCAGCTTTCGTCATTACGCGACCGGGGAGATGGGACCGGTGGAAATCGAATCCCAGGGGACGGCGCGCCGACGGGAGCGGGCGGGGATGGTCCTTAAGGTGACCGTCCGGGCGCCGGCAGAAAAGCCCCGCTCAAGCGGAGCTTGAACGGGGCACCCTCGAAATTGGGAAGGCACGACGGGGTCCTCATCGTTTATGTTTCGGGAAAAGTCTCGTCGGTCGAGCCCAGACTATTGTGCATTCCCAGGGTGCCCCGTTCAAGCTCGGCTTGAGCGGGGGCTTTGACTTTATTGGAGGAGCAGGGTGTTGGCTCCGCATTTTTCGCAGATGGTCAGATTGGGGCGGAGGATCTGCCAGGCTTCGCGGTAGGCGTCGTAGAGGCCGGGGCGCGGGTCGTCGCGGCGGCGGAACAGGAGGCTGGTGCGTCCGACGAAGGCGCCGAGAGGGACGATGTACCAAGTGTCTTCTGGAATAACGTAGGCGGCCAGGAAGTCGATTTCGCCGGGGAGGTAGGGGATGACGCGGCCGGAGGCGCTGCGGTGGGCGGCGAGGTGATAGAAGCCCTCTACGAGATGGGTCGTGCATTTAACTTGCACGCGCCACAACGGTGGAGAGGGGAAGCGCGGGATGATGCGGCGCGGTTTCCGTAGGCTTCGGGGAGAAATGACTGTGTGACAGCCGGCACAGGAGAGTCGGGCGCCGTTTCGCCCGCGTCGAGCGGTTAGTTCGCGGGCGTCGATGATCACGTCGTAGCGTTCGCTGTCACCGTAGGGGCGGGAGACGCCGAAGTTGAGGTGGTAGGCCTTGAGGGAGAACGTGAGTTCGGCGACTTCTCCGCGACGCTTGGAGGTGAGTTCGCGCTCCATGGCTTGGGAAGGGTTGAAGGGCGCGGGCTTGGATTTGGCCGACTTCGATTCAACAGACTCGGGGCGCGACGCTGATGGGCGCCGCCGGCTCGATCTGCTTCTTGGCATTGGAAAACTTAGAGAGGGAAAGATAGAAAGAGACGGAAATAGAAAAAGGCGCAAGCTGGATAGCCTGCGCCCTGAATTCACTCTCTACATCCAGTATAGCAATTCAGAGAGGGGTGATGTAACACGGTTTCCGGATTTATTGTGGGCTTGTTTTGTTGGAGTTGAGGAAAAAACATCGTGTGTTGGGTCTTGACAACATTTTGGAAATTGCCGGTCTGAACTGGTTCGGTTCCCAAATTAGTGCTTGGCAGAACAGGACTCCCCGCGTTAGCCTCTGCACCTTAGGCACCATACACGTCCAGACAAACAGGAATAGAATTCAGGGATTCGCGACTCCTCGGGATGGGGCTGAAACCTTTCCAAGAGGAGCATCATCTAAACTTGAGCGAGTTACACTCAAGGAGAAATATGACTCAGCCGCCGATCGAGCGCGCTCCTAAGCCTAAGGAAATAAATGATCAAACAGCACTGCCGGTGCTTCCCGTCCGGGATACGGTGCTGTTCCCCCATGCAGTTTTGCCTCTGACGGTGGGTCGAGAGAGCTCGGTTCAGCTCATCAATTCACTGGGCGAGGACAAGACGATTATCGTAGTTGCCCAGCGCGAAGCGCGGGTCGACACCCCGCAGCCCACCGATCTCTATAACGTGGGCACTTCGGCGGTCGTCCACAAAGTCGTGAAGATGCCCAACCAGAGCCTGTTTGTGTTTGCCGAGGGCCTGGAACGGGTGCATCTGGGCGAGTTCACGCAACTGTCGCCGTTCATGCGCGCCCATTACGCGCAGATGCCGGAGAGTGCCACGCCGGCGGTGACTTCGCAGGTCGAAGCGTTGCAGCGAAACGTGCTGACGCTGTTCCAGCAGATTGTCGCCGGATCGCCGACGCTTTCTGACGAACTCTCCACCGTGGCCATGAACATTGATGAACCGGGCCGGCTGGTCGACTTTATTGCGTCGTCGTTGCCGTCGCTGTCGACGCCCGACAAGCAGGACACGCTGGAGACGCTCGACATCCACGTGCGCCTGGAAAAAATCAACCAGCATCTGGCGAAAGAACTCGAAGTCCAGCAACTGCGCAACAAGATTCAAAGCGAAGTGCAGGACCGGGTGCAGCAGACGCAGCGCGAATATTATTTGCGCGAGCAGATGAAGGCGATCCAGAAGGAACTGGGCGAACAGGATGAAGGTCAGCGCGACGTTGAGGACTTGAAGAAGAAGATCGACGACGCGGGCATGCCGGACGAAGTGAAGAAAGAAGCGCTGAAGGAATTGGGACGGCTTTCGCGCATGTCGCCGATGGCCGCCGACTATTCGCTTACCAGGAACTACGTCGAGTGGCTGGCCGTGCTGCCCTGGAACAAGACTTCGGGCCAGGAGATCGAGATTCCGAAGGCGAAAGAGATTCTCGACCAGGATCACTACGACCTGGAAAAAGTCAAAGACCGCATTCTTGATTACTTGTCAGTGCGGCGCCTGAAGCCGAGCATGAAAGGGCCGATTCTGTGCTTTGTCGGACCTCCGGGCGTAGGCAAGACTTCACTGGGGAAATCGATTGCGCGCGCTCTCGGGCGCAAATTTGTGCGGCTTTCTCTTGGCGGCGTGCACGATGAAGCCGAGATTCGCGGCCATCGCCGCACCTACATCGGGGCCTTGCCGGGACAGATTATTCAGGGCATTCGGCGCGCGGAGACGAAAGATCCGGTGTTCATGCTCGACGAAATCGACAAGGTCGGCCGCGACTTTCGCGGCGATCCGGCTTCGGCGCTGCTGGAGGCGCTCGATCCCGAGCAGAACTCGACGTTCCGCGATAACTATCTCGATGTGACGTTCGATCTGTCGAAAGTCCTTTTCATTACGACCGCGAACATGCTCGACCCGATCGCCGAGCCGCTGCGCGATCGTATGGAGATCATCGAACTGCAGGGCTACAGCGAAGAGGAAAAAGTTCACATCGCTTTCCGCTACCTAATTCCGCGGCAGATCGACGAAAACGGCATCACCGCCGAGCAGATCGAATTTCCCGAAGAGGCGGTACGCTACACGATCCGCCATTACACGAGGGAGGCGGGGGTGCGGAGCCTGGAACGCACCATCGGTACCATCTGCCGGAAGCAGGCGCGGCGGTTGGCGGAAGGGAAAACCGGGAAGCTTATCGTCAGCAAAGAAGTCGTTCAGGAGTTTCTGGGCGGCATCAAGGTGCGCAGCGAAGGCGAAATTGCCGAGAGGACGGAACGGCCCGGCGTGGCCGTTGGCCTGGCCTGGACGCCTTCCGGCGGCGACGTGCTCTTCGTAGAAGCGAACGCGATGCGGGGCAAGGGCGGATTCACCATGACCGGGCAGATTGGCCAGGTTATGCAGGAATCGATGCAGGCGGCGCTGACCTGGGTGAGGTCAAACGCGGAGCGGTTGGGAATCGCGGACGATTTCTTTGCCAGTCACGACATTCACATGCATGTGCCGGCAGGCGCGATTCCGAAAGACGGCCCTTCGGCGGGCGTCACCATGGCAACCACCCTGGTTTCGCTGCTGAGCGGGCGCAGAATTGAGCCGCTCATCGCCATGACGGGCGAGATTACGCTGAGCGGGAACGTGCTTCCGGTCGGCGGGATTAAGGAAAAAGTGCTGGCTGCGAAGCGCGCCGGAGTACGCGACGTGATTCTGCCGGCGGAAAACAAGATGAACGTCGAAGAGGATCTGACGCCGGAACAGCTTGACGGCCTCAAGGTGCACTACGTCAAGACGATTGACGAGGCGCTGTGCATCTCCTTGCCGATGGTCGAAGAAAGTCCGGCGGCGAAGCTTTTGTCGACGCCAAAGGATCCGAAGCAGGAATTTCGCCCGGAGCCGATGAAAGAACCGGCGCAGGACAAAGTGCTTACGACCCGAGCCTGACGCGCGGGCCAACTATTAAAACTTGCCCCATTTCTCGCGCATTTTCGGCGCGGGAAGTGGGGCTTTTGATTTGTCGGTAGCAGAGGCTGGCGGAAAATATTTCGGCGGTTCGGCGCGTCCGATTAACTCGGAAGGGCTCGCCGGCAGTAAACTGGCAACTGCTTTTATGCGCGTGCGGGTGCTTTTCTTCGGGATGTTGAAGGACGTGCTGGGCGCGGCGGCGGACTCGATCGAGTTGCCGGAGGGCTCTTCGCTGCGCGATTTGCTGGTTCGCTACGAAGCGAGGAATCCGCGGCTCAGAGAATTTTTGCCTTCGCTGGCGCTGGCTGTGAATCAGCAATACGCCGGGCCGGATACGATCTTGAAAGAGAACGATGAGGTTGGGTTGCTGCCTCCGGTGAGTGGTGGCGTCGGCGAGAGCGCGGGCGGGACGTTTTCTGGAGAGCCCGCTGGACGGCCGGCGGGACGCCGGCGCTACGCTGAGATCGTCCGCGAGCCGATCGACGCGCAAAGTGTTCTTTTCAGTATGAAGCGCGGTGAGGATGGCGCGGCGCTGGTCTTCGAGGGGATTGTGCGCAACCAGACGCGGGGGCGCAAGACGCTTTATCTCGACTACGAAGCTTACGAAGACATGGCGCTGCAGCAGATGGAGGGGCTGGCGACTGAGGCGCTCGAAAAATTTCAGATCCGCGATGTGGCGCTGGTCCATCGCCTGGGGCGGCTTGAAATCGGCGAGACCAGCGTGCTGATTGCCGTGGTCTCGGCGCATCGCGCGGCCGGGTTCGACGCCTGCCGCTGGCTGATCGACACGCTAAAACGCACCGTACCCATCTGGAAGAAAGAATATTTCGAAGACGGCGCCGTCTGGGCCGACGGCGAACCGTTTCCGGCGGAAATTCCGCGGGCAAATTCTTCGGGGTGAGGCAGCCCAGCCACAGACCCGGCATCTAAGTGAACGGCGCGTTCAGCTCGGCGGCGCGCAGGCCTTCGCGACTTTCGTACGGGTATAATTTAAGCACTCGTAATTTGAACACTCGTAATTTGAACCATCGCAATTTGAGCAATCGCGATTTCGACATTCGATGAGAAAACTCGCCACGAGTCTGCTCACAGTGGGCCTGCTGATTTCGGGTCGCGGCCTCTGGTCGCAGCAGACGCCCACTCAGCCGACCACCACCCAGCAGAAGGCAGGCCACGCTGCCTCGGGCGCGCCACAGAGCCAGTTACCTCAGACCACGGTTACAGTCGACGTGAAGCTGGTGAACGTGTTCGTTACCGTCACCGACGAGAACGGGGCTCCTGTCGGCGGCCTGGCGAAAGACAACTTCGTGCTCGACGAAGACGGAATCGAGCAGAAAATTGCGGTGTTCGACAGGGAATCCGCCATGCCGCTGTCGATCGCTCTCGCCATCGACACCAGCCTGAGCACACGCACGAATCTGCCCCTGGAACAGGCTTCGGCCAAGCGCTTTGCCAATGACATTGTGCGTCCGGTGGACGGCCTTTGCGTCTACGGTTTCAGCGAAGTGGTCAACGAGGCCACGCCGGGATACACGTCCGACCTGAAGCGGATTGACGAGGGCATCGAGCACATCCGAGTAGGGGCGGCGACCGCTCTGTATGACGCCATCTACCTTGCCTCGCGGGCGCTCGACCGCCGGCAGGGACGCAAAGTGATCGTGCTGATCACCGATGGGGGCGATACCGTCAGCAAGGTCGACTACAAGGAGGCGGAGCGCGCAGCAGAAGAGGCGGAAGCCATCGTTTACTCGGTGATCATTGTTCCCATCGAGAACAGCGCCGGGCGGGAAACCGGGGGTGAGCACGCGCTCATCCAGCTTTCCGAGGACACGGGCGGCAAGTATTACTACGCGACTTCCACGGCGGCCCTGGATGACGCCTTCCACAAGATCAGCGACGAGCTGCGGACGCAGTACTTGCTGGCCTACTATCCATCGCAGCGGACGTCATTTTCTGAGTTTCGCCGCATCGACGTGAAAATAGCCGACGTGCCGCAGGCGGCCGGCTACCACGTGCGCCATCGGGCGGGATACTACACGGTCAAGTCGGATTTTTAAGAATCAAGATGGGAAATCGCAGCGCCGGGAATTTTGCCGCGGGCTTAGTTTGACGGAGAAACAGAACCGACTACCACGAAGGACACGAAGTCACACGAAGGAGCTTTTGCCGGGAAGTCCTTCGTGATGGTTCCTGTCTTCCTCGTATTCTTCCAGGTGCGGGCTTTGCCACAAAGCGCAGGATGTGTTTATCTGGATGTTTGCTTAAAGCATGGGTGCCCGAGGGAAGATCGCTGAAAGAGCGTCGCCAGAGGCCGAGTGCCTGGAGACGGGGCTGGTGCGAGCAATGACGAAAGGTGGACGATGCTGAACTTTTATTTCCGAAACCCGCGTGTGCGGCTGGGCCTGCGGGTCTTGGCAATGATTTGCGCAACCCTATTCTTGCCGGGGATTTTGCTGGGGCAGTCGACGCCGGGCACGGGCGGCATTCGGGGCATGGTTTTCGATCCGACAGGGGCTCCGCTCGCCGATGCCAAGGTTACGATCACGAATAAAGTCCGATCCAGCGTCGTTCACGTGACCACATCTTCTGCAGGGGTTTACTCGTCGGGGCCGCTCGAGCCGGGAGAATATACCGTCCGAGTCGAAAAGAAAGGCTTTAATACTGAAGAACTGTTACTGGCAGTGCACGTCGCGGAGGTTTCCGGATACACCGTGAAGCTCGAAATCGGTGAGCGTCCCGAGGTTGCGGTTCCCGGACCCGAAACCGGGATCAACTATGAGCAGCCCACCGTGCAGAGCATGCTGCGAGTCGGTCAACTCGAAACTTATCCGCTGAACGGGCGAAACTATTTCGATCTGACTCAACTTGTGCCGGGCGTTCAATTTCAAGATGCCGGCATACTCGATCCGGGCAAGACGGGATTCTCGTCCGTTTCGTTTGAAGGGCAGTTTGGGCGCGACGCCCGCGTCGAAGTGGATGGCGTGAGCATTTCCGATGAGACGGTGGGAAGCGTCGCGCAGAATATTCCGGCGAGCGCAATTCTGGAGTTCAATGTTTCGCAGGCTTCGCTCGATCTGCCGACCGAAACCACTTCCAGCGGGGTGGTCAACATCGCCACGCGATCCGGCGGCAACGAGCTTCACGGCGAGGCCTTTGGATTTTATCTGGGGCATCAGGGATCGGCGGCTCTGCCGGGCTCGGGCAGCTTGCCGTTCCAGCGCGAGCAGTTCGGCGCGCGAGCCGGCGGAGCCATCATCAAAGATAAGGTTTTCTGGTTCCTCGACGCCGAACGTCTGCAGCAGAACGTAACTTTCGCCGAGCCTTTGACTGCTCCGTTTAACGACTTAGGCGCGGGGTTGTCGGAACCATTGCGTGAAGTGCAGGGCGACGCCCGACTCGACTGGCAGCGCCGGGAAGACGCGCACGCTTTTTATCGCCTCGGCTTCGATCAACTCAGACAGGCGCGTCCTTTCGGAGCGGCGAGCTCGCTTCAGGAATTCCAAAGCGAGACCCACGCCCCGTCGCACACGCTCGGCTATGATTTCGACCGAGGGCTTTACACGCACAGCTTCCGTTTTGAGTATCTGCGATCGGGCAACGGAGTTACCGATTACACGGGAACGATTCCCGCCGGCCTGGAAAATCCGATTCCGGGGCTGGGGATCAACATCGGGGCGCCGGTCAACGGGCTGTGCGCTCTCAGCCAGGGTGGTTCTTACTGCAGTGGACCGAGTCCATTCGCTCCGCAATCAACATTTCAGTCGAGCCTGGAGTTCCGCTACGACGGCAGCCGGGTCATGGGCGGGCACATCTGGCGGTACGGCATCACTTACAATCGCATTCATAGCGGGCAGGTGGCAGCGTTGTTTACCAGCCCCCAGGTGGGCACGACCAGCATGTGCCTGCCGAACTCAATCATTCCTCTGTGTAATCCGGTCAGCGATCCCACTGCGTATCCTGCGGACTTCGCCTTCCTGGGCAATGGCATTGGCTTCTCGACGGCGCAGTCGGCGTTTGGTTATTCCGGCGGCGGCCTTGGCCCCGACAATCAGATTGAGGCCTACGGAGGGGACAGTTGGAAGCTGGGCCGCACTTTTTCTCTGACTTACGGCGTGCGATATATCCATGACACTGGCCGAGTCGATAGCGGTCTGGGATCGCTCACGGTGCTGAATCAATGGCAACCCGGCCTGAGCAACCCGGTGCGGAATCCGGACGTGAACTTCGCCCCGCAGTTCGGTTTCGCCTGGGACGCGGGCGGCACGGGCAGAACCTTGATTCGCGCCGGAGCGGGTCTTTACTACGCCAGTTCGCTGTGGAACGACACGCTTCTGGACAGTCGCGCGCGTTCTGCCAAAGGACTCTTCGCCGATACGCCGCAGGTTTGCGCCTTCGGAGTGCCGACACCTTTTACCTGGCCGGGCAGTCTGGCAGGAGCGCCAGTCAATTCCGCGATCGCGGGCGGCGCGGGCATTGTGACCAATCCCGGCGCGAACCAGGTTGAGCCGACGTTCTGCGGAAGCACGATTTCCACAGCCGGGAGCCCGATCCTGGCTTTGAGCAGCGCGTTCCAGGCGGCAGCCGCGGCCGCCGGTTCTGGGTCGAATGTGAACTATGTCGCGAACTCGCTGAGCGCGGTGAACGCGAACGGGCTCGACGTGTTCAGTCCGAACTACCGCACGCCTCGCTCCTATCAGATGAACCTGGGCGTGCAAGAAGAGCTTCGTCCGGGAACAGTCCTCAGCGTCGATTACATCCGCCAGATCGGGGAGCATAGCCTGCTGATTCTCGATCCCAACCACAGCGGTGCAGCCCGCTCTTACAACTATGCGAACGCGGTGGCCGCGCGCGACAACGCGCAGGTTGCGGCGGGCTGTCCCACGGGATACGACGAGGCACAGTGCATGGTCTATGCCTACGGCGGGGTTGCGGGCGCGCAGGCGGCGTACTCCGCGGCCGGGCTGGATTCAAACTCGGCGACCACCGGCGGCGGACCTTGCAGCTTCTGCGCATTCCCCGGTTTTACTCCGGCGGGGATCAACAATAATGGCAGCGGATCGGGTAGTGGCTCGCTGGGCACGCTGGATACGCTCTCGACGGTCGGACGCTCCGTTTACTCTGCGTATCAGGCGAAGCTGATGCACCGGATCTCGCATCCCATGCAAGGAATCAGAGAGGCTAACTTCCAGGTTGCTTATGCTTACTCGAAGTATGTGAGCCAGTCGCAGGATCAGAATTTTCCCAGCGTGGCGACCGACAACGATAACCCGCTGCTCTTCACCGGGCCGAACAGCCTGGATCGAAAGCACCAGTTTTCTCTGGCAGGAACGTTCGATCTAATTTTCGGTATCAAGCTGAGCATGATCGCGCACCTCTACAGCCCGCTGCCGGAGAGCCTGCTGCTTCCTGAGTTGACCAATGGGGGTGAAATCTACGCGACCGACTGGATCGGGTCCGGACTCGGTTCCGGCGGCGCTCCCGAACCGGTGCGGGGAACGCAGATCGGGCAATTCAACCGCAAGACCAACGTCCAGACTCTGTCCAGAGTCATCAACACCTACAACTTGAATTTCGCGGGCACGCTTACGCCCGCCGGCGCCTGCCTGGTGGCCAACGAGCAACTCTGTCCCGGCAACGCGCCGATCGAGGTGCTGACTCAGCAAGACATGCTGGCGTTGAATTGGGTGATGCCCGACCTTCCATCTTCTCCCTACGATGCCTGGAGCGCGCCCTGGCTCAAAACTCTCGACTTGAAGGCAGCGTGGCCCATCAAAGTTGGAGATCGGTTTGTGGTTGAACCGAGCGCCAGCATCTTCAACGTGTTCAACTTCGCCAACGCCTTCCAGCCGGGAAATATGCCGCTGTCGACTTTGCTGCCGGGGCCGAATCCGGACGCGATCGCAAACGGCACCATTGCTCCGAATGCAGTAGGCGGAGTCATCGGATCGAGCATTACACCGTTCCGCGCCGGCTTTCAGTCGGGAACTTTTGCTCTGGGCGCTCCGCGTCAGCTTGCGTTTGGATTGAAGATCAGTTTTTAGGCTGACCGCGGCCTTCGCTTGGGCATCAGATCAGGCCGCCATCGAAGGTTTGGGCCATGCTCTCGATGGTCTGGGGTTTGTGTACAATGCGTGCATGGCTTTCCGTGCTCCGCAAGGGAACCCCAACGCCGCCAAACGCGGCCGAACACCTCCTCCGGAAGATACGTTCGAGGAGGCCGCTTTTCTGAAGGCCCTGGGTGAGAAGCAAAGGTCGGTCCTGGTGAAGCTGATGGACGGCGAGACCGTGCGGGGCTGGATCGAATACTACGACCGAAATATGGTACGGCTCACACGCGAGGGCGCGCCGAATCTGTTTATCTTCAAGCACGAAATCATGTACATCGCCGAGGAAGGCGCCAAGCGGAAGTAGGGCCTCAGACTGTCGGCGCTTTGCAAGTCTGAAGTCCTGTAGTGGTGCCGTTTGGCTCGCGCCTAGGGTCGGTTGAGCGGGAGATCCTTCGCTACGCCTGAAGAACGGCTCCGCTCAGGATGACCAGGACAATGGTTTTGAGTTTTGGATTGAAGCTGCAACACTACTGTCTGAGGTCTAAGGTCTGAGGTCTGACGCCCGATGTCTGCTTCCGAAAGTTTCCTTCCTGCCATGTCTTCCATCGCCCGCGAAGCGGGCGCGTTGGTGATGCAGTACTTCCACCAGAAGCTGAAGATCGAATACAAGGGCGACGCCGATCTGGTCACCGCGGCCGACCGGGCTTCGGAGGCGCTGATCCGCGAGCGCATCGCCAAACAATTTCCTTCGCACGACGTGCTCGGCGAAGAGCAGGGACTGAACGACCTTGGCGGCGACTATCGCTGGTACGTTGATCCGCTCGACGGCACCACGAACTTTGCCCATGGCTACCCTGTGTTCTGCGTGTCGTTATCTTTGGAAAATCGGACCCAGGAAAAGCGGGCGCTGGAAGAAGGCTCGGGTTCGGGAGGACAGCGCGTCGCCGGAGTTGTCTATGACCCCACGCGAGATGAACTTTTTATGGCCGAACAGGGAAGAGGAGCGCAGCTGAATGGTCAGCCGATTCACGTGTCGTCCGCCGCAGAGTTAAAGCAAAGTTTAGTTGCGACCGGATTTCCCAGCCACAAGCGCCACAAGAATCCCAACATCTACTTCTATCATCAGATCACGCTGCGCACGCACGGCGTGCGGCGTGCGGGATCGGCTGCGCTCGATTTGTGCAACGTGGCCTGCGGACGTTTCGACGGCTTCTGGGAATTCAATCTCAACCCGTGGGATACGGCTGCGGGCGTGCTCATCATCGAAGAGGCTGGAGGCAAGGTGACCCGCTTCGACGGATCTCCATTTGAACTGAACAGCCGCGAGACGCTGGCATCAAACGGACTGATTCACGATGCGTTGCTGCATGAGTTTCAGGAAATCTTTGCCGGACGCGGGCTGGATCCTCTGCCCGATCCGCGCACTTATCAGAGATAGACGCAGAGGGCAAAAGCATCAACCACGAAGGACACGAAGTCACACGAAGGAACCCTTACCGGTGAAGCCTTCGTGATGCTTCGTGTCCTTCGTGGTTGAGGGTTCTCGGTTCAGAGATAGACGCAGAGGGTAAAGGCATCAACCACAAAGGGCACGAAGTCACACGAAGGAACTCTTACTGGTGAAGCCCTCGTGATGCTTCGTGCCCTTCGTGGTTGAGGGTTCTCGGTTTTCGCATGAGCCGACGGCGGCGGTACAATAGCTGGGGACCCGCCATTGCGCTTTCCGGCTGTTCCCCACTTCTAACTCGGCGGTCAACGTGATCGATTCTCTCCTCGAAAGAAAGATCGAAAAACGGCCGGACAAAGTCCGGTTGCACGGGCGCATTCTTTTTCTTACGGAAGATCCCGAACTTATCAAACGGCAACTTGCGGGCGAAGACCTGCGCTGGGATACGGAGAATCCGGCGAACAATCCCAAGCTTCGGGACGACATTTCGACCGACGAAATTACGCCGGCGCATTACTGTTTTTATTTTGACGAAACGCTGGGCGAGATTCCTTATCTCGGTCTGAAATGCGGCAGCGTTACGCCGATCGGCCGCGGCGACGTGAAACGCGGAGGCTTCGTGTGCGCGGTCAGCGGCAAACGGCGGGGCAAAGGATCGAGCCGCGAGCAGTCTCCTTATGCCGAGATGTGCGCCGGCATTCGCGTGGTGATTGCGGAAAACATCGAGCGCATCTACAAACAGAATTGCCAGAACCTGGGGCTGCTGACTTCAACGAACTTTTCTTTAATCGACCGGATTCGCGGCGGGGAAGAGATAGCGCTGAGCGAGTTCACTGCCGGGGAAGATGAGATCACGCGGCAGGTGATCGAGTATGGAGGGTTGTTCCCGTTCAACGTGGCCCGCATGCAGGGAAAAGTATTTCTGCCGCCGATCGAAAGCGCGGGCAAGGGTGCCCGCGCCACGCGTGCGATGACCGTGGCGGAAAAGATCTTCGCGCGGCACATGCTGAATGAAAAAAGCGAGGTTGGTGTGCCGTCCGTCAAGCCTGGCGACACCGGATTCGCCCGCGCCGACCTGCGCTTCAGCCACGAATACGTCACGCCGATGGCGGCAATTTTCTTTGAGCACTACGTTGGCAAAGACGCGAAAGTTAACGACCCGTCGAGCATCATTTTCTTCCGCGACCATCTGACGTTTCTCGACGAAGTGATTTCCGAGGAGAAGAAAAAACTTGGCCTGCTCGACCTGGCCACGCAACTGAAAATCAAGCAGCAGGATTTCGCCGCCAAGCAGGGAATCAAACTGCACGGCGAACTCAGCGACCGCAAGGGGTCGGAGGGAATTTGCCATTCCATCGTGCTCGAAAGCTATGCGCTGCCGGGGCAGCTCAACATCGGTTCGGATTCGCACACGCCGCACGTGGGCGCGATCGGCTGCGTGGCCTTCGGTATCGGCACGACTGATGTTTTCAATTCCTGGATCACCAAAGATGTGCGGGTGAAGGTGCCGGAGTCGGTGAAGGTTGTGATTCGCGGCAAGAAGCATGCGAACGTCACGGCGAAAGACTTTATCCTGAAGATTCTCAGCCTCGACTACGTGCGCAGCGGCAAGGCGCTCGCCAAAGTCATGGAGTACGCCGGAGAGGCGATCGAAGAGCTCAGCGTCGACGAACGCGCGACCATGACCAATATGGCGGCAGAGATTGGCGGATTCACCGGCATTGTGGCGCCCGATAAGAAGGCGGTCGATTTTCTGGTCGAGCGCCGCGGGCTAGATCGCACGCAAGCCGAGAAAATGATTGAAGGGCTCTACAGCGATCCCGGAGCGCAGTATGCGCATGTCATCGAACTTGACGCCGCGGATATTACTCCGATGGTTGCCACGCCCGGCGATCCGGGCAACGGAAAATACGTTCGCGAATTGAATACGCCCGTGCCGGTCGAGATCGCCTACGGCGGCACCTGCACTGCGGGCAAAAATGAAGACATGGATATGTACGCCCTGGTTCTCGCCGACGCGCTCAAGCACGGCAAGCGCGTGGCTGACTCGGTGAAGTTCTACATTCAATTCGGCTCGCAGGAGACGCGCGACTATTGCGTGCGGCGCGGCTACCTCGATATTTTCCACAAGGCCGGTGCGCAGGTGATCGAGCCCAGTTGCGGCGCCTGCATTAACGCTGGCCCTGGAGTTTCCACGCGTCCCGATCAGATCGTCATCAGTGCACAGAATCGCAACTTCCCCGGCCGCAGCGGGCCGGGGCAGATGTATCTGGCTTCGCCCCTTACTGTTGCTGCGAGCGCCGTGGCCGGCTACATCGTGGAGTACGAGCCGAGCGAGAAGAACACGTTAGTGACGGCATAGTGTTTTGAACACTCCCGCTCTCACAATGCGTTGTGATCCTGAGTGAAGCGAAGGGTCTGTGTATTTGCCGGCAGGTTGCATAGATCCTTCGGCCCGCAAACGACGCGGGCCTCCAGGATGACAGCGCGGCGATGAGCGCGAGAAACCATCTCAACGGCTGGCCAGAGTACCGCGCAGACTTGGCTTTTTCGGGCGTAACCGTCCGTCCGCAACTCCGCCCGCAACCCGGTAAGTCCTTCTACAACTTGCGCTTCGGTCATTCCTCGTAAGTGGTTGAAATCAACCACCTTGGCCGAAATTAGCCATTCTCTTTTCCGCAACTTTTCCGCGCCTGTGGCGTTCAAATAGGTAGAGGATTTGGAAAGGTGCTTCAGGATCTGAAGCAGAGGTGAGCGGATCCGAAGCGGGAGGTGACTATGCGTTACTTAAGATATGTGGCGATGCTGGCGGCGCTGATGGTTCCACTGGCGTACTCGCAGGCGCAGGTGAGCGTGGGAATCGGGGTCGGTCCGGTCGGGGTAGCGGTGGGCGCAGCTCCTTACTGCGCGTATGGATACTACGGATATGCTCCTTACGCCTGCGCGCCTTATGGCTACTACGGACCTGACTGGTTTGTGGGTGGTGTCTTCGTCGGCGCTGGCCCGTGGTTCCACGGTCCCGGCTGGCTGGGACGCTGGGGTTGGGCTAACGGATGGTACGGTCGTCCGTGGTACGGTCATCCGGGCTGGGGCCGGGCGTGGTATGGCGGGCGCGGCTACTACGGCGGACGCGGGTATTATGGCGGCCATGCTTTTGTCGGACATGGCTATGCAGGACATGGCTATGTAGGACACGGAGCGGCTGTGGCGCGCGGAGGCTTTCATGGAGCGCCGGCGGTTCGCGGCGGCGGCTTCCATGGCGGTGCCTCCCACGGTGGAGGTTTTCATGGTGGCGGCTTTCACGGTGGCGGCGGACGCCGGTAAGAGCTTGCAGGGAGTTTGAATCGGTGAAGATGGCTGGCAGCGTCGAGCTGCCAGCCATTTTTTTCTTTTTTTCTTTCTTCTTACGACGCAAGCCCTGAAGAGAGTGAGATCATCCAAACGTCTAGGGTGCTGGGGCTCCGTGGGCGCGAGTTTTTTTCAGTTCCTCCAAAGACGGGAAGGAACTGGGAGCCACCAGGGTGCGTTCTGGTGGTTGCGAGCCACGATTGAGAGCCGAGGCCAGCAGTTGCATGGCGTCGCCCACGATGGGTGGGGACAGCACCGTGGCCGCAAGCCTCCCCTGGCGAACCCACTGCTGGCCGGAGCGGGGAACGCCATCGCATCCGGTGATGGGCAGGCGGAGCCAGGCATCGCGCTCGCTCAAATCTGTCAGCTCTTCAAACGCCCGGCGCGCTCCGACGGCCATGTCGTCATTTTGGCAGACGATCATGCCGACGTTGAGCTGCCGCGATGTGCTCAGCGATAGCCACGACTGGATGGCGTGATGGCCGCTGGTCTGGGTCCAGTCGCCTTTCAAAGTTTTTACTTCGACGAGCGGAGGCTTGGTCGAGAGCATGCCCTTGGTGCGGAGTTTGGCCACGTCGCCCACGGAAGGGCCGGCGAGATAGAGCACGCATCCCTGATCCCCCAGGACCGCGGCGATCTGCTGGCCTTGAATCTTTCCGATGGCTTCGTGGTCGGAAAGAATGCTGAAAACCGGAACCGGAGCGGATTGGCGCAGCTGCGAAATGTAGTCCACATCGGAGTTGACGATTGCCCAGGCAATGCCGGCTCCCACTGCGGCTCGGGCGATCTGAGCCATGCCTGTGCCTACGGGCTCGGCCAGGATGGCGTCGGGACGTTTGGCTGGGTCCTGGATGAAGCTGAGGATCTGCTGCGTCTGTTGCACGGCGTCATTGCCGGCATAAACGATCTGAACGCTGGCCCCAAGTTTGAGAGCGGCCGCCTGGGCGGATGCCGCCTGTTCGAGCTGATAATCGTTGTCGTTGGTAATCAGGGAAACCAATACCTGAAGTTTCTTCATGGAGGCGCGCCTTCACTAAGGATGGCACAGCACGTCTGCGATTATTAACTCATCCTCGAAATGTGCGGCCAAATTACTTTGGTGTCCCAGTGGCACGGGTCCGAACTACATGCCGGCCGGGGTGGTCCTGGTGAGCGGACTGCCCGGCTCTGTGCCGGCCCTATACCCGATGCCCGCCTTCTTGCTAGAATGTCCGCGCACTGGACTGCCGGAGTAGTAAAATAAATCGCAGAGAACTCTCAGGAGACGGACAACTTTTATGACTTATGTGATTGCTGAGCCGTGCATCGGCACCAAAGACACCGCCTGTGTGGATGCGTGCCCGGTGGATTGCATTCATCCCAAAAAGGACGAGGCCGCACACGCGACCGAAGAATTGCTGTATATCGATCCCGTCGAGTGCATCGATTGCGGCGCCTGCGTCCCGGTGTGTCCGGTCTCGGCCATCTTCGCCCTCGACGATCTGCCGGAGAAGTGGAACGCTTTCACCGAGCGCAACGCGAAATATTTCGGACGCTAAAGCGAGTCGCATAGCACCTCCGCGGGAAAACATTAACCACGAAGGACACGAAGTCACACGAAGGAATGCTTTCCCCATGAAGTCCTTCGTGATGCTTGGTCGCCTTCGTGGTTATCGTTTTTGCGCGATCGTGATCGTGAGATCGGGCCGGCACTCGCCTTTCGTGGTATGCTGCGCAAAACTTCGTCCGTCGAGATTGACTCGTGCTGATTGAATTGCGTCTGGAGAACTACGCGGTGATCGACAACCTGGCCGTGGAGTTCGGCCACGGCCTGAACCTGCTGACGGGCGAGACCGGAGCGGGGAAGTCGATCCTGATTGATGCGCTGGCGCTGTTGCTGGGGGACAAGGCGTCGAGCGAGGTCATCCGCACCGGCGCCGAGCGAGCGGTGGTTTTCGCGGTATTCGAGGCCGAAGGCGCAGCCGAGAAATCGTTAGAGAAAATTTTCGAGGCGAATGGGGTGGATGAATCGGATGACGGCTCGGTCATCCTGCGTCGCGAAATTGCAGTTGGCGGCAAGGGCCGCGTTTTTGTGAACAACCAGCCGGCCACTGTGGCCGTATTGCGGCAGTTGGCTCCGCACCTGGCGACCATCCACGCGCAGAACGAATCGCTTCAGTCGTTTGACGGGCCGGCGCGGCTCGGCTTGCTCGACGCATTTGCCGCAAGCCAACTGGAACCCGCGCAAACTGCCTTTGCCGCCTGGAAGCAGATTCACTCTCGCATCGACGAATTGGAGCGCGGCGAGCAGGATCGTCTGCGGCTCGTCGATCTCTGGGTTTTTCAGAAGCGCGAGATTGAAGAAGCGCAACTCCAGAGTGGCGAGGATGATCGCCTGGAAGCCGAGAAGCGGGTGCTGGCCAATGCCGAAAAAATCTACAACGCGGCGATGAATGCTTTTGATCTGCTTTATGAAGGCAACGGTTCGACTGCCGCATCTCTGCGCGCAGCCCAGAAGCAGGTCGAGGAACTCGCGCGTTACGAGCCCAAATTTGGCGAAGCTCTCACCGCGTTGGAGTCGGCGCGCATCAGTGTCGAAGACGTGGGCGCGACGGTCCGCGACTATGCCGGAGGTATTCACGCGTCGCCGGAGCATCTGGCGGAAGTGGAGGATCGGCTGGCGCTGATCGACCGGCTGAAGCGGAAATATGGGCCCACGCTCGACGACGTGATCTCGTTCGGCGCGGATGTTGCCCGCAAGCTCTCTGAGGTCGAGAACCAGGATGAAATTCTGGCTGAGTTGCGGGCGGATTTGGCCCGCGCGGCGGATGTGTACCTGCGCGCGGCACGAGCGCTGGCCAAGAGGCGCGCCGAAGCGGCTCGTCGGCTGGAGAAGGCAGTCGAGGCCGAAATCAACGATCTGGCGATGAAGGCGGCGTTCCGAATCGAAATTACCACATCAGAGAACCAGACGAACTGGAGCGCGTCGGGAATCGATCAGGTGGTCTACATGATCTCCACGAACCCCGGAGAACCGCTGCGGAGACTCGAAGATATTGCGTCGGGCGGCGAGATGTCGCGAGTCATGCTGGCGTTGAAGGCGAGCGTGGAGGCGGGATCGGATTCGTCCGTCGCCCGGGCGGCAAAGAGCCCCACCTCTGGCAAAACCGGCCAGAAGTGGGGCACCCAGAGCAAACGGGCGCCGCAGCGTACCCTGGTGTTCGACGAAATCGATACTGGCATCGGAGGCCGCGCCGCCGAAGCCGTCGGCAAAAAGCTCAAAGCCCTGGCGCGGGCCAATCAGGTGTTGTGCGTTACCCATCTGCCGCAGATCGCGACCTTCGGCGATCATCACTTTGTCATCGAGAAAAAGGAATCCGCCGGGCGCACCCACACGACTATCCGCCCGGTTGCGGGTGAGGAGCGTACCGAAGAAGTCGCCCGCATGCTGAGCGGCGCCAAGTTGACCGAGACTTCGCGCAAGCACGCCGAACAAATGATCAAAGCCAACGCCTGAGGACGGCTAGAATTTCATTTGGATTTGTGATGGGTTCTTGGCGCCGTGACGTTCAGCGAGCCGCGCCATCCGAATTGTAGGAATACCGAAGCGGCATACTCGTGGCGATCTCATCTTTGGACGAACCGTCGGCCACTTTGATGGCAAAGCGGACCGTAATCATGGCTTTCGTCTCCACCGCCTGGCCATGCTCTAACACCGGTTTGAATTTCCACTCACGCACTGCCTGTTGCGCCGCCGTCGCCAAAATGGCTGGCCCGCTCAACACATGCAGATTCTCAATGACTCCATCGGTGCTGATGAGAGCTTGCAGCACCACCGATCCTTCGACGTTCATGTGCTGCGCCAGCAGCGGATAGTTTGCCTCGTGCGATCCCGCTCCGGCGGAAATCGGTTCGCGCTCAGCTGCGCTGCTGGCCGGGGCGAAGGGCGCTGCCGAAGCGGAGGATCCCGGCTTTGTAATCTCGACGTTGGTGGCGTTCGAGCCCGGATGAAGCGTGCGGTGCGAATCGCCAGCCACAACTTCCACGTCCAGCGGAGGCAGAACCGTGCGAGTGGCGGTCACGGCGCTGGAGTCGCTCGCGGCCTCGGTAGAGTTCCTGGTTGCTGCGGCGACATGCTTCTTCGCAGCAGCGGCGGATTTCGGTTTCATCGCGTGGGCGATCGGTGCCTTGGCTACAGGGTGAGTAATTTCAGGAGCTGGGGTGTTGGAGTCAAGTGCGGATTCATCGCTGCCGAACCAGAACTGGCGATCGCGCACAATCACCGCCACCAACGCGACCAACAGCAGTGCCAGCGCCAGCTGCAACCGCCGGGGCTGCGCACTCGCGGCATCCCGCTGAACCCGCGGCGCGCTTGTGATCGGTTTTGGCTTCAGTTCGAGCATTTCATTTGGTCCGTAACCGCTGGTCCGTAACTGCGATCCGTAACTCTGGGTGACGAAAGTAATATGAGGCATGTCGAGGGGAGTGACAATGGCACGGGAAGGCCTAGGGGTGGCACGAGAGGGCTATATCCGTAACCAAGCAGGTACTGGGGGGTGGAGCGTTGACAAACAATTCGTAGGTTAGCTAATGTAGATTAGCTGAGTTAGCTTAGCTAACATGAATGTAACCATCCACAAAGCCAAGACCAACCTTTCCCGGCTCATCGAAAAGGCGTGCCAGGGTGAAGAAATCATCATCTCGCGCGGTTCGAAGCCCGTGGTGCGACTGGTTGCCATCGAGGAAAAACGCGGCGACCGCAAGCCGGGGGCCTGGAACGGGAAGATTTCCTGGTCGGAGGATGCCTTTGCGCCCCTCACCGATCAGGAATTGAAGGATCTGGGTTTCGAGTAACAACCTCTGCGGTCGCAACCTCTGCTGTGAGAACTCTTCTCGATACGCACGCGATGGTCTGGTGGATGACCGGCGATTCTCGCCTATCCAAGCGAGCTGCTGCGATCATTGGAGATCCGAAAAGTGAGGTCCTGGTCTCGGCGGCTGTCGGATGGGAAATGGCGATCAAGGTGAAGCTGGGAAAAATTAATCCAACGTCGCTGATTGAAGGCCTGGAAGATGCGGTTTCGAGCGAGACCTTTACCGCGTTGCCCATCGCGCTGGCACATGCCATTCGAGCCGGTTTGCTTCCGTTACACCATCGCGATCCATTTGACCGGCTTCTGGTGGCTCAAGGCCAGTTGTTAGAAATTCCGATCGTGAGCGCAGACCGCATCCTGGACCGCTATGCGGTCGAGCGGGTGTGGTAAGCGCCGGCCCCCATTCGATCCCGAATATCGTCGTTCGCTGCTAATCCCAGCACTTTCTAGGGGTTGCGTTGACCATCCGGGCACTTTCCAGTAGTTTATTGATATCGCCACAATGGGGACCGTGTACCCTAAAAGTGTTGATTTCGTGGGTGGTGTTGCATCTAATTTCAAGAGAAAGTAGATTCCTCGCTGCATCGCGCGGCCGGGCTCGATCACCCGGCGGAGCATTGAGGATTCGAGGACAGGTTCTATCGTGGCTGGAACTCTGGCAAAAACTGACGGGAAGACTTTACTGCTGCTGAAGCCGCGGGGATTCTGCGCGGGCGTGGTGCGAGCCATCGATGTCGTCCGCATTGCGCTGGAGGCTTTTGGGCCGCCGATCTATGTGCGCAAGGAGATCGTCCACAACAGCTTTGTGGTCGAGGAGCTGCGCGGCAAGGGCGCGATTTTCGTCGACAGCGAGGACGAGGTCCCCAACGGCGAACGCATCATTTACAGCGCGCACGGAGTTTCTCCGGAAGTGCGGGAACACAGCACCCGCCGCGGCCTGCGGGTGATTGATGCGACTTGCCCGCTGGTCACGAAAGTTCACGTGGAAGCGGTGAAGTTCGCGAAAGAAGGATATTCACTCATTCTGATCGGCCACAAGGATCACGATGAGGTGATCGGAACGCTGGGTGAGGCGCCGCTGGTCACGCAAGTCGTGGGATCTCCGGAGCAGGTGAAATCTCTGAGCGTGCCCGACCCGAATCGCGTGGCGTATCTTACCCAGACCACGCTCAGCCTGGACGAAACCAAAGACATTATTGCCGCCCTGAAGCAGAAGTTTCCCAACATCAAAGGGCCAGCGGCGCAGGATATCTGCTATGCCACCGAAAATCGCCAGGTCGCGGTGAAGCAGGTCGCTTCCGAGGCCGACCTGTTGCTGGTGGTCGGATCGGAAAACAGTTCAAATTCGAACCGGCTCGTAGAAGTGGCGCGCAATCTGGGCACGAACGCCCATCTCATCGACAGCTGCAATGACGTTGAGCCCGAGTGGCTGAAGGGTGTGAAGACGATTGCTTTGACGGCCGGAGCTTCAGCGCCCGAGCATCTGGTGGAGGAGACGATTGCGTTCCTGCGCGGCAAGGGATTCGGCAACGTGCAGGAACTGGAAGTGATGCCGGAAAATGTGCGCTTCGGGCTGCCCCCGGAAATCATAGAAGCGATTGCGGCAGCTCCGGCGAACTAATTCGTACAAGATGCTGGACGCATCTGTACGACGACAGCAGTTGGGCACAATCCAGCGTGCCCTGCAATAGAACAATATGGAAAAGGATTCCCCCCAGACCTCGGCACCGCTCGGCTCCAGCCCACAACTTCGTTTCGGAAAAATTGAAGAACTGGCCACGCGCGTCGGCGCAGCCATTGCCGCGGCGAAGAAATATCTTTTCTCCCAGCAGCATGAAGATGGCTACTGGTGCGGCGAGTTGGAAGCCGACACCACGCTGGAGTCGGATTACATTCTGCTGCACACGCTGCTTGGAACCGGCAATCAGGAGCGCTTCCAGAAAGCCGCGAATTGGATTCTCCGTCATCAGAACGAAGACGGTGGCTGGAGCATTTATGCGGCGGGGCCGTCGAACATCAGTGCATCGGTCAAAGCTTATTTTGGGCTGAAGCTGGCCGGGTACACGGCCGACCATCCTGTTCTGGTGCGCGCCCGCAAGAAGATTCTCGCGATGGGCGGCGTGACCGAAGTCAATACATTCACCAAGATCTATCTTTGTTTCTTCGGGCAGTACGACTACGATGCGGTTCCCGCGATTCCGCCGGAGATCGTGCTGTTTCCGAGCTGGTTCTGGTTCAACATCTACGAAATTTCGTCGTGGTCGCGTGCCATTCTGGTGCCGCTTTCGATCTGCTACGCCAAAAAGCCGTTCAAGAAAATTTCGCGCGCGATGGGCGTGGAGGAATTATTCGTGGGCGGCATGCAGAAGTCGCGCATGCACCTGCACTGGTCGAAGAAGCTGGTTTCCTGGCGCAACTTCTTTCTCGTGCTCGACCGCATGACGCACTGGTTTGAGCGGGTGCACGTGCGGCCGCTGCGCTCGGTTGCGCTGAAAAGTGCCGAGAAGTGGTTGCTGGCGCGCTTTGAAATGAGCGACGGCCTCGGCGCGATCTATCCCTCCATGATGAACGCCATCATCGCCCTGCGCTGCCTGGGATATTCGCTCGACGATCCGCAGGTGATTCGCGCGCTCGATGAATTTGAAAAGCTGGGGATCGAAGAAGAAGACACATTCCGCATGCAGCCCTGCATGTCGCCGGTGTGGGACACGGCCTACGCTGTGTTTGCTCTTGGCGAAGCGGGAGTTCCGGCGAACGATCCGCGCATGGTGAAGTGTGCGGACTGGATCCTGCAGAAGCAGGTGCGCAACGTCGGCGACTGGCAGGTGAAGAATAAAAAAGGCCTGCCCGGCGGATGGTACTTCGAATTCAACAACGAGTTCTATCCGGACGTCGACGATAGCGCCATGGTTTGCCTGGCGCTGAGCCGCGTCGAGCATCCCAACGGACGCTACCAGCGCGAATCGGTACAGCGCGCGATCGACTGGATTTTTTCCATGCAGTGCAAAAACGGCGGCTGGGCCTCGTTCGACAAAGATAACGACAAGATGGTGTTCCAGCACATTCCGTTCGCCGATCACAACGCCATGCTCGATCCGCCGACGGTCGACATCACCGGACGCATACTGGAGACGCTCGCGACCTATGGCTACAACAAAGATTATCCGGCGGTGAAGCGTGCCATCCAATTCATCCGCGACGAGCAGGAGCCGGACGGCAGCTGGTTTGGGCGCTGGGGCGTCAACTACATTTACGGCACGGCGCTGGTGCTGCGCGGCCTGGATGCCATGGGGATGGATTCACACGAGCCTTGCATGCAACAGGGCGCCGAGTGGCTGCGGATGGTGCAGAACCCGGATGGCGGCTGGGGAGAAACTGTCGGCTCCTACGATGATCCGGCGCTGCGCGGGCAAGGTGACAGCACGCCTTCGCAGACTGCGTGGGCGATTCTGGGCATTCTGGCGGTCGGCGATACGCGCAGTGACTCGGTCGCGCGGGGCATTGCGTATCTGCTGCGCACGCAGAAAAAAGACGGATCGTGGGACGAGCAGTTCTTCACCGGCACGGGATTTCCCCGCGTGTTTTATCTGATGTACCACCTCTACCGCGAATATTTCCCGCTGCTGGCGCTGACGACGTATGCCAAGGTAATGGAGAAGCAGAGCTAGAGTTTACTTCGCCCGAATAAGGACCAGAGAGAACCCGCTGAGTTCCGGCCGCGAAGAGCCTTATACTGAACATCGATGGAGTTTGAGTGGGACGCGCGCAAAGACGTAGCCAACCGGCGAAAGCATGGAGTTGGATTCAGGCAGGCAACGACGGTTTTTGGTGACCCGCTCGCGATAACATTTCCGGATGTCGACCATTCGATATCGGAACAGCGATTTCTGACGATTGGAGCATCTGCAAGCGGCCGTACGCTGGTCGTGGTGCACACGGAAGATCGAGATACGATACGGATCATCAGTGCACGACGGACTACGCGTCGGGAGAAAAGATTCTATGAAGAAGGTTGTTGAGCGCAGAAACGGCGAGGGCACACGGCCGGAATACGACTTCGCGTCGATGAAGGGAGGAATCCGCGGCAAGCACTACGAGCAATATCAAAAGGGGACGAACGTTGTCGTGCTCGATCCGGACGTGGCGGAGGCATTCCCCACCGACGATGCCGTAAATGAGGCATTGCGCGGCGTTCTGAGCACGACGCGCGCAGTTAGGCGCATTGGAGGACTGCCCGATCGGGCGTTGCAACCGGCCCGCAGCGCGTCTAAGCGCAGATCCCGACATGGCTGAAAATCTTTCGTATGCGCAGGCAGAAAAAAGACGGATCGTGGGACGAGCAGTTCTTCGGCACGGGATTTCCCCGCGTGTTTTATCTGATGTACCACCTCTACCGGGAATATTTCCCGCTGCTGGCGCTGACCACTTACGCGAAGGTGATGGAGAAGGTAGGGAGTTAGCGGTTGGTAGCTAGCCCACGTTTTCCCAACGAATCCGGCAGGCTTTCCGTGCCAATGTGCTGCCCAGCCGTTAGCGTCTTCGGATGATACATGGCCGGTCTGCCATTCTTCTTGGTTGCAGGGTTCTTCGGCCTGAATTTGCTGGGCCCGAGTCGTTTGAATCTCATGCGGACTCCATGGCAATTCGCGTCTTGCGCAGGCGTTTGCCCGCTTTTGATCTCGATCTGTCGCGTCAATCCGCCGCGGCGCTGGCGCTGATCGGGGCCCGCAATCCACCACACTCCTCGCACCGTTCCAACTTGCGAACGACCTGTGGTCGTTGGGTTTTTTCTTTGTGGTTCTGTACATAGATGGCTCCGACAAACCATCCAAAGGCAAACGTCCACGCCACTACCACGAAGCAATCAAAGTACGTCATTCGTCACCTCCCGCACGGCCCTTCCAAAGGCCTCTATCTGTAAAAGCGAAAAATCCTTGCCCACTGCCTCAAATCGAAAGCAAAATTGTTTTGCGGAACGTGAGCTCAGTTGGTTCCCGTAGAACGCTAAACGGCACCGCACCGCCGTTTTGCTCAGGATTGTCTACTTGCAATAGTGTGAAAAACCCGCAGAACGTTTCATTCGGGGGAATCGGGACGAGAGAGATCGAGACTACCGAAAACGTAAATCCGACCTCGGAAAGCAAAATTCTGACCTTTCCGAATCCCGTTTTGGTTGACAACGTGTTGTGAGTGCTGAATGCTGAATGCTGGATGCTCGCTTTCGTCACTGGCGCTACCGGATTCCTTGGTTCCCACGTCGCCCGCGTTCTGGCTGATCAGGGCGCGGAGTTGCGGCTTCTGGTGCGCCTCACCAGCAATCTGCGCAATCTCGAAGGGCTCAAAGCTGAGACCGCCACCGGCGATCTGCGCGACGCGGCTTCGCTTGAAAAAGCGATGTCGGGCTGCGATGCCGTCTTTCACGTTGCCGCCGACTACCGGCTCTGGCTGCGCGATCCCGCCGAAATGTACCGTTCCAACGTTGCGGGTACGCGAGCCATTCTCGAAGCCGCGCGTAAGAATGGTGTGCGCCGCGTGGTGTATACCTCGAGCGTGGCGACCATCGGGTTCCAGAGCGACGGCAGTCTTGCAGATGAAGATTCGCCGGTCTCGCTGGCGGACATGATCGGCCATTACAAGCGATCGAAATTCATGGCCGAGCAGATTGCGATGGAAGCCGGGCGCAGCGGGATGCACGTGGTTACGGTGAATCCGACGACCCCAGTCGGTGAGCAGGATGTGAAGCCGACGCCGACCGGCCGCATCGTGGTCGATTTTCTGAAGCGCAAATTTCCCGCTTATGTCGAGACGGGTTTGAACCTGGTCGACGTAAGAGAGTGCGCTCGGGGGCACGTTGCTGCGCTGGAGCGCGGCAGGTCGGGCGAGCGCTATATTCTGGGCGGCGAGAATTTAACGCTCAAACAAATTCTCGACAAGCTGGGAGAGATTACGGGTCTGCCCTCGCCCAAGATGAAATTGCCCTACATTTTCGCCTTTGCCGCCGGCGTGGTCGACGAGGCCATCACCGGCAGAATGCTGCATCGCGAACCGCGTGCCACCGTGGACACTGTGCGCATGGGCAAGAAAAAAATGTTTGCCAGTTCCGCCAAGGCCGAGCGCGAGTTAGGCTGGAAAATCCTGCCGGTGGAAAATGCCTTGCGGCGCGCGGTACAGTGGTTCCAGGCCAACGGATATGCCTGAGAGATATGTCTAGAATTGCCATCGTCGCCGCGCTGGAGCGCGAGGTGCATCCTTTGGTGAAGCGCTGGCGCGTCAACGACAAAGAGTATGCCGGGTGCAGATTTCGTTTTTTCGAGAACAGGGAAGTGGTTGTGGTCTGCGGCGGCGTCGGCGCGGAAGCGGCGAGGCGCGCGGCCGAGGCCGCGATTGCTACATACTCGCCAACGGCGATTTATTCCGCCGGATTTGCGGGCGCATTAGACTCCGCACTCAAGGTGGGAACTGTGATTGAACCCCGCCGTGTGGTGAACGTTTCCGATGGCAGCAGTGTGAACCTCGAGCGCGGCGAAGGCGTGCTGGTGAGTTTCGGATCGGTGGCGACGCCTGCACAAAAGGCAAAGTTACGGGACTCTTTTTCTGCTCACGCTGTCGACATGGAGGCGGCCGCTGTAGCGCAGGCTGCGGAAGCCAGAGGCATAAAGTTCGCGGTGGTCAAAGTGATTTCCGACGAATTCGATTTCCATTTCCCGTCGATGGCGCCGTTCGTTGACGCGGCCGGACACTTCTCGGAAAGGCGCTTCGCAGCTTTTGTTGGGTTGCGGCCCTGGCTGTGGCTCCCGGTTTTGCGGCTGGCACGCAACAGCAGGCGGGCTGCCGCAGCGCTGTGCGCATGGTTCAGCGAAAACCTGGAGCGCATCGTGTCCGCCGAGGCGTCTCCGGACGCACACCAGCTCGAGGCGGTGAATCGGCAATGAAAATGAAGCGCGCTGTATTCTCGGTTCTGGCTGTGCTCGCTTTCGCGGCCGGAGCGGCGGCTCAGAATGCTCCCACGATCTATGCCGAAAGTTTTCGTCAGGGAGCGACCACCATTCTTGAAGACATCTTCGACGCGAAGCTGACTCCCGATAACCCGACCTACCGGGAACGCATCAGGGATTCCAGCGGAAACGATCGTTACGAGCTGACCATCGCGCCCGAGGTGCCGGAGGGCGACAACAAGATCACGTCCTGGCGCGTAGCCCTGCGCGATCTGCATCACAGCATTTACAGGAACATTTTGCTGGCCGATCAGCGGCCTTCGGCTGATCCGAAAAATAATCTGTGGTGGTTGAACCCGAATCCCTTTGGAGCGGTGCCGATTCACGCCAAAAGAATCATGAAGGTCGATGCGTTTTACGTGGCCTTTCAAGTGAAGCAGTTGCACTTCACGCCGCTGGAATCCCCGTATCTGGATTCCATGACCGTATCGTTTGCCTTTACCAACAGCGATCCGCGAAAAAAGTGACGCTGCGATGCTCGCTCGCGTCCCGATCGGTCCCCGGAATCTGATCTGCCAATGCGAAATTTCCGTTGCCACATCGGATACGTGCCTCCAAACTGCCGGCTTGCCTCATCTATAATCAAGACAGACGTTCTCCTCAAAATCCCATGCACTTAATCCCCTTTCTGGCAGTTTTTGTCGGCGGCGAAATCGTCGATATGATCTCGGACAGTGGCCCGATCGCCAAGCTGGTTTTGCTTGCGCTGCTGGCCTTCAGCCTGGTCTCGTGGGCCATCATCCTGACCAAATGGAGCCTGCTGCGGCGGGCGCGGGCGCAGAGCGGGCGCTTCGTGCGCGCGTTTCGCAAGGCGCAGCGGCTGCAGGATATTGCCGCCGTCGCCGATCAGTTCAAGCCCAGCCCGCTCGTCGGCGTGTTTGAAGGCGGCTACGAAGAGTTCAAGCAGCAGGCTGCCACCACGGGCATGGTCCGGAATCTGCTGGGAATTCAGCGCGGCATGCAGATCGGCGCCTCGGAAGAAATTACGCGTCTGGAGCGGAACTTGCCGTGGCTTGCCATTACCGCCGCGGTGACCCCGTTCATCGGCCTATTCGGTACGGTGTGGGGCATCATCGATGCCTTTCACGGTCTGGGAACTGCCGGCGCCGCTACGCTGCGAGCGGTCGCCCCCGGCATTTCTGAAGCGCTCATCACCACCGCTGCCGGACTGGCCGCGGCAATTCCCGCCGTCATCGCCTACAACCTGATTGGCGCGATGATCCGCGAATTCGCCGCCCGCAGCGACGACTTCGCGCTGGAACTGCTGAATGCCGTCGAGCACAGCCAGGCGCAAACTCTTCCCGCGGAAATGAGGCGCTGATGGCGTTCACTGCTTCCAATGGCCGCACCCAGACCGCGCTGGCCGACATCAATATCACCCCGCTGGTCGACGTGGTGCTGGTTCTGCTCATCATTTTCATGGTAACCGCGCCCGTGCTGCAGTCGGGCATCGACGTGAGCGTGCCCAAGACACGCACGGTCAAGGAGATTACCGAAGAGCGGCTGGTCATCAGCATCACCAAAGATCAGCGAGTCTATCTGGGCAATGACGCCGTCAATATTAATGAGATCGCGGCCAAGATCCGCCAGAAGATTCGCGATCCGCACAACCAGTTCATTTTCGTGCGTGCCGATGAGAACGTTCCTTTCGGCGCTTTCGCAACCGTCATGGACGCGGTGAAGTCGTCCGGCATTACCAACGTGAGCATTGTTACCCAACCGCTGGATCAAAATGGCCGCAAGCGCTGACATCTATTTTGAACACGACCGCTGGGGACGCGCGCTGGCGTGGTCGGCAGGCCTGCACGTGGGTGTTACGGCGCTGCTGTTGGTCTATTCCGCCGTGTTTTTTGGCACCAGCGGTACAGGCTGGGGCGCGGGCGGCGGCGGGGAAGCGATGGGCGTCACCCTGGTCACCACGGTTCCGCTGCCGGCGAATGCAGCCGCCACGCAGAACGTGTTGGCCAACGAATCCAAAGGCATCACTCATTCGCAGCCCAAAATCGAAGAGAAAGAGCCGGATGCGATCGAGATACAGGGCAAGAACACAAAAATAAAGCCGAAGAAAAAGGAAGAAACGGAATCCAAAGAAAAGCCGCAGCCCGCGCCCGAGGAAGATACCAATCAGGTTGCTTTCGGGGAGGGCGGCCCGGTGAGCGGGCCCTATGGGACGTTCAGCGCGGCGGGCGCCAAAGGCGGATTTGGCGTTACCGGCGGCGGCGGCGATTTCGGCACCAAGTACGCCTGGTACGTGCGCGTCATTCAGCAGAAGGTTTCGCAAAACTGGCTGGAGTACGAGGTCGATCCGCGCATCACGGCGGCGAACCGGGTTTACATCACCTTCGACGTGATGCGAGATGGGCATCCCACGAACGTGCAGGTCGAACAATCCAGCGGAGTGCCGTCGCTCGATATCTCTGCGGAGCGCGCGTTGCAGCGCATCGATACATTCGGGCCGTTGCCGTCGGATTACTCGGGCAGCAAGATTTCCGTCGAGTTCTGGTTCGATTACAAGAAGTGAACCTGATCGGTAATCGTCTCGCTTGCCGATGATATCGAGCCCGCATCAAGCGGGCGCAATTCATACCGGATATTGAACTCTGGTAACGGGCGCATGAGGGAAGAAAACTTGCATAGGAATTCATATCGGGATACGATATTGTCGTACGGAGTACGTTTCTCCGCCAAACGGCCTAATCTACCAGAAATGGACCAACCGGCAAGAGCAGCCCGCCAACAGCGGCTATGCAGTCTAAGGGATCTCGCGCTGGCTTGCGCGCTTCTTTTTGCCATTCTCCCGTCCTTCGCTTTCGCGCAGGATTGGGTGAAGACCGGTACCGGTCTGGGTGTGGAAAAAGTCCGGCTGGCTGTGCCCGACTTCAAGCCGGGGAACGCCGATCCGCAAAATGCGGCCTTGCTCAGAACCTTCAACGATACCCTGTGGAATGATCTTGACGTTTCGGGTGTGGTGGAACTAGTTTCCAAGAGTTTTTACCCGCTGCAAACGCCGGGACAGCCTACCGAAGTGAACTTTCTGTCCTGGAATGTGCCGCCGCCGAACGCCGCGATGCTGGCTTTTGGGAACCTTGGCGTCTCCGCGGGCCGGATGACCGTTTACGGCTGGCTGTATGACTTGAAAAATATCCAGTCGCCGCAGGTTCTGGGCAAGCAGTATGGCGATGCGGCCACGGACGAGGGCGCGCGCATGGTTGCCCACCGCTTCGCCGACGAGATCATTTTCCGCCTCGGCGGCGGCGTTCCGGGAATCGCCGAAAGTTCCATCTACTTTGTCAGCGACCGCAGCGGGCACAAGGAAATCTGGGCCATGGACTACGACGGCGCCAACCAGCGGCAGATCACGCATCTGGGTTCCATCGCGCTTTCGCCGCGCATTTCCCCGGATGGCTCGCGCCTGGCCTTCAGCGGCCTGACCAAGACCGGCTGGGAAATCATGATGTACTCGTTCGATCTGAACCGGCTGGTCAGTTTCCCGCGCCTGGGTGGGACGAATTTGTCGCCGTCATGGTCGGGGGATGGAACCAAACTGGCGTTTTCGTCGTCGCGAGCCGGCTCTCCGGAAATTTATATCGAGGACGCTTCCGGCGGGAATCTGCACCGCCTGACCGACTCGAAGGGCCCCGACGTTTCTCCCGCGTGGAACCGCAAAACCAACGCGCAGATCGCCTTTGCCAGCGGCAGAACCGGTTTGCCCCAGATCTACACCATGGGAACCGACGGCACCAATCTGCAGAGGGTCACGGATCAGGGTTACGCCGTGTCGCCGAACTGGTCGCCGAACGGACAGTTTCTCACCTTTGCATGGGTGCGAAAATACGGCCCCGGCGAACCCGGCGCGTCGGATATCTACCTGATGGATATTGCCAGTAAAGAGTGGGTGCAACTCACGCATGACGGCGGGCGCAACGATTCTCCGTCCTGGTCGCCGGACGGAAGGCACATCGTGTTTCAATCGAACCGCTCCGGCAATCCCCAGATATGGATGATGCTGGCCGACGGCACCAAAGTTCAGCAGCTTACCTTTAACGGGCACAACTCGATGCCCAATTGGAGTTGGAAATAGAAACGCTTCGTCTGACCGGAATGCAACAAGTTCTGGGTCGCAGGAGGATAGAAAGTGAAGCAGCAACGCATGAAGTGGTTCGCACTGGTTGTCACTCTGGGCGTCATCATGATGCTGGGCGCCTGCAAGAAGAAGGTCACTCCGCCCCCGCCACCACCCCCGCCGCCACCGGCGGCGCCGACGGCTTCCATCTCGGTGAACCCCAGCAGTATCGAGGCGGGCCAATCGGCGTCGTTGACTTGGCAGACAAGCAACGCGACCGACGTTTCCATCGACGGCATCGGCGCGGTCCAGGCCAACGGGTCGCAGTCCGTGTCGCCGACAACTTCAACCACCTATCACCTGGTCGCCAAGGGCGCGGGTGGAACGCAGGAAGCTACGGCACGGCTCACCGTGACGCAAGCACCGCCGCCTCCGCCGCCTCCTCCGTCGATCTCGGATGAGGAGTTGTTCAGTCAGAATGTCAAAGACATTTACTTCGACTATGACAAGTCTGACATTCGCGCCGACCAGCAGGCATCGATGCAGGCCGACGTGACGTTCCTCGGCGAGCACAGCAACATCAACGTGACCGTCGAAGGCCACTGCGACGAACGCGGCTCGACCGAGTACAACATTGCCCTCGGCGACAAGCGCGCCAATTCCGTAAAGGAAGCGCTCATCGCCGGCGGCATCAGCGCCAGTCGCATCAAGACGATCAGCTACGGCAAGGAAAGACCGTTCTGCACCGAGCATAATGAAGCTTGCTGGCAGCAGAATCGCCGCGGCCACTTCGTCTATCAGAAGTAACCACAGTGATAGCGGCAGGGGCGTCCCTGGTGGGCGCCCCTGTTCTCTCTCAACTCTCGGCCAGGGTGTCGCTCCGCGTAGCCGAGCCTGGGAGCCGGCGGTGGTGTGAATAATTTGCGTGTGAATAATTTGGATGTGAATGATTTGGATGTGAATAACTCCTGCCTAGTGACCTTCAGGCTGCGCCGGCAGCTTTTCGCTGTGGATTCCCGCCCGCCTTATGGGACAATCAAGGCATCTAAACTGTCAGGGAAACTTCTATGAAACCAAATCGCATTACCCTCTTGTTCGCCGTGCTGTCGGTCATCTGGCTGGGAGTGGCTCCGGCCTGGGGCGCAAGCAAGGAGATGATTCAACTGCAGACGCAGGTGCAGCAACTGCAGGAGCAGATGACGGCCATGCAGCGCAGCTTCGACGAGCGCATGGGCGTGATGAACAACCTCGTGCAGCAGGATGCCGACGCGGCCAACAAAGTTACGGCCGCACTCAACGCGTTGCAGGTCACGCTGCAGAAGCAGCAGGCCGACGCGGGCTCGCGCACCGACCAGGTTTCCGGCCAGATCCAGGCGCTCAATGACACCATGGACGAGTTGAAAGTCCGCCTGGCCAAAGTGACCAAGCAACTGGAAGACATGCAGGCCGCGCAGCAGAGCATCGCCGCGCAGCAGGCTACGCAACAGGCGCAGCAGGCTGCGGCCGCCGCCGCGCCTCCGCCGGATGTGCTTTACCAGAATGCCCTGCGCGACTACACCAGCGGCAACAACGATCTGGCCACGCAGGAGTTTTCCGACTACATCAAGTTCTATCCAAACACTGATATGGCCGGGAACTGCTACTTTTATCTCGGCGAAATTCAATTCCGCCAGGGCAATTTCGAGCAGGCTGCGCAGAGTTACGATCAGGTATTGCAGAACTTTCCCAGCGGGAATAAGGCCGCTTCAGCGCAGTTGAAAAAAGGGTTTGCGCTCATCGAACTGGGCAAGCAGGATGACGGGGTCGCCGAACTGCGGCATGTGATTCAGCGTTATCCGCACGCTCCCGAAGCGCTGCAGGCGCGGGAAAGACTGCGCAAGCTCGGCGTTTCGACCACGGGCAGGGGATAAAAGGAATCACTGATTCCGGGTCGAGTCGACGGCGCTGATTTGACGATTAAGTTTTGTGGCGATGCCGCTTGGGATGATGGTGCTTGCCGGCCTTATGCGCATGGTGCCGGTGTACTGGCGGATGCGTTGCCTTCACTAAAACCAGCGACGCCTGCCGAGGCGCCGCCCACGCGCTGGCAAGGCCCACAAGGCACATCAGCATCACAAGAAGGAATCTCTTCATATACAGGTCGTTTCCCCTGGTACTCCAGTCTATAACTCTTCTCCGCTGGTTGCTCCAGTGCTAGATTGTAAGCGAGTTTCCTGCGTAACACTCCCAGGCGGTGGAATCATGGCAAATCCGAAAGACGATCAGGATACGGGCAAGGGCGCAACCGAAACCGAAGATCACAATGTGCCGGGGAACATCGGCCTGCAAGAGCAACTCGGTCACCGCGATCAGGATCCCATGCTCAAGGATGCAGATTCGGATTTTCCCGAGCCCGGCGAGAATCCAGAACACACCGGAGAGCCGCAGAAAAAGACGGCTTGAGCCGTTCCCGGCTGCGCCCTGGACGTTGTCAGGTGCGTTGTCATTATCATTGTCATTGCGTTGTTGTCATTCCGAACCGGGCGAAAAGCCGGTGAGGAACCTGCTGGTCCGCTTCTGTTCTTCTAATTCCGCGGACTCTATCGCAACTCTTCCATGACCGCGTCCAGCACTTCCTTGGCGGGACGCGTGATCGAATCGGGCAGCGTCGCCAACGGTTCGTCCACAACATTCAGCATGTCGATGAAGTTGGGAGCCTTCGGGTTCACATAGAAGATTCCGGTGAGAACTTCGCCTTTGTCATGGGCCTCGGTCAGCCGCGTGATGGCCCGAATCTTGTCGGTGGGATCGTAATCTTCTTCCAGCTTGCGCAGGCGCAGGTGCGACCCATCGTGCATGGTCACCTCGACGGTCGCGCCGGGATCGTACTGCACGTCGATTTCCTCGAAGTGCGGCACGAAACTCACGTCCTGCAAAACCTCTTCGTGCTCCTTCACATACTTGTAAGACTTGGTCGAGCCTTCGTGATCGTTGAAGGTAACGCAGGGCGAAACCACATCGAGCATCACCGTGCCCTTGTGGGCGATGGCCGCTTTCATCATGGCGCTGAGCTGGCGCTTGTCGCCGGAGAACGACCGCCCCACCAGAGTCGCCCCGAGCTGAATGGCGAGCGCGCAGGTATCGATCGGCGGCAGGTCATTCAATACGCCGGATTTCAGTTTCGAGCCGAGGTCAGCCGTCGCCGAGAATTGGCCCTTGGTCAGTCCATACACGCCGTTGTCTTCGATGATGTAGATGATCGGCAGATTGCGCCGCATGAGGTGCACGAACTGCCCGATGCCGATGGAGGCGGTATCGCCGTCGCCGCTCACGCCAATGCAGACCAGCTTGTGATTCGCCAGCAGCGCTCCAGTCGCGACCGACGGCATGCGCCCGTGCACGGCGTTGAAACTGTGCGAGCGGCTGAGGAAGTATGCCGGAGTCTTCGACGAGCAGCCGATGCCGCTGGGTTTGATGACGTACTCCGGCTCCACGCCCATTTCGTACATGGCTTCGACAATGCGCTCCGAAATCGCGTTGTGCCCGCAACCCGCGCACAGCGTGGTCTTGCCGCCCTTGTAGTCAATGACGGTCAGTCCGATGCGGTTCGTCTTCGGGCTGGGTGCGGCTGCGCCCGGTTCTACAGTCGTAGTCGACATTTACTTGTTCTCCAATGGTGGAACTCTCTTGCGGGTATAGACGCTCGCCGGAAGGTTCGGATAGAAATTGAAAAAGACCGTTCGCCCACCTTCCGAATCTCGGCAATTTTCGTAGAGCCAGAATCCAGGAAACGTCTTGAGGACGTAATCCAAGCCCTGCGACACGGTCACATCATCCAGCTCCCCGGTCACAATTCGGCCACTCCCGCAGCAATTGCCCGGAAGCACGAGGCCCTTATCCGGCGATGGCAGGCCTCCGATGTTGTGCGCTTTCCCGAAAGCCATGACCTCGGGCGTCCTCAAAATGGCAAAAAGAGCCATGCCCGGCCCGTGTACTGGATCAGACTCGGAAGCGTCCGAACGATAAAACGCTAGGCGGTGGATCTTGACGTCGAGGACGTCGTTGGGGACGTCGGTTTCGACCATGCGTACGGTTCCGTCGCCGTCCTGGGTGACTCGCATTTGGGGATCAACGTCGAACATGGCCTGCAGGAACTCAAGAGGTGAACTATCGTGCCCGGTCGGCCATCGAAGCTGCGGAAAATCGGGATATGGCGTGCGCGGTGTGCAGGCACCCCAATACTCAAGCGAACCCGAAAGTTGCGCCTTACTTAGAATTTCCTGCACGAGCGGCATTGCCGCACTGGGAGCCATACCGCCTCTTTCTTGCGCGGAGCAGGGCCCCGCCAAGACCAGAAGGGCTGCAACGAGCCAATAATGCGCCGCTACTAGGCCACAACTCTTCCCGAAGCGTCTTGTGCAGGACCAGCTCACTTGCCTTCCATTGAAGTCAGTTCGTCGGTGATGGAACGGGCGTCGAGCGGCAGCCCGGTGATATGGGCGAGGCTGCGCAGCCGTCCAATCAGTTCCGGTTTCAGATCAAGTTTGAGCAGGCTCAGCATCTGCGCGTCCCGGTTCTGCTCCACGACATAGACGTGCTCGTGCTGCTCGATGAACTCATGCACCTCGCGCGTGAATGGATAAGCGCGCAAGCGAAGGTAGTCAGTTTCAATTCTGTATTCGTCGCGCAATTGATCGCGGCTCTCGGTGATCCCCCAGTGCGAAGTTCCGTAGCCGATGATTCCGATCTTTGCATTACTCCCGCGCATAATCTCCGGCCGCGGGACGAACGACCGCGCGGTTTCGAATTTGCGGTTCAGCCGCTCCATGTTGTGTTCGAAGTCGTCGGCGCGCTCGCTGTATTGCGCTCTTTCGTTATGCCCGCTGCCGCGCGCGAAATAAGCGGCATTCGGATGAGAGGTTCCGGGCAAGGTTCGATAGCCAATTCCGTCGCCGTCGACGTCTTTGTAACGGGCGAATCCGCCCAGCCGGTCCAGATCTTCTTTGCCGAGCACCTTCCCGCGACGGATCGGTGTGGTCGGATACGGAAACGGATCCGCCATCCAGTTGTTCATGCCCAGGTCGAGATCCGACATGACGAACACCAGCGTCTGAAATTGTTCGGCAAGATTGAAAGCCTCGGTGGCCATGCTGAAGCATTCCTCAGCCGAGCAGGGAAGCAGCATGATGTTCTTGGTGTCGCCGTGCGAAAGAAACGCGGTCGAGAGAATGTCGCCCTGCGAGGTGCGCGTGGGAAGGCCGGTCGACGGACCAACGCGCTGAATGTCCCAGATGACGCCGGGAACCTCCACGTAATAGGCCAGGCCGGCGAATTCCGACATGAGAGAGATGCCGGGGCCGGCAGTCGCGGTCATGCTGCGCGCGCCCGCCCAGCCCGCTCCAATCACCATGCCGATGGCGGCCAGTTCATCCTCCGCCTGCACGATCGCAAACGTAGCTTTACCGTCCGGGCCAATGCGATATTCCTTCATGTACTCGATCATCGTCTCCACCAGAGACGACGATGGTGTGATCGGATACCACGTCACCACGGTGCACCCAGCGAACATGCAGCCCAGCGCGGCCGCCGAGTTGCCGTCGATGATGATCTTGCCCGCAGTCTTGTCCATGCGCTCGATGTAAAAGGCTCCGCGCTTTTCGAGATTCGCCTGAGCGTAATCAAAGCCCGCCTTCGCCGCGGCCAGGTTCAGATTGGCGGCTTTCGCTTTCGTGGCAAACTGCTTGCGGATGGCCTTCTCGATCTCGGCCATTTCAATCGTCAATAGGCTGGCCACCACGCCCACGTACACCATATTTTTGACCAGCTTGCGCAGCTTGGCTTCCGGGCACACTGCGGCCACCAGCTTGTCGTAGGGCACAGAGTAAAAAACCAGATCGTCGCGCAGCTTGTGCAGCGCCAGCGGCTCGTCGTAAAGCACCGACGCGCCCGGCGCGAGAGACATGGTGTCTTCCTGCGCCGTCTCCGGATTCATGGCCACCAGGAAATCAATTTCCTTTTTGCGTCCGATATATCCGTTCTTGTTGGCGCGGATCGTGTACCACGTAGGCAGTCCGGCAATGTTCGAGGGGAACATGTTCTTGCCGGAAACGGGTACGCCCATCTGAAAAATGCTGCGGAGAAGAACTGTGTTTGAACTCTGTGAACCGGAACCATTGACCGTCGCGACCTGAATACTCATGTCGTTGACGATTCGCTTGTGCCCCATTCCGCCGGATGATTGGCGGGGCACGACATCCGTAGTGGCCATCCCAACACCTTCCTTCGGTTAAGCGGGCGGAACCCTTTCGCCCATGTGATTTGTGGCAGAGGAACCTTCTATTATACGGCGGTCTCGATCTTCCGGCGCGGCAAATTGGCCGTCTGGAGCGGAGAGGAACCCAATTTGGAAACGGAAACGGCAAAGGGAACCGAGGAATCGACGATCGCTATTCTGTCTTGAAGAAATGCGCCATGTTGCGGAACTTGTTATATCGTGACGCGACTAATTCGGCAGGAGAGATCTTCTTCAACTCCGCATAATGTTTCTGCCACGTGGCGTCCAGGAGATTGGCGGCAGCCTCGTGATCCCGATGCGCTCCGCCTTCGGGTTCGGGAACAATGTCGTCAATGCAGCCTAGCTCCTGCAGGTCGGTCGCGGTAATGCGCATGGCTTCGGCGGCCAGCTCTTTCTTGGTGGCATCGCGCCACATAATGGCGGCGCAACCTTCGGGCGAAATCACCGAGTAAATCGAGTTCTCCATCATCAACACGCGGTCGGCCACCGCAATCGCCAACGCCCCGCCGCTGCCGCCCACTCCGATCACCGTGGCAATGATCGGCACCTGCAGCCGTGCCATCTCGCGCAGATTGTAAGCGATGGCTTCGGCCTGCCCGCGTTCCTCGGCATGAATGCCGGGATACGCGCCGTCGGTATCGATCAAAGTAAAAATCGGCCGGCGGAATTTTTCCGCAAGCTGCATGATGCGGATCGCCTTGCGGTAGCCCTCGGGATGCGGCGTGCCGAAATTGCGGTAGACGCGCTGCTTCATGTCGCGTCCCTTCTGCGTCCCGACCACCAGCACTTCGTCGCCGTGGAACCGGGCCATGCCGCAAATAATGGCCGCGTCGTCGCCAAAACCGCGGTCGCCGTGAATCTCGCTGAAATCGGTGAACACCCGCTCGATGTAGTCCAGCGTCTGCGGACGCTGCGGATGCCGCGCCAGTTCGGTCTTCTGCCAGGCGGTCGGGGGCGTGTTCATTTCTCGCCTCAGAGTCTCGATTCGATCCTGCAGTTCCGCGATCTGGCGGAGAGTCGCGTCGTCGGCACCGGCCGACTCCATCTCGGCCACCTGGCGCTCGATCTGTTCCAGTTCCTGCTGTGCTCGCTCGGAAGGTGTCATGCTTGAAATCAGCTGATGATGCGCACGCTGCCCCGTCCGCACAACTGCTCGACGCGGGCGATGAAATTGCGGTCCGGCAACACATTATAGCCGTCCGCTTCCATCACGACCATGAAATCGCCCTGGCGTTCCACGTCGAACAATACCTTGGCTTCTCCCTTGCGCTCGACAAAAAGCGAATGCAGATCGTCAACCGTCGTTTCCGCCGAGGCATCCAGCGGAATGCGAATGCGGATGGCGCGTGGCAGCGGAACTTTGGCGTCTTCAAGCGGCATAATTTCCGCAGCGGTGAGCTTTGGATTCGCTCCCTCTTCGATGCGCACGCCGGCTTTGATCAGCACCGGAACTTCGAGTTTCACCTTGTCCCCGATGCGCTTGTAAGCCTCGGGGAAGACGATCAGATCGAGTGAGCCGGCCATGTCTTCAAGCGTGGCCTGCGCGTAGAAGTCACCCTTCTTGGACTTGAGCACGCGCAAATTACTGATAATCCCGGCGGTCACAATGGTTTCGTCTTTGCCGGTCGATCGCTCCATGGCGCCGATTTCCTGTGTGCCCAGCGCCTGCAGATCCGCCAGCTTCTCTTTGTACTTCTCCAGCGGGTGGCCGGTGATGAAGAATCCCAGAATTTCCTTTTCCGCCGAGAGCCGCGTGTGCTCATCCCAATCGGGGACGTTGGGCAGCTTGTCGTTCTGGGTCGCCGCCTCTTCCTGCTGAAACACGCCAAACAGCCCATGCTGGCCGGATTCGGCGTCGCGCTGGGCTTTCTGCGCCTGCTCCATTGCCTTGTCGAGCACGGCCATGAGCTGGGCGCGGCGCCCCAGCGAATCCATGGCGCCGCTTTTGATCAGCGATTCCAAAACGCGCTTGTTCAGCAGCCGCAGATCGACGTTCTCGCAAAATTCGAAAATCGACGTGAAGCGGCCGAGTTTCTTGCGCGCTGTCACAATCGATTCGATCGCATTGCCGCCTACGTTTTTCACCGCGGCCAGCCCGAAGCGGATCGATTCGCCATGCGGGGTGAAGTTCGCATCGGAAACATTGATGTCCGGCGCTTCCACCGCAATCCCCATCTCGCGGCATTCGTTGATGTACTTGACCACGTCATCGGTCGAGCCGGTCACCGAAGTCAGCAGCGCGGCCATGAACTCCACGGGATAATGCGTCTTCAAATAAGCCGTGTGATAGGCCAGCAGCGCGTAAGCCGCGGAGTGCGACTTGTTGAAGCCGTAGCCGGCGAACTGCGCCATGAGATCGAAAATCTTTTCAATCTTCTTCGGCGGAAACTTGCGCTGCGCCGCGCCTTGCACGAAGCGCTCGCGCTGCGCGGCCATCTCTTCCGGCTTCTTCTTGCCCATCGCCCGACGCAGCAGATCGGCTTCGCCGAGCGAGTAGCCTGCAAGCCTGTTCGCCGCCTGCATCACCTGTTCCTGATAAACGAAGACGCCCAGCGTCTCCTCTAAAATCTCTCTCAGCTCCGGCAGTTCATATTCAATCTTGCGCCGTCCTTGTTTGCGCTCGATAAAGTCGTCAATCATCGCCATGGGCCCCGGGCGATAGAGAGCATTCAAGGCCGTAAGATGTTCGACCGAGTTGGGCTGGTAGCGACGGAGGACGTCTCTCATGCCGTTCGACTCAAACTGAAAGACGCCGGAAGTCAATCCCTTGTGAAACACCTTCTGATAAGTCTCCGCATCTTCCAGGGAAATGCTTTCCAGCGTGAGCCGCGTCCCCCGCACCTGCTGAATCAGTTTCAACGCGTCGGTGAGAATCGTCAGCGTGGTCAGGCCGAGAAAATCCATCTTGAGCAGGCCCATTTTTTCGATGGCGACCATGTCGTAGGCGGTGACGATTTCGTCGTTCTTGGTTTTGTGCAGCGGGACCAGTTCCGTGAGCGGACGCGGCGAAATCACCACCCCGGCCGCGTGGACTCCCGAATTACGCACGAGCCCTTCCAGCTTTTTCGCCGTGTCAAACAGTTCGCGAATCTGCCGGTCTTTCTCGATTGCCTCGCGCAGCTGCGGAGAATCCTCAATGGCCTCCTCCAGCGTGATGCCGATCGTCGTGGGCACCATCTTGGCGATGCGGTCGACATCGGCGTAGGGAATGTCCATGGCGCGGCCAACGTCTTTGATCGCGGCTTTCGCGGCCATGGTGCCGAACGTGATGATCTGCGCCACATTGTCGCGCCCGTATTTCTGGGTGACGTAGTCGATCACCTCGCCGCGCCGGTTCATGCAGAAATCGATGTCGATGTCAGGCATCGACACGCGCTCTGGATTCAGGAAGCGCTCGAACAGTAATTCGTGCTGCAGCGGATCAATGTCGGTAATGCCGAGCGCGTAGGAAACCAGCGAGCCGGCCGCCGATCCGCGGCCCGGACCCACGGGAATATCGCGTTCCTTGGCGTAGCGAATGAAGTCCCACACAATCAGAAAGTAGCCGGGAAACTTCATTTGCTGAATGATGTCGAGTTCGCGCTCCAACCGCTGCTCGTAGTCGGCGAGCGAATGTTTCAGCTTGCCCTGCTCGTGCAGCGGCCGCAGAGCCTCCAGTCGCCGCGCGTAGCCTTCGCGCGCAACGTGCACGAAGTAGCTGTCAATCGTATAACCATCCGGCACTTCAAATTGCGGAAACGGCGTCGCAACCTTTTCAAGGCGCAGGCTGCAGCGCTCCGCAATGTCGAGCGTGCGCGCCACCACCTGCGGCGAATCTTTGAAGACGCGGTACATTTCGTCGCCGTTCTTGACGAAAAATTGCGTGCCATCAAACTTCATCCGCGCCGTGTCGTGGATCGACTTTCCGGTCTGGATGCACACCATTACGTCCTGCGCGGGCGCATCGTCTTCGCAAAGATAGTGGCTGTCGTTGGTCGCCACCAGCGGCAGCCCAAGATCTTTCTCCAGCTGAAAAAGTCCGGGATGAATGCGGTGCTCCATCTCCAGTCCCTGATCCTGGATCTCGAGAAAGAAATTCTCTTTGCCAAGAATGTCAGTAAACGTGCCGGCGGCCGCGCGGGCCGCATCGTAATTGTTCTCCATCAACCGCTCGGCCACTTCACCTTTGAGGCAGCCGGAAAGCCCGATCAGCCCGCGCGAATGCTCCGCCAGAAACTTCTTGCTCACCCGCGGCTTGTAATAAAACCCGTGCAGCGAAGCCTCAGATGTAATCTTGACCAGGTTGCGGTAGCCCTCGTCGTTCTGGGCCAGTACCAGCAGGTGGTTGTAAGTGTCGCCTTCCGGCGGCGTGCGCTCGATGTTATGGTCGTCTTTTTTGCAGACGTAGAGTTCGCATCCCACAATCGGCTTGACCCCATGTTTGTGCGCCGCATTCACGAAATGCACCGCCCCAAAAATGTTGCCGTGATCGGTCATGGCCACGGCTGGCATACCCAGCTCGTGCACCCGCTGGCAAAGTTTTTCAACGTCACAAGCGCCGTCAAGCAGGGAGTAGTCGGTGTGCAGATGCAGGTGAACGAATTGAGACATGGGAGCGATAAAGCTAGTTTATCGCAGGCGGGTCAGAGGAAAACTGTCTGTTTCTGTGGTTTTTGGGGGCTACTCCCGCTCAAGCAGGTATAAACCAGCGTAACGGCGATTTTGCATGAACCATCAGCGGTCAGGGTTTGGCCGGCGGAGCAACGCCTTTAGCGTCCTCCAAGTCTCTCTGCCCCTCGATCTTGCATTTGTATTCCTTGCCGTTGTCGCGGCGGATGTAGAGCCTATCGTCTCCGACTCGGTAATCCACCGCCTGCCCGATTCCAAATTGTCCTGCCTGGAAAGCTCCGCAGTAGTCAATCAGGTAGATGAGGTCGGTGCCTTTCAATTCAAAGACCGTTACTTTACGGGGGACGCCTTCACCATCGGTGCCAACAAAACCTGCGCCCCAGATGTCGGTTCGGTCTTCCCAACCCTTGATCGTCCCCTTCTGATAGGTGTGCGCCGTCTTGTCGGAGCCGATTGCACATGTCGCCAAAAGAAGAACCGCGAAAAACGCCGTGCGAGCTATCGTCATCGGATTCATGGGGGCCTCCTTGCGTTTCGGCCGGACTCTCCACAGATCACTGACGCCTCCAGAATAGCCCTCGGCAGCGTCAAGGTGCATAGCAGTCGGGTAAAGAATTGTTACGCAAAGTAATCGGCGCTCAAAGCAAGGGCCGCGATTCGAGGGCGGCGGACAGAGGATAGATACAGGATAAAAGCCTTCTTGATCACCAGGCTTGTGAGGAAATTCTAGTCCGCTCCGGCCCCGGCCGCCTGAGCCTTCTGCAACAGCCGTCTCGCCTGCGCAATCAGCTCCGCCACTTCGAACGGCTTCACCAGGCAAGGCACATTGTTCTCCTGCAGAAACCCCCGCCCTTCGCCTTGCTCGGCCGCATTGGAGAACATAAACAGAACCCGGCCTTCGAGCGCGGGGCAATTCTGTTTCAGCCAGGTATAGCATTCCTTGGAATTCCACTCTCCCGGCATCTTGCCGTGCATGATCATGGCATCGAAGTGCTCGGAGAGCAGGCGAGTCTTGACGTCCTGAATGTTCTTCGCGGTGACGACCGCAGCCCCAGCCCCAGCCAGCACATCGCGCTCAAATTCGAGCACCGATTCTTCTTCCTCCACCAGCAGCACGCGCCCGCTGAGCGCACCCTCATGCTGGCGCGCTACCGGCTTCGGTTCGGCCTCGACCAGCGCCGGCGCTGCTGCCGGCAGCCGGACCTCGATCACCGCTCCGCCGTCCGGGCCGTTGTTGGCCGTAATGTCGCCGCCATGTTCCTTGACGATTCCATAACAAATGCTCAGCCCCAACCCCGTGCCTTTGCCTATGCTCTTTGTGGTGTAGAAGGGATCGAAAATGCGTTTTGGATCTTTAATTCCAGCGCCGTCGTCGGCAAACCGTGTGCAAACATGCCCGTTCTGGTGGAGAACGCTGATGCTCAGCTTGCCCGTTCGCCCGGTTTCCAGAATCGCGTCCACGGCATTGTTGATGATGTTCAGAAACACCTGTTCAATCTGGTGCGGATCGGCGACCACCGTGGCCGGCTCCGAAGGCGCCTCTCGCTCCACGCGAATATTGTTGGTTTTCAGATCGTAGTCGCGCAGCGCCAGAGTTTCGTCGAGCACTTTGCGAATGTCGACTTCTTCGCGCTGCGGCTTGCGCTGCCGGGCAAACGACAGCAGATTCTGCACCACCCGGTGCGTGCGCTGCGCCTGCTTGAACAGTTTGCTGACGTACTCCTCGGCGCGCTTGTTCAGGCCCTCGCTCTCAAGCAGCTGCGCGTAGCCCAGGATCGCCGTGAGCGGGTTGTTGAGTTCATGGGCCACGCCCGCAATCAACTGGCCGACCGCCGACATCTTTTCGCTCTGCAGCAGCTGTTCCTGAGTCTTGCGCAAATCTTCGTAAGCGCGGCAGGTTTCTTCGTAGAGCCGCACCTTCTCGATCGTCGTGGCTAACTGTCGGCTGATCGCCACCAGAAGATTCTCGTCGTTGCTCGAATATTCATATCCCGGATGGCTGCACAATCCCATGATGCCGACCGGACTTTCCTTACCCCAGAACAGAACCCAGATCCAGGAGCGGTCTGGCTCCGAGCGCAGGAACTCCGCCACGTGCGCGGGCAAGTGCGGCATGTACTCGGCGGTAATCACTTCCGTGCGCGACCGCATGACCAGATCCCCAAAGCCCTCGGCGAAAGAGACTTCGGCAGCTCGCACCTTCTCGCGGCTGCGCGGACCCCATGAGGCGCGCCTGCGGTAAATTGCGGAATCGATGTCGGACAAGTAAACCGATCCGTTTTCCGCTCCAAACAAAGTCACGACCTGGCGCAACGTCAGATTCAGAATCTCGTCCAGATCGAAGGACTGTGCCGCCACCACGGCCATGGCATTCAGTGCGTTCAACTCGCGGTTGCGCCGCCGCATCTCGTCCTCGGCGCGCCGCTTCTCCGTCATATCGAGAACGAAACCCTGGTAACGCTCAATGATTCCGGCAGCGTTGCGGGTCGCGAAACTGCTTTCCGAGGCCAGCAGCACGGTGCCGTCCTTGCGGCGCAGGGTCACGTCGAAGTTGCGCACGTAATTGTGCGCTTCGATCTCATTGCGGAAGCTCTCGCGCTGGCGGGCATCGACGCAGATTTCCGTATCCAGGTTCAGAACCAGCAACTCCTCGCGCTTGCTGTAGCCGAGCATGTGGACAAACGCGTCATTGCAATCCAAAATCTGGCCGGCGGGATTCGCGACATAAACGCCCTCCTGCACCTGCTCGAACAGGAGCCGGTATTTTTCCTCGGCCGAACGCCGGTCGGTAATATCGCGGACGACGTGGATGATGCCTTTTTGCGAACTCTCCTGCTCCGCGTAAGCCGAGGTCGAAACCACGGAGAACCCGCCAAAGCAAGGGTCGGCGCCCTCGGTAAATTCGTCGTCGCCGCGCGTGGCGCAATAGGGGCAACCCGTCCAGTTGCCAAATTTATGCGACAACACCGACTCGCAGCTGCTCCCGATCACGTCGGCCGGCGCCAGCCCCAGTTGCTCCAGCAGCAGTTGATTGACCTTGATAATCCGGAAATCGGAGTCGTGCGCCAGAATGATGTCGTGGATGGAATCGAAGGTATTCATCCACTGCCGCTGCGAGCGCAGCACTTGCTCGAGCAGCCGAGAATTCTCTACCGCAATGGCCAGTTGCTGGGCGCAGGTCTGAATGAACTGCAATTCCTCGGCGGTCCAGTAGCGCTTGCCGGAATTTCCCAGCGCCAGCAATCCGATTGGAGCTCTGTGCCCCGCTACCGGCGCCAAAATGAGTTGGCGGATCTTTTCGGACTCCAGATGCTCCTGGGTTTCAGGAGCGACGCCGTCGCCGATGCAGACCTGCGGCTCCGCTTTCCGCAACTGCTTCGAGATATCTTCAGTGACTCCGGCGACCGCAGCGTCACGCAGGAACTCGGAAGACAGGCCCACGGCCTGGGTCACCATCAGGTGTTCGCCTTCCAGCAGCCGGAACCACGCGGCGCGCACAGCCGTTACCCGTTGCAGTTCCTCCAACGCGGATTGCACGATGTTGCCATAGGTCTGTGCAGCCGCGGCGCTGGTGATGATCGCCTGTACCGCTTGCAGTCTGCGGGTTCGCATGCGCGCTTCGCCGAAGACCACCAGCAGCATCCCCAGCCCAAGTAAGATCTCGGCTGTCACTGACGCCGCTTGCGGCACTTGGTCGGTGAATGGATGCCAGGAAAGATGCAGAAGAGGCAGGCAGATCGCGACCAGCCACGCGGCTGGTTCCCAGCGTCCGCGGCGGGCGCGCAGCAGCGCCAGACACGCCGTCAGCAGCAGGACGCGGTAGCTGACTTCCATCGCCACGCGCAACGGCAAAGACTCCGGCGACAGCAGCACGTAACCGCCGGTAAAACCAACCAGCACGGCCGTGATGACGGCCAGCGGCACAGTCAAGTTGCGGCTGCGGGTATAGAGCAGAATCGCGCCGGACAGCACTCCCACGGCCAGCACAAAGGTTGCCTGCTCCGCGATCACTCCGAATGGCGAGGGCAGCTTGGCCGTAAAATGCCCGGAATAGCGCGACAGGGTGAGGGCCGCCCAGCCTGCGATCCAGACCTTGAAATAGGTCTCGCGGCAGGCCCGCAGGGCGAGCAGGGAAGCGCCCAGGAGTAGCAGCAGGGCCAATTCCGCCGCACTGGGCCTGGTGATTCCAAGCTGTGCCGCCGTATTCCAGATAGACCAGAAGGAATCGCTCATCGGGTTGCGGGCGTACGTATTCCTCTTTTTTGAATATCACGGGCCGGGGCTTTCTCGATGGAGATTCCGGACCTCAATGATTACTTTCGGCATCTCGCGGCTGGGTTACAATCGCCGATAGACTTTCGTGTATCCCCATGCCAGACCGCATCCTCGTAGTTGACGACGAAGAATCGATCCGCGACATCGTCGTGCAAATGCTCGCCACAGCCGGTTACGCCTGCAAACAAGCGGGTTCCGGCATGGAGGCGCTGGCCGTCCTGACCTCGGGCGAAGAGTTTGAGTTGATGCTTTCCGACCTGATGATGGCCGATCTTGACGGCATCGGTTTGTTAGAACGCACCAAGGAAAAGTATCCCGACATGCCGGTGGTGATGGTTACCGCTGTGCACGATATCTCCGTGGCGTTGGCGGCGATTCGCAACGGGGCCTACGACTATCTGCTGAAGCCGTTCGAGCGCGAGCAGTTGCTCAACACGGTCAGCCGCGCTCTCGAGAATCGCCGGCTCAAGGTCGAGAACCGGACGTATCAGACCAACCTGGAATCTTTGGTCGCGGCGCGCACCGATCAATTGCAGGCCACGGTCCGCGAACTGGAACGCTCCTACGACATTACGTTGCAAGCTCTCGGCGATGCCCTCGACTTGAAAGACCGCGAAACGGAAGGCCACTCCCGCCGCGTGACCGCCTTTACCATGGCGATCGCGCGCGCCATGGGTCTGCCCGCCGACTCCGTAGCCACCATCGCCCGCGGAGCATTTCTGCACGACATCGGCAAGATGGCCATCCCCGACAAGATTCTCAACAAGCCGGGCAAACTCGATGCCGATGAAACCGCGATCATGAAGGAGCACTGCTTCAAGGGCTATCAGATCGTGAAAAAGATTCCGTTTCTTACCGCCGCCTGCGAAATCATTTACTCGCATCAGGAGCGCTTCGACGGCAGCGGCTATCCGCGCGGACTGAAGGGCGAGGAAATTCCCTTAGGGGCACGCATCTTCTCCGTTGCTGACACGCTCGATGCCATCACCTCCGACCGCCCGTACCGCGCCGCGCGCTCGCTGGCGGTCGCGCGCCAGGAAATCCAGGATTGGTCGGGCAAGCAGTTTGATCCTGAAGTAGTGCAAGTCTTTCAGCAGATGCCGGACGAGATATTTGAAGAGCTGCGCCGTGCGATCAGCGCCCAGGCTGATCCGCTGGCGTATTCAGCTGGGGCCAAGGGCTAAATCCGCTCGCAAGGTAGGAACCGTTGATCGGCCGAAACCCGATAAGACTGCCGGTGGCAGTCTCGCTGCTGTTGACGGCGACGCTCACGGTCGCGTGGCTGCTGCTTCCGCGCGGCCTGGCGATGGTCGCGGCCAGCGACATCATGGGCGCTCTGCTCATGCTCACCGCCTTGCTCGCCTTCGCCAAGCTCGGCCTGGCCAGCAAGGGCCGCATGCGCTGGTTCTGGTTCCTCCAGGTGTCAGGCTGGGCTCTCTGGTTCGGCGATCAACTGGTGTGGATTGTTTTCGATCTGATTCTGCAGAAAAAGCTTCCGCAGATGTATCCCGCCGATGCGCTCCTGTTCCTGGCCGGCGCTCCGATGATGGCAGGCCTGCTCCTGCGTCCGCACCGCGAGGCCAGCCAGCGTAGCACGCGCCTGGGCGTGCTGGACTTCTTCCTGCTTGCCCTGTGGTGGCTCTACCTCTACGTGTCGTTCGTCGTGTGCTGGCAATACATTTCGCCCAACGTCGACTTCTACAACCGCAACTACGATCTGCTCTCGGGAGCGGAGACCATCCTGCTCGCCGCCGTGCTGACTATCTTCTGCCTGCAGAGTTCCGGACGATGGCGTGTCTTCTATGCCGCATTCTTCGGCGCGGTGGTCTTCAACGGCATCTTCTTCTTCGTGCTCAATCGCGCCATTGAGAGAGATGTCTACTACACCGGCAGCTGGTATGACATTCCTTACTTCGCATCGTTTGCGCTGTTCGTGGTCGTGGCGATGCTGGGGCATGGACTGTTGCCGTCGCCGGAGACGGCCGCCGACGAATCGTACAACTCCTGGATGGGAAATCTCGCCATGCTGGGCGTGCTGTCGCTGCCCGCTATCGGGTTCTACGCCCTGCTCGATCCCGGCCTTCCTTCGCCAGCCGCGCACTTCCGCGTGCTGGTAACGCTGGCCACCATGTTCATGATGGCGTTCCTGCTGTTCATCCAGCATCAGCGGCTGAACCGGGAACTTCGCCGGACGAACTGGGTGCTGCAGGAAGCGTCGCTCACCGATCCCTTGACCGGACTGCGCAACCGCCGCTACGTCTCGGAGAGCATCGAGGCCGACGTGAGCCAGACGCTGCGCGCCTACGCCGACGGCCACGATACGCGCACCCGCGACCTCGTCTTCTATCTGATCGACGCCGATAAGTTCAAAGATGTAAACGACCGCTACGGGCATGATGTCGGCGACAAGGTGCTGATCGAGATGGCGCATCGCCTCAGCTCTTCGATTCGCCACTCCGACGTGCTGGTGCGGTGGGGCGGGGAGGAGTTCCTCATTGTGTCGCGCTACACCGATCGTGCCGACGCCGAATTGCTGGCGCAGCGCGTGCTGGCGGCGGTCGCCGATACTCCATTCACGTTGGGCGACACGGGCGAGACGATCACTCGCACCTGTTCCATGGGGTGGGCCGCATTTCCCTGGTTTCCCGACGATCCCCATGCGGTATCGTACGGGGAGGTGCTGAGCATTGCGGACCGTGGCCTGAACCAGGCCAAGCAGTCGGGCAGGAACCGCGCCGTGGGCATGCAGTCGGCTCGCGGCAAGCTGGCTCCCGGCGCCGAAAAGCCGAACACCTTTGACCTTCCATGCAGTCTGCAGGCGGGCCTTCAATCCGGACTTGAAGTCGAGATGCTGGCCGTCGCTGGTCCTGCGTCCCCAGCCGTACCTGGCAAAGCCTGACTCTCCAAGCCCGCCGCAAAGCTCGCAAGCTGATTCCCGCACGGCGTTCCCTAGGAAGAGGGATACTCTTCGCTCGTCGTGAGAAGATCGTGGTGGGATAATCGCCTGGAGGCACGCATGAAATCGGCACACTTCGTTCTCGGATTCCTCTTGCTGAGTGGGGTCGCTGGGCTTGCTCAGGAGCATCCCGCGGTTACCGCGCAGGCCAACACCATCTACGTGGGCGCAGACGGCAAGTTCGAGGCCGCGCCCGACACGGCGCAGATTCACTTCACCATCTCGGCGCAAGAGAGCAACTCGCAGAAGGCGTTCGAACATGCTTCGAAAGATGTGGAGCAGGTGCGGGAAGTGCTGCGCGCCAATGGAATCGAACCGAAAGCGGCGACGATTGGATTCCTGTCGGTGCAGCCGGTGTACGAGTGGAATCCGAAACAGAAGGTGATTGGATACCGGGTGACGACCGACGTCACGCTGAAGCTGAAAGACTTCACCAAGGTTGGACCGATCACGCAGCAACTCGCCGACGCAAACGTGAGCGAGACGCAGACGCTGAGCTACACGCTCGAAAACATGGACGCGGCCAAGGACAAGGCGGTCGAAGACGCCTATCGGCGGGCGCGCAACTCGGCTGAGACGCTGGCGCGGGCTAGCGGGAGAACGCTGGGCGAGCTCTCCTACGCTTCGATCGACACCTTCGAGAACCCGCGGCCGATCGTGCCGCGGATGATGGCCATGGAAAAGCGAGCCCTTGCGGCTCCGGCACCGACCGAGGAGTTCACGCCGCAGACCGTGACCGTCACGGCGCATGTGAATGCGGTGTTCAATCTGAAATAGGGTAAGCGCGCCGGCAGACCCCCAGGGGCTAAAGCCCTCAGAGAAAACGCAGGCTGAACCGCAGCGCTGGAAGCGCTGCGCCACCCAAATGCTTGTCAGTGAGATCCTCGTCAGACAGATCCTTGTCAGCCGGATTCTCGTCAGCTGGATCCTCGTCAGCCAGACCCTGGTCAGCCAGATCCTCGCCCACCCAAAATGCTCGTCAGCTGGATGCTCAGCCGCACGAATCTTCACAGGGCTACCGAGCTTGGGGAAGACGCCGGCACTTGCAGCGCGTCCACTTGCAAGATCAAGCCATCGACCTGGCGGACGACGACCATCTGGCCGGCGGGCAGCGGCGTGGAGGCGACCGCGTTCCAGAGTTCGCCGTGGATGAAAACCTTTCCTTGTCCCTGCAGCGACAGGGCGCTTTGCACCACTCCGGTTTCGCCGACCAAGCCTTGCGCGCCGGTGACTATCTTGTTGCGGCGAGCCTTCAGCGCGATGGTCATCAGGAACGCCGTGATCACGCCCAGCGGGATGCTCACCCCGAGCGCCGTGAAGAGATGAACCCGCAGTTCGGGGATGGCGGAATCGACCAGGAGCAAGCCTCCCAGGGTGAGCAGAGCAATTCCGCCGACGGTGAGAACTCCATGGGTGGCGAACTTGGCTTCGGCGGCGAACAGGGCGAAGGCTCCAAGAATCAGGCCCAGCGCGGCGAAGCGGGTGGGCAGAAGATTCAGCGCGAAGGCGGCGACAAGAATGAAAACCACGCCCACCGTGCCCGGAATCACCATGCCGGGATGATTGAATTCGATATAAAGAGCGAGCGCGCCGATGACGAGCAGGAGAAACGCGAGGTTGGGATCCATCAGCGTATCGAGGATGGTTTCTTTGAGCGTCATGTCAAAGGGAACGAGTGGCTGGCCGACCAGGTTCAGCGAATCGGTCTCGCCGTTGAAGCGCTTGAAGGGATGGCCCTGCATCTGGCGGAAAAGATCTGCGGGACTGGTGGCGACGTAGTCGATGAGATGTTGGGAGAGCGCCTCTTGTTCGGTGAAGGACTTCGATTCGCGCACGGCGCTCTCGGCGGCCTCGACGTTGCGTCCGCGCTTGCTGGCGACGGAGCGCATGAGGGCGGCGGCATCGTTTTCGATCTTCTGCTTCATCTCATCGTCGGGCTTGAGTTGCACCGGGCCGATCAGGGCCACGGGATGCGCGGCACCGGCGGCGGTTCCGGGAGCCATGGCGGCGATGTCGGCCGACTCGAGAATGAAAATTCCGGCAGAGCCGGCGTGGCCTCCGGTAGGGGTGACGTAGACGATAACCGGCACTGGCGAGGAGGTAATCTTCTGGATGATTTCGCGGGTTGAGCTGACCAGGCCGCCGGGCGTATTCATCTCGATCAATACGGCCTGCGCGTTGCTGCGGTGAGCTTCGTCGATGGCGCGGGCGATGTATTCGGCACTGATGGGCTGGATGGTATCGTCGACGGTGATTTTGAGGACCTGGGCGCCGGCGGGTCTGCAGAGTAGGGCTAGGGCTGCGATCAGGGAGAGGAGCAGCGCTGCATTTTTTTTATGCCAGGACTGTAAGGTATTGATTCGGCTTGGGTTGGGTGGGGGGTACCCGGGGTGATCCGGGCAAAATCTTGAGGATAAAGGAGTTATGGGTAAAATCTTGTGGAATAAGGAGTTAGAGGGCTGAATTTGGGTTTGGTCAGCGTCGGGGACGCGGGATGTTCTGCGGCGGAGCACGGATCAGTAAAACTTTAAAGCAACATCTAGTTTAGCAGGTTGGGAGGGGTTTGGTTGCTGGCGGGGTGGGGAGAATTGGCTTTGGGGTGAATGGGTTACGGGGATGGGGGAAGAAAGTGCTTGACAGAGGGTGGGCATGGGCGAAAGCCCGGGTGTTTGTGGGCTCTTTATGGCACGACTTTAAGTCGTGCCCTTCCCAAAATCATTCATCGAGGCAAGTGCGGAGGCGCTGCACGCCAGATCCCTCGGCCCGCTGGTGAGAACGCGGGCCTTCGGGATGACGCATTCGTGGCGGGGCGAGGAAAGCGGATTCCTCAGGTGTCGTCGCTTTTGCTCCGGCTTCTTCGGAATGACAAGGAGTTGGGGAGACTTTTCATTGACCTTGGGGTTTTGCGTGGCAGAGGACAGTCTTCGTCAAATATTTCGGTATTTCATCCCAGTAGGATTTGGTGGCGCGTCGTCATTGTGTTGAACTTTCTTATCTTGGTCTTGACTTCGGATATTGACCTCGGATCTTGAACTCGGATTTGATCTCGGTGACTTAGGGGGAATGCCATGCCGAAGCTTGCGCGTGGAATTTTCATCGCTTTGAGTTTTTGCATCTTGAGTTTTTGTTTGGGATGCGGGACGAAACATGCCGTTTGTTCTACTCCTTCCTCTTCTTCATCATCTTCTTCGACGTGCAGCTGCGGCGGCGGCGCGTGTCCGGCTTCGTTTTATGCGTATGTTTATGCTGTGGGCGACAGTGGAGAGATCGCCACATTTCCCGTCCATCAGATTGGGGCCGAGCTTGGAACTCCGACTACAACGACTGGACCGGCATCGAGCGTAGGCGTAGCTCAGGTCGAGAGCGCGTTCCTGTACGCTTCCGATCCGCAAGCGCAGAGTGGACCATCGATCGATGAATGGACGATCAATGTGGGGACGGGCGCGCTGACGACAGTTGCGGGATCGCCGTTTGCTATGGGAGCATCTGCAGTCCCGAACGGCCTGGCCGTGGCGGAGAATCTTGGTTCGGCTGGGCCGTTTCTTTATGTTGCCGACGCCGGAAAGATTGACGCGCTGCAGGTGAACAGTGGCACGGGAGCATTGACGACTGTGCCGGGGTCGCCATTTACGTCGGGAACCAATCTTTATCTTACGGTCGATCCTACGAGCCACTTTGTCTTCGCCGCGGGTGAGGATGCTCCGGGAGGGGTTTTAGCGTTTACCATCAACCAAAGCACGGGAGGGCTAACGCCGGTTCCGGGGTCGCCTTTCCTTATAGGTTCCAGCGCGAACCCTGTGACGGTGGGTGAGATTGTGGTCGATCCGCTCGGCATTTTTGTGTATGTGACGCTGCCTGCGGCAGGCCAGGTCGCGGCGCTTTCGATTGACCCTGCCAGTGGCGTATTGACGCCGGTTCCGGGATCGCCGTTTGCGGCGGGGACAGGTGCTTTTGCGATCGCAGTAACGTTCAACGGAATCCTTTACGTCGCTAACCCAACGGCCAACTCGATTTCCGGCTACAGCATTAACGAGATGACTGGAGCGCTGACTCAGGTGGCGTCGTCGCCATTTGCGGCTGATGGCGTGACCGCGCTTACGGTGGACGGCTATGGGGATCTCTATGCTTATGGGAGTAGCGGCATGGCGATTCTCAACACGGGCGGAACGGGCGTACTCACGCCGATTGGATCGCCAGTGGCTTCTCCAGCAACTGCGGCGATGACATACGTAGGGCCATGAGGAACTAGCGGGTACACTGCGGTGCTGGCGAGTGAGTTGCGCGTGGATTGGGAGTTAGAATCCCCCACCCATTCGCACCGAAACGCAGAAAGACGGGGCAACCGCCTGGTTACAACACTTTACTTTCCCGCGAGCATGTTTGGGTGTTAAATAATCGACCATGCGCGACGGGAATGCAGTTCGACTTCTTGCAGCGTTAGCAATCATTCCGCTATCGATCGGCGCCCAAGTTTCTTCCGAACGCTCACCCGGTAGCGATGCCCATGCCGTGACAGTCACGTTCTTTGCAGAGGACGAAGACGGGAGTCCGCTCACCAATCTGCAGCTTTCCGACCTGTCCGTGCGGGATAACGGAAAGCCTCCGCTACGTCTCGTTTCGCTCGCCAGCGCAAAGGAACTACCCTTGCAGCTCGGGATTCTGATCGACACGAATCCGGACCGGGGGTTGCACCAGCGCTCTGCGACGGCATTTCAGCAGTTCGAACATGACTGGCACGAATCCGTTGGAGAAGCGGCGGTTGACTTTGCCAGGCAGATGATGACTGGTCCTGAGGATAAGGCGTTCATCGCGACGTACGCGAGCATCCAGCACGGCACGACGTTTGTAACACGAGATCAACTGCGGCCAATTGATCTCAACCAGTTTCTGGAAGAGAATGCACCCGACTTCCTCGGATTTCGTGATGCGGTTCGCGTCGCCTGCACAAAAGTCTTTGGGGCTGATCCGGCAACGCGGGAACGGCGAATCCTCATTGTGACCCCCTGGGCTGGCGGGCGAAGCCTGTCAGATTACTCTCAGACCTTATCTGCGGCACAGCGCGCTGGAGTGAAGGTCTTCATTCTGGGAGGAGTTATATTCCTGGATCGTGGCTCTATGGTAGGGAGAGGAGACGTTGGTTGGGGGGAACTTATTGGCCCTGAGACAGGCGGATATTGGTTGCAGACTCCGAAACCGGCCGAGTGGTTCGAGCACATCAAGACAGAGATCGACTCCATGTATAGCCTGACGTACGTTCCGACGGAACCGTATCAGTCGGGAAAATTGCGCAAGTTGGATTTGAAGATCGCGACGAATAAAAGTTGGCAAGTGTACGCCCCGAAGCGATACCTCATGGCTTCGGCGCCGTAGGCCTGTCACTCACGAGCGTGGGTTCCGGGAGATGTGAATCTGGCGTCCAGCCGGGGAGATTGGTGCTGCCGGTGATCATCATGGCCAATTTTCTTTTTTCACCACAGAGACACGGAGACCCAGGGAAAACCTAGGGCTTAGCAACATCCTCCGGGCTGCGTGGGTTGCTGTTGTGCGGCTCACCTCTATAAGATTCAGCGCGATGGCTGAGAGTTCCAGAAGGTCGAGTGGTGCGGATGCGGCTCGGGTGAGCCGGGTGTTTCCGTGGGTGATGCCGGCGGCGGCGGATTTGATTTTTGTGGGGCTGCTGGGCGGGCTGGTGTTTACGCCGCTGGCAGTGAAGTTGTTGGGAGATGCGGGGATTGGGTGGCACATCCGGACGGGGCAATTGATTTTGGCGACGCATGCGGTGCCGCGGGTGGATGTGTTTTCGGCGACGGCGCACGGCAAGCCGTGGTTTGCGTGGGAGTGGGGATACGACGTGGTGGTGGGATGGCTGGAGTCCGTGGCGGGCTTGAATGGCGTGGTGTGGTTTACGGCGGTGGTGATTGCGGCGGTGTTTGGCTGGTTGTTTCGGTTGCTGGTGGCGCGGGGGACGAATTTTTTTGTGGCGGTGGGGCTGACGCTGCTGGCGATGTCGGCGTCGACGATTCATTTTTTGGCGCGGCCGCATGTGGTGAGTTGGCTGTTTACGCTGGCGTGGTTTTGGATGCTGGATTCGGCGGAGCGGGGTTGCGGGTTGCGAAGGCTGTGGATATTGCCGGCAATGATGCTGGTTTGGGTGAATGTGCATGGCGGGTTTCTGGTGGGATTTGTGCTGCTGGGAATTTTTTGGATCGGAGCGGCTTGGGAGTGGTGGACGGCTCGCGCGGGACGGATTGAGGAGGTGCTGGATCAGATTGCGGCTGGGAGACGGGTGCGGGCTTTGAGTTTGGTGGGGGTGGTTTCGGTGGCGGCCAGTTTGGTGAATCCTTATGGGTGGAAGTTGTATGGGCATATTTATTGGTATCTGACGAACCGGTTTTTGATGGATCACATTGAGGAGTTTCAGTCGCCGAATTTTCATGGCGTGGCACAGAAATGTTTTCTGGGGATGGTGGTGATTTTGGTGGCGGTGCTGGCTGCGGGGGAAATCCCCACTTCTCGCGCAGAAGGCGCGCGAGAAATGGGGCACCCACTGAAAATCCCCACCTCTCGCGCAGAAGGCGCGCGAGAAATGGGGCACCCACTGAAAATCCCCACCTCTCGCGCAAAAGGCGCGCGAGAAATGGGGCACCCGGTACGCGGGTTGCGGTTGAGTGCGGGGTTGACGGTGCTGTTTGCGGTTTATGCGGGGCTGTATGCGGCGCGGAATATTCCGGTGGCGGCGGTGTTGCTGGCGATGGTGGTGGGGCCGATGCTGCCGGGCTTCGCGCCTGGATTTTCCGAACGAATGGGTGCGATTGAGAGCGGGCTGCGCGGGCATACCTGGGCGATGGCGGCGGTTGCGCTGACATTTTTGATTGCGTGGAATGGCGGGCGAGTGGGCGCGAAGCAGGTGATGGCCGCGCACTTTGATCCGGCGCGGATGCCGGTGGGGGCGGTGAATTTTCTGGAGCGGCGGGGAACGGATGGGCCGATTTTTAGTCCGGATTATTGGGGAGGGTATTTGATTTACCGCTTGAATCGTACTCCCGGTATGCCGGCGCGGGTGGTGGTGGATGACCGGCACGATTTGTATGGGGAGCAGTTCCTGAAGCAATACTTGAAGATCTGGCACGTAGAGGAGCAATGGCGGTACGGGTGGATGGCGGGAAGGCAGTTGGGGTTTCTGGTGCTGCCGCGGAATGCGGCGTTGACGAATGCATTGTGCGGGGATCCGGTGTGGAAGGAAATTTACCGGGACGACACCGCAGTCGTGTTTGAGAATGGATCGGTTTCAAATCAGTAAACAGATTGCGCCGGCTGTGCGAATTTGGATTGCGCTTCTCCATCGGCGTGAGGATGATAGAGTCCGGTGAACGATGCGCATGGGGTTGCCTGCTGCGATAAATAGTTCGAGGCAGTATCAACGGGCGAATCGCCGCTTGCCGGCTTGCGCGCTCGGCGCACTTCTGGCCGGGCTCATGACGTTCGTGCTGACGAGTTGCTCGGGATCGTCCTCTTCTTCGTCATCTTCGACTTCAACTACAACGCAATTGGGGAATCCGATTGGGGCGAACCTGACGCAGATCAGTTCCGATGGGTTTACGGTGGGGCCGGGGCAACATGCGACGGAGGTTGAACCGCACATGCTGGCGAATGGGACGATGCTGGTGGCGGCGTTTCAGGTGGGGCGGATAGCACCGTCTTTTGGTCCGGGGGCGGGCGCGACGGACATTGGGTGGGCGACTTCGACCGACGGCGGCAATACGTGGACGCACGGTTCGTTGCCGGGGCTGACGGTGGGGGAGGGTTCGGGGCCGTACGATGCGGCGAGCGATCCGGAAGTGGCGTATGACGCGAAGCATGGAGTGTGGATGATTGCATCGCTGCCGATTGCGTCGACGCAGATTCCGGCGGTGATGGTGAGCCGGTCGACGGATGGAGTGACCTGGCAGAATCCGGTGAGCGTGGATGCGACGGCGGAGAATTCCGACAAGAACTGGATTGTCTGCGATACGTGGGCGTCGAGTCCGTACTACGGAAACTGCTATGTGGAGTGGGACAATCCCGACGCCGGCGATCAGATTCTTATGAGCACTTCGTCGGATGGAGGGATGACGTGGGGCGCGGCGCTGAATACGGCGAACCTTGCCGGGGGACTTGGCGGGCAGCCGCTGGTGCAGCCGAACGGGAACGTGGTGGTGCCGATCGGACTGGATTCGGGCGAGATGGCGGCGTTCAGTTCGAGCAATGGGGGCGCGAGCTGGACGGCTACGGTGGCGATCACGCAGGTGCAGGTGCACAACGATGCGGGCGGGATTCGCAGCGGGCCGCTGCCTACGGCGGCAATCGACGGAGCAGGGACGGTGTGGGTGATGTGGGAGGATTGCCGGTTTCGCGCGAACTGCGCGACGAACGATCTGGTTTACAGCACGTCGGCCGACGGGGTGACGTGGAGCGCGGTGACGCGGGTGCCGGTTGATGATGTGAGCACCGCGGTGGATCATTTTATTCCGGGGCTGGGAATCGATCCGGCGACTTCGGGCGCGGGCGCGCATGTGGGGATTCACTTCTACGAATATGCGCAGAGCAACTGCACGCAGGCGACCTGCCTGCTGAGCGTCAATTTTATTTCGTCGGCGAATGGCGGGTCGACGTGGAATGCGCCGGTTTCGCTGACCGGGCCGATGCTGGTGACGTGGCTGCCGCAGTCGCAGAACGGGCTGATGGTGGGAGACTACATTGCGACTGCTTTTACCAATGGCGTGCCGCATGGAGTGTTTGCCGTGGCGACGGCGCTTTCGGGGACGACGTTCAACGAGGCGATGTACACCGGGCAGGGACTTACCGTTACCGCGGCGGGGCGGCAGTATTCGTCGGCGAATGACAAGCCGCTGCACAAGTTGTCGGATAGGATCGAGCGGGAACGGCCGGAGAAGGGTGTGAGGCCGCCTGCGCGGCGGAGTGCGCGGAAGAGCGCGAAGTAAGGTAGTGGCGTAAATTCCGATTTCAGGCAACGCCTCCGCGTCATTTGCCCCGTCCAGGGCGTCACGGTGCAATCTGGAAAGGGACGTTGCTGGTGAGCGTGCCACTCGGCGTGGTAACCGTCACGACTCCCGTGGGGAAGAGATCGTAGATGGGAAAATCCCCACTTCTGGCAAAACCGGCCAGAAGCGGGGCACCCGGCCGTGCCGGGCTTTCACATTCCGCCGCAGCGCGGCTGACGCTACACGAGCTGTTCAGAAACGGTCGTTGGTGTCGATGTTGAAGCCTAGGATGGCGGTTACTTCTACTGGCTGGGTGCCGCGCATGGCGGGCTGGAATTTCCAACTGCGCAGCGCGGCTACTACTTTGGCCGTCATGTCGGCGGGGCCGGGTTCGAGGACGTGGAGGTTCCGGATGTTACCGGAAGCGTCGAGGGTGCACTTGATCATCATGCGGGCGTGGGGCAGGCCGGCAGGGAGATCGGCGCGAATTTTTTGCGGGCTGGTGAGCGCGCCGCCGAAGGTGCCGGAGGCCGGGGCGTTATCGGTGAATTCCATGCTGACGGAACCGAGAGAAGTATCAAAGTAAGTGGTGGATACTTCACCGTGCAGCAGATTGCGATAAGGGGCGAAGGCTCCGCCGGCGTCGGCGGTAGCGACGATGGTGACTCCGAGCTGCTCGCCGTGCGTGGGGGATGGAGAACGTCCGGGAGCGGAGGGATCGCTCGAGTTGTCCGATCCGAAGCTGGGGAGGGTGATGACGGAGCTGCCGCCGTTGACGGAGACTCCGGGGACGGGCGGATTGCCGGTGGGGGCGTTGCCTGCGCCGCCGGGGCCGGGAGTGGGCGAGATTCCGGCGTGAGCGGTGGGGTCGGTGCCGCGACCGGCACCGGTTTTGCCTGCGCCGGGGCCTTCGCTGTTGAGGCCGCTGCCGGGGCCGTTGCCGCGGCCGATGCTGGCGCCTCCTCCGGCGCCACCGAGGCCGGGTTTTTCTCCACCAGCGGGAGACAGTGCCAGCGCGCCGGTGCTGGGGGCGGGCAATCCGACTTTAGAACCGGGTTGGGTGGAAATTACCGCGCCGGCGTTGGAGCCGCTGCCGCCGTTGGTGGGTGGAGCGGGAGGAGCGCCGACGGCGAGCGGGCCTCCCAGGCCAGCGCCCCTGCGGCCGGAGCCGGAACCGGCGGGACTGGAGCCTCCGGCGATAGATGGCGGCGGAGGAACGACATTATTGGCGAGCAGGGCGCCGCGCGGAGCGCCCGCGGCGCCAGCGGTCGAACCGGTGCCTCCGCCTGCGGCGGCTAGCGATGGAGGCGGAGGAACTACGTTGGGCGCACCGAGGTGTGGAGCGGTGGAGGAATACATGGAACGATTGCCGGTGCCCCCGGAGACTCCGGTCGAAGGCGGCGGGGCGACTACGTTCGCGGCGAGCGATGTGCCGGCGGCTTTACGGGTACCGCGCGGGTTGGGGGTGGTGGATCCTTCGCTGACAGTGGGCGGCGGCGGGACTACGCTGGCGGGAAGTGACGTTACCGGCTTGCTGGGTTGAGTGCCGGTGGAATTGACGGCGGGCGGCGGAGGTACGACCTGGCTCGCGCCGAAGATTTTGCCGACGAGGCTGCTTAACAAGGATCCGCTGGCGGACTGCGTGGGCGGCGGAGGGACGACGGCTTTGGAAGGATCGGGCGCGGTGGCGGTTCCCATGCGGCGCATGTCTTGCGTCACATTGGCGGATGGAGGAGGGGCGATGACTGCGGGCGCGGGCAGGGTCAACTTTGGATTGCGATTGGAGACACGCTCCGGCGCGGAAACCGGCGGCGGGACTACGGCGACGTTGGCCATCTGCAGCGGTGAACTGGAAATCTCGCGGCTGACAGAGTTGGGCGCGGGCGGGATGACGCTGCCGGTGAGCGAGGGAGCGGAGCGAGATTGATCTTGCGCGGACTGATCGTGCGACAGAGTAGGAGCGGGCGCTACGACCGAGGGATTGAGAAAAGGCGCGGAAGATCGATGTTCGCCGGCGACCTTGGGCGCCGGGGGAATCACACTGGGCGTGAGCGCGGGAGCAACCAGGAGATGGTCGCTGGAAATGTTGGGAGCAGGCGGAATCACTTTGGCGCTGAGGGTTGGGGCGGTGGTGAAGGGATCGCGGGAGACGTCGGGCGCGGGCGCGATTACTTTATCGAGCTGAATGCCGTTGCGTGTGTAATCGCGAACAGCATTGGGCGCGGGGGCCACGATGGTGGCGGCCAGATTGGGAACGGAGCGGGTGGAGCGCAAGCCCTCGGAAGGCGGCGGTCCGGCGTTGGGCGTGATGGCCAGCAGGTTGGCGACGGCGTCGCGGGATGCGGGCAGTTTGAGATTGGGAGCGTCGACGACGCGCGGGACGAGCGAGCCGCCGCGGGCGATCTTGATGGTCTGGGTGCGGTGATGCGATTCGTCGCCGCCGGCGCGTCCGGTTTTTCCTGACTGGGAGCCGCCGAGATCTTCGGTGCGAGGGAGTTCATCGCCGGAATAATAGATCACGTCGTGGGTGGGCAAGGTGGGAACGACGTAGGGGCGCAGTTGTCTGATCTTGATGGGGATGAGGATGGCGGCGAAAATCACGAACGCCTCCAGCACGTAGGAGGGGATCATGATGCGGAAGGGAACGAGACCGAAAGGGGCTTCGCCGGCGAGACGGGATTCGGAACGGGCCAGGGCGGGAGGGATCGAAGTCAGGAATTCGCTCCAGCGCGAGGACCATTCGACCTGCAGGCGAGGGGTGTGGTCGGGAGCCTGGGCGCTGGCCGGAGTCTTTTCGAGTTGGAGTGTTTCCGTCATTTGCCTGGTGCTTGAATGAAGCCCTCAGGGGCTAAAGCCCGGTTCTCATCAGAAGAACTCATACGCGGCCTTAAAGGGTCCGCTCTTCCACGGTCGGTCCCAACAGTTGATCTCCACGGTTGATCCCTACTGTTGCTCGCCCCGCAGGGGTCACGACTTATCGCAGCGCTTGAAGCGCTGCGCCACCCAAAATCCAACTACCGCAGTCCGCAGCAGGAGTCTACCGCAGGGCTGCGTCACCAAAATCCAGTTACCGCGGAGCTTGCCGTGCCACCGAAAATCTACGCAGAGTCTTTCTCGGTCGTGATTTCAATTCTATCGCCGACTGCGGTTTTGGTTTCGGCGACGGTGCGACACGGGAGTTCCAGCACTGACGCTGCCTGCATGCGGACCGGAGCAAAGCGCCAAGGCTTCAGTTCGGTCTCGACATGGACAACCGTCAGGCTGCGGTCGAGATAGACAACGTCGATGGGGAATCCCATCCCCAGAGTATGAACGCCGTGGCAGGGAACAATCCAGAGGCCGCGGCCATTACGGAAGTCATCCGGGGAGAGGCCGAGGAGGCCGCGCAGGCGGGTCCAGTGGGTGTTGGCGACGGCGAGAGCGGTGGCGAGGGGGGTGTCGCGGGTACGATTGAAGGCCTGGCCACGCGGGACAAATGATGGCATTGATGCGGGTGCTCCCGAAACATTTTGCGCTTCCCAGGGGGTGGAAGCGCTCAAGCTGGAACGAGAAGGTAAGCTGCTGGCTCCCTCAGGGGCTAAAGCCCTAATTGATTCAACTCGACTCTACGCGGCCCTTAAGGGCCGCTCTTCCACGGTGACGCATGCGTCGGTGGCTGCTTCCACAACCGTTAAGGTCGCGTTCTTCCCAAGGCGTGTCCTTGCCGAACCATTTTATCGGATGGACTTTTACTTTCCGCCCGTGACCGGACCCAGTTGCCGGATCAGTTCGATCACGGCGGGGCCGATGGTAACAAAGATAATGGAAGGCAGAACAAATACCACCAGCGGGGGAACCATCTTGATGGTGGTTTTGGCGGCCTGTTCTTCGGCGCGCTGGCGGCGTTCCGTGCGGAGCGAGTCGGAGTGCACGCGGAGGGCTTGAGCAACGCTGGTGCCGAAGCGGTCGGTCTGAATGAGTGTACCGACGAGGGAGCGGATGTCGTCCACGCCGGTGCGATCGACGAGATTGCGGAGAGCCTCGGCGCGTGGTTTGCCGGCGCGCATCTCGAGATTGACGAGATGGAATTCGTCGCTGAGATCGGGGTGGGCATGGTGCAGATCCTGGCCGACGCGCATCAGGGCCTGATCGAGGGCGAGACCGGCTTCGACGCAGATGACGGTGAGATCGAGAGCGTCGGGCAGGGCGAGACGGATGCGCTGCTGGCGCTGCTTAATCATGCGCTTCAGGAAAAAGCGCGGCAAGAAGAAGCCAAGGCCGGTAATGCCGAGAAGCAGGGGAGGGTTGTCGAGGCCGGTGAGCAATAAAACCGTGCAAAAGCCGACGCCGGCCATCAGGAGACGGACGCCGAAATAGTAGTTGACATGAGCGGCATCGCGCAGCCCGGCCTGAATGAGCCAGCCACGGGTGCGGGAAACGTCGGATGGCGAGAGCGGGATAGCTTTGCTGAGCGGATCAAGGGCCTGCTCGATGCGTTCGCGAATGGCGGGTTTGTTCTCGGCCGGTTGCTGCCGCCCGCCCAGAGCGCGGAGGCGAGCGCCAAGGACGGAGCTGGGCGTCACCACGGCTGCGCCGAAGGAAAAGACTACCAGTACGATGGTGATGAAGACGACGATGGTGAGAATCAGAGGCATCATGGTTTAAAAACTCGAATCCTTAACCTCGGCGGCAGCCACGGCGGCTAAAGCCGCGGTTGATTTGGGCTTGCTTGCGCAGCGCTGGAAGCGCTGCGCCACCCGGAATCGTTAGAACTGATCATCGCTATCACTATCCACTATCACTATCACTACACTCCTGAATCACTATCGTTACACCTGATCATTACACCTGGATCCGGATGATTTTGCGGATCACGAAATATCCCACGGTCTGCAGAGTGATTCCGGCGACAAGCAGCGTGTGGCCGATGGGGTCGGCAAACAGCGGGTGAATGAAGCCGGGATTCAGGGTCATCATGACGACGACGATGATGGGAGGCATGCCCATCAGCAAGGCCATGGTGAGGCGTCCTTGAGCGGTGTAAACGCGCACCTGGCGCTGGATTTTGAAGCGCTCGCGGATGACGTAAGAAAGGTTGTCGAGGATTTCGGCGAGATTGCCGCCGGTTTCGCGCTGCAGCATGACGGCGGTGACGAAAAATTTTACGTCGACCGAGGGAACGCGGTCGGTGAGATTCATCAAGGCGTCGCGGACGGGCATACCGAATTTTTGCTCTTCGTAGAGCTGGCGAAACTCGCTGGCCACGGGCTCGCCGACCTCGGCGGAGATCATTTCAAGGGCGGTGGTGAAGGCGTGTCCGGCGCGAACGGCGCGGGCGAGAGTGTCGATGGCCTGGGGAAAAAGCTCGTCGAACTTCTGAAAGCGCTTAGTGCGCTTGAAGGAGATGTAAGAGTAAGGGAGCAGGAAGCCGACCAGCATGGCCACCCAGGCGAATTCGATTCTCCTGCTCAGAACATAAACGACGATGGTGGAGGCGATGCCGGCCAGCGCGGAAAGGCCGAGAAAATTGCCGGCGCGCATGGCCATGCCGGCCTGAGCCAGAGTTTTCTGCACCGCAGAAACGCGAGCGGAGCGACGCAGCAGGCTGTCGAGAGCGGGAATCTGGCTCATCTGCTCGTCGCGCACGAGAGCGAGCTCTTCCTCGGCGGCGCGTTCCGGGCCCTTGCGCTCCTCCGCCAGGCGCTCCTTGATGAGGCGGGCGCGGGCGCTGCGCTGGTCGAGCAGGGAGAATCCAGCGAAGGCTGCGGCGAAGACCAGAACGAAGATGACGAGGGCAATCAAGATTATGGGCATCGCGGTCTCACACCTCCCGGCCTCAAAGCTCTTAATTTCAGACTTCTCAAGTTCAAGCTTCTCAATCTAAAGTTACTCGATTTTAAACTTCTCAATTTCAAACTTCGGCTTTCGATTCGAACAGCGCCGGACGGAGGCGGGCTCCGGAAGTTGCCAGCCGCTCGGCGAACTTGGGGCGAACTCCGGTGGCGCGGAATGCGCCACGAACTTTTCCGCTCTCATCGATGCCGGTGCGGTCGAAAGAAAAAATATCCTGCAGGGCGATGGACTCGGCGTCCATGCCGGTGATTTCGGAAATGGTGACGACTTTGCGCGTGCCATCGGAAAGACGCGCGATCTGAATGACGGCGTGCACAGCGGAGGCGATCTGATGACGCACGGCGCGCTCGGGAATGTTGAGGTTGGCCATGGAAACCATGTTTTCGATGCGGGCCAGGGCGTCGCGCGGGGAGTTGGCGTGGACGGTGGTGAGAGAACCTTCGTGGCCAGTGTTCATGGCCTGCAGCATGTCGAAGGCTTCTTCGCCGCGGACCTCACCCACGACGATGCGGTCGGGCCGCATACGCAGGCTGTTGATGACGAGTTGGCGCTGGCGGACCGCGCCTTTGCCTTCGATGTTGGGCGGGCGGGTTTCGAGGCGGACGATGTGCTCCTGCTTGAGTTGCAACTCGGCAGCGTCTTCGATGGTGACGATGCGGTCGGAGTTGGGGATGTAGCCGGAGAGGACGTTGAGCAATGTGGTTTTGCCGGCGCCGGTTCCACCGGAAACCAAAATGTTGAGGCGGCCTTTGACCATGGCCGAGAGCAATTCGAGCATGGGCTCGGTGAGCGTCTGGTTTTCGATCATCTGGCGAGCGGTGACGGGCTCGCGCCCGAAACGGCGGATGGAGAGGCAGGGGCCGTCGATGGCTAACGGCGGGATGATGGCGTTGACGCGGGAGCCGTCGGCCAGGCGGGCATCGACCATGGGCGACGATTCGTCAACCCGGCGGCCGACGCGGGAGACGATGCGCTCGATGATCTGCATGAGGTGCGGATTGTCTTTAAAGGAGTAGGTGGTGAGTTCGAGCTTGCCCGCCTTTTCGATGTAGACGCGGTCGAAGCGGTTTACCAGGATGTCGGAGACGGTGGGGTCTTTGAGTAACGGTTCGAGCGGGCCGAGGCCGAATATCTCATCGAGAATCTCGCGCGACAAGCTCTCGCGCTCGGCAAAGCTGAGTGGGACAACTTCACTGTTGACGGTGTTGCGAATGATGACGAGGACTTCGTCGCGGGCGGAGTCGCCGGTGGTCTTGCCCAGCTTTTCGAGGTCGAGGCGGTCGAGTATCTTGCGATGCAGGTCGGCTTTCACCTGCTGATAATCGGTACGCTCGAAGGATTGCAGATTTCCCATAAGAACAAGTTTCTTTGTGCGGAACCTCAGGGGCTAAAGCCCCATTCTATGCCCTTCGGCCATTGGCACGACTTTAAGTCGTACCCTTCCCGATCGTGCCCGAGTCCAGAGCGGGTTTGGTGCTTGCTGACCTCAGGGGCTAAAGCCCGCGGGGTCGAGCCGCTTACGCGGCCCTAAAGGGCCGCTCTTCCACAAGGGCCGCTCTTCCACGGAAGCCATCCGCGCGGCTCAGGGGCCGCTCTTCTACGGAAGCCCATCCGCGCGAGGCAGGGCCGCTCTTCCACGGTTCTGAAGCGCCCGCTCTTCCGCGTTCTAACCACGGCTCTGTCACCCTTCTAGACTGACTTAAACATGGACCATGCTGCCCGCTTTACGTCTACGTCGTTGCAGGTTAATTCCTGCGCCAGCCCGGAGAAGCAACGGGCGATCTCGCTGCCGCGCTGATCCATGACGGGCGTACCGCGATCGATGGCGGTGGAAATGGCGAAATACTGGTTGGGGATGCGCCACAGCAACTTGGCGCCGACGGCAGTTTCGGCGTCGGTTTCGCTGAAGCCGGGAACTTTGCGGAAGCGGTTGAGCACGAGGCGAACGCGCTCGCGGCCTCCGGTTTCTCCCAGATATTGCTGCACACGGGCGGCGCTCCAGAGCGAAGCCACGTCGGTGCAGGCGACCAGCAAAACAATTTCAGAAAGATTGGCGATCAAGCGGCTGGCCGCGTCGAAACGCGAGGAGGCGTCGACGACGACGTAGCGGAAATGCGTGACCAGCATGTCGAAGAGGCGAACAAATTCGGCGGTCGAGGGATCGACGGCCGCGGGCACGGAGCTTCCGGCGAGCAATTGCAGGCCGCCGCTGTGGCGGGTCATGAAGCTTTCGAGCAGGGAAGAGTCCATGCGGTGAAGGTTTCGCGTGGCGTCGGCCACGTTGAAGACGGGCTTCAGATTCATGTGCAGCGCGGCGTGGCCCAAGGGCGCGAGATCGACGAGCGCGGTCTGTCCGTGAGCGGACTGCAGGGCGAGAGCGAGATTGACAGCGACCGTGGTGGCGCCGTTTCCGCCCTTGGCGTTGATGACGGAAAAAACCTTGCCGCGGGTGCCTTCCTGACGAGTGCGCCGCTGGGCGGCGGTGAGGCGGACGAAGGCTTCGAGAAGATCGGTGGTGTTGGTGGGCCGCTCGATGAACTCGCGAGCCCCGGCGCGCATGGCGTTGACGATGACCTGCGGTTGGTTCAGGGTGCCGATGGCGAAAATGGCGGCGTCGGGCATTTCCTGGTGAAGCAGTTCCACGGCGCGCAGAGCGAGCGGAGGATTGTCGCTGGGAATGTCGATCAGGGTGACGTCGGGATTGGCGGCGTGGACGCGGCGCATGACGGGATCGGATGCGGCTACCGGAAAAGTTGCGCAGGTGTGCACGGTGCGGGCCACGGTGGTGCCATCGACCAGCACCTGCAGCACGGTGCGCTGTTCACTGTCAGCGGCAACGATAACGACGGAAAGCTGCGGCATAATGCAACGGCGGCGTCCCATGCACCGCGAAAATCTCTTTGCTCAAATCGTCGACTCAGATCTCCGAGTTAAAAATCCAGCCTTTGGCTCTTGTCAGGCTCGCCTCGAATCACTTGTCCTTCGGCGTCCCCTTATCAAACCGGTTGATATCAAGAAACGGCTGCGGCTGCTTGGGCAACGTAGGCGGCCCCGCACCGGGGGAGATTTTCTTGACCGTGCACAGAACCATCAGTTCCGAATTGCTTTTCTGCACGCTCTTGCTGCGGAAAAAAGCGCCCAGAATCGGAATGTCGCCGAGGCCGGGAATTTTGTTGTACACATCGGTGACACGGTTGTCCATAAGACCGGCGATGACGAAGCTCTGCCCATCCTGCAATTCAAACTCGGTTTCGGCTTTGCGAGTGCTGAGAGCGGGAACGGTGAATCCGGAGATCGTGAGGGCGTTGGCGAAGTCGAGGGTGCTGACCTCTGGAGAAACTTTCAGGTGAATGTTTCCGTTGGGCATGATGACCGGAGTGAATTGCAATCTCACGCCGAATTCTTTAAATGAAATGGTGACGGCAGTGAAACCTGCACCGGGTTGCACGATGGGGAAGGGAAACTGTCCGCCGGCGAGAAAACTGGCTTCCTTGCCGTTGACCGCGATCAGATTGGGCTCGGCGAGAATCTGCAGGAGATCTTTGGTTTGAAGAGCCTCGATGACCGCGCCGAAATTAATGTCGGGGCGGAAGAGAAAGAGATTGAGAACGTTGTTGATGGTTTGCGTCGAAGGGGTGGGAGCCACGCCTCCGATGCCGGTCTGAGTCACTGACTGCGAACCGACGCCGCCATACTGGCCGGTGGTCAGACTGCCGATGGTGTTGGCTCCGCCGTTAGAAATGAAGTTCACGCCCATCTGGCTGAGAGCGGTGCGATCGACTTCGGCGAACTTCACCTGCAGCAGAACTTCCTGAGAGCCTACTGGTCCGAAGGTGAGAACGTTGATGACTTTCGGGGAGTAGGCGGTGGCGAGTTCTCCGGCGCGCTTAAAAACGTCTTCGGTGGAGACATGCCCGGAGAGGACAATGGCTGCACGCGACGGCGTAACGGTGATCTGCTCGTCGGGAAAAACGCGGTGCTCTTCTTCGGCGCAGGCGCTGACGTCGACATCCACGCGCAGATCGAAGCTGCGCGAGCGTTCCAGTTCGTCCCAGATGAGGAGCGAGACTTCTCCCGGCGCCCGGCCGTGAATCAGAATCTGCGTGGGGGTGACGACCTGGGCGTAGGCGATGCTGGGGTCGGTCACGGATATGCGCTTAAGCTGCTCGGTAGTATTGATCAGCAGCGACTTGCCCACCATGACGCGCAAGGGGGCCGAGCCCTGGGTCTGCTGGGGGAGGGTCGTGGTCTGGGTGGTGTTTGAAGCCTGAGTCTGGGATTGGCCGGGCTGCGCCGGCTGTATGGTTTCGCAGAAAATGTTTCCCGAGAAAACGGAAAGGGCGACGACGGCGGCTAGCAGCGAAACCCCGAACAAAGGCATACGAACTGTCATTTTCAGATTCCTCTCCCTGTGAGGAAACTTGTGGTTGCGATGATGCTCATTGCGAAATTGAAGTTGACGGTCACTTGGTCTCGCAGTTCTGGTCGGTACATTTCACATCCTTCTTCGTGTCGCCTTCGATGATTTCAACGCTGACGCCGGTGGGGGTGGGCGGCGGCGTTTCCTTCCTGAGCGCGGCATGGTGAACTACGGGCTCGGCCTTCGCAACCACCGGAATGCCCCGGTAAAGTCCGCGTTCGCCGGAGGCCGGAAAGTCCTCGGCCTTGGTGTCCAGCGGATTGCGCAGAGCGAGTTGAATATGTCCCTGAGCGCTGGCCAGGGTGAGGCGCTGGGCATCGTCGGGAGAAACCAGAAGGGTAATGACAGCGGTGTTCTGGGCCTCGCCGGTGGCGGTGCGTTCCAGAGTGTGGCCGGAGGCCAGAACCGCGACGTTCTGCAGCACGGTGGTGGTTTCGGGTTCGCTTCCGCCGGTGGGCGTGCCGGTGAGCAGAACGTCGACCCGTGTGCCGGGGGTAACAAAGCCGGCTACGGAGACCACTTCATTGACGCGCACCGAGACCGCGCGCATGCCGGGAGGAATCAGCGCCGGCAGGCCGGCGCCGGCATTTTCTCCGGCAAGTTTGTTGGACAGGATGAACTCGCCCTTGGAGATGGGAAGGATGACGCCGTGGCCGAGCACATCGGCTTTGCGGCGTGGCGCGCCGGGTGGCAGATCGCTGGCAGCGATCTTGATGATCTTGATGTCATGTTCTTCGACCCTGGCGCCGACCTGGAGGTCGTCGGCGGCGACGATAACCTCCACGCCCGGCTCGCCGGAGCCGCCCGACCGCGACAACAGGGTCCGATAGACGTACATGCTGACGACCAGACCCAACGCCAGAGCCAGCACCCCGATCAGCAATAAACGTGTGCGGTTCATACCGCTCCCTTGGAAGCTAGAACTTCTCTTGCCCCGCCAGCATGGCAGAGCCTTTCGCCCCTAAAACCGGAATCTACTGAATCGAACTGGCTACGTTGGAGAACACGGTGTTGGAGTTGGAGCCGATCAGGCGGATCGTGCCAACGACGATCACGAGAATCACCGCCAGCATCACCGCGTACTCGGCGATGTCCTGTCCATCCTGTTCTTTCCATAACCTGCGTGCAAGCTGCATACGTTATCCTCCTCGCTGACCTTTTTCAATGGCTATATGAAAGGGCCATAGCACAGCAGCGCCCGAGCGGCGAGCAACGGTTGCCGTGGGCGCCTTTCCAAATGTGCGAGACTTGTTGCCCGATGAGGCAATCATACCTTGCAATATAAGCGAAAAGTCGTAAATTCTTGCGACGAACGTTACGACAGGTAACCAGCATGACAGGGGCCGTGCCGAGCACAGCCCGCCTGCGACGGGTTCGGGACATCTTGAATCACTCGGGAAGAAAGTTTTGCGCGGCCAGGGGATAAAGCTCAAGAGTGGGGGGGACTGGGCAACTTGCCTCGATCCTATAAAGTGATCGGTCGATGGTTTGTGATCGCGGTCGTGGCCTTACACGCTCTTTTTCTGTGGAACGTGCGTGAGCGGATCGCGAAGGGCGATCCCGACTTCACGGTTTTCTACACCGCCGCAAAGATGGTGCGCGCCGGCTATGGGCGAAGCCTTTACCAGAGCCGAGCGCAGCAGGAGGTGCAGCGAGGATTCACCAGCGATTCCGACATTCGGCGGGGACCGCTGCCCTACCTTCATCCTCCATTTGAAGCCGTGATCTTCGTGCCGCTTACGCTTCTAAGTTATCCACAGGCATTTGCCGTTTGGGATCTGGCAAACCTGGTCATGCTGTTGGGCGTCATTTTGCTGCTCCGGCGTTCCGTGTCGTCTTTGCGCAGGGTTTCGCTGTGGGAATCGGTTTTGGCCTGCCTGGCGTTTTTCCCGGTATTCATAAACTTTTTGCAGGGGCAGGACGCGATTCTGTTTCTTTTGCTCGTAGCTGTGGGGTTTTGCGACATGGAGCGAGGCTCAGACTTCATGGCGGGGGCCTGGTTTGGGCTGGGAGTTTTCAAATACCATCTCATGGTTCCGCTGGTGGTGATGCTGGCGCTGAGGCGCGGCCGAGCGGGGAGGGGAAGAAAGCTGTTGCTTGGGTTTTCCGTCGTCGCCGCTTTGACCGTGGTTCTGTCGCTGGGAATGGTGGGCTGGCAGGGGGCGTTGGAGTATCCGCTTTATGTCTGGCGGGCGGTGTCTGTGCCAGGTTTTGGCCAGACCCCTTACGGGATGAATCCGTCGCTGCTTGGCCTGGTCGCGGGATGGCCAGTGCTGGAGCGACTGATTTGGCCAGCCCGGCTGGTGACTCTTGCCGGCTCGGCAGTTCTGCTGATCTTAGTTTCGCGGATGCGAGCCCCGGTGAACGATCGCGGGCTCTCGCATCTGAGCACAGCGTGCGCGGTGATCGCGGCGATTCTGGTCAGTTACAGCGCGAACGCTCACGATCTGTGTCTGTTGATCCTGCCGCTGGTGCTGGTGGCGGATTATTGCCGTGGCCGCGACTGGCCGTCAGTGCGTGAGCTGGCGCTTCCCGCACTGCCGCTTCTGATCAGCCCGCTGTGGATTTTCTCGTGGATCCGCTGGGGGCGGATCAACTTTGTCGCGGCGCTGCTCTTGTGGTGGATTTATGTACTCAGGCGTCGGGCGTTGCTCTCCGGTGAAGCGCCGTTCGGTTTGCGAAACAGGATTACCGCCAACATGGGGAGATAAATGAAGAGGACGGTCCAGCGGCCTACTTGAGTGTAGGAGTGCGGCATGTGATACCAGCGCCAGATTCCGGCTCCCCAACTGAAAAACACGGTCCAGACGATCTCGCGACGCGATTGCGGAATCAGCCAGAGAATGAAGGTGTCGAAAAACCAGCGCTGGGGCATGGCCGCGGCGAGAAGCAGGAAAAGTGCATCACGCTGGCGGAAGCGCAGCAGCGCGAGCAGCAGGAGCGGTCCGGGAAGCAACAATAGGGGAATGAAATGCTGGTAGTTGACGCTCTGCCGCAGCCACAGTAAAGGCCACTTGGGCAATGCTGCCAGCGACAGCAAAGCCAGCAGGATGCAGGCGAACAGGCCGCGGCGGCTCAGGCGGGTCAGCAGGACCGGCAACCCGACCTGGGGTTTGGCCATGGTGACGGGAAGAAGCAGCGGGAAAAATGCGCTGGCCACGATGAGCGGCGACCATTGCACGGTAAAGATTCCGGCCCAATAGGGAAATGCTAAAAAGATGAGAAGCCTGGTGTAGCCGTGGCGGGTCAATCCCCAGGCGAGCAGAGACGAACTCATTCCCCAGAATAGAGCGCCGGCGATTTCTGGCCGGAGATGGACGAAGGGCAGAGCAAACAGCGCTGCGGGAAAGGGATACTGTTCGAGGGGCGTGTCGTAGGGGTTCTGATGAGCCAGAAAGCGCTGCGCCAGGTGGATGGCCCAGGTGAAGTCTCCGGCGCCCTGATGCAGGTTCTTGAGCAGGAGAAAGCAGAGCGAGCCGGCCAGCAGGCCGATCAACCCGGAGATTGCGATTCGGAGTTTCATTACTCTTTGTTCGTTACTCTTCGTTCGTTACTCTTTGTTCGTTGAGTCTTCGTTCGTTGAGTCTTCGTCGGTTGATCTGATCTTGTCGATCGCCAGTCTGTTGATCGCCAGCTGTCGATCGCGGGCTATTTATGGTGAACGGCTGTGCCGCGAACGATAAGTTGTAACATGAGCAGTCTTCAATCCCATTCGCGGCGCGGCACGGATAAAAATGTCGAGCAGGTTCTACAGCGTTTTTGCGGCGGTGCTGATGGCGGCGGCCATGTGGATCTGGGCGCAGAAGATTCTGATTGCACACCAGCAGGTGCAAGCGACGGCCCGGGAGATACCGCGCGGCAATCTGTCGGACCTGTATCCGCGGTGGCTGGGGGCGCGGGAGTTGCTGTTGCGTGGGCGCGACCCTTACGGGCCGGACATCACGCGTGAGATTCAGACTGGATATTATGGGCGGCCGCTCGATGCTACGCGGCCCAACGATCCGAAAGATCAGCAGGCATTTGCCTATCCGGTTTATGTGGTGTTTTTTCTGGCGCCCACGGTGAGGCTGCCGTTTCCGCTGGTGCAGCGCGTTTTTCTGGGGTTGCTGGTGGTGCTAACCGCGGCGTCGATCCCGATGTGGTTGCGCGCGTTGGGCTGGCGGACTTCGAGCGTGGGCAAATTTTTGTGGATTGTGCTTGCGCTCGGATGCTTTCCGGCGGTGCAGGGATTCAAGCTGCAGCAACTTACTCTGCTGGTTGCCGGTCTATTGGCGGCCGCGTTCAGCGCGCTGGCGAGCGGGTATTTCGCGGCGGCGGGAATTTTGCTGGCGCTGGCGAGCATCAAGCCGCAGTTAGTGGCACTGCCGGTGGTGGTGCTCTGCGTCTGGAGTCTGGGGAATTGGCGCGAACGGCGCAGGCTGGTGCTGGGTCTGGGGCTGACGATGCTGTTGTTGTGCGCGGGGGGTGAGGTTGTGCTGCCCGGCTGGATTGGCAAATTCCGGACGGCCTCCAGGGCGTACTTGCAATATACCGGCGGAGGAACTTCGGTGCTGGATGTGGAATTGACACCGACGTGGGGCAGGCTGGTGGCCGGCATTCTGGTGGCGGTGCTCGTCTATTTTGCGTGGCGGCTGCGGCAAACTCCGGTGGAATCGCGGGAGTTTGGATGGCTGGTGGGGCTGACGCTGGCGACGACTTTGATGGTGATTCCGATGGTCGCTCCCTATAACCAGATGCTGCTGGTGCCCGTCTTTATGGTGGTTGTGCGGGGGATTCGGCCGCTGTGGAGGGCCGGGGGCCTGCCGCGGTTTTTCGTGGTTCTGACCGCACTCTCGGTGTTCTGGCCGTGGGTGATGGCGGCCGCGCTGGTGGCGGCGCTGCTGGTTGTGCCGGCGCCGATGGTGCAGAGAGCATGGGTGCTGCCGGTTCTCAGCAATTTCGCGATTCCGACGCTGACGTTGGGACTGGTCCTGATTGGATGGAAGGCAATGCGAGATTCCGAGTAGGCTGTTTTGCCAGAGCGATCGTTTTTCGTTCCGTGTGGGTGGTGGCTCAGTTTTGATGCGGGTGAGAGAGCGTTCACCACGAGCACGATGGATCACGACGGAGTTCATTCGGGAGTTTCTGCGGCTTGCGGGAGAACGCAGCAGCAGAGTAGTCTGATGCAGGCGTAGCTGTGTGGGCGCGGCTTGGGCTGCGTTATCACGGCGGTGCGCCGGCTTACCATCTTTCCACCTTTAACTTATGGCCCTGGGCGCGATCAGTCATCATAGTTCTGGCTCCGGTGTGTTTCCCGCCCTGGTGTTTGTGCAGGGCAGCGAGCAGAAGAACATCGTACTGAACCGCACTCCGTTCACCGTGGGGCGGAAGGTGGATAAGGACCTGGTGATCGCCGATCCGCGGGTGTCGCGCGATCATGCGCAGATCACGCAGGAGGGCCAGGATTTCTTCCTGGTCGATCTGGGCAGCAAGCACGGGACATTTGTGAATGGAGAGCGGATTCAGCGCCAGAAGCTGGATCGCGGCGACCGGCTGGAGTTTGGGGCGCGCGATTCGGCGTACATTCTTTTCAATCCTGCGCACGCGACTTCCAATACGGCGCGCGAATTTCTCAGCCAGATTTCCGGCATTCAAATCAAACAGGAGGCGACCGACCTCGAGAAGCTGACGTTATTTCTGGAAGCTGCGCGCAAACTGAATACTGCCGGAGTGCTGGACGAGATTCTGATGACCATGCTGGACGTCACGCTGCAGTTGACGCGGGCCGAGCGGGGATATGTTTTTCTGAAGGACGACGAGGGTAATCTGCGGCTGGCCGCGGGGCGGAACTCAAAGAAAGAGCCGCTGCTCGACGATAAAACCATTTCGCATTCGATTCTGGAAGAGTCGATGCGGTCGAACTCGGAATTTTTGTTGACGGATACCAGCCAGTCGCTCGACCTGGCGGGGCGGCAGAGCATTGTGGCGTACGATCTGCGAACCGTCGTGTGCATCCCGCTGCGCAAGCTGGTGGTGCAGGCGACGCGCGATGCGCAGACCCCGGTGCCTTCGGCCGCCGCTGCTGAAGCGATGGGAGTTTTGTATGTGGATTCGCGGTTCGCGTCGCGCGACATCAGCGGAGTGGGGCAGGATATTCTGCACGTGATCGCGACCGAAGCGGCGTCACTGATCGAGAATGCGCGGCTGGTGCAGGCCGAGGAAGAAGCGCGACGCTATCAACAAGAGTTGGGCATTGCGGCCAGCATTCAGCAGCGGCTGATGCAGGTGAAGATTCCGGAAGTGCCGTTTGCGCGGCTGCGCGGGAAGAATCTTTCTTGCAAGGAAATTGGCGGGGATTTCTTCGACGCAGTGAACACAAAAGAAGGGCTGGCGGTGGTGCTGGCCGACGTAAGCGGCAAGGGAGTTTCGGCCGCGCTGCTGGCTTCGACGCTGCAGGGAATGATTTATTCGCATCTCAGCGCGGGCGTGCCGCTGCTCGATGTGGTTACCGCAGTCAACAGATTCTTCACCGAAAAAATGGGCGGCGAGAAATATGCGACGCTGTTGTTGGCGCGGCTGCGGCGGGACGGCGAACTGGAATACGTGAATTGCGGGCACGTGCCGCCGTTGCTGGTTTGCGCGGGAGAAGTGATGCGTCCGCCGCATGGGAACGTGCCGGTGGGATTGCTGGGCGATGCGAGTTTCGAGAGCGCGAGTTGTCAGATGAAGTCCGGCGACCGCTTTATTATCGTGACCGACGGCGTCACCGAGGCGGAGAATGCCATGGGAGATTTTTTTGAAGATTTCCGGCTGGAGGCGGCGGCAGTGAAGTCTCCGACGCTGGAGGGAATTTTTTCGGCGGTGACGGAGTTTTGCGCGGGCAATCCGCTGAGTGATGACTGCACGGTGGTGGAGTTGTGCTACACGAGCGCGGAGCAGTGAGGAATTTCTTCCTCCCGAGAGTTCCGCCCCCTTTTCGAGAGTCCCACCCTTTCGCAAAGAGCGCGAAAGGATGGGGCAACCACCTTGTATCCTCCGCCTATTCTCCTCTCGTATTCTCCGCTATTCTCCGCCATTCGGTTTACTCGATTGTGACGGTGTAATCCGTACCTTCCCAGCGCTTCTCGTTTATCCAGTGGAAGGTGAAGACCACTTGGCCGCCGGGGGGCATGGACGCGGTGGGCAGGTTGAGGGTATAGAGGCCGATGCCGGTGTCGTGCGTTTCGGTGTCGTTGGCGGTTTTCCAGCCGTCGATGCTCCAGTGCACGACCGCGGGGGAAAGCAGATTGATGCGGAGCGTTTGGTTGCGGGGAACAGTGCGGGGTTTGTTGTTCAATCTCCAGCCGAAATGCTGGCGGCCGTGTTTTTCGACGAGGTAGCGCTGCACGGTTTGCGGAGGCTGATCGAAAATCTTGCCATCGCGAATGGAGCGGCGCAGCTTTACGTATTCCGAGTGCGCCCAGACCAGCGGGCAGGCCGAACCGGAAGGCTTTCCGCGGAAGAGTTCGAGAGAGGGGATGTCAGCCTCGTCCCAGACTTGCTCGGGGAGCAGGCGGCTTTGTCCGGCGGTGGAGTTTTCCATGACCGTGAGCAGCGCCTCGGCTTCGTCGCGATGCCCACCCGCCAGTGCGTAATGCGCGCGCTCGCCAGCCAGCAGCGGCCAGGGCCGGCCGATGCCGGTGCCGTTAAAGGGTGAGCCATCTTTATGTTCGCCGTAGCCGTCACCGTTGTAGCGATACCAGCAGGGGCCCTGCGGCAGTTCGACGGCGAGCAGCGCGTCGATGGCGCGGAGGGTATTCAGAATACGCGGGTCGTCGGGCGCGCGCAGGCCAAAGCGGACCAGAGCCAGCGCATCAGGGCTAATGATGTGATAGGCGCGGTCGCCATCCGGGCCCCCGTCCTGGCCTGGCGGCTTGTTCTTGATGGGAACGAAACCTTGCGTGGGCGAAGCGGCCCCATCGGTGTCGGGAGGCGAGATGCGAACGTAATAGCCTTCGATGCCGAGTTGTTGCGCGAGGTCGCCGCCGGTGGCGTAGACCCAGCGTTCGATGTTGGCGTTCCAGGCGTCGGCGGTATCGCGAAGGGTTGGGGCTTGATCCCTGTGGCCGGTGAGATCAGCGAAGTCGGCGGCGGCGAGCAAGGCGGAGATTTCGGCGGCCAGGGTAAATGGCGAATAGCCGGCGTCTTCCTCCCAGCGATCCTGCATGGTGACTGGACCGTTGCGAATGATGAATCTGGCGGCGTTGCGCACCATGGGCCACCAGCGGTCGAGTTTGCCTAACTCTTTGGGCGCCTCGCGGCGGATGAGATCGAGCAGCAGGATGGGGAAAGCGGTCTCGTCCATCTGAATGCCAGACCAGTAAGGACGACCGTCGAGCCACAGGTTTTGCGCCCAGTTGCCGCCGGCTTCCTGAGTGGCTTCGAGATAGCGGAGCACGCGCAGGGCGTCGGGGACCGCGCCCGCGGCTAACAGCGCGCCCGCGGTTTCGACCAGATCGCGCGGCCAGACCAGGTGATATCCGCCGAGATCTTCGTCGCCTTTGTCGAAGCCCCAGGGAATGGAGAGGCTGGCAATCATGCCGCCGAGGAAATCCTTGGATTCGTGCGTGCGCAGGACGGAGGTCGAGGGGCGATAGAGATCACACTGGCGCTGCGGTTCGTCGAGCTTGATCAGGTTGCGTTGCCAACTGCTCCACTGATTGACGTAATGTTGGCGAATCTCGGCGTAATCTTCAAGGAGGGTCGAGCGCACTTGCTGGCCGGCTTCGGTCCACATCAGACCGAAACCGAGGGCAAGCAAAAACTCGCCGTTGCTGGCTGCGAGATCGACTTCTCCAGTGAAGGCGATGTTGCCGTTTTCGGCGCGGTCATATTCCCACTCCATTTGAAAATGCTGGGAAAGATCCTGCCAGCCGTCGGAACAACCTACGAAGCCCACCGACATTTTCTTCCACGGCACCGAGGATCCAAGGCACAAAGTGACACCTTCGTGCTCGGCGAAGAATGCCGGGAGGCCCTTGTAATCGCCAGTCCAGCCGGTATTGCCGTATCCGGCGTTGGCCAGATGGGGCGAGAGAAGCGCGTAAAGATGGTAGTCGGAGAGCGCACCCTGCAGGGGCTCGAAGCGGATTTTCTGCAAGACGACGTTCCGGTAGGGATCGGTAAGGATTTCTTTGTGAATGCGGTAGCGACCGCTGTGACAGGAGTTGGTCAGTTGGAAGACCGGAATTCCCGGTTCTATGGGCCGGTTCTCAAAGTTGCAGTGGCGTTTTTCCTCGGAGAAATAGTCGCGGCCGGCGGTCACGATGAATCCCAGGTCGCGGGTGCAGGCCTGGTCGACGCGTGGAAAGTAAACCTCGTTCAAAATGCCGTGACTCAGGGTGAACCAGACTTTGCTGTGCTGATTCAACGCCGTGCCAACGCCGGTCTTGGCGCTTGAAGTCCAGCGCGGGGCGATGCCGGGCCATCCCGGAGCATGGCGAGTGGGCGAGTCGGTCATAGAGTATTTTGTCCTTGCGATGAGGATTGGGAATCGGGGAAATTGATAAACGATTTACAACTCATGAATTTGCTCCGTGGCAAAGTTGTCATCCAAAGAAATAGCGGCCCACAGGCAAGCGCCTTGGGGCGAATTCAGAAGAAGCCATAGACGACCGCGAGGAAACATGATCAGGACATTGGATGCACGGGCGTGGAGCATAGTAACAGTCTTAATCTTCTGTTGTTTTGCGGGTTCCGCCGGTGCCAAGGATATCCCGAGAGGGGGGGTGCGCCGCAGCTGGATCGCGGGTTCTCGGGGCATTCCTATCCGGCACTTCCGTGCCGGGCTTCCAGATCCCGCCGCTTCGCGGCTGGATTGAGCTGGATTTAATTCCGCCGTTCTCCTCAGAAGGTCTGGTTCTCACGCGCATGCTGAGCCCTCGCAAGGAAGGGAAAAATTCGTGGCAGCGCGGAACGCACAGGGCGACCCAAAATCGTATTTGGTCGACTTCTTTATCAGCTTCGCGTTCGCTATCAACTTCGCGTTCTTTATCAGCTTGGCGCGAGATTTGACCGCCGGCCAAGTTTGGGTTCATTCACCAGAAATTCACCGGGTTGTAACCGTGCTGTAACATAGCGCCGCTAAAACGGGGTGATCTACTCGAAGGAGGAATTTTCCAGCGATGCGCAAAATCGTGCTGCTGTTGGTGTGTGTCCTTCTGGCCATGCCGGTAGTGGGGCAGACCACGCTGAACGGAGCAGGCGCAACATTCCCTAATCCGATGTACTCGAAGTGGTTCAGCGAATATCACAAACTTCATCCCGACATTCAAATCAACTATCAGGCGATCGGCAGCGGCGGCGGAATCCGGCAGGTGACGGAAGGCACGGTGGACTTCGGGGCCAGCGACATGCCGATGAAAGACGCGCAGTTAAAAGAGGCCGAGCAGAAGCTGAAAACCAAAATACTCAACATTCCTACCGTGCTGGGGGCGGTGGTGCCGGCTTACAACATTCCCGGAGTGAGCACGCAATTGAATTTTACGCCCGACATTCTGGCAGGGATCTACCTGGGACGAATCAGCAACTGGAATGACAAGGCGATTGCGGCGGTCAATCCGACGGTGAAGTTTCCGAACCAGGAAATTGTGGTGGTGCATCGCTCCGACGGCAGCGGGACCACATTTGTGTGGACCGACTATTTGTCGAAAGTAAGTTCCGACTGGAAGAGCCAGGTGGGGGCCGACACTTCGGTGAAATGGCCGAGGGGGCTGGGTGGAAAAGGAAACGACGGCGTAGCCGGATCGATCCGGCAGTTGCCGGGAGCGATCGGTTATGTGGAACTGATTTATGCGGTGCAGAACAAGATTCCCTACGGCACGGTGCTCAATTCCGCCGGCACGTGGGTAAAGGCGTCGCTGGCAGGCGTGACTGCGGCAGCGGCTTCGGCTCCGAAGATGCCGGCCGATTTCCGGGTTTCGATTACGAACGCTCCAGGCAAAGAAGCATATCCGATCTGCAGCTTTACCTGGCTGTTGATTCCGCAGGTTTCGAAGGACCCGGCGAAAGGCAAGATCCTTGCCGATTTTCTGAACTGGATGATTACCGACGGCCAGAAGATGACGAGCGCGCTCGACTATGCGCCCTTGCCGGAGAATGTGGCGGCCAAGGTGAAGGAAGCGATCAAGCAAGTCAAGTAGGTCACCGGGACAACGGGAAGTTCTTATTCATAGTACGGAAAAAAGGAGAGAGTACATGAAGGCTGCGTGGAAAGTGTTTGCAATCGTTTTGCTGGCGACAGCTCTGGTAGCACAGACCAGTGAATCGCCGAAAGTCAAAAAGGCGAAAGCTGCTCCCATCACGGCGGCGGACGTGCAGGCGTTGCGGGATGCAATCGCCGCCCAGCAGGCGGCGTTGCGACAACAGCAGGCGGAGATCGAGGAATTGCGGAACGAACTACACCATAAGGATCAGACGGTGCAGCAGGCGCAAGCGGCAGCCTCGGATGCTGCCAGCAAAGCCGACGCTGCCGAGGCCCAAAGCGCGCAGCAACAGCAGACCGTCACCGCGCTTAAGAGCGACGTGAGCGACCTTAAGATGGGGATGGCCAACACGGTCCAGACCCTGCAGGAGACGCAGAAGGTTGCCACCGAGGAGCCGAAGGCGATCCACTACAAGGGAATCACCATTACTCCGGGCGGGTTCCTGGCGGCTGAAACAGTGCGGCGTTCGCGGGCCCTGGGCGCGGACATCAACACGCCCTTCAACTCGCTTACGCTGCCGGGCGCTTCGCAGAGTACGACGTCGGAATTCTTCGGGTCTGGACGTCAGTCGCGGCTGTCGATGCTGGCGGAAGGCAAGCTGAGCATGGTGAAGTTGTCGGGCTACGTCGAGGCCGACTTCCTCTCAGCTGGCGTGACTTCCAACAATAACGAGAGCAACAGCTATACGCTTCGCCAACGGCAGGCGTGGGGGCAGGCTGCTTTCGATGACGGCTTCACCTTCACCGGAGGTCAGCAATGGAGCCTGGTGACGGAAACCAAGCACGGCATAGATAACCGAACCGAAGCGCTGCCCATGACCATCGACCCGCAATACCAGGTCGGCTTCAGCTGGGCGCGGCAGTACGGAGTGCGCCTGGTAAAGAACTTCGACAACAAGGTGTGGTTTGGCGTATCGGCCGAGAACGCGCAGGCGACGCTCACAACCTATCAAAATGCCGCCAACTACCTTGTCGGGACGGCTGGCGTGACCGGCGGTCTCTATGATAACCAGTCCAACTACTCCTTCAACCCTTCACCTGACATCATCGCCAAGGTGGTTTTCGAGCCTGGCTTTGGACACTACGAAGTCTACGGCATCTACAGCCGCTTCCGCGACCGCGTCTTCCCCTGCGAAGATGTAGCCAGCACCGCGAGTTGCGAAGGGCAAGCGGTTGGGGTCGAGTCTGCGCTCGGGGCCTTCAACAGTTCGAAGAACGGCGGCGGCATCGGCGCGAATGTCCGCTGGTCATTCTTCGATAAGCATCTCGACTTCGGACTGCACGGGCTAACCGGTCAGGGAATTGGCCGCTATGGCAGCGGCGGTCTGCCGGATACGGCAGTTCACGTCGATGGAACGCTGGATCTGATTCGCAGCTACCAGGGACTGGCTACGCTGGAATGGCATGGACCGAAGCTTGACATCTACCTCAATGCAGGCACGGAATATGCCGGCCGCGCTTGGGGACTGGACCCGGTCACCGGCAAGTACGTCGGTTACGGATCTCCGTTCTTCAACAACAGTGGCTGCTACACCGAGATCGGCCCGGCGAGCGGAGGCTTCACCCCCGGCGCCCTGGGAAGCTGCAGGGGTGACACGCGTGATTTGGCAGAAGGCACGGCGGGCTTCTGGCACCGGTTCTACAGCGGGCCCAAAGGCCGGATGCAGTGGGGATTGCAGTTCTCCTATGTCGACCGGGCAACGTGGGCCGACGAGGTGCATGGACTGGAACCGCATGGACTCGACGGCATGATCTTCTCGTCGGTCCGTTACTACCTGCCGTAGCAGAGGCTGGGCTCGGGTTGGCGATCGAGACACACGCCCGGACGGAGAAATTCCGTCCGGGCGTTTTGTTGTTCTGCGTGGGGATGATGCGCCTCTGAGAGGCCATCCTGCGGCGAACGCGGCGATGCTTTATACTAAGGGTCCCGAATCGCAGTTTTGGGTTTTGTAAGTCGCTTTGGCAGGTCCGCCGCAGATCCGATAGAAAAGCGCCTATGGCTCGTGTTTCGCTGGACAATCCACAGTATTTCCTTGACCGCGACACCTCATGGATGGCGTTCAACCGGCGTGTGCTGGAAGAGGCCGAGGATGAGGGCAATCCTCTGCTGGAACGGTTGAAGTTTCTGGCGATTTCGGCCAGCAATCTGGATGAGTTTTTCGAAGTGCGGGTCGCGGGGATGATGCAGCAGATCGAGGACGGCTACAACGAGGCCGGTCCCGACGGCTTGACCCTGACGGACAAACGCGACGTGCTGAGCAAGCTGGTCCACGAATTTGTGGACGACCAGTACGACTGCTGGAACGCGCGGCTGCGTCCGGCGCTTTCGGCAAACGGAATCCGCGTGCTGGGACTGCGCGAGCTGGAGCCCGAGGCGCTGCGGTTCGTAGAGGAATATTGCGAGAAGGAACTGGATCCGCTGCTGACTCCGGTGACGGTCGATCCGGCGCATCCGTTTCCGCGGGTGATCAACAAGGCGCTCTGCCTGGGTTTTTTGTTGCGGCGGCGGCGGCGGTCGGCGCTGACCTATACCGGCGTGGTATCGGTGCCGCGGGTTCTGCCTCGGCTGGTGCGGTTGCCGTCGAAGGGCACGGCGGATTTTATTTTTCTGGCCGATCTGGTGGCGCATCATGCGGTGCGCATGTATCACGGCTACGACATTGTTTCGTCGGCGCCGTTCCGGGTGACGCGCAACAGCAATCTTTATCTCGCGGAAGAAGAAGCGCGCAGCCTGCTGGAGTCGGTGCGCGCGGAACTGCACAACCGGCGTAAAGGCGACGCGGTGCGCATGGAGATTGAAGCCGACGCCGATCCGGAAATTATCGACCGGCTGCGAACGGTTTTTGAAATCGATCCCTGGCAGGTTTTTCCGGTGAATGGGCCGGTGAATCTGTCGCGCCTGTTCAATATCTACGAAGTGGTGGAGCGGCCCGATCTCAAATACCGAACGTTTTCACCGCGCGAGCTGCGGCTGACTTCGAAGTCGAAAGATCTGTTCGAGGAACTCCGGCAGCATGACGTTCTGCTGCACCATCCTTACGATTCGTACGACGCGGTGGTGTCGTTCATCGAGTCGGCGGCGGAAGACGAGCGGGTGCTCTCGATCAAACAGACTTTGTACCGGACAAGCGAACATTCGCTGATCGTGCCCTCGCTGATCGACGCCGCTTCGCGCAAGGAAGTGACGGCGGTAATCGAATTGAAGGCACGGTTCGACGAAGCCTCGAACATTCGCTGGGCGCGCGATCTGGAAGACGCCGGAGTGCAGGTATTTCACGGGCTGGTGGGATTGAAGACGCATTGCAAATTGTCGCTGCTGGTGCGGCGCGATCCCGACGGGGTAACGCGCAGCTACGCGCACATTGGCACCGGAAACTACAACGCGACGACGGCGCGGATCTATACAGATCTGAGTTTGTTCACGGCGAATCCGGAGATCACACGGGCGGTGCATGATGTGTTCAGCTTCCTGACGGCGTATGCGGAGAATCCCAGCTACGAGCCGCTTTTGGTGGCGCCGCTGGATTTGGCTGAAAAATGCATCGCGCTGATTGACCGTGAAGCGGAGCACGCGAGGCAGGGCAGGGAGGCGCGCATCATCGCCAAGATGAATGCGCTGCTCGATCACGGCGTGATTCAGGCTTTGTACCGGGCTTCGCAGGCGGGAGTGCAGATTGACCTGATCGTACGCGGCATTTGCGCGCTGCGTCCGGCAGTGCGCGGGGTGAGCGAGAACATTCGCGTGCGCAGCATTGTGGGCCGATTCCTGGAGCATAGCCGAATCTACAATTTCGGCAATGGCGGCGAGGAGGAAATTTATATTGGCAGCGCCGACTGGATGCCGCGCAATCTTTATGAGCGGGTGGAAGTGCTGGTGCCCTTGCGCGACGAACTGTTACGGGAGCGGGTGCGGCATGAGATTTTGGGCGCGTATCTCGCCGACAACCGCAAGGCGCGGGTTCTGCTGAAAGATACGAAGTACATCCGGGCGTGGCAGCCTGTTAGCGGTACACGCACCCGGCGTCCGCCCACGGGGACGGCCGCTTTCTCAGCGCAGGATTTTCTGATCGGAGTCGCGGAAGGGAAGGCGGAAGCTGCGCCGCCCGTGCCCGCGCAGCGGCAAAAGAGTAGAGTGGTGGTTGGAAGAGAAAGATAATCTGCAATGATCCTTTATTTCCTGCGCCATGCCAGCGCCGGCGAACACTTCGCCAATCCCAAGAAAGACGAGAAACGCGCCCTCGATAAAGAGGGCATCGAGCAGTGCGGTTATGTGGGGCGCGCCTTGACCGCGCTCGATGTGCAGGTCGACATGATTGTCTCTAGCCCGCTGAAGCGTTGCACCCAGACCGCGTCGCTGATCGGCAACGAACTGGGATACGAAGGCAAATTGCAGATGGATACGGGGCTGCGTCCAGAGGCTGGGCTGGCGGACTTTCGCAAGCTGCTGGAAAAATATGCGCGCCTGGAGGCGATCCTGGTGGTGGGGCACAACCCGAACCTGAGCCAGTTTTTGGGATCGGTGATCAGCGATTCGGGCTGCGAAGCGTCGCTGGAGCTGAAGAAGGGATCCGTAGCCAAGGTGGAAATGCGGCGTTCTTCTGGCACTTTGCAATGGTGCCTGACGCCGAAGGTGGTGCGCACGCTTTACGACACTGCGGTCGAAAGTTCCCGCCCGAAAACCTCACGGAAGTAAGAACAATCTTTTTCGATCGCCCAGAGTTCCAGGTCGACTCCCATCCGTCGCCGCGGGACTAAGGTCAATTTCACTTCGGCGGAGCGCAAGCCAACGCGCACTCGCTGGACGGCCCGGCTGCGGCCCAGGTTCAGGGCGCGCGCCAGACGAAGCAACAGGATGGCTTTCTGCACGTCTCCGCGGTCGGCGGCCTCGACAAGTTTGATTGGGGTATCGTCGACGGTGGGGCGAGACTTTCCCAGGTAGCGGGCGATGGCTGCGATGAGACGGCGTTGCTGGGGCGTGTAGCCGAGAATTTCAGAGTTCGAAAGAATGTAGTGGGTGTGGCGATGGTGGCCGTTGCGATTCACGTAGTCGCCGACTTCATAGAGCATGGCCGCGGCGGAGAGCCATTCGCGATATTCCGGCGGCAGGCGATGCACCGAGCGCAGCGCGGAGAAGAGAAGCATGGCTGACTCGCGTACATCGAGCGCGTGTTTACGGTCGATGTGGTAGTGATCGACGGCCTTGAGGATGGACTCCCAACGTTCCGATTCGATCTGGCGGCCCGAGCGCGTGGTGCGATCGTAGTCGGCGGACATTTGGGCCAGGATGCCGTCGCGCAATCCAAGCGGCGAATAGCGAAAAGCCTTGAGATGGAAGCGGTCGAGCAATTCGTGGTAGACCATGGCGCCCGCGACGATGATTTCAGCGCGGCGGGGGCCGATGCCCTCGATGTTGCGGCGCTCGGCGACGGGCAGGCGGGCGAGGCGTTTGGCGGTGCGGGTCATGTCGCTGCGGGAGACGACCAGTCGCTGGCGGTTATTGCCGCGGCGCAAATGGGCGGCGACGGCGGCTAAGGCTGCCGCGGTTCCGGAGGTGGCGACGACGTTCTTGATTCGCGCCGCGCCGATACGGGTGGCGACGCGGTTGATTTCACGGGCGATGAATCCGCGCAGGCGTTTCAGTTCGCCTTTGCGGGGAGGATCGTGGGGGAGAAATTCGTCGGTGAGGCGGACCGCGCCCAGCGGCAAGCTGACGGCATCGCGGATGTGTCCGCCCTGGGAGACGGTGAGCTCGCAACTGCCGCCGCCAAGATCGATCATGAGTGTGGGTGATCGGTCGATGCGCGGGCCCGAGACGAGGCCGAGGTGAATCAAGCGCGCTTCTTCGACGCCGGAGATGATCTCGACCCTCCAGCCGGTTGCCGAGCGCACCCATTCGAGGAACGCTTGCGAGTTGCGCGCATCGCGCAAGGCGCTGGTCGCGACGACGCGGACGGTGTCGGTGACGATCTGCTGCGTCGAGCGATGGAAGCGGCGCAGCACTTTGACGGTTTCGGCCATCGACTCGGGGGTGAGAAATCCGGAGCGAAAAACGCCTTCGCCGAGGCGGGTGACTTCGCGATCTTCATGTAGAGACTTCAAGCGGCCGCTCTGCAGCCGGGCAATCTTCAGGCGCACCGAGTTAGAACCGATATCGACCGCGGCGAACGTGGGCATGGGGGAATGGGAAGGCTCACAGTGTACATGCAGTGGGCAGAATCGTCACGGCAACGCGGTACGCAATTCTTTGGTTGCAAAAAGCGCAGGCGAGGTAGTGGCTGAATTTTGGAGAAGTTTTTTCCATCGTGGCTGTCTCCGGTGTAACATTGTATTCGGCGACGGTATGGTGTCGCATCGTCTCGTAACGGTAATGAAGGGCCCAAATTGATATTGGGCCTTTTTCAATTGGAGGTAATCCGATGGATGACGTTCCACAATCTACGCCTTGTCCGTTTTGCCACGGCACTGGTCGCCGTTCGGATGGCAGCCAATGCGCACATTGCGGTGGGATTGGCACAATGCCGTCGCAGCACACTAATCTGAGGTCCCAGGTTGAAGCCGAATTCTCCGAAGCTTCCAAACTGCCAGCTAGCTACCGCAGCGGACGGTACCAATCCGATAGTGATCGGGGGATAAGCCCGGACGGAGAACCGACATCGGTCTGGAGGCCGCCAAATCCCGAAGATGAATTTAACTAGCAGCACAGCCCTGAATAGAACACAACGTGTCGTTTTAATTCTGTACTGCTTGCTTGTCTTGTACTGCTGTCTCTGGGTGCCGTGGCACGTTGTTCAAACGCCTAAGCATGACGAAGTACGCATCGGCTATCACTGGCTCTGGATCGGACCGACCGAAGGCGAATTCTTCGACGAAAATGCCACGCCCGATTTATCTATCATTGGTTTGCGACTATTGGCCGCTACCGCCATTGCCACAGCCGCTTTCCTCTTGGCTGCGAACTGGAGAGCCGGCCAGCAACACTGAGTCAAAGACACCATCCGGACGAAGGTACTGTCCTAATTAGGACAGTACCCGGGCGAATTTTTAACACCTTTGTAACAACTCTCTGCTAGGGTTTAATGGAATGGCTAATCCTGCCTTCCCACGGCCTGATATGCCCGGTCCGCAAGCTGTTGCAGAGACGAAAGTTATGTCCCCACCGGCAGGCCGGTCTGGCCCCTTGCTGCGGGCTTCCTCGGGCGAAATTCCAGATCGCATTTTTCAATCGGCGATGACGGTATGTGGTCTGGCGGTGCTGGGGGTTCTGGTTCTCATCGTCTACGAGTTGATGTCGCGGTCAAGCCTGTCGTGGCACGCCTTTGGTTTGAAATTTTTCGGCGGGAGCGATTGGGATCCGGTCAACGAGCAATTCGGCGCGCTGCCGTTTATCTACGGGACGCTGGTGTCGTCGCTGGTGGCGCTGGTGATTGCGGTTCCGCTTTCGATTGGAGTAGCCGTGTTCACTACGGAGATGTGCCCCAAGGCGTTGCGCGGGCCGCTCTCGTTTTTTGTGGAGCTGCTGGCCGCGATTCCCAGCGTGATCTACGGCTTGTGGGCAATCTTCGTGCTGGTGCCGATCCTGAGCCAGTACGTGCAGCCCGTGCTTTCGAAGACGCTGGGCTGGACCGGGTTGTTCGAGGGGCATCTCTACGGTTATTCCATGCTGGCGGCGGGCGTGATTCTGGCGATCATGATCATTCCGATTATTTCGTCGATCACGCGCGAAGTGCTGATGGTGGTGCCGCAGCATCAGCGCGAGGGCGTGCTGGCGCTGGGCGCGACGCGCTGGGAGATGATCCGGGTGGGCGTGCTGCGCAACGCGCGCGCCGGAATCGTGGGCGGAATTATTCTCGGCCTGGGACGCGCGCTGGGCGAAACCATGGCGGTCACCATGGTGATCGGAAATAATCCGCAGATTCAGAAGTCATTGTTTGCGCCGGGATACACCATGGCCAGCGTGCTGGCCAACGAGTTCAGCGAGGCCACGGGCGATGTTTATCTGTCGGCGCTGATTGAAATCGGTCTGGCGCTGTTTCTGGTCACGATCATCGTGAATGCGCTGGCGCAATTGCTGGTGTGGACGGTGACGCGCGGCCAGCCTGCGAGGGGAAATGCCTGAGGCCGCGGCCAAGACGATTCAGAATCCGGTGCAGAACATCAGCCTGCGCCGCCGCATTACCGATCATGTGATGACGGGCGCGGCGGTGCTGACTGTCATCCTGGTGCTGGCGCCGTTGATTGCGATCTTCGGCTACCTTCTCTATCGTGGGATTGGATCGATCAACTGGGCGTTTCTGACGCACATTCCGGCGCCAGAGGGCGAAGTGGGCGGAGGAATGGCCAATGCGATTGTGGGATCCGTTCTGATTCTCGGCATTGCCAGCCTGGTCGGCGTGCCGTTTGGAGTGGGCGCGGGCATTTACCTGGCGGAGTACGGCCGCAATCGCCTGGGCAGCCTAATTCGTTTTACGGCGGACGTGCTCAACGGCGTGCCTTCGATTGTGATTGGCATTGTGGCCTATGCAATCGTGGTGCTTTATGAAAAGCATTTTTCTGCGCTGGCGGGAGGGGTGGCGCTGGCGATTATGATGGTGCCGACCATCAGCCGAACGACCGAGGAAATGTTGCTGCTGGTGCCGCAGGCTTTGCGCGAGGGAGCGTATGGGCTTGGGGTTTCGCGCTGGCGAACCACGCTTTCGATCACGCTGCGGACCGCGACTTCGGGAGTGATTACGGGCATCATGCTGGCGTTTGCGCGGGTGGCGGGGGAAACTGCGCCGCTGCTGTTTACGGTCCTGGGCAGCCAGTTCTGGCCCATGACCTGGAAAAATCTGGCGAAAGCGCCGATGCCGGCTCTGAAGAACGCGCTCGACCAGCCCACGGCCGCGCTGCCCTTGCAGATCTATACTTACGCCATTTCGCCCTACGACGATCTGCACCGGCAGGCGTGGGCGGGGGCGCTGGTGCTGATTGTTCTGATCGTAAGTGCGATCGCGGCCGTGCGGTATGTGGTGCGCCGTGGTACGTTTGGAGCGGCATAATTTATGGGAGTTGGAATCCAGGTCGATAACCTGAATGCCTGGTACGGCAAAGGCCAGGCGTTGTATGACATCAATCTGCAAGTGGCGGCGAACCACGCCACGGCGCTGATTGGACCTTCGGGGTGCGGCAAATCTACGTTTATTCGCTGCCTGAACCGGATGCACGAAACCATTCCGGAAGCGCGGGTTGAGGGCAAAGTTCACATTGGAGAGATCGACGCCTACAACGGAACTTCGCCGACGCAATTGCGGCGGCGCGTAGGGATGGTGTTTCAGAAAGCGAATCCGTTTCCGACGATGTCGATTTATGACAACGTGGCTTCTGGATTAAAACTGAATGGATTCCGCGACCGGCGCAAGATGGACGATATCGTCCAGCATTCGCTGGAAGTTTCGGCGCTGTGGGAGGAAGTAAAGGATCATGTGCATAAGAAATCCGGGGCCAGCCTTTCGGGCGGCCAACAGCAGCGGCTGTGCATTGCGCGGGCGCTGGCGGTTGAGCCGGAAGTGTTGCTCATGGACGAGCCTTGTTCCGCTTTGGATCCGATTTCGACGGGAAAAATTGAAGAGTTGATCTTCCAGCTCAAAGAGCGGTATACCATCGTAATCGTGACGCACAATATGCAGCAGGCGGCGCGGGTGGCGGAGTTTACCGGATTCTTCCTGCTCGGCAAGTTGATTGAGTTCGACAAGACGGAGAAAATCTTCACCAAGCCATCGAATAAGAAGACGGAAGATTACATCACGGGAAGATTCGGATAAGACAGATTTCGCTGGAACGGATTTCGAATACGATCGATTGGAATTGGAAAGGTTCGATTATGCGTACGCGCTTTCAACAGGGACTGGACGATCTGCGGCAACGGTTGCTTCGCATGGGCGGTTTAGCGGAGCAGGCGGTTGACCGCTCTCGGCAGGCCTATGTGGAGCGCGACCTGATCCGCTGCCAGATGGTGCTGGAAGGTGAAAGCCTGATTAATACCGCCGAGCGCGAGATTGATGAGGCCGCATTCGACTTGCTCGCCATGCAGCAGCCGATGGCGGTGGACCTGCGATTTATTCTCGCCGTGACCAAAATCAATTCGGATCTGGAGCGCGTGGGCGATCAGGCAGTGAACATTGCCGAGCGCGTCATGGATATGGTGGAGCTTCCAGTGGCCGAATTGCCGGTGGACATTCATCGCATGGGGGCCGCTGTGAGCGCCATGGTTCGCAGGGCGTTAGAGTCTTTTATTGAAGGAAAAGTTGAACTGGCGCAGGCGGTGCTGGAAATGGATAACGTAGTCGACCGCATGCGCGACGACGCTTTCATTCAACTCGTGAAGACGATGAACGATCGTCCTGAGGTGGTGCGCCAGGCTCTGGATGCACTGCTGGTTGCTCGCAATCTGGAGCGCGTGGCCGACCACGCCACCAATATCGCCGAGGATGTGATCTTCTGGGTGCAGGGCTCCGACGTTCGCCACAACGTGCATCCTGAGGAGCCTGAAGCGCAGGGCTCGGAACGTCCGACCTCGAGAGCTTCGGGAATTTAGCTGGTCGACGATTGTGGTTCAATCTGTCGCACGAGCAAAACCATTCACCACGAAGGACACGAAGTCACACGAAGGAAACCTTGCCTATGATGGCCTTCGTGGCGCCAAATTCGTCGCTGCCGGCCCTGCCGCGCCTTTGACCGGCCACGCAGCATTCGATTACGCTCATCACTTCTTCCGTTTCTGATTCCATCTTTCACGGAGGCGCCGTGATTCGCTTACTCTCCGTTCGGTTTTTCTTAGGAATGTCTCTATGGTCAATCGCAGCGGGAACTGTTTTCGCACAGACCACGGTGGTTCCCCCGTGCGTTGATGCTTGTCCGCCCATTAACCTGCCCACGAGCAAGCAATTGACGGTTCCGTCGCCGGGGCGCATCGGGCCTACGAACAGCTTTCCGGCGACCATGGTTGTCAGCCCTGATGGCCGCTACGCTGCGCTGCTGAATGATGGCTACGGAACGCAGGAGACGCTGGCGCACCAGTCGATTGCGGTGCTGGATTTGAAGACGAACAAGATTGCCGACTTTCCGGACGCGCGGCTGAGCGATGAGTCGCATCAGAGCTATTTTCTGGGACTGGTGTTCAGTTCGGATGGGAAACATCTTTATGCATCGGTGGGTTCGATCACCGACCCTACGGGCGAGAAGACTGGCGACACGGGAAACGGGATTGCAGTTTACAGCTTCAAGGATGGGAAGGTCGCGCCGGAGCGCTTCATACCGATTGCGCCGCAGAGTCTGGCTGCAGGGAAGAAGGTTGCGATCGCGCTACAGAAGACGCGGGCGGCGACGGCGATTCCGTATCCCGCGGGACTGACGGTGGTGCGTAGGCCGAAGGGTGCGGACCGGCTCCTCGTCGCTAACAATCTTTCCGATAACGTCATCCTGCTCGATCCGGTGAGCGGGAAAACCCTGCAGAGCTTTGATCTGAGTACCAGCGATCTGGTGCCGTCGTCGTATCCCTATACTTGCGTGGCTACGCGTGATGGGCGGAGAGCGTGGTGCAGTTTGTGGAATGCGTCGCAGGTGGCGGAGCTGGATTTAGACGGCGGGAAGGTGATGCGGTGGATCAAGCTGAAGCAGCCCGAGGATCCGCTCGCGCCCGGATCGCATCCCACGGCGCTCTTGCTCAGCTCGAACGAAAAGACTCTTTACGTGACGCTGTCAAACGTCGATGAGGTCGCGCTCGTGGGAACAGACACGGGCATGCCCTTCATGTTTCTGCCAACAGCGCCGTCCAATCGGAAATTTGCGGGAACCTACCCCATGGCTCTGGCGCAGTCCGCCGACAGCAAACGCCTGTTCGTGGCGGACGCATCCCTGGACGCCGTAGCCGTTCTCGATGTGGCCGCGTTTTCGGCCGGGCCCGTGAATCACGCGATGTCGTGGGGCCTCGGATTCATCCCTACCGATTGGTATCCCTCGGCACTCGCGGTGCATGGGGATGACCTGCTCATTGCCACCGCCAAGGGCGAAGGCACGCGGCCCAACGGAGACTGGGGCAAGACTGACTACGAGATCAAGCACCACGATCACCCATACATTCCTACGCTGCTGCGCGGGTCGATTGCGCGGCTGAATATTCCATCGACTCTTGAGAAACTTCCCGAACTCACGAAGATCGTGGAGCAGGACAATCTTTTTCACAGCGACCCCGGCACGATTTCGTTTGCTGGCGGAGAGAATCCCATTAAGCACGTGATCTACATCATCAAAGAGAACCGTACCTACGATCAGATCCTCGGCGACCTGAAAGTTGGAGATACGAAGATCGGCAACGGCGATCCTTCACTCACCATGTATGGCGAAGACATCACGCCGAACGAACACGCTCTGGCGCGGCAGTTTGGCGTGTTCGACAATTTTTACGACAGCGGAGAAGTTTCCGGCGACGGACATCTTTGGTCGACCGCGGCCATTACTTCCGACTACAACGAGAAGACCTGGCAGATCGCTTATCGGGGCAAGGAGCGGACTTACGATTTTCAGGGGCAGAACGCGGACGAGTATCCGCTGGAACATAATGAGCCGGATATCGACGATCCTTCGACCGGATTTCTGTGGGACAATCTGGCGCGCCATAACGTGAGCTATCGCGATTACGGTGAATTCGTGAATGCGGAGTGGTGCAACGAGAAGCGCAAGGCTGCGAGTCCGAAGCAGGGAACTCCTTCCGGGCAAGAAGCAAGGTGTCCGCAAACCGATCTGCTGCTGGGTGACACGCTTCCGCCCAATGTTGGAAATCCGCATGGCGACCGCAGTCCGTGGCCGTGGCCGGTACCCTTGTTCAGCGGCGTGAAGCCGACCAAGGCCGCGTTACGCGATCATTTCGATCCGCTGTTTCCGGATTTCAACACCGACTATCCCGACCAGCTTCGCACCGACGAGTTTCTGAATGAATTTGGGGCGTACGTGCGGGCGCGCGACGAGCACGAGGGGCCGGATTTCGAGATGCCGTCGTTCGTGCTGCTTTATCTTCCTAACGATCACACGGGAGGCACGCGCCCGGATCATCCGCGTCCGGCGGCTTCTGTGGCGGACAACGATCTGGCGGTCGGCCGCGTGGTCGATGCGGTTTCGCACAGTGCCTACTGGGCTGACACTGCGATCTTCATTCTGGAAGACGACGCGCAGGATGGCGCCGATCACGTGGACGCGCATCGGTCGATCGCTCTCGCGATCAGCAAGTATGCGCCGGGGTCGGCGGCGCAGCCTTATGTCGAGCACCGCTTTTACACCACGGTGAATATGATTCATACCATGGAGATGCTGCTGGGACTTCCGCCCATGAATCAGAACGACGCCTACGCTCCGGTGATGGAGAAGATGTTTTCCGGCAGCGGAGATCAACCGGCGTTTAGGGCAGATTATCGCAATCTGAAGAACGGGCTGATCTATGAAACTAACAAGCGCGACGCACCGGGTGCGAAGATTTCGTCGAAGATGGATTTTTCGCGTCCCGATGCGGCGGACGCGCACAAGCTGAACCGCGTGCTGTGGCAGGATCAGATGGGATCGGCGCCGATGCCGGCGCCGAAACATACGGTGTTTGCGGCCGACGAGGATTAACAGGCTCACCGCAGTCGACAAGCGTCAGGGCACCACAGCGGCTAAAGCCTCTCGTGCTTGCGACTTACGCGGCGCTGAAGCGCCGCTCTTCCACGATGGCCGCGCGTGCGATGCCTTTCCCACCCACCTGCTATTTCAGGCTAACGGTCTCCTTCAACGGCAAGTTCTGTGACGACCCTCCCACCATGAAGGTGTAATCGCCCGCGAGTAACTGCCACCCGTTCTGCTCGACATTGAAGATGGAAAGATATTTCGGATCGACCTCGACTGTTATTTCCTTACTTTCGCCGGCGTTGAGCTTGACCTTCCTCCATCCCACCAGTCGTTTCGGCGGTTCGTTGGCTGCTGCCGGCAGGGATGCGTAGACCTCGGCGACTTCCGCGCCGGCGCGATTGCCGGTATTGGTCACCGTGAACGTCACGCTCGGAGTTTTTCCGGGCACCACTTTCAGAGCCGAATAGGAATACGTCGTATACGAAAGACCGTAGCCGAAGGGGAAGAGCACTGGCTTATTTTCGGCGTCGTACCATTTGTAGCCGACTTTCACGCCTTCGTCGTAGCTGACCTGAAAGACGGGCAGTCCAAGCGCAATGCGCTTCCAGCCCTGCCGGTCGGCGTCCACCGTAGCTTTCGGCGGCTTCACAATCGTCGGGTGCGGCAGATCGGCTTCGCTTCGTGGGAAAGTCATGGGCAGCTTGGCGCTGGGATTGACCTCGCCGAACAGTACGTTGGCGACGGCTTCTGCGCCATCGCTTCCGGCGTACCACGCCTCGAGGATTCCGCCGACGCGATCTTTCCAGGGCATCGTCACAGCCGTTCCAGTTTCGAGCACAACAACGGTATGCGGATTTGCGGCCGCGACTTTCTCGATCAATTCGTCCTGATTCTCCGGCAGCGACAAGCTGTCGAGGTCCATGCCTTCGCTCTCCCACTGGTAGGCGAAAACAATGGCCACGTCGGCGCTCTTGGCCAAGGCCGCGGCTGCCGATGGGTCCGATCCAGAGTTGAAATGGACACTCGCGTCTGGAACCTTGGCCCGAATCGTCTTGAGCGGCGAAGTGGGAAACCAGATTTTCTCCTGCCAGTGCGTGTTGCCCTTGCCCGGAGGCATGATGGCGTTGCCGCCCGGAGGATCGACCTGCGCTGATCCTCCGCCCGAGATCATGCCAACGTCGGCGTGCGGTCCGATCACGGCGATGCTGTGGATCTTCGAAGCGTCGAGCGGAAGCAGTGCATCGTCATTTTTCAACAACACGATGCTCTGCTCGGCGATCTTGCGCGCAATTTCCAAGTCGCCGAATACGTCGACTACGCTCTTTTCGGGCGGGTCGTCGACGACTCCGGTCGCGAACATGGAGCGCAGGATGCGATGCACATGGTCGTCGAGTTCCGCCATGGGCACTTTGCCCGTCTCGACTTGTTTCTTCAGATCGTCGGCGTAGAAAATCCAGCCTGGCTCCTCGTGGTCCAAGCCGGCGGCCGACGCTTTGGCCGCGCTGTGGGTGGCGCCCCAGTCGGAGAGCACGAAGCCCTTGAAGTTCCAGTCTTTTTTCAGGACGTCGGTGAGCAGGTACTTGTTTTCGCAGGCGTAATCGCCCCAAACCCGGTTGTAGGAGCACATGACGGCGGCAGCGCCGGAGTCATGCAGGCCGATCTCAAACGCCAGCAAATCGCTTTCGCGGGCGGCGCGCTTGTCGATGTTCACATTCACCGCATTGCGTCCGCTTTCCTGATCATTGAGAGCGTAGTGTTTGATGTCGCCGATGACGTGTTGCGCTTGCAGGCCCTTCATCACCGCGCCGACCATTTTTCCCGCCAGAACGGGATCTTCGCCGAGATATTCAAAGGTGCGGCCATTGCGCGGTTCACGGGTGAGATTGACGCCTCCGCCCAGCGTCATGTTGTAGCCCTGGGCCCGGAGTTCACGGCCGATGAGCGCGCCGTATTCATAGCCGGCGTCGAGGTCCCAGCTCGCTGCGCCGGCCAGGTCGGAAGGCAGGGCCGTCGAATAGCGGCCATTCTCGCCGCTCGACCGTACTCCGTAGGCCGCATCGGACATCTGGATGGGGGGAATGCCAAGGCGCGGAATGCCGACGACATAGCCGGCTCCGCCGTTGGAGTGAACGATGAGCGGGCTGAGTGGGCTAAGGCCGGCCATGCCGGTTCCGTGCAGCAGCGAAATCTTTTCGTCCAGGGTCATTTCTTTGACGACCATGGAGGCGCGCTCGTCGGGCGAGAGACTGGGGTTCATCCAAGGGTGCGCTGCGCTGGATTGCGCGACGGCTGAAGGTAGAAGAACGCTGAGGATTGCAGCTGTGAAGAAAAACTGGCGGATTGCCCTTTTGGTTTCGCTCTTCTTATTTTCGAGGTTTATACTTTCGGTCCACTTACTTTCGGTCCATTGCATCAGTTGGCCTCATCATGGAGGATCATCTGCCAAAACGATAATGTAGACGTGTTTCTGCATTTTCTCCTTATCCGCCCATTCCGTCAAACCTGGCTTCGACGACCCGGCTTGAAGGATGCTTCATGGCCGCGGCTTTCCGTGCAAGAGAGTTGGCTGGGCTTTACACTATTGGTGTGAAGATCGCGCTCGGGCAAATCAATCCCACGGTTGGAGACTTTTCCGGCAACGCCGCCAAGATCGTCGATTTTTCGCGGCGTGCCCAGGCAGCCGGCGCTGGACTTGTCTTGTTTCCCGAATTGTCGGTGTGCGGATATCCGCCGCGGGATCTGGTGGAGCGGCCTTCGTTCGTTGCGCGGAATCGCGAGACGGCAGAGCGGATTGCTGCGGAGACCGCGGGAATTGCCGTGATCTGCGGTCTGGTCACTCCGGCGCACGAGAGCACGGGCAAGGCCGTGATGAACTCGGCTGCATTGCTGATGGATGGAAAGGTTGCGTTCATCCAGTCGAAGATGCTGCTTCCTACCTACGACGTTTTCGACGAGATGCGAAATTTCGCTCCGGCCAAAGATCAGGAACTGTTTTCGTTCTGCGGAAACCGCATGGCGCTCACGATTTGTGAGGATGCGTGGAACGATAAACAGTTCTGGCGGAAGCGGTTGTATACGGTGGATCCGGTGGAGTCGCTGATTCAGGCCGGGGGAAATTTCGTTCTCAACATTTCGGCCTCACCCTTCTGGATCGGCAAACGAGAGTTGCGCCGCGACATGCTGGCCAGCATCGCTCAGCAGCACAAAGTTCCGGTGGTGATGGTCAACCAGGTCGGCGGCAACGACAGCCTGGTGTTCGATGGTTCGAGCCTGGTTCTCAATCGCGAAGGCGAGGTCATCGCGCAGGGGCGGTCGTTCGAGGAAGATCTCGTCTATTTCGATTCCCACGATCTTACCGGCGAACTGCACGAGCAGACGCCGGGTGAAGAGGCCAGCGTTTATGCGGCGCTGGTGCTGGGTACGCGCGACTACATGCACAAGTGCGGATTTCAGAAGGCGATCATCGGGCTGAGCGGCGGCATCGATTCCGCGCTGACGGCGGTGATTGCCGCCGATGCCGTGGACCCGGAAAATGTGATCGGCGTGGGTATGCCGGGGCCATATTCTTCGCCCGGATCTATCGACGACGCGCGTGCGCTGGCGAAGAATCTGGGCATCCGGTTCGAATTGCTTTCCATTCATTCCGCCTATGAGGCTTACGTCGAGACATTGCGCGCGGTGTTCGCCGGGCAGAAGCCGGACGTCACCGAAGAGAATATCCAGTCGCGAGCACGCGGCACACTGCTGATGGCTCTGTCGAACAAGTTCGGAGCCATCGTGCTTTCCACTGGCAACAAGAGCGAACTTGGGGTGGGCTACTGCACGCTGTACGGAGACATGGTGGGCGGTCTGGCCGTGATTTCCGACGTACCCAAGACGCTGGTTTACCGGCTGAGCCACTATGTGAACTCGCGTCGAGCTGTTATTCCGCAGGACACGCTGGAGAAGCCGCCGTCGGCGGAGCTACGGCCCAATCAGAAAGACAGCGACTCGCTGCCGCCTTACGAAGTGCTGGACGCAGTACTTGAAGACTACGTGGAGGATTCACATTCCGCCGAGAGCATCGCGGCGGATCGTGGATTCGATATCGAAACCGTGCGGCGGGTGATTCGCTTGGTGGACCGCGCGGAATACAAGCGCCAGCAGGCCGCTCCCGGCCTCAAAATTTCGCCCAAAGCTTTCGGGTATGGACGCCGTTTCCCGATTGCCGCGAAATGCGAAATTTGAAGTATCCTGATTTGACGTATCCTGAGAAGGATCCAAGAGACAGCTTGCCCCACTCACTCCCAAAGTCATTGCGAAAGGAACTCATGCGTCTGCATCAGCTAGGAAACCAAATTCTTGTGCTTCTCGTTGCCACCGTGCTGGCCGGCGGTCTGGCTGCTGCTCAGACTACTCCGGCAAAATCCGCGCCGGCTAAGCCTGCGGCACAACCTGCGCTCGGAACCCATGCAACCGAGAATCTCCCGTCTGAGGCCACGGTCGACTCTTTTCTGCAGCAAACGCTGGGTTACGAGTCTGACGTTTCGTGGAAGATTTCGAGCATCAAGCCGGTCGGGATCGCTGGGCTGGCAGAAGTTACGGTGGTTCTGGCCAACCCGCAGGGCCAGCAACTGAGCCGCTTCTACGTGACGCCGGATGGCGAACATGCGATCACCGGAGACATTATTCCTTTTGGAGCGCGACCTTTCGATGCGGTCAACGATCTGCTGCTGAAGGGAATTACAGGCCCGGCGCGCGGTCCGAAAGACGCTGCGGTGACAATTGTGGAATTTGGCGACCTGCAGTGTCCGGCGTGCAAAGCAGCGCAGCCCACCATTGAGGCGCTGGTCCAGGCTGAACCGACGGCCCGCTTCGTCTTCCAGAATTTTCCGCTGGAGATGCACAACTGGGCGGCGAAAGGCGCCGCTTACGCCGATTGCGTAGGACGCGCTTCGAACGACGCTTTCTGGAAATTTGTCTCGAAGACGTATGAGACCCAGTCCGACATCACCGCCGAAAATGCCGACGAAAAATTGACCGCGCTGGCCGACGGCGCGGGAGTCAAGGGATCTGAAATCGCGGCGTGCGCGGCCAAGCCCGAAACCAAGGCGCACGTGGACGCATCCATTGCCCTGGGCAAGTCGGTCGAAGTGACCGGAACGCCCACACTGTTCATCAATGGACGCAGAATCGGAAGCTTCGATGAGCGAATGCTCGACGTGTACAAGAAGCTGGTCGAGTTTGCGGCGAAGCAGGCGAAGTGAGCCCGAGATTCGTTTCTAATTCTGGCTCAGCCAGATTTCAGGAGTGTCGCGGTTGATGTCGGCCACGACGTGGGGCGTGATGACGATCATCAGTTCGTCATCTTCCTGATTTTTCGTGTTGGTGAGCAGGGCTTGATTCAGCAGCGGCAGGGCTCCGAGGCCCGGGATTCCGCTCATGGAGAGCGTGTCGGTCCGCGAAACTTCTCCCGCCACCACCGCAGGCTCTCCGTCTTTCAGGTTGATGGCGCCCTTGTACTCGCGGTTGGAAATCACGGGCACGCCGTTGTTCGAGTCTCCGGTGAGCGAGCGCACCTCCAGTTCCAATTGCAGGGTGACGGAGTTGTCGCCCTGCACGGTGGGCTTTGCTTTCATATTCAGCCCGAGATCTTCGTAGCTGACCGAAGGAAAAGGTGGAACGTAGGATTGATTTCCCAGCACTTGAGAGATTTGCGGAGAGTTGTAAATGGGGGCGTAACTGGCATTCATGATCGGATAGCGTTCGCCCACATGAAACGTGGCGTCGCTGCCCTGGTTGGCGCGCATGGTCATATCCGACAAGCTGCGCACCCAGGATTCGTTGAGGGCTAGTGTGGTTGTGATCTGGTCAAGACTGAGGCCCATGAATGTCATGCCGCCGCCGAATGTGGTCAGGGGAGTGCTGAAGATGTTGTTCGATTGCCCCCCCAACTGCGCCAGCAGACCGGACAGAGCCGAACTGCCGGCCTGATTGATGCCACCGGAAGATATCAGCTGATTGATGAGTTGTTGAATGTTTTGGCCGCCCAGCCCGGCTAGTCCGGCAATCGCGGCGGCGGGAATGTTGTAGAGAGTGAACGTGTCCGGAATGTGCATCCCGATAGTGCGCGTGAGTTCATGGCTGATCTGGAGCACGCGAACATCGAGCACCACCTGTGGCCGCTGGTTGCTTAGTTGCGCCAGCAGTTCGGCGCAGGCTCTCAGAGTCCCGGCGGGCGCGCGGATTTCGACGGTGCCGGCAGTTTGCCCGGAAGTGATGAAGTGCAGGTCGAACATGTTACGCAGGGTGGTGATGAAGTCGTTCGCCTCCTGCGGCGTCGAGTGCGGAGGCAGAATAAACGTCTGCAGCGACATGCGATCGAACTCGCGATGGTTCGCGACATTGTCGGCGGCGACATAGAGTTGGCCGGCGCTCAGCGGCGTCCACATGGTCTTGCTGACCTCGCAGGCCAGCTTCAGCGCGGTGAAAAAGTCGACATTCTCGACATTGAATCGCACTTGCTTGTTCTGCACCGAGTCGTCGAATTCCGCGCTGATGCCATAAGCGGCGCCCAGTTCGGTGAAAAGCCCGCGAACATCGCCACGGAAGTGAAAGGTAGCGAGGTCGTTTTTCGGCACAAGCTGAATTTCGCTGGCAAAGGTCCGGTTCACCGAGGGCGCGCGACGAGGCGTTTCCGGGGCCTGCAGCGCGTCGTTGAACCGCTCCTGGACAAATTGATTTTCGGGATCGAGATCGAGCGCGGCGCGAAATTCAGCGGCCGCCTGGGGGCGAGAGTTCTGCAGCAGAAGTGCATTCCCGCGCTGCACATGCTGAAAGACCAGTTCCGCCTTCACCACTTCACGCGCGGTCAGAAACTGCAGGTTTCGCGGAACCATTCGCGAGGCTTCGTCGAACTCCTTGAACGCCTCTTCCACGCGGTTGTGCTCGCTCAACTTCATGCCGCGGACGAAAGCCTCCCGCGCTTCCTTGAGATCCTCTTTGGTAACGACGCAACTGGTCCCGCCGGGAATTCCGTTTCCGCAGGTGGCGGGCGGCTGCGCAGGCGCGGGCTCGTCCGTGCCCGCGAGAGCGAACACTGGCAAGGCAACCGCCAGAAGGCCGGCGGTGAAGATGAATGCTGCTGGCCGCATCGTGTCCTGATTCTACCGTTCCTGATTCTACCGTGGATTTCTCGCCCTGGTGTGCGCCAATAGGCCCTCGTACCTTTGGATTCAACGTGGCGATCGGCGTCCGTTTATGAGAACGAGCGGAACCGCGAGTCTTGCAGATCAGAATTCTCGCCGGCGCCATCCGGCGCCATTATGAAAGCATGAGCCGCTCGATCTCGCGTGCTTTGCCAGTGCGCTCATCGCAATCGATCACTACCGCGCAGAGCCTTACATCGCCCGTGGCGGGCTCGAAGCGAACCGGCATCCCGCTGAGAAACTTGCCCACAACCAGTTCTTTCTTTACGCCGATCACGCCGTCGTAGGGTCCGGTCATGCCCACATCCGTGATATAGGCGGTGCCGTTCGGCAACACCCGCTCATCCGCCGTGGGCACGTGCGTGTGAGTTCCAATTACCGCGGTTACTCGTCCGTCGAGATACCAGCCCAGAGAAATTTTCTCCGAAGTGGCTTCGGCATGAATGTCGACCAGAATAACCTTGGCTTCGATTGTTTTTAAGAGCTGGTCGGCAGTGCGGAAGGGATCGTCATTCGAGGCCATGAACACGCGCCCCTGCAGATTGATGACAGCGTAGGGAACTTTGCCCTTGAACCCCTGATACAGGCCCCATCCCGGCATGTCCGCGGGATAATTCGCGGGACGCAGCACGCGCCGCGCGGGACCGTGCCCGTTGCCCTCGATCATTTGAAAATAGTCGACGATGTCGCGCTTGTCCCAGACGTGGTTGCCGGTGGTGATAACGTCAACGTTGAGATCGAACAATTCCTCGGCCAGCGCCGGAGTGATGCCGAAGCCCGCCGCCGAGTTCTCGCCATTGGCGATGATGATGTCGATGGCCTGATCGCGCACGATGCCGGGGAGACGATCTTTGACGATGTTGCGTCCCGGGCGCCCGAAGATGTCGCCGATAAAAAGAATTCGCATGATGAGGTCGAAGTTCGATGGTAACACGCAGAACGGCTCGGCCCCGGTGCGGTGAAGCTTCGATGGCTGGGAGCTATGGAGCCAGTTCGGCGGTGCGCAGAAAATCGAAGTTGCCAGCGGCATTCAACTGAATGTTCTTCACGCGGCGGGTGTGCACCATGACGTTATCGAGATACCAGAGATTGATGTAAGGCAGATCCTCGGCCAGGATGAGCTGCACCTCGGCATATAAAGGTTTGCGCACACTAGGATCAGTCTCGCGCCGCGCCTTGTCGATGAGCGCGTCGAGCTTCGGGTTGGAGTAAGAGCTGCGATTGGCGCCGTTGGGCGGGAATTTTGCCGAATCGAAGGCATACTCGAAAATGCTGGGATCTTCGTTGCCACCGATCCAGCGCAATCCGTATAACTGGAAGGCGCCGCGGATCACGTCAGCAAAAAATGTTGCGAACTCGAACGTTCGAATATCGAGAGCGATTCCGACCTTGCGCAATTGCTGTTGCATGACGGCCACCATCAGGCGCGTATTCGGGTCGGTGGAGGTCTTCATGGTGATGTGAAAGCGCACGCCGTTCGCCGCGGTGTATCCGGCTGCATCGAGCAGGCGGTTTGCCTTCTCCGGATCGTGTTCGTAAGCCGGCACATTGCCGTTGTACGCCCAGCTCTGCGTCGGCAGCACGCTGCGCGCGGCTTCCGCCTCGCCGCGCCAAAGGTATTCGATCATCGGCCGGCGATCCAGAGCGTAGGCGATGGCCTGCCGGACGCGAACATCCTTGAGAATGGGATCACGCAAATTAAAGGCCAGATAGGCAAGGCGCGTTCCCCGCGCACGCTCCACCAGGAGGTTAGGGTCACGGGCCAGAGTGAGCACGGTATCGGGCGTGAGCGAATTGATGGCCACATCGCCACTGCCCTTGCGCAGTTCTAGAGCCTCGGTGGTTTCGTCGGGCACGATGGCAAAGCGCACCCGCGCCAGCTTCGCTTTTTTACCCCAATATTCGTCGTTGCGTTCGATGATTACATCACGGTCTGTTTCCGCACTGACGAACTTGAACGGCCCTGATCCGATGGGATGCTGAGTCATCTCATTGCCGCTGCCGAAGGGAACGATGCCGATGGCGCCGTCCGCCACATTCCACAGAAGACTCGCGTCCGGCTGCTTCATGTGAAAAACGACCGTGAAATCGTCGGGAGCGTCGATGTGGTCCACGAATTGGTAAACCGCCCTCTTGGTGCTGAGAATCTTGCCTTGCAGCAGGGAATCGAATGTCCACTTCACGTCGCGCGAAGTGAGCGGCCGGCCGTCGTGAAATTTCACTCCGCGATGCAGATGAAAAACGTAGGTGAGCGGATCGGGCATTTCCCAGTGCTCGGCGAGACCGGGAGCGACATTCAAATCGTCGCCGCGCGTCAGGAGATCGTCGAAGATAAGGTCGTCAATTCGCTCCGACTGGGCGTCCAGCCCCACGCGTGGATCGAGATTCGTCGGACTCGATTCAATGACCATGACCAGCGTGTTGGGATCGGGGCGGGAGGAGCAGGAAAGAAGAGGGAAGAGGATTGCAACACACACTGCGCCGGAAAGTTTGATGGCCGCCAGGCGAAAGCCAGAAAGACGCCGGATGTCGAGCCGCAGACGACGATGGTCAGTGGCCAGTGGTCCGACGGCCGCATTCTCACGCATACGAAATCTTCCCCAGCACGGCGGGCCGTTTCGCTCGCGTGGCTGAAGGCAGGTTCGAGGGGCGCCGGTTCCAGGTCTCGTACGCGAGCACGGCGAACGCGACTGCTTCTTTGGCCTGAGCAGGTAAACCGAATTCATCGGAGAATCGCAGCTGAATTCCCATCGGCGCGAGGCGATCGGCCAGCATCGCGATCAGCGTAACGTTCCGCGCTCCGCCGCCCGAGACAATCATTTCATAAAACGGAGTTCTGGCGCGTGCTTTCGGGATCACGAATCGCCGCACCGCATCGGCGATCGAGTGTGCGGTCAAAGCGGTAGCAGTGGCGACGACATCCTGCTTACGCGCGCGCCCGCAGGAGCGGAGGAACCGGCGAACGAATTCGCGCCCGAATTCTTCCCGCCCCGCGGTCTTCGGCGGCGCCTCGCGGAAAAAGGTACGGCGCAGAGATTTCTCCAGCACAGGTTCAAGAATATTCCCGGAAGCTGCGATCTTGCCTTCATGGTCGAACCGCCGGTTGAATAACGCCTCAGCGACAGCGTCGATCACCATGTTGCCTGGGCCGGTATCGAATGCGATCACGCTGTCCGCGTCGGCGTTCGGCGGAATCGCGGTGAGATTGGCGATGCCTCCGATGTTCTGCACAATCCGCCCAACCTTCGCGTCGCAGAACAGCAAGTAGTCGAGATAGGGAACCAGCGGAGCGCCCTTGCCCCCAGCGGCCATATCCGCCGGACGAAAATCCGAAACCACGGGAACGCCGACCCGTGCCGCGATTACTGCACCTTCGCCCGTCTGCCAGGTGGTCGCGGTTTTTTGGCCGAGAAAGAGTTGAGGCTGGCTCTGGTGGTACAGCGTCTGCCCGTGGCATCCGACCAAATCAGGCTTGACGCGAAACCGGCGCTGCGCCTGCAGAACTGCTTCGGCATATAACTCGCCAAGCAGAAAATTAAGCCGCGCCAAATCCGCGACCTGGGCGCGCTCGGCATTCATCGCGGCGAGCACTGCGCGGCGAACCTTTGGGGAATAAGAATATTCCGCGTGTCCCAACAGTTCGATCGTCTGGCCGCGGGCGATACGCCTGCGTAAACTCAACGCCGTGCCGGAGTTCCGTCGAGCTGCAGAACTGGCCGGCTCCTCAATGCGCACCAGCGCCACGTCAATTCCATCCGCGGAGGTCCCGCTCATCACGCCGACAACAATCATGGTCCGACGCGTCATGCTCGCGGCCGCCGTCTGTCGTTTTCGTATTTCAGACTTTCCAGTCGGACCTGCTCGCTGAACTCCCATAGACTGCGTCCCAGCTTGTCGATAGCCGTCTGCGAAGGAGCTCTTGCCGGCAAACGCAAGTGCTTTGCCCGTTTCTTCTTGAACGCGAGCACGCGCCGCGACGACTGCGCCACGCGACGCGCAAATTGCTCATCGCGCTCGGCGCTCTTTACCACTTCTTCGTACGTCTGCAGAATGTAGTCTTCGCGATGGCAAACTAAACACAGATCGCCGCCAGCGCGGATGAACTGCACCGCGGCCTCCTCGACCGGCGCAGCCGACAGAACTCCTCCCATCTCCAGGTCGTCGGACACGATGAGATTCCGATACCCGATGCGCGTGCGAAGAATATCGCCGATCCAAACCCTGGAAAGCGATGCCGGAGTCCGATCGTGAGTGACCTGCGGATAGGTCGCATGAGAAATCATCACCAGCGGCAGAATCCGGCGCAATGCGCGGTAGGGAAGCAAGTCTTCCGCCCAGAGTTTGCGCAGAGATTTTTCAATCACCGGCAATTCATGGTGACTGTCGAGCTTGCCTTCTCCCAGGCCGGGGAAATGTTTCCCACATCCCAGCACGGCGGAAGCGCCAAGTCCGGCGAGAAAGTTGCGCGCGTAAGCTATGGCCTCGCGGGGATTCGCCGAGACCGCACGCGAGCCCATCACGGCACGGGAAGATTCGAATGCCAGGTCGAGCACGGGCGCGAAGTCGAGATTGAATCCGAGAGAGCGGCAGTGCGTGCCGATGATATGTCCGTGTCTGCGAAACAGCTTGCGATCGCCGGTGGCAAATACTTCCGCCGCTGAAGGCGTGGGCCCGAGCACATCGCGAAAGCGGTCAACAGTGCCGCCTTCGACGTCAACGCAGGTGAACAGCGGCGCCGCCACGCACTTTTTGCATTCGCGCAGAAGTTGCCAGGTCTGCGGGGCGGTCTTAATGTTGCGGGCAAACAAAATTACGCCCGCGGGTTGCACGCGCGTCAGCAGCGAGCGCAGACGCGATGTCATCTCCGTTGCCTCGAATCCGATGATTAAGAGCTGCCCAGCCGCCTGCGACAGAAGCCCCCCTGCGCTCAATGGTTAGATTTCTTTCTTCAACTCCGCCAGCAGATTCAGCGCCTCCAAGGGCGTGAGCCGGTTCAAATCCACTGCGCGCAGCTTGTCTAAGACCGGTTGCGAGAGCGGCGTAAAAATCGTCAACTGTGCGGCCGGAGGCGTCGCTCCCGGCGAAAGGTGCGCCGTGGCCTGTTGCTCGGCAAACTCGTGTTCGGCCAGAACTTCGCGGGCCCGCGTGACCACTTCGTTCGGCAATCCCGCCAGCTTGGCGACTTCAATCCCGTAACTGCGGTCGGCGGCCCCAGGCTCGACCTTGCGTAAAAACACAATGCCGCTACCGGTCTCTTTCACGGAGACGTGATAGTTTTTCACTCCCGAAAGCTGTTCGCCAAGCTCCGTCAACTCGAAATAGTGGGTGGCGAATAATGTTTTCGCCCGCACTCGCGAATGCAGATATTCCACCGCCGCCCACGCAATCGCCAGCCCATCGTAGGTGGAAGTCCCGCGGCCAACTTCGTCGAGCAGGATCAGCGAGCGGGCCGTCGCCGTGTGCAGAATCGCCGCAGTCTCCGTCATTTCGACCATGAAAGTCGACCGTCCACGGGCCAGATTGTCGCTCGCGCCGATGCGAGTGAAGACGCGGTCGACGACACTCAGCCGCGCCGAGCGGGCGGGAACGAACGATCCCATCTGCGCCAGGATGACGATCAGCGCCGTCTGCCGAAGATATGTCGACTTGCCGCCCATGTTCGGTCCGGTCAGCAGGAGAATGTTGTGCGTTGTGCTATTGAGATAGAGGTTGTTGGGCACAAAGCGCTCGCTGCCGCCGGACATCTCCTGCTGCTCAATCACGGGATGCCGGCCCTCGATCACTTCCAGTTCGCCGACATCTGACGCGGCCACAAACGCTGGACGGCAATAATTCCGCAGCGCCGCGATGTGCGCCAGCGACGCCAGCACATCCACTTCCGCCATCGCCAGGGCGCTTCGCCGGATCCGCTTCGCCTCGGCTGCAATCGCGGTGCGCACCTCGGTGAAAAGCCGCCGCTCGATCTCGACAATCTTTTCCTGGGCGTCGAGAATCTTGGCTTCATATTCTTTGAGTTCGGGCGTGGTGAACCGTTCCGCCCCAACCAGGGTCTGCTTGCGTTCGTAGTCCTGCGGAACCAGATGCAGGTTCGGCCTCGAGACTTCGATGTAATAACCGAAGATGGAGTTGAATTTGACCTTGAGCGAGGAAATGCCGGTGCGACCCCGTTCGCGCTGCTCGATCTGGGCCAGCACCTGCTTGCTGTTGCGCGAGAGCTCGCGCAGTTCGTCGAGGTCGCGATCCACGCCGGGCGCGATTACGCCGCCATCGGCGAAACTCAGCGGAGGCTCGGGCACAATGGTCTTCTCGATCCGTTCGCGCAGGTCGGCCAATTCATCGAGCGACGAATGCAGGCCCCGCAAACGCTCCGCAGCAAGCCGGCCCAGAGATACTTTCATCGCCGGAATCTTTCCGAGCGATGCCGCGAGGGCGAGCACGTCGCGTGGGTTGGCAGTTTCGAGCGTCACCCGGCTGAGCAGTCGCTCGAGATCGAGTACGCCGTCGAGCGCGCGCCGCAACTCTTCGCGGGCCACAATGTCTTTGACTCCCGCTTCAACGGCGTCGAGTCGGGCGTTGATCTCCGCCAAATCCAGCGACGGGCGCAGCAACCATGCCCGCAAAAGGCGCTTGCCCATGGGCGTGACTGCGGCGTCGATCGAACGAAATAAAGTCACACCCGCGTCGGTGCCGGCGAACAGGGGCTCGATCAACTCCAGGTTTCGCACTGTGACCGCATCCAAGACCAGGCAATCCTGCCGCTCGTACCAGCCGATGCGGTCCACATGATCGAGGGAACCACGTTGCGTGGAACGCACGTAGTAGAGGATCGCGCCCGCCGCCGAAGCGGCGGCGGTTCGTCCTGATAGTCCAAATCCCTCCAGTGACAAAACCCCAAAATGATTTTCCAGCAGAGGAAGAGCGTGGTCGGGAGAGAAAATCCAGTCATCCAGCGGAGTTTCAGCCCAGCCTGTTCCGGCGGCGAAAGGCCGTGGAGACGACTCGCGCGCGGGCGGGCTTGGCCTGCCAGGTGCCAGGGGACTTTCCGCGCGGGCCAGGTTCGGCAATTCTTCCCGGTGCGGCGCGCGTTGCTCGAACAACGGCGCGGCCGACCCATAGAGCAATTCCTTAGGCCGAAACTGTTCAAGTTCCTCCTGCACCCGCCGCAGCACTCCTTCGCCGGAAAATTCCGTGGCGCGAAACTCGCCGGTCGATAAATCCAGCGCGGCGAATCCTACCCGGTCTCCGACTTTGGCCAGCGACGCCAGAAAATTGTTTTCCTCCGACCCCAGCGAAGAATCCGCCGCAGTTCCCGGCGTCACTACGCGCGTCACTTCCCGGCGCACTAATTTTTTGGCCAGGCGCGCATCCTCCATCTGCTCGCAGATCGCAACCTTGAATCCCTTGCGGATCAGCTTCCCGATGTAGCCCTCGGCCGCGTGATAGGGCACGCCGCACATCGGGACTGCGATTCCTTTCTCTTTATTCCGCGAAGTCAGCGTGATCTGCAGTTCCTTCGAAGCGACGATGGCATCGTCGAAAAAAAGTTCGTAGAAGTCTCCCAGTCGGAAGAACAAAAGCGCGGTAGGGTGTTCTTTTTTGACCGCGGCATATTGCCGCATCAGCGGAGTGGACGGCTCGGTCATCTTTATTGTCGGATGGGCGCGGTCTTCGGCGGATTATAACAAAGCCGCTCGCCTGCCTTGTGCGGCATTTCGGATAACCTGGTGAAGAATTGACGCAGGAAATCGCGGTTGACTCCACCTCTCCGCTGGTGTTCTCCTTTGCTGTGGAACTCCGCAAAGATCCCATCACCCGCTCCTGGGTCATCACCGGAGATGATCCCAGCGATTCCGTGCCCCGGCCCGAGTCGGCCTGCCGCTTTTGCGGAGACGCCGCGCACCCCCTGCAGGTGATCGCGGTGAGCCCGAACCATCCAGGCGCGCCGTGGTCGGCGCGTGCCGTGGTGCATCCCACGCCGCTTTATCACATTGAGGGGGAGCCGGGACGGCGCGGCGACGGCATTTACGACCGCATGCACTCGGTGGGCGCGCATGAAGTTCTGGTCGAGAACCCGCGCCACGACCGTCACCTGTGGAGTGCCAGCGATGAAGAGATTGCCCACTTCCTGCGCCTGGCGGCCGAGCGCATCCTCGATCTGAAGCGCGATCCGCGGGTGAAGTATGTGAGCCTGTTCAAAGATTACGGAAAAAATGCCGGGCAGGAATTCGGACATCCTACATCGCAAATCACGGCAATGATGTTCGTGCCGCGCCGCGTGCTTTACGAACTTCGCGCCGGACGCGAATATTTTGTGAGCAAGGAGCGCTGCGTGTTTTGCGACATTATTCAGCAGGAGGAGCGCCAGGCGCAGCGCGTGGTTGAGGCTCGCGGCGACTATCTGGCCATTTGTCCATACGCGCCGCGCGTCCCCTACGAAACCTGGATCATGCCGCGCAATCACGACGCCTCGTTCGAGCGCACCGGCCTGAATAAACCGGGATTGCGCGTGAACCTCGCCGCACTTCTTCGCCGCACCCTGCAGCGCGTCCGCTCCATCACAGAGGACTTTCATCTGGTGCTGCATACTTCGCCCAACAGCCTGCATCCTTCGAAAAATCTCGGCTACTGGAAGACGATTGACGACGACTACCACTGGCACATCGAGATTCTTCCCGTCATTAGTTCGAAGGCCCGCTCCTACACTTTCAAAGAGGTGTACTATTCGCCGGTGAGTTCGGAAACTGCGGTAAAGCAACTGCGTGACGCGAAAATCGATGGCTAAAGCAACGGCGAAACCTCGCCATTACACCCTCACCGGAGCAGGTTGTTGCCGCAGGAATTGTTGCGCCGCTTTCCCTTCGAGCGGCTGGGAGAAATAGTATCCCTGGCCGTATTGGCATCCGAGTTCGTGCAGTCGCTGGGCCTGCCGTGCCGTCTCGATGCCCTCGGCAATCACTTTCAGGTTCATCTTCTGGGCCAGCATGATAATGGTCTCGACGATGTCGCTGGCGGATCGGTCCGCTTGCATGTCTTTCACCAGAGAGCGGTCGATTTTGAGGCCATCGACGGGAAACTGCCACAATCCGCGCAGCGACGAAGATCCGATTCCAAAATCGTCGAGAACCACGCCAATCCCTAAATGTTTGAGGTGCGCCAACAGGGTGACGGTGAGTTTCGGATCGGCTGCCGCGACATTCTCGGTCATCTCCAGTTGCAGCCGCGAAGGATCGACTCCGGTTTCCCGCAACGCATCCTGAATATCGTTCACCAGCCGTGCGTCGGCAAACTGCCGCGGGGAAATATTTATGGTAATGTTCAGCGCCTGGGCGGTAAGGTGACTGACCTCCCATTCGCGCAACTGCTTGCAGGCCTGCAGCATAAGCCAATGCCCAATGGAAACCAGAATGCCGCTGTCTTCGGCGGCTTCGATAAAACGATAGGGAGAAATCAGTCCCTGCACGGGATGCTCCCAGCGCAGCAGGGCTTCAAATCCCACGACCGCGCGCGTGTCGAGTCGCAGCACGGGCTGATAATAGACGCGAAATTGGCGCCCGGAGAGAGCGGCGCGCAAGTCGGCTTCCAGCCGCAGCCTGCCTTCCGCGAGCGTGTGCATGGCTTCGTCAAACACTTCGCAGCGCGACTCGCCCAGTGCCTTCGCCCGCCGCATGGCGACGTCGGCATCTTTCAATACGTTTTCCGGCTGCTCATGCGCGGATGTGCTGACCGCAATCCCAATGCTCAGCGAGGGACGCAGTTCCCGCGAATTCACAAAGAAAGGCTCGGCGACGGCCGCCTGCAGGCGCTTCGCCACCCGCATGGCGTCGCTGGCGTCGTGCACCGTCTCCAGCAGGACGGTGAACTCATCTCCTCCCAGCCTCGACAGCATGGGCTCGGCCCGCGTTCCAGCGCCGTTCTCCTCACTGCGCGTGATGGTGTCACTCTGGCGCAGGCAGGCGGCCAGGCGGCGAGCGATTTCCTGCAGCACTTCGTCTCCGCCAGCCGTGCCCAGGGTTTCGTTGAAGATTTTGAAATGGTCCACGTTGGCCAGCAGCAGGGCATATTGGCGGCCGGGATCGCGGCGCGCCCGCGCGAATGCGTGCCGCAGACGGTCGAGGAACAATCGCCGGTTGGGCAGGCCGGTGAGCGGATCGTGAAATAAATTGTGCTCGAGTTTTTGTTCAGCGCGTTTGCGCTCGGTGATGTCGCGATTCACAATCACCAGTTTGGCAACCTCGCCGTTGGGGTTGCGGATGGTGCTGGCCACCGACTCCAGCACCCGCCAGCTGCCGTCTTTGTGCTTGATGCGATACTCCATTTGCTTCCCGATCCCGGTTTCGCGCGCCTCGCGCGCTGCTTCCAGAACCCGGAAGCGGTCCTCGGGATGAATCTGTTCGAAGGCCGATGTTTCGCCCAACTCGGACGCGGAATAACCCAGAATCCGCCGGTACGCCGGACTGTTGTACAGGCGGCGTCCTTTCACATCCACCAAGGCGATCATGTCGGCCGCGTTCTCGGTGACGATCTGAAATAATTCCTCATTGGATTTCGATTTGCGGTGAATCTGGTAAATCCGCAACTGCTGGTAGAGGGCGAAAACGGCCAGCGCTGCCAGCGGAATCCAGAACCACTGCGAGACCATGCGGTGTTCTCCTGAGGAGAATATCGGCGCAAGCGCGCGGGTTGTTTAGTTTGCCGCCGGCGCAATGCCGAACCGAAGTGCGGGCGCGGCGGTTTCTTTATTTTCAAGCGCTTGCGCCCACGCGGTTGGCAAGCTCTTCGGCGTCTGTTGCAATGGAGTCAACGAATCATTGACTGAATCTGCTTCGCCCGTTCCATAATGGCTGCATGACCGTCCGCCGCTTGAAGACCTACGCTGGCGCGCAAGGCTACGTCTATCAGTATTACTTCGTGGGCAAACGCCCAGCGTTACCCGGTGATGCCGAGGCTCCGGCAACCGAGTTTGTCTTCGATGTGACTTCGGACCGCAAGGTCACCTATGCGGTGAGCGTATTTCTCCTCGACGGCTCGCGATCGGCCTGGAGCCAGAGCCACGGGCGTGGATTGAGCGATGCCGAACAATACGCCGCCGCCAAGCTGCGCCTGTTTCGCGCCTTTGACGAACTCGAAGACATGAAAACTGCAGGCCGGCGACTGACCATCGACGCCACGTTGCTCGAAGAGGCCATGTCGACGCTGGGCGTGGACTGAGAGCGTGAGCTGCGTGAGAGATTACTGCGAGTGCAGGATTTCTGCGACACTCTGCGCGACTTGCTTCCAGGCAGCGGTGCGAGGATCGATCAGATCGAAGTGCCCGGCCCCGGAAATAGCGAGCAACCTTACATCGTTCTTCTTGCCCTCTGTGCCCACGTGCTTCTGTTTGGCGGCGACATAATCGCGGCTGAGCTCCGGCGGGACCACATCATCGTCTGAGCCGTGAATTATCCACTGACGCGCCTGCGGAATCGAGGACTGCATCGGATCGGCCTCGCGATAGTGCTCGGGCACCTCGCGCGGAGTGCCGTGCAGAAATTCGACGACGGCGTCATTGCTGAGATGAAGTTGATAGGCTCGCTGCAAGTCGACCACTCCGGCAAGGGAAATGATGCGTGTGATGCTCGGCTCGTGCGCCGCGAGGCACAGCGCCAGTTGTGCTCCGGCGGAGTGTCCCATCACCAGAATTCGCTTCTCATCAAAGTTGTGCCTGGCGGCATTTTGCAGCAGAAACCGGTAAGCGGAGCGAATGTCGTCGAACGTGCCCGGCCAGCCGCCGCCGTCGTTGCCCACGCGCCGGTACTCGAGATTAGCGGTCGCCGGCCCGGCAGCTGTCAGCGCAGCGCAAAGATGGCCAGCGTGGTCGAGATTGTAGCGGGCGCGCCAGTAGCCGCCGTGAATGTTGAGGACGAGCGGAATCGCCGCCGGGCTCCGCGATGAGGCCGGCAGACGCAGGTCGATAAACTGATTTGGGTCGGTGCCGTAGGCGATGCGCGCGTCCGCGGGAGGAGGCGGCAGAGTGAGAATGTCATCCGGCATGATCCGAGAAATATCCTCAAAATCGCTCTAGCTGCAGCATTCCATCAGCGCATTCGAAGCAGAGCTGGTGCCCGAAGTCACTTTCATCTGTAGCTGCGATCACTGCGCCGCGGCAGTTCGCGACTTATGGTTGTGGCGCTCTTAAGTGAGACTGTATTCAGTCTACCTGAGTCGGGATTGGGCTCGAAGGCCGGTCTCGAACCACGGCATCTTCCGAGCCCCTTCCCAGCAAGGAAGGAGAATCCGCTATGTTTGCTCGTCTCGTAGAAGTTCCTATATACGCGGAGAAGAAAAGTGAACTGGTCAAGACGGTTCGCCGCGAAATCGTTCCAATCCTGAAAAAACAGCCGGGTTTCGTGGAACTGCTTCCGCTGTTCCCGGAGAACGCCGGCGAGAAGATGATCGCCATTACGCTATGGACAGAAAAGCGTCATGCGGAGAAGTACGCGAAGGAAGTGTTTCCGAAAGTTGAGGAGATCGTGAAATTCTTCCTGACCGCACCGATCACATACAAGCTGTATGACATTGAGACGACTTTGTGCGAGCACTTGGTCGAGGCACTGACCGCGGCCGTCTGATGAACCACTGCACTCTGAGCCGGAGCGGCCGTCGCTCCGGCCTTTTTTAACGGTTACGCACAACGCCAGACGGGAGCCCGTCTATTCGTAGCGCAAGGCTTCAATCGGATCCAGACTGGCCGCGCGCATGGCCGGAATCATTCCGCTGACGATTCCAACGATCGCCAGAATCACAGTGGCTACGATCAGGATGGGCGGCGAAACCACCAGCCGAATATCTCCCGCCTCGGCGTGTTTGGCCATCGCGCTATAAAACGTCAGCCGCCCCACCGACAGCGAAACGATATAAGAAAGTAGGATGCCGAGCATCCCGCCAATCGCGGTGATGACCATGGCCTCGGCGAGAAACTGGAAGAGGATGTCGCGGGCGCGCGCCCCCAGAGCTTTCTCCACGCCAATCTCGCGGGTACGCTGCGTAACCGATACCAGCATGATGTTCATCAGCCCAATTCCGCCGATACTCAACGTCACCGTTCCGATGACGCCGAGAAGAATCTTCAGCATCGCGGTCATGATGCCGAACTGCGAAAGCTGCTTTTGTGCATCGAATACGAAGATCGCGCGGGCATCGTCGGGCTTGAAGTTGTGCGCCGCGGCCAGGGTCTGTTTGATCGTCTTAGTCATCCGTTCATGATCGAGCCCGGCCGAGTCGAGCCACATACCGTCGAGATAGTGAGTGTCCTTCACCACATCCATGGAGTTGAAAGGGATGTAGACAACGCGGTTGTCGTCGTCGTCAGCTTCCTGCATGCGCGGTTTCAGCACCCCGACCACCTGAAATGTGACGCCGGCCACGCGGATGTCCTGGCCAATCGCATTCATGCCCGAGAACAGCCGGTCGCGCGCCTCCGAGCCGAGCACGGCGTAAAGACCGTGCTGCAGGTTGTCGGCGTCGTCAAGAAAGCGGCCCTGCGCCACATCAAGGTTCCAGATGTCTTCAATGCTGGGATCAATGCCCATGGCAGGGAAGGTGAAGGAGCGATTGTCGTTCTGCACGGTCGAATCCTTCTCCACCATGCGTGACACATTGCGGCAAAGCGGCACGTTATTGCGCAGCAGTTCGATGTCGTCATTGGTGAAGCGGATGAGCACGCCGGCCTTGTTTCCGCCCGCTTGCATGGAGGTGCGGCCAGGGAAGATTCCGACAGCGGTCGCGCCGAAGCTCTCAAAAATGTTCGTGATGGCCCGGGCAAAGCCATTGCCATAAGCCAGCAGAAGGACAACCGTAGCGATGCCCCACGCCATGCCGGCCATGGTCAACAGCGTGCGGCGAAGGTCGTGCCGCATCGCCGAGACCGCCTGCTGCAACAGATCACGGAAGGAAGTGACCACGGGCGCCGGCATGCGCGCGGCCGGACGCACGTCAGCCACGGCTATGGAAGCCGGAATGCCACTCGCCGCGTCGACCTCGATCACTTCGCCAGAAAGCTTTTCCATGCTTCCGTCCTACTCCTTGCGCAAAGCCTCCACCGGCTCCAGCATTGCTGCTCGGCGTGCCGGGTACAACCCGGCCAGCACTCCGGCAATGGCCAGAGAGATCACGGCCAAAGCCGCGGTAGAAGCAACCAACTTCGGCGGGTCAAAATTCCCCATGTCGACTCCCGACAGGGCGCCCATGATCGCCGCTGCACCGGCAATGCCGATGCCTCCACTGAGCAGCGTAAGAAACGCTCCTTCCACAAAAAACTGGAACATGATGCTGCGATTGGTCGCGCCTAAGGCTTTGCGCAATCCGATCTCGCGCGTGCGGTCCGCGACTGCGACCAGCATAATGTTCACGATCCCGATCGCCCCCAGCGCCAGCGTGACCAGCCCCACGCTGCCTAAGAAGTCGTTCATGGCGTCAAAGATCTTGCCGATCTGGTCCACCGTCTGAATCGTGTCCCATTCGTCGAAAGAATCGGGATTGTTCGGGTCGAAACCGTGATTGCGCGCGATGACCTGGTGAACTTCCTTTTGTGCCGTCTCATGCAAGGCTCGCGACTTGGGCTGGTAGTCGATGAGCGAAATCACGTCGGTCGCCTCGCCCACGTTCAGCGGCGGAAAGAATTCGTGCATAGTGCTGAACGGGATGTAACTCTGCAGGTTCTGATTCGTGTCATCTCCGTGCCCAATGCGCTTCAGTGTGCCGATCACTTCAAAGCGGATGCCGTTGAGCAGAATTGTGCTGCCCACTGCCGGACGGCCAAGAAACAAGGTTCGCCGGGCCTCGTCGCCCAGTACAATCACCGTCCGCTTCTGGGCATCGTCCATTTGGTTCAGCCAGCGGCCTTCCTTGATTGGCAGGTAGCGAATCTGATTGATTGAAGCGGGAACGCCGTTGATCCGCCCGCTGGACTGATAGAAGTCGCTGACCGCCCGAATATCGTTGCGGCCGATCATGGGCGCGGCGGCGCGCACGCTGTGGCACTCGCGGACGATGTCCTGGTAGTCGCGGACCGTCAGGTAATACTGGCGCAGGGCGGTAAAGCTGCCCTCCATCATCGGAGCCCGCCCGGACCAGATAAACATCACGTTTTCGCCGATGGTGTCGAACTCCTTGCGGTTGCCGGAGCGAAATCCTTCACCCACCCCCACCAGCAGGAGCAGGGAACCCACGCCCCAGGCAATTCCGAACATGGTCAGGAACGAGCGCAGCTTGTGCGCCCAAAGGCTCCGTAGAGTCTGGCCGAAGATATCGAAGAGAAGGCGCACTGATTAAATTATACGGGCTGGCGCCCGCCGTATCCCTCACTGATCGTTTACGGACAAGAGTCTTGCAAAGTTTCACGTTTTCGCGAGAAATTCGTTCCGAATCGCGGCCGAGTTGGTTATGCTCTAGCGGATGCCCCCGGCGCCGCTCACCACCGTTGCACTCAGCGAACTGCTAGGCGCCACTGTCTACGACCAGTCCGGCGCTGCCAGCGGACGTGTGCGCGAAGTGACGCTCGCTCTGCAGGAGGACCGTTCCCGCGTCGCATCCCTCATCATTAAGACCAAAGCTGGCAACCGCGTGCTTCCGTTCACCGCCGTCTCAGCCATCAACGGAGGCGTCAAGGCTGCAACCGCAGCCGGAGACTGGCCTGCCGCCAATGGGACAGAAGGATTATTTCTGCTGGAACGCGACCTGCTCGATCAGCAGGTGATCGATATCAACGGCCGGAAAGTCGTGCGCGTCAACGATGTCGACCTGAACATCGACACCCAAAAAGACGCAAGCCCGCCGCGCACCATTCTGCGGGTTCTTTCCGTCGATGTCGGCGCACGCGGGGCCGTTCGCCGCCTGCTGCGCGGGGTGGCGCCGAAGTTGGCTCTGCAGGCGCTGATCGGAAAAATTCCGCCACGATCGATTCCGTGGAATTTTGTCGATGTCATCGAAACCGACCCGGCACGCCGCGTCAAACTGAAGATCTCTTACGATGGCCTCGCCAGGCTGCACCCAGCCGACATCGCCGACATTGTCGAAGAACTTGCGCCTGACGAGCGCAAGGCAGTCTTCCAGACGCTTAACGAAGAAACCGCCGCCGAAACCCTCGAGGAAGTCGACCCCAAGGTCCAGAAGTCGATCGTCGAGTCGCTCGACTCTGGACGCGCCGCCGACATTGTCGAAGAAATGAATCCCGACGCGGCCGCCGACCTCCTCGGCGATCTGCCGGAAGAGCGCACCGAGCAGATTCTGGTTCAGATGGAGCCCGAAGCCCAGCAGGATGTTGTCGAACTGCTCGAGCACAAGGAAGAAACCGCGGCTGGGCGCATGACGACGGAGTTCCTGGCCTTGCCTGTTTCCGCCACCGTGAAAAACGTCATCGATTCGATGCGCGAGTTCGATGGCGGGGTGGAAGCAGTCAGTACGATTTATCTGGTCGATTCACAAGGCACGCTGGCTGGTGCCGTGCCCCTGGCCAGAATTGTGCTGGTCGACCCTTCGACACCCATGCTCTCGTTGGTTCAGGAGCCCCTGATTTTTGCCCACGAGGGCGCCGCCGAAAACGAAGTTGCCGAGCTGTTTGACAAATATAATCTGCTCACTTTGCCCGTGGTCGACGAACACAATAAACTCACCGGCGTCATTACGTCGGACGACGTAATCAGCATGTTGCGCGCGAAGCTATAGCATCACGCAGGGTTGAGAACCGATTCGGCCCCAACTTTCAGAAGACCGTAATTTATTTCCCTGCCGCGGCAGTTTTCGTTTTGCATATTCCTGCTGTCCGTTTATCCTGTGGCGTCGTTTGTTGTAATCTGCTCCATCTCTATGGCTGCGAAGTCGGCGAAAAGTGCGCATGAAGTTCCTGAGAAGCTGGAAAATCCGGATTCTGCTGTTCTTCGCCGTCGTCGGCCCGGGCTTCATTACCGCCAACGTCGACAATGATGCCGGCGGCATCCTCACCTATTCCCAGGCTGGGGCACAATTCGGACATCTCCTGCTGTGGACTATGATCCCGGTCACGATCGCCCTGATCGTGATTCAGGAAATGTGCGCCCGAATGGGCGCCGTGACCGGCAAGGGCCTCAGCGACCTCATCCGCGAGGAATTCGGATTTCGCATTACCTTCCTCATGATGATCGGCATCCTGGTCATCAACTTCGGCAACGTCGTCACCGAGTTCATCGGCATCGCCACCAGCCTCGAGTTGTTTGGCCTGCCCCGCTTTGCCACCGTGCCCATCTGCGCCGTGATTGTCTGGATGATCGTGGTCTATGGCCAATACAAAAGCGTCGAAAAAGTGTTTCTGGCGGCGTCTTTTTTCTATATCACCTACATTCTTGCTGGCGTGCTCGCCCACCCGCTGTGGAAAGATGCCACCAAAGCCACTTTCGCACCGCCGGATCTGCGCGCGTTTCGCGACCAGGCTTACCTGTTCATGGTGATCGGCGTGGTTGGCACCACCATCGCCCCCTGGATGCAGTTCTACCTGCAGTCTTCGATCGTCGAGAAGGGCGTGACCAAGCGCGGCTATAAGGCGTCGCGCCTCGACGTGGTCACGGGATGCATCTTCACCGACGTTGTGGCGTGGTTCATTATCGTCGCCTGCGCGGCCACGCTTTATGTTCACGGCTTTCGCGATATCAAGTTTGCCGCCGACGCCGCGCAGGCGCTCAAGCCTCTCGCCGGGGACTACGCCTACATCCTGTTCGCCGTCGGCCTGTTCAACGCCTCGCTCTTCGCCGCATCGATTCTTCCTCTCTCTACCGCCTACACGGTTTGCGAAGGCCTGGGATTCGAATCCGGCGTAGGCCGGAAATTCGGCGAAGCGCCATTTTTTTATTGGCTCTACACCCTGCTGATCATCGCCGGCGGTGCGCTGGTATTGGTCATTCCGGCGGCGAAGTTGGTTCAAATCGTTCTCTGGTCCCAGGTGCTCAACGGAGTCGTGCTTCCCTTTGTCCTGATTTTCATGCTGCTGTTGATCAACAAAAAAGAATTGATGGGCGAATACACCAACACGCGCCTGTTCAACGTGATTGCCTGGGGGACGACGGTCGTCGTCATCGCGCTGTCGCTGGCGTGGATGTACGCGTCGGTGGGAGGCACTTCAGGTTAGCCGGGCCTGAAACGAGGCGAGTGGTCCATTCCACATGCCCTTAACAGGGGAAGCGCGCCGAAGGGACTGTCCAGCTGGGCAAGCGCGGCAGCCCGTTGTCTGAATGCATGAAGCTTCGCAGGACGAACGCAATTCACAGCGCCGACCGAGCCCCGCGCAGAAACGGATTCACTATTTCCACCCCGTCCAACTTCTGCCCATCCTGCAAATCTTCGCTAAGGAGAAATCCGCACGACGCGGTTTTGGCCGCTGCGACGATGAGCGAGTCCCAGAACGAAAGCTGATACCGATCCTGCAGCTTCCAGCCGCGCTCAATCACGGCCGCGTCTACGACCACAGGATTCCACGCCAGCAGGTCGCGAACTTCCGCCCGAGCCTCGTTGCTTGCGGCAGGCTTGACCCGCACCGCATTGACATAAAACTCGTTCAGTACCTGAAAGCTGACCCGTCCCAGCCGGCTCTTCCACAGTTCGGCGCGCCAGTCCTGGGCAACCCGCTGCTTGCGCGGGTCGGCGGCATCTATCGCGTAAAGCAATACGTTGGAATCAACGAAGACGGGAGCGGTCATGCGCTTCCTCGCGCGTCAGGTACCGGCCGCTGCTCCGCAGAAAAGGCTTGCGTCCCAGCGCCCGACGCATGGCCCGCTCATAGCTGTCCTGAGCGGCCATGCGCTCCTTGAGCAGTTCACCCAGCAACCGCGAAACACTAGTATCCCGCCGCGCCGCCTCAATGCGCGCCCACTGGGCCACGTCCTCTTCCAGCGTGACGGTCACATTACGAAGCTGAGGTTTGGGCGACACGAGAATAGTGTAACACTAAAACAGTGTCATTCCGAGTGCGGATCATGTAGGGACAGCCGCCCCCGGCTGTCCAGCCGGGCAGCGCCCGGCAGCCCCTGATCGCAGGCGTATAGCTCCGCCAGGGGGAAACTCCTAACTTACAAGGCCTTGTCTTGTCTAAAGTGTCTATTTCATCTAAAATGGACAAAAATGAAGACCGTCTCAGCCACTGATGCCAAACAGCGCTTTGCTGCCGTCCTCGATGCGGCACAGCGTGAACCGGTCCTGATCCGCAGCCACAATCGCGACGTCGCCGTGATCATCTCACCCGAAGAATACGAGCGAACGCGTCGGCTCAACATAGCGGAACTGCGGCGCACCATGGACCGCATCGGTGAAGAGGCTGCCGCACGCGGCATGACCGAGGATATCCTCGCAGATATCTTGAACGATTAGCCGGCGATTCCGCCGTATATGAGTCGCATCGTCGTCGACACTAACGTCTTTGTCAGTGCCGTGATTTTTCCGCTGTCCATCCCCCGGCAAGCCGTGAATCTGGTGTTGGAGCACGGTCTCCTTCTTCTTTCCGAGCCCACCTACGAGGAATTGATCCGGGTGCTGCGTCGCGCGAAACTTGACGGATACGTCAGCCCGGAACGACGAGAAGCCTTTGTCGGTCAACTAGGGAGCGTCGCCGAATTCGTTCCTATTATTCAGTTAGTGCGTGAGTGCCGCGACCCGAAGGATGACAAGTTCCTGGAAGTTGCGCTGAATGGCAGGGCAGACGCGATCATTACCGGAGATACGGATTTGCTGGCGATGCATTCGTGGCGAGGGATTGCGATACTCTCACCAATCGACTACCCCAATTCTTGAATGCTTTGGGCTAATTGTCGTTTAATCCGAGGGGATCGCGCGTGTGCAAGCGCTTTTTCCAGGTGTTTTCCAGCGAAATTACATCTTCAGTATCCATATCAGGGGATACCCTCTGTAAAATCGAAAACCGAAAATTCTTAGGATCTCTTTCGCAGAGAAGACGGTTTCCTCCGTGCCCAGTAGTCGCATAGGTTTCCCATCGTCGGTTCAAATTGGTATCGCCGTATGCAGAGCCTACATATCCTTTCCCGTCCGAAATGTCAAAAATGTAGTAAATGGCCCTCCATTCGGCCAGCTTAGACTTCCATGTCGCGGATAACAGACTAAGCTCTCCCCAAGCTAAACAGATTTCGTCCCACCTGGGCATGGGTTTTTCCAGCACGCTCTCTTCAAGAATAGCTGCCACTGGCATCTCATTCCCCGCTGCCCAGCGCGACCACGAGATTTCCGGGGGAGGCCACGAGATGATTAGTTTTCCTTTCCAACATGCATATGTGTCCATCAAGCCGAGATCGAACCAAAGGATCGAGGAACGGTCGTCCTTTTCCTCAACAAATCCCCTCATTCCGAATTTATCTCGGAGCTCGATATTTTCCGGAACCTGCCAGTATTGTTCGCGCGTGAGAATTTTGCTCGTGCCCACCTGATAGAGGCCTACGAAAAGCGCCTTGCTTGGTTCGTGGCCTATGAAGCTTGCAACATGTTTTGCACGTTGCATCTGTTTTTCGACCCTTTCACTTTGGGTCTGCTGATACGCGTTAAACAGGACCGGCTGCTCTGCCGCGAGTCCGCCTAGCGTCCGCCTAAGTTGTGGCTCCTGTGGTCTGTGTCGGAGCACAAGCACTGTTTTCGGCTCGATCCGTTCAGAAACAAGAAGATCGTTGAGAGCGATCATTTGTTCTCCTCACGCGAACAAAAACTCCTTCGTCCTTAACTCCTTAATCGTATCCCGCAACTTCGCCGCCTTCTCGAACTCGAACCGCTTCGCCGCCTCGCGCATATCGCTTTCGAGTTTGCCGATATACGTGTCCACTTCCTCCTGCGACTTGAACTCGGGCATGCCCTCCGATTCTCCCGCAGTCAAATCGGCATAATCCGCAGCCACAATCGCAGCCAACGTCATGTCCAGTGGCCGCACAATCGACTCCGGCGTAATCCCATTCGCCTCGTTGTACGCAGTCTGAATGGCGCGCCGCCGCGAAGTTTCATCCATCGCGCGCTTCATCGAATCGGTCTGGCGGTCGGCATAAAGAATCGCGCGCCCGTTCAAATGCCGCGCGCAACGCCCAATGGTCTGAATCAACGACCCCGACGACCGCAGAAATCCTTCTTTATCCGCATCCAGAATCGCCACCAGCGATACCTCCGGCAGATCTAATCCTTCGCGCAGCAAGTTAATCCCGATCAACACATCGAACTCGCCCTTGCGCAGGTCGCGCAGAATTTTGACGCGCTCCAGCGTCTCGATCTCCGAATGCATATAGCGGCACTTCACGCCGACCTCGGCGTAATACTCCGCCAAGTCTTCCGACATGCGCTTGGTCAACGTCGTTACCAGCACGCGCTCGCCTTTTTCCACGCGCGCCCGAATCTCGTGGAGCAGATCGTCAATCTGCCCCTTCACTGGACGCACCTCCACCGGCGGATCAATCAACCCGGTCGGCCGGATAATCTGTTCCACCACCACGCCCGCCGACTTGGTCAGCTCATACGGCCCCGGCGTCGCCGACACATACACAATCTGATTCGTGCGGTGCTCGAACTCCTCAAACGTCAGTGGACGGTTATCCAGCGCCGACGGCATGCGAAAGCCATATTCAACGAGCACCTCTTTTCGCGACCGATCGCCCGCATACATCCCGCGCAACTGCGGCACCGTCTGATGCGATTCGTCAATGAACATCAGCGAATCCCGCGGAAAATAATCCAGCAGCGTTGGCGGAGGCTCGCCCGGCAACCGGCCCGTAAAATGCCGCGAATAATTTTCGATGCCGTGGCAGTAGCCCATCGCCTTGATCATTTCCAGATCAAACATCGTCCGCTGATGAATGCGCTGCGCTTCGACCACGCGCCCCTGCTTTTCCAACTCCACTTCCCACCACGCCAATTCCTTCTTGATCGAATCCACCGCCGATGCCCGCGTCTCTTCCTTCATCACATAATGCGTCTTGGGATAAATCGGCAGCCGCATATACTTCTGCTTCACTGTGCCAAACAGCGGATCGATTTGCGACAACCCAGAAACCTCATCGCCCCACATCTCGATGCGATACGCCATGTCGTCATAAGTAGGGAAGACCTCGATCACATCCCCACGCACGCGAAACGTTCCGCGCCGGAACTCGCCATTCGTGCGCTCGTACAAAATATCGACCAGCTTGCGCGTGATGTCTTCGCGCTTGATCTTTTGCCCGCGCTCCAGAAACAGCATCATTCCGTAATACGCTTCCGGCGATCCCAGGCCGTAAATGCAACTCACCGACGCCACAATCAGCGCATCGCGCCGCTCAAACAACGACCGCGTCGCCGACAAACGCAGCTTGTCGAGTTCATCATTAATCGTCGCTTCTTTTTCAATGTACAAATCCGCGGCGGGAACGTACGCCTCCGGCTGATAGTAGTCGTAGTACGAAACAAAATATTCGACCGCATTATGCGGGAAGAAACTCTTGAACTCGTGATAAAGTTGCGCCGCCAGCGTCTTGTTATGCGCCATCACCAGCGTCGGACGGTTCAGCGCCTCGATCACCTTCGCCATGGTGAACGTCTTGCCCGACCCCGTGACGCCCAGCAAAACCTGATGCTGCTCGCGGTCAAACAATCCGCGCGTCAGCGCCGAGATCGCGCTAGCCTGATCCCCCTGCGGCTTGTAACTGGAAACAAGTTTGAAGTCCATAAAAGAAGCTCTTAGCTATTAGCTCTTAGCTTGAACCGAAGTCGTGCAGACAGCCGTCGCAGGCAATGCCCATGTAGCGACAGCCGCCCTCGGCTGTCGGCCCGGGCAACGCTCGGCCGGGATTTCAGCCGGCAGCTCCACAGAAGCCAATTTTGTCGCCAGAGAATCTTTCTATTATAAACGCGAAGGAAAGCATAACCACGAAGGCTACGAAGGTGCACGAAGTGAAACCGAGCATTCCTTCGTGATACTTCGTGTACTTTGTGGTCAGAGGTTTAAAAACCTAGAATCCCGCGGGTCTCTCTCCCACCACCCCAAACGCCCGTTCCAGCGCCACGCCCGCCGCGCCGAGCGTCCCTTCGTCAAACAACCGCCCGATCAGCGTTACGCCGTGCGGCACACGACGCGGCGGATCGAACCTGGGCAGTGGATGCTCCGGGTCCGGCGCCCAGTCGCTGCGCGCCTTCGTTACTTCCACGAATCCAGCCCGCAGCGTCAGCGATGGATGCCCCGTGTTGTTACTGATCACCAGCATTTCGTCTCGCAGCGAAGGCACCAGCAGCAGATCGACTTCGGCCATCACCCGCGCCATCTCTTCTGCAACTTTCCGCCGCAGCCGGTCGGCCTGCACAAAATCCACCGCCGACAAAAACCGCGCTTGCCGAAAAATATTTGGCCAGGCATCCGGCACCTGTGTCTTCAACTCCCGCAGGCCGCCGCTCAAAGTTAATTCTTCAAATGCCGCCGCTCCCTCGGCAAATAAAATCAGATTCAAGGAATCGTAAGGCCAGTCGGGAAGCGAAACCTCAACCGGAACCGTTCCCACTTTCTTCGCCGTCTCAAGCGCCGCGCGATCCACATCCGTCGCCGGACGCTCGTTCATCCACGCCGGAAAATAGCCCACGCGCAGTCCCTTGACGCTCCCCGTCGCGTCGAAATCCAGATAACTCTCCACGCTCGCCGTGTCGCCCCCATCCCAGCCCGAAATCGCCGCCAGCACCAGCATTGCGTCTTCCACACTGCGCGTCATCGGCCCCAGTTTGTCGAGCGACCAGCACAGAGTCATCGCGCCCGTGCGCGGCACGCGCCCATACGTCGGACGCAGCCCGGTCACTCCACATCGCATCGACGGGCTCACAATGCTGCCGCCGGTTTCACTGCCGATGGAAAATCCCACCAGCCCGGCGGCCGTCGCCGCGCCCGGCCCCGCGCTCGATCCGGACGCTCCTTCTTCCCGCAGCCACGGATTCATCGTCTGCCCGCCAAACCAGATATCGTTCAGCGCCAGCGCTCCCATGCTCAGCTTCGCCACCAGCACAGCGCCCGCGGCATACAAGCGCTTCACCACGACGGCATCTTCAGCGGGAACACGGTTGCGATAAGGTTCCGCGCCATACGTCGTCGGTATGTTCGCGGTATCCAGCAGATCCTTCACGCCAAAAGGAATTCCATGCAGCGGGCCGCGATATTTGCCCTGTGAAATTTCTTTATCTGCCTGCTTCGCCTGCCCGAGCGCGTGCTCGCGCGGAATTGTGATGGCGCATCGCAGCTTCGGATTGAATTTCTCCAGACGGTCGAGATAAATCCGCGTCAGCCGCTCCGACGTGACCTGCCGCTTCTCAATCCATCCTGAGAGCTGCGTCACCGGCGCAAACGCAATGTCTTCATCTTTCGTAGGCGGGGATGCCGTGCTCGCCACGCTTCGCACAAACCGATCGCGCTGCGCTAGAGCTTTCGCGCCCGGAATCATCGCGCCTGGAATCATGGGATTCCACCGCGTCGCCGGAGCCAGTGTCGATTCGAGCGCCAACTTGCGCGGCCCGGTGCGCCGCTCGTACACCGATGCCAGGGCTCTGCGCCAGCTCGCCGCGGCCATGGCGCGTTCGTCCGGCCTCAGCGGAAACTGCACCAGCTTCTCGGCCTCGGCAAATGTCGAAACCGAAACTTCCGGCCCCACCGCTGGGCCCGTTCCAAACGCAGGCGGCGCGCCCGGCGGCAAAGTCGAGGGTTCCTGCGACTGGCCGTAAAACGCCGTCGCCGCCAGCAATCCCAGCGATGTAGTTGTCAGGAATTCTCTGCGTGATTTGGCCAAGATTTCTCCGCGGACTTATAGGCTGGACTTACGACTCCCCCAGCGCTCGATGCAGCAGCGACAGCGCAATCGCTCCTTGACCCACCCAACTTGAACCTGTAAGGACAAAAGACGTAAGGCGCGGCTGGCTAATCAAGAATTTCCACCTCAGCATAGGTCCCCGGTTTTGCCGCGTCCACGGCAGCGACGATCTGCGGGATCGCCAGCCGGATCAGCCGCCATCTGCCTTGACCCAAGACGGTGACCGCGATCTTCCGTCCCGTAAGATTTTGTTGGTAGCGGATGTTCTTGTCGGTCGTGAGTAAGACGTCGAATCCGGATTCTTCGGCGGCGGCCAGCAGCTCGCCGTTCGTGAGCCGATCCCACCCCAGAGCTTGTGCCTCTCTGACTTCGTGCCCCGTCAGCGAACGTGCTATCCCTCTCGGGGTGCCATGGTCAAAGAGAATGAGCATCGGAAGGCCGAGCTTCGCCGGCCATGGGCGTGGAGTCCAGGCTACGCGCCGCAAATTCCAGCACTGCCTTGACTTGTTCCGGAGTAACGGCGAACTGCTCCACCACTTCGTCGATAGTCATACCGTCTTCGAGGTTTTCGAAGACCGTAGCTACGGGCATCCGCGTGCCACGAAAAACCCAAGCACCGCTTACCTTGCCAGGGACGCTCTCGACATGCGGACATTGCGACCAATCAAGGGGCATATAGGCCTTTCAAATCGGCCTTTCAAAATCAAGGGCTGATGCCATCTTATCGAGTCCACTTCTTGCCGCAAAGCGGAATATTCCCGTTACTCCGCTATAACTCCGCCAGCGTCCGGTGCACCAGCGACACCGCAATCGCTCCCTCACCCACGGCCGAAGCCACACGCTTCACGCTGTTCGCCCTTACGTCGCCCACGGCAAAAACTCCGGGCAGACTGGTCTCAAGCATCTGCGGACGCCGCGGCAGCGTCCAGCCTGCTTCTTTCGCAATCGGATCCAGATCGCGGCCGGTCAGAATGAATCCCTTGTCGTCGAGTGCGAGGCAACCGCTCAGCCACTTCGTCCGCGGCGAGGCGCCCGCCATGATGAACACATGCCGGATCGGATGCATTTCTGTCTCTCCCGTGTTCTTATTGCGCCACGTTACCCGCTCCAGCTGCGATTCGCCGTCGAGCCCAACAATCTCTGTGCAGTAGCGCACGTCGATCACCGGATTCTCTTCGATCCGCTGGATCAGGTAGCGCGACATCGTGTCCGACAGCTGATTCGAACGCACCAGCATGTGAACCTTGCTCGCCGTCCGCGATAGAAAGACCGCGGCTTGACCCGCGGAATTTCCCCCGCCCACCACAATTACTTCTTCACTCCCGCACACCTGCGCTTCAATGAACGTTGCCCCGTAATAAATTCCCAGCCCCTCGAAGCGCTTCAAGTTTTCGATGCCCGGCTTGTTGTAATGCGCGCCGCTGGCGATCACGATCGTATGCGCGGGAATGCTCTGCCCATCGTCGAGCAACACTTCATAAGGCCGCTGATCGCATTTCAGGCGGGTTACGCTGGAAGCTACTCTCATCTTCGCCCCGAACTTCTGCGCTTGCGTGGTGGCGCGCGCCGTCAGTTCCAGTCCCGAAACGCCCATGGGGAAACCAAGATAATTCTCGATTCTCGAGCTCGACCCCGCCTGTCCGCCCGGAGATTCGGTTTCAATCACCAGAGCATCCAGCCCTTCCGACGCCGCATACACTGCAGCGGCCAGTCCGGCAGGTCCGGCGCCCACGATCACCACGTCGCGCACCTGCGAAGGCTCAAGCACGCTATTCAATCCCAGGCACTTCGCCAGTTGCTGCGTCGTGGGATTTCGCATGACCGTCTGCCCATTGCCGATGACCACGGGAATTTCCTCCACCTTCACCGCGAACCGGTCCAGCAATTCCTGCGCGCCCTTGTCCACGTCCAGATCGACGTAAGTGTGGGGATGCCCGTTGCGGCTCAGAAACTCGCGCAGGCGCAGGGTTTGCGCCGAATGGCGCGAGCCCATCAGAACCACGTTGCCGAATCCGCTGGAAAGCAGCAAAATGCGGCGCAGAATAAACGCGCGCATGAAGATCTCGTTCAACTCCGCGTCACGCGCCACCAGCGCCAGAAAATCGTGGGACGAAAGTTCAAGAAACTCGCCTGGCGCCGTCACCCGCCCGCGCGCCAGCGCACCGCGGTTTGAGATCATGGTCATCTCGCCGGTGAACGCTCCGGCCTGGTGCGTCGTGATCAGCCGTTCGCCATTCAGGTCGGGCTGCACAATGTCCATGCTTCCCGAGAGCAGTACAAAAAACGCAACGTTGATGTCCCCCGGCTCGAACAGAATCTCGCCTACTTCGACCGCGCGTACTTTGCCCGCATTGCGCACACGCGCGACCTGTTCCGGAGTAAGGTGGGGAAACGCCTGGGCGTGATCGACCGCCGGATAAACGTTGGCGATGTTAGAAGCCGCAGCAGCAACTGGAACAACCGGAGAAGTCATCGCGTCACCCAGAGAGATTGTTGTCTGTTTGCAGTGTAATTCCTAAGCGTAATTCGTAGTAGATGTTTGCGGAGGCCGCTCGGGTTCACCGACGGCTTGCCTACTGCTCCCGCTTCGGCTGCTTCACTTCACTCATTCCCAGAATCCTGGTCGAAGTGCGAAATTTCTTGTAATCGTTGAAGGTCTGCTCGTTCTCGAGGTTGTATCCCTTGAACAACGCTACCCGCGCATCCAGCTTGAAGGTCACATGCCGCGGCAGCCAGACTTCATCGTTCACCCTGGTCTGCTCTATCATGAAGCGCGAGCCTTTGTGGAATCGTGCCAGAAATAATCCCCACGAAAACGCATCCATGCACTCCACATCGAGCTTGGCCAGCTGCAGATCGCTCTTATCGATCCAGACCCGGCCATGGAACTTGGTCAGATATTTGCCGTCCTTGGCATGGGGCACGAACCCTGCGCGCGGTTCCGCCGCGATCACCCATGCGTCGCGCCCGCCGACCGGCTCCGAACCCACCAGCGTGAAGTTGTAGGCGTCGGCCACATCGCGCACGAACGCGCGGTCTTCCTCGCGCTCTTTTTCTTCTTTCTCTTCCCGCTTCCTGCGTTCGTCGTCGGATTCGTTCTTGCGCTTGTCGATGATCTTCTGGATCTTTTCGTCTTCCTTGGCCGCGTCCTGGGCGTCAAGCGGCTTGCCGTCTTTTTCGATCAGCCGCTGTACCTGCTCGCCGTAGATCTCAAGAACGTCGTAGGTGCGGAGTTCGGTCGACTTGGTCTCGCCATGGCCATCCAGCTTATTCTCGACGTCATGTTCGATGTAGGTGTAGTCGCGCTGCAGTTTATCGTTCTCCATGTCCTTGTCGGCGACCACGCGCAGCAAGGCCTGCATCTGTTCCTGGGAAAGATTGCCACTGGCGTCAGGAGTCAAGTCGAGCCTGGACGCCTCGCCGGGCGCGCCGTTTGCCGGCGAGTCATGCTTGACGGTTTCCGGGCTGGAGGCATCAGCCGCGTGGGCAGCATCGTTTTGCGCGGCCGGTGGAGATGAAGGCTCTTCCTGAGCCGCAACCGGGTTACACCACACGAACCACGTTGACACCACCAGCGCGAGCGCGAGGCCCCAGATCTTCATAGAGATATCCTATGTGCTTTAGAGGAACCCAGGGTCCCTAAGGATTTAACAAAAAGTAATTCGACGGCACACGACGAGATTTCGCAGAGATTGGGAAGACAGCACGATGGAAAGCTCAGGAGAGTCACCGGCGCCCTAGCGGGCTTTTGCAACCCTCAGGGCGATTTCCAGTTCGAACTCGCGGCACGTCCGGCCAATGATGTCGTTGGCTGAACTGCTCTCTACGAACTGAAAGCCGTAGCGGAAGGCGTTGCGTTGCCGGACCAGGGCGTGAATCTCGACCGGTCCGTGGTGCAGCGTGAACTCGAGGCGAACTACCTCGCCCAGCGGAACTTCCTCGCGCAGCATGGCCGCAATCCCGGTCTCGCTGAGGTCCACAGTGTGCCCGCGGACCACACTGGAGTTGCGCGGATAAATCCGGATGGGGATTTCCAGCTTGAACCGCGGGCGGACACGATTCTCCACCAGAAATTTCGGCTGGCCATTTGCAGACAGGTTGTGGTCGTTTTCAGGCTCACCACGAAGATCCAATCCAACCCCCAGCCTCCGGCAACGCTCTCCGCCTGCTCCCAATCGCGACAAGTGACAGCAGAGTGAGCCGGACTCCGCGACGCTAGGTTCATCGGCATTCGCCGCGAAAAGCTTCAGCGCGAAAAGGTTCAGTTTGATCGGAAACCCGCGAGCCGGAGGAACATGGGGGATTAATCTCTTGCTTTATAAGCTTTTCCTAAACATTCGGCGTCAAAGAGCCTTTGATCCAGCCGGTGTAGCCGTTTTTCCTGATTCTTGGTGAGCAGGGAATAATGCTTGATGTCGAACAGGTGATACACCACAAACCATACCGGCTGGTCGGTGGTCATCCAGTTCTGGCGGTCAAAGCGCTTGAGGTTAACGGGCAGGGAATAACGGCGCAGCGTGCGCTCTCGCCGCAGGTTGAAGTAACCGTTGAAGTAACTCAATGCCAGTTCGCGCGGCGTGCGGTAGACCGGCTCGCGCCACCGGCATCCGCTGTAGTTGGACTTGGCCACGGCGCCCCAGCAGCCTTCCTCGCGGAAAACGGCAAGCACATGGTCGGTGTCATGATCGGCCTCAAGATCCAGCAGCAGTGGAGGATATCCATTCGCACGCAGCGCTGCCGCAGCGAAGATCGCGCCCTCCAGGCAATGCGAAGTCCTTTCGGCCAACACTTTTCGCGGAGACCATGCCGTGTCTTCCAGGTGATACGGCATGTCGTCGAGAAACTTCTGAATGCCGTAAGGATTTTTCAGGCTGCGCAGCTTGCGCAGTTCCTGCTTGTTGAAGTCGTTCGTGGAGGCGTGGTTGGCGTTTGTCTGGTTTTGTCTGGTCTTCATTTGCTGGGAGCAGATTTGCTGGCAGCAGTGTAGCGTAGGCGAGCCTCTGGTCGAAGCCTTGTCGTGGATACGGGGGTTCATTTTGACCCTGGGAGCCAAACCAATCACCACGAAGGACACGAAGTCACACGAAGGGGCCTCAACCATTCGCTACGGCTAGGGGAGAGTGGAGCGTGACGAGGGAGAGAGAATCCATTGGCGTGGGGCGAAGAGCGAAGAGTGAAGAGTGAAACGCGAAAAATTGGGTCGAAGGAGCCTGCCGCTGGCTTTCACAGATGCCCCGTGCGGCGATTGCGGAGCCAGCCTGGCGGTAGAAACCTCTCGGCCCGACCCGTCGCATGGGTAGCGATTCGAGGAGCGCCAGCGGCGAGTTAAAACGGTTTAACGGGAATATTTAAGTGTATTGTTATCATATAGATACGGTTAATCTTTTACACAAATCATGAGGCCTGTGAAGTGCAGGGAAATCAGTGCGTTGCGTCGTGGTTGCACCATTTCCGATGCAGCAAAAACGCCATTTTCGACCACCCCATATCACCGCACACTTTTCCGCTACACTTTTTCCGCTCTGTGAATCTGGAGCCTGTCCTGGTGAACTGGCGGGAGAAACCGCGACGAAAGACAGCGACGACGATCTACGCGGAAAATACTGTGGCCAACTCCTGGGGATGGTCGACGACCACATCGGGCGAAGCCTGTTCGAGAGTATGCGGGGCGAAGCCGTAGGTGACGGCGACCGTCCACAGGCCGGCGTTGTGCCCGGTCTCGACGTCGGTGTGGGAGTCGCCGACGATGACGGCCTGCTCGGGACGCACTCCGCACTCTTGAACCAACTTGCGCGCGCCCTCGGGGTCGGGCTTCTTGGTTGCGAAACTGTTTCCGCCGTAGACCTGCGCGAAAAACTTTCCCAAACCTAATGCCTCGACAATCGCGCGCGACGGATTCACCGGCTTGTTCGACAGCACGGCCAGCTTGCGCAGCGTAGCGTTGGGGCTGCCGTTCGATGACGCCTGGATCGCGGCCAACGCGTCGGCGATGCCGGGATAGACCGTGGTGTGATCGAGCTTGTGTTCGCGATAATAGGCCAGAAAAAATTCCAGCCCCTTGCGGACCAGCGTGTCGTCGACCACCTCGCCACCGAGTGCGCGCCGAATCAGGATGGGCGCGCCGTCGCCCACGTAGCTGGCGATCACATCGTCGGGCAGCGCAGGCCGCCCGATGTGGCGCAGCGCGGCGTTGACCGAGTGCACCAGGTCAAGGCGCGAATCGATCAGCGTCCCATCAAGATCGAAGATCACCAGCCGGATGGAATGCGGATCGAAGGCGCGGAGAGTGCGAATCATGTTCTTTCAGCATAAAACACGCAGCGCTACTGCGTCAGCAGCCTGACCTCGGCGGTGGGCAATTTCGCGCCCGGCGGGTGGGATCTGGCGTCCCAGCAGTGCTTCCGCCGGCGACGTAGGGGCGAATTTCAAACGCCTGCTTAATGCCACGCACTGTCATCCTGAGCAACGCGAAGGATCTATGCACTTTGTCGGCAGCGCCTCAGTGCCAGCGAGTTGCATCGATCCTTCGCGTTGCTCAGGATGACAGGCTTGTTATGAAACCATATTTCTAGTATTGTCGAAATATGGAGATGTCCATGACTCGGAGTTCTGTGGCCAGTAAATCGAGCGAGCGGGTTGCTAAATACGCCGACATGTTTTCCGCCATGGGGACTGAGCCTCGGCTGCGGATTATGCAGCTGTTGCTGTCGGCGCATCCTGAAGGCATGGTGGTCGGCGAGATTCAGGACGAGTTGGAGATTCCCAACTCGACGCTCTCCCATCATCTCGACAAGTTGCGCTCCGAAGGCCTGGTGGAGGTGCAGCGCGAGGGAACGTTCCTGCGCTATACGGCGAATACTGGCGCGTTGCAGGAGTTGTTGCAGTTTCTTTATGCCGAATGTTGTACGCGTAACAAAGCGGTGAAGCCGCAAGACATTGTGCAGATTTGCAAATAGGAGATGGAATCATGAGTACGCGATCTGACCTTGGCCAAGTCCCTCGGGGGCTGAAGCCCGCGATCTCAGGGGCGACTGACGGCACGGCTGAAGCCGTGCCCTTCCCTAAACCTTTCGCTCGCGAAGTGCCGAGCCGGGCTGAAGCCGTGCCGTTCCCAAAACCCTCCGACGGCGAGGCGCGAAACCAGCCTGACGAGGGCACGCGGATCAAGAACGTCGTACGACAGAAATATGGCGAGGCCGCGTTGCGGGTGCGGTCGGGAGGCAGTTCGTGTTGCGGAGCGGCTGCCGGGAAGGGCTGCGCCGATCCGATTACCGCGAACCTGTACGACGCGGCGCAGGCGGGGCAGATTCCCGAAGAAGCGCTGCTGGCCTCGCTGGGCTGCGGCAATCCGACGGCGCTGGCCGAGTTGAAGCCGGGAGAGACGGTGCTGGATCTGGGTTCGGGCGGAGGCATCGATGTGCTGCTCTCGGCGCGTCGTGTCGGCCCGAACGGCAAAGCTTACGGTCTCGACATGACCGACGAGATGCTGGCGCTGGCCAACGAGAACAAGCGCAAGGCAGGAGTTGCCAACGTCGAATTCCTGAAGGGCGAGATCGAGAGCATTCCGCTGCCTGCGAATTCCGTCGACGTGATCATCTCCAATTGCGTGATCAATCTTTCGGCGGACAAAGATAAAGTCTTGCGCGAGGCGTTTCGCGTGCTCCGGCCGGGCGGTCGCTTTGCCGTGTCGGATGTGGTGACCCGCGGCGAAATCCTGCCCGAGATTCGGCAGAGCGTGCTGGCCTGGGTGGGCTGCATTGCCGGCGCGCTCGAAGAGACCGAATATCGCGGGAAACTGCAGGCCTCCGGGTTCGAACAGATCGAGATTGAGCCTACGCGCGTTTGTTGCGCCGAAGATGCGCGCGAATTTCTGTCCGGGCAGGGAATCGATGTGGACGCGCTGGCGTCGCAGGTCGACGGAAAGTTCTTCAGCGCCTTCATCCGCGCCGTGAAGCCTGCCGCAAAGGAAAGAAGCGCGCAAGCTTGCTGCGGGCCGACGTGCTGCAACTGACGCGAGACGCTGATCGAACTGGGACGATCCGAATGGTACGACTGCAATGAAAGACCATTACAACGTGCTGTTCCTGTGCACTGGAAACTCGGCGCGCTCTATCATGGCCGAAGCCATTTTGAAGGGGAAGCGCCAGCCTGACTTTACCGCATACAGCGCGGGGAGCCATGCGGCGGGAGCGGTGCGGCCGGAGGCGGTGCGGCAACTGGAGGCGGCGCATCTTTCGACCGCTGGCCTGCGCAGCAAGAGTTGGGACGAATTTGCCAAGCCTGGGGCTCCTGAGATGGATTTCGTTTTTACGGTCTGCGATAACGCCGCCAACGAAGTGTGTCCAGTATGGCCGGGGCAGCCGATGACGGCGCACTGGGGAGTTTCCGATCCTGCGGCGGCGCAAGGCAGCCGCGAGCGGATTGAAAGAGCGTTTCGCGACGCATTCTTCCTGCTCGACCGCCGAATCGGATTGTTCCTGAGCCTGCCGCTGTCCACGCTCGACCGCTTCTCGCTGAAGAAGGAAATCGACGGGATCGGACGGCAATGAACCGAACCCGGCTATCTCGATAGAGAAGAACTTCTGGCTTTTCCAACGGGCGGTCTCCATATACAATGCAACAGGTTTCACGCGTCGACCGAGTCCCTCGTTCCTCCTTCCTCGTTCCGCGGAGAGGCAGATTTCGGGGAAGCAGAAACGTGAAATCGCGGCAGGCCCGGCTGCATCCAATTCGAGTGGGGACCCAGGAACCGGATGGCCACAACTAAAACCGACCCTAAGCTCAACCTGACGGCCAACGGCACGCCTGTCACGACCACGCCTGTCACGACGAAGAAGTCCAAGCTTTATGAAGGACTTACGCGGGAGAAACTCATCCAGGCCTATCGCCTGATCTATACCTCGCGGCGCATCGACGACCGCGAAATCCTGCTCAAGCGCCAGCAAAAAATCTTTTTCCAGATGTCGGGGGCGGGACATGAAGGCATTGGCGTCGCCGCGGGGCTGGCGCTCAAGCCCGGGTACGACTGGTTCTATCCCTATTATCGCGACCGCGGGCTGTGCCTGGCGCTGGGCGTGAGGCCCTATGACATGTTTCTGCAAGGCGTGGGCGCGGCCAACGATCCGAGTTCAGGCGGGCGGCAGATGCCGTCGCATTGGAGCTATCCGAGCCTGCATATTGTGACGCAGTCGTCGCCGACGGGGTCGCAGATTCTGCAGGCGGTGGGATGCGCCGAGGGCGGAAGATATTTGGCGCGGCGGCCGGGCGCGGCGGAAATTCCTTCGCCGTCATCTTCGGAGAATTCAAAATCCCCACTTCTCGCAAAGGACGCGAGAAATGGGGCACCCGCACCCACGGCTTCTTTCGACTATCGCCAGTTCAGAACGGTTTCTTTCAAGAACGACGAAGTCACCTACGTTTCGCTGGGCGACGGCACTTCGAGCGAGGGCGAGTTCTGGGAGGCGATGAACGCAGCGGCGCTGGGCAAGCTGCCGGTGATTTTCTGCGTGGAAGACAATGGCTACGCGATTTCCGTGCCGGTGGAAGTGCAGACGGCCGGGGGAAGCATTTCGCGGCTGGTTTCGGGGTTCCCCAATTTTCATTTTGAAGAAGTGGACGGCACCGATGTGGTTGCCAGCTATGCCGCGTTTCAGCGGGCGGGGCGTTATTGCCGCGAGGGACACGGGCCGGCGTTTGTGCATGCGCATGTGATTCGTCCCTATTCGCATTCGCTGTCGGATGACGAGCGGCTGTATCGTCCCGACGCCGAGCGCGAACGCGATGCGCAGCGCGATCCGGTGACGCGCACGCAGATGTTTTTGCTGCGCGAAGGCGTGCTCGACGAAAAGGGAATCAACCAGCTCGAAAAAGAAGTTGAAGCCGAGTTGCAGGCCGCGGTCGATCTGGCGCTGGAAGCGCTGCCGCCCGCGCCCGAATCGGTGATGCAGTTTGTGTATTCGCCTGACATCGATCCGACTTCGGCGGCCTTCGACACGCAGCCGGCAGCGGTTGAGGCTGCGGCCGATGGCAAGAAGCCGGCCGCCAAGACGATGGCCGATCTGATCACGGCTACGCTGCGCGATGAAATGAAGCGCGATGAGCGCATCGTGATTTTCGGCGAAGACGTGGCCGACTGCAGCCGCGAAGAATATTTGAAGCGCAAGCTGGTCAAGGGCAAGGGCGGAGTCTTCAAGCTGACGTTTGGACTGCAGAACGAGTTTGGCGCCGACCGCGTGTTTAATTCTCCGCTGGCCGAGGCTGCGATTGTGGGGCGCGCGACGGGAATGGCGACGCGCGGGCTGAAGCCGGTCGTCGAGATTCAGTTTTTCGACTACATCTGGCCGGCAATGATGCAGATTCGCGACGAGCTGAGCGTGATCCGGTGGAGATCGAATAACGGATTTTCTTGTCCGGTGGTGATTCGCGTGGCCATTGGCGGATATTTGACGGGGGGCGCGATTTATCACTCGCAGTGCGGCGAGAGCATGTTCACGCATATTCCGGGGCTGCGCGTAGTGTTTCCGTCGAACTCGCTTGATGCGGCCGGGTTGCTGCGGACGGCGATTCGCTGCGACGATCCGGTGCTGTTTCTCGAGCACAAGCGTTTATATCGCGAAGCGTTTGGGCGGGCGGCTTATCCCGGACCGGAATACATGATTCCGTTCGGCAAGGCCAAGATTGTGCATCCCGGTGACAATTTGACGGTGATCACTTATGGCGCGGTGGTGCCGCGGGCGCTGCAGGCGGCGCAGAAGCTGGAACGGGAGCAGGGAGTGAAGGTCGAGTTGATCGACCTGCGCTGTCTGAATCCGTTTGACTGGGATACGATTGCGGCTTCGGTGGCGAAGACCAACCGCGTGCTGGTGGCCTACGAAGACACGCTGAGCTGGGGTTACGGGGCGGAAATTGCGGCGCGCGTCGCCGACCAGCTTTTCGACAAGCTCGATGCGCCGGTGCGGCGCGTGGCGGCGAAAGATGTGTTCGTTGCCTACCAGCCGATTCTGGAAGACGCGATTCTGCCGCAGCCGAATGATTTGTTTCTGGCGATGAAGGAACTGGCGGAATACTAGTAGTCAGTAGTCAGTACTCAGTACTCAGTAGCCAGTACCCAGTACTCAGAAAGATCTTGGCCACGGATTTTCACAGATTTTCACGGATAAAGCCTTTTAGAAATTCTCTTTTGGGTGTCCGTGAAGATCCGGGTAAATCCGTGGCCTGATTTTTTACTGATTTTCCACGTCTCGAAGTGCCTGCGCGCTCATTGCGGCCATCGGGTAGAACTTCCCACCGAGCACGACTGCATGGATCTTCCGGCTATGGCTGCATGAAAGACGGCTCCGCTCGGGATGACGCCATGGAAGGCACTGAGCCGCCACCGAATTTTTCTACCGGCCGAAGGCCGGGGCGGCGTTGTGCTCGGCGATGATTTTCCGGGCGTTGTCGGCCAGGGCTTTTGCTTGCGGCAGAAGCTCAAGCGCCCGGACCACCTGCGGATCGGTTTCGGCGCGGACTTTCATGCCTTCGTCCTCGCCGAAGGCGTCAATGAAGATTTCCGCCTTGATGTTGGCCTTCAGCCAGTCGCTATTATCCATCAAATCGGCCTGGGTGTAGGGAATGCCGGCTTCATCTAAAGACTTGCGGAAGTCGAGCATGGTGGCGTCGTCGACTTCGAAGCTTTTCGACGGATGGTGGTTCAGGATGTAAACCTTGGCAAAGTTGAAGAAGGCGTAGTGTTGCATCAGCGTGTCCTGGAAGTGATTGGTTTTGACCGGAGGAATGCTGACGTCTGGGGTGATGCCGCCGCCGCCGTAGACGGTGCGCCCGCTGTCGGTGAGTTTGACTTCGCGATTGGCGGTGCTGGCGATGTCATCCCGATTGTAGTAGTAGTCGTAGAGCGAAATGTTCGAATAATCGCGCTGGATCAGGCGTCCGCTGGGCGTGTAGTAATGAGCCGTGGTGAGGGCGAGGCCGGTGTTTTCCGAGAGCGGATAGACGGTCTGGACCAGACCTTTGCCAAAGGTGACTTCGCCGGCGATCAGGCCGCGGTCGTGATCCTGGATCGCGCCGGAAACGATTTCCGCAGCGGAGGCGGTGAGGCGGTTGACCAGCACTACGATGGGATAATCCTTGCCGCCGTTGCCGTGCTGGGCGACGTAGCGCTTCTCGGCCGAAGCGCGGCCGTGATGCGAAACGATGAGCTGGCCCTTCTTGAGGAACTTGTCGGCCACGCCGACGCCTTCGCTCAACAGGCCGCCCGGATTGCCGCGCAGGTCGAGGATTAAACCTTTCAGATCGCCGAATTCGTCGAGGGCGTTGGAAACTTCCTGCTCGGTAGTCTCGTTGAATCCGTTGACGTGCATGTAGCCGATGCCGGGGCGAATGAGGAAGTGAACATCAACCGAGTAGCGCGGAATTTCGTCGCGGATGAGCGTGAACTCCATGGGCTTTTCGACGCCTTCGCGCGAGATGCTGATGTGAACCGTGGTGCCCTTCGGGCCTTTGAGCAGATCGGCGACATCGCCGGTGCTCATATTCTCAGTGGACTTACCGTCGACGGCGATGATGACGTCGCCGGGATGAATGCCGGCCTTATAGGCCGGGGTTCCGACGAAGGGGTAAATGACGATGACCTTATTGTTGCGCGGGCCAACAGTCATGCCCACGCCGTAGTACTTGCCGCGCTGGTCTTCGCGCATAAGCGCGTAGGACTTGGGATCGAAGAAATTGGAGTGCGGATCGAGCGCGTGCAACATGCCGGGGATGGCGCCGTCGTAGATGGCCTTGTCGGGGTTGACGGGTTCGGCGTAATTTTCCTCGACCAGGGCGTAGACGTCGGTGAACTGCTTGAGGCTGTCTTTGACGTCGGAGTCGGTGGCCATGGAGGGCTGCTGGCCGCTCCGCTGGGCGAAGAGAATGCCGAGAAAACCGCAGGCGACAAGAAAAAAAGTTACCAGAGAGAGCGATCGGCGAGTACTACCAGCCATCTTGAAATCCTTTGTTGAGGGTTTGCCTTCACCCCAGCTACTGCTGCTTAAACGCAGTATATCACTAGCTTAGACTGGGCTAAACAGGGATGGTCACCATCGGTAACTGGGTCCTTGAGAGCCCTGTTTGTTGGATGCGGCGGGGAGGGTGGAAGTGCCTTCCGGCTGCTGGAACACGAGGCTTGCTGGGTTGCCGCGGCGACACGACCCAGCGGAGGGGGCGAGGCGGCGATATCCGGGAAGATGCAGAGGACGATCTGGCTACGAGCTGGTCTGGCGGTGATTGCCGCGTTTCGTTCCGGGGCAGTATGATGAAGCGCGTGAGCTTTTCCGAAACCATCTTCCTGTTCTTTCTGGCGCTGGTTGTGTTTGGGCCAAAGAAGTTGCCGGAGATCGCGCGGCAAGTGGGAAAGATGCTGAACGAATTCCGGCGGGCCTCGAACGAGTTCAAATCACAGATCGAGCAGGAGATCGCCCACCTTGAAGTGGAGAGCACGAAGCCGAAGACGACGATTTTTCCGCCCAGTTCGCCGCCGGAAGGAACAGCCAGCCGCAGTCTGAGTGCGGGAGGGGAATTGCCGGTGACGTTGGCCGGTTCGGCGGACGTTGTCTCGGAATCTGCGGCTGCACAAGTTGCGGTCGTTGCTACCGAGGCGATTCCGTCCTCGGATGGCTTGACGAGCGACGCCGTGACCTCCGGTTCTTCTCAGGAAATGCAGCCTCAGGAAATGCAGCCTCCGGAACCCCGGACTCCGGAGACCCAGCCCGAACCGGCGCAGGAATCACATGCCTGAGCCGGCGGCCGCGGGCGCCGGCGGCGAGAACGACAAAGAGTCCATGCCCACCATGGGCTTCCTCGATCATCTCGAGGAGCTGCGCAAGCGGATTGTGTATTCCATTGCCGCGGTGGCCGTGGGATTCGGCGCCTGCTGGGGATATCACGAGCGCATTTATGCGGTCATGCAGAAGCCCATTACGGATGCGCTGCGCGCGAATGGGCTGCCGGAAAAGCTGACCTATCTGAATCCCACCGACCCTTTCAACATTTTCTTGAAGATTTCGGCGCTGGCCGGATTGTTCCTGACTTCGCCGTTCGTGTTGTATCAGGTGTGGATGTTCATTTCGCCCGGACTTTACCGCCGGGAGAAGCGCTACGTTGTGCCGTTTATGGTGTCGACCATCACGTTGTTTTGCGGCGGCGGATATTTCGGATACCGCATCGTTTTTCCGCGGGTACTCAGTTTCCTGATCGAGTTCAGTCACCAGTTCGCGCCGATGGTCACGGTCGAAGAGTACACACAGCTGTTCCTCAGCGTCGTGCTGGGCATGGGACTGATCTTCGAGATGCCGATCCTGATTTTCTTTCTGGCGCTGATGGGGATCGTGAGTCCGGCCTTCATGTTGAGGCATTTTCGCTACGCGATCCTGATTATCTTTGTGATTGCCGCGGTCGTGACGCCGACGCCCGATATTGTGAACATGTGCATCTTCGCGGCGCCGATGCTGGGTCTGTACCTGGTGAGCGTGGGCGTGGCGTGGCTGGTGCATCCCAAGCAGCGGCAGGCGCGTGAGGAGAAGAGGGCGAAATGAATGCGGCGAGATGGCTGCGCTGGATTCTGCTGGCGGGCGTGCTGATCGTGGTTGCGTGCGATCGCGACAGGGAGAGCACGCAGAAGCAAGCATCGCAACCGCCTGTGCCGGCTGCAGCGCCAATGCCGGTGCTGAATTTTCCTGCGGATCGCGGGGCTCCGGCCACGTTCGACGGCGAGCGCGCCATGCAGTATGTGAAAGATATTGTGAAGTTCGGGCCGCGGCCGCTGGGCAGTGCGAATCACAAGAAGGTGGAGGAATTTCTGGCGGCGCATTTGAGCGGCGATCAGGTGGAAGACGATTCCTTTACCGCGGACACGCCCGTGGGGAAATTTCCGGTGCACAACATCGTGGCTAAATTTCCGGGGAAGAAAGACGGGATTATCGTGGTGGCGAGCCACTACGACACGAATTATCCGCTGCGCGACACTTCTTATGTTGGCGCCAACGACGGGGGATCGTCGAGCGCGCTGCTGCTCGAACTGGCGAGTCAATTCCGCGGCAAGCCGCGCGAGGGCTACAGCGTTTGGCTGGTGTGGGACGACGCCGAGGAGGCGATGAAGCCGGACACCGAAATGCCGTTCATGGATGACAGTCTCTACGGCATTACGCATCTGGCGGAGAAGTGGCAGGCCGATGGAACGCTGAAAAAGATCAAGGCGTTTCTGCTGGCGGATATGATTGGCGATGCCGATCTGAATATCGATCGCGACGAGAATTCGACGCCATGGCTGGAGAGCACAGTCTACGAGGCAGCGACGCGGCTGGGATATCAATCGCATTTCTTTGGTCGCGACAACCAGGTTTCCGACGACCACATTCCTTTTATGAAGCGCGGCGTGCCTTGCGCCGACCTGATCGACTTCGATTACGGATACAACAACGTTTTCTGGCACACGCCGCAGGACACGGTCGACAAGCTGAGCCCGAAAAGTCTGGAAATTGTGGGCAGCGTGGTGCTGGAGACGATCCGGATTTTGGACAGGATGGAACCGCTGCCGCCGAAGTGAAGGCGGCTTGGACCGGGAAATCAATAACCACGAAGGACACGAAGTTGCACGAAGGAACTCATCGGCAGGGTTCCTTGAGCCTTGGTTGGCGGTTGTGGTTTGCTTCGGCGTCAGGTTGAGGACCCGCCTACGTTCCGCTTCTTTGCGCTTTTCCCGGATTTCATTTCTAATGCAGCCCATATGCGAATCCTGAACGCTCTGTTCTGCTTTTGCATTTTCAGTTTTATCTGCCTTGCTGCAACTCCTCGGCCCCAGCCCCAGGCCGGCATTCCAGAAGAGAATCAGGTCATACAGGCTGCGCTGCAGCCTTCGCCGCTGGAAGAAAACCTGCGGCGGCTGACGGATGAAATTGGCGGGCGCGTTCCTGGAACGCTGGCCATGCAGCATGCCGTGCAATGGGGCATCCAGGCTTTTACCGCGGCGGGAGCCGACTCGGTGCATACGGAAAGCTTCAGCATTCAGAATTCGTGGGCGGAAGGCGACACGGAAATGACGGCGACGACCGCGTACCAGGTGAATCCGACACAGGTTGGAGGGGGAACGGTGCTGTCGCCATTTCGCGTGCACGCCGTTTCTGTGGCGTGGGCGCCCGCGCTCGCGCCAGTGAAGCACGTGCCGATGGTGGACGTGGGCGACGGAACGGAAGCGGATTTCAAGAAAGCCGGCGACATTGCGGGCAAGATTGTGCTGGTGCACACAGTGGTGCTCAAGACGTGGGACGATTTGTTCGCGGAATATGAGAAAGCTCCGCCCATCGTCGATCTGGCGGTAAAAGGGAAGGCGCGGGCCGTGGCGTTTATGGCGACGCGCGAGCATGACATCCTTTACCGGCACACGAATTCGGGGGATGGAGAGATCGACAAGCTGCCGATGGTGATTGTGGCGCGGGAAGATGGCGAACGTATCGCGCGGCTGCTGGCGGCGGGAAATCTGGTGTGGGCCGATCTTTCGATTCCCAACGAAATTGGCGGGCCAATCAAAACCTCGAACGTGATTGCCGAAATTACCGGCAGCGAGAAGCCGGACGAATTTGTGATTCTGGGAGCGCACCTGGATTCGTGGGAACTGGGCACGGGCGCGCTCGATAACGGCTGCAACGCCGCTCTGGTCGTCGATGCCCTGCGGGCGATCAAGGCCTCGGGCGTGAAGCCGCGGCGTTCCATTCGTTTCATTCTTTTTTCCGGCGAAGAGGAAGGATTGATCGGCTCGCACGCGTATGCGCTTGGCCATCGCTACGAACTGGATAAGGCCGCCGGCGTGATCGTCTACGATTCGGGCACGGGCAAGACTATTGATTTTTCTGTGGGCGGCCGCAAAGACGTGGTCGACACGGCGAAGGAACTGATCGCTCCGATGGCGCCGTTTGGCGTCAAGGATCTGCACACCGACATGGAGTGGGGCACCGATCATTTCGACTTCATGCTGGAGGGCGTGCCCACGTTCGTGGCCGATCAGGAAGAAGCCAATTATCTCGAAAATTATCACGCGGTTTCCGATACCTATGACAAGGTCGACTTTGCGCAGTTGAAGAAGAATGTGGCCGAGGCGGCGGCGCTGAGCGTGGGGCTGGCGGATCTCCCGGTCAAAATCGGTCCGCGATTGACGCACGCCGAGATCGAGCAGACCATGCGGGATTCCAACAGCGTGGAGATGATGAAAGCCGACGGCCTGTGGGACGATTGGGTCAGCGGCAAGCGGGGAAGGGAGAAGTAATTTTTTCAATTTCCAATTGCCGGTCTCCGATTGGAGTCTGTCCTGGAGCGATCGGCAATCGGCAATCGACAATCGGCAATTGCCTTGCTCTATTTCTGGATCCTCTTCAACCTGTTTGTGCTCGGCATGCTGGCAGTCGAGCTGCGCGTGCACCGCGTCGGGCGGAGACAGAGTTTTCGCCAGGCGCTGGCCTGGAGCGCGTTGTACGTGCTGCTGGCCGCGGCTTTTGCAGTCATCGTTTATTTCTGGCAGGGACACCAGGTCGCGCTCGAGTTCGTTACCGGTTACGTTCTGGAACTCTCGCTCAGCGTGGACAACCTCTTCGTGTTTCTCCTGATCTTCAACTACTTCGCGGTTCCGGAAGACCGGCAGCATCGCGTGCTCTTCTGGGGAGTGCTGGGCGCGCTGGCCATGCGCGGGGTTTTCATTGGCGCGGGAGTCGGGCTGCTGCATCGCTTTCACTGGGTGCTTTATTTGTTCGGCGGCCTGCTGATCTACAGCGGAATTCGCATTGGAGTGATGGGAGATCATAAAGTGGATCCCGGAAAGAATCCGCTGGTGAAAGCGCTGCGGCGGCTGGTTCCAGTGACGAGTGATTACCGGGGCGGGCGATTCTTCGTGCGCAACCCGCAGGAGGGCTCGCGATTGTACGCCACCCCGCTGCTCGTGGTTCTGCTGGTGATTGAAACCAGCGATATTCTGTTTTCGGTCGATTCCATTCCGGCGGTTTTGGCGATTACGCTGAATGCGTTCATTGTTTATACGTCAAACGTGCTGGCGATTCTGGGTTTGCGCTCGATGTATTTCGCGGTCTCGGGATTGATCCGGATTTTCCGCTTCCTGCATTACGGACTTGCCCTGGTGCTGGTGCTGGTGGGAGTGAAAATGATGGCGGCGGATTACTGTCGCGTTTCCACGCCGGTGATGTTGAGCGTGGTGGCGGTGGTGGTAGCAATTTCGGTGGCGTCGTCAGTGGCGATTCCGGAGAAGAATGGATGATTTTTGATCGAAAATCCCATGCTGCTCGGCGGGTGAATCAATTTGCAGAAGGAAAACCCTCAACCACGAAGGACACGAAGTTACACGAAGGAGACGCGGTCGCCGCGGACCACGGAGTGTTTTAAGAATTTCCGGTCGTCATGATCGGGATAATCGATGCGATAGTGGGATCCTCGGCTCTCTTCGCGCGCCAGGGCCGACCGCGCTACCAGCAACGCGGCCAGATGCAGATTGGCTGCCTCGTGCGCCCGCCGCGTCCTGGGATGCGCCAGCTTGGGCGCCATTTCCTGAAGACGATTGACCGTGTTCTGCATTCCCGGACGCATGCGGACGATCCCGAGCTCGCTTGACATCAGGTCCTGAATCTTCGTGATCGTTTCTTCAGCGCCCGCATCCACTGGACCGTTGGAATATGCGGCTTTCTGAGGCTCGCTGGCTCGGGACGAGGGCCGCAATTCTTCGCGCATGGCTTTGCCGGCGCGCGCACCGTACACCAAGCCTTCCAGCACGGAATTGCTGGGCAGGCGATTGGCACCGTGAACTCCGTTGGAGGCTGCTTCTCCGGCGGCGTAAAGTCCTGCGAGGCTGGTCTTGCCTTCGAGATCAGTACGCACGCCGCCGACTGCGAAGTGCGCTGCCGGACGTACGGGAATCAGGTCTTCGGTGATGTCGAGATTGTGACGCATGAGGGTCGCATGAACTCGCGGAAAGCGTTTTTGCACTTTCGCGGCATTGAGATGGGTGAGGTCGAGATATACGAAAGGATCTTTGGCGCGACTGACTTCCATTTCGTGAATGATGGCCCGCGCCACCAGATCGCGGGGAGCCAGTTCGCCCATGGGATGATACTTGCCCATAAAGCGGTCGAGTTCAATGTTGCGCAGCACTGCGCCTTCGGCGCGGAGAGATTCCGGCAATAGAAAGCGTGGCGCTTTCTTCATATAAAGCGCCGTAGGATGAAACTGAACGAACTCCATGTCGCCGACTTCCGCTCCGGCGCGGAATGCCAGTGCGATGCCATCGGCCGTGGCCGATTCTGGATTAGTCGTGCTGCGATAGAGTTGGCCTATGCCTCCCGTGGCCAGAAGCACGGCGGAAGAGGCGATATTGAGAGGAACTCCCTTTTCGTCGAGCACCGATACGCCGGTGACGCATCCACCGTCCGTGAGAAGGCTGGTGGTGAATACAAATGGAGCGATCGTAATGTGCTTCAGCGAGTGCGCCTTGGCGTGAAGGGCGCGGAGCATTTCAACGCCAGTGGCTTCGCCTTGGGCATGCAGAATGCGGTTGTGACTGCGCGCGCCTTCCTGGGAGAAAACGAGTTTTGTAGTGCGATCGAAGTGCGTTGCCCAGCTGAGCAGTTCCTCAATGCGCTCGATGCCTTCTTCGACAAGAATCTTTGCGCCTGCCTGATTGCACAGGCCGTCGCCGGAGGTGAGCGTGTCTTGCAGGTGCAGCGTGATTTCGTCTTCGTCGCTGAGGAAGTCCGAGGTCTGCGGCGGGGGAGCGTCTTTTTTGGCGAGGACGAGCACGCGTCCGGCTGCGGCCAGTTCAATGGCGGCGCGCAGGCCGGCCACACCGGCGCCCACCACAACGAAGTCGGTCTCGGCTGGAAGACCCTTCATGGCGGGACATGGTACCACTTCGCGGCGGGGAGAGAAGCCATTTTCATCCTTGCTATGATGGAACGCGATGCCGCAAGTGACCATCCACGTGCCGCTCCGGCCTTACCAGGCCTGGATTGAAAACGGCCTGCTGACTCGCGCCGGGTCGATGCTGAGCGAGATGCTGCCGCAGGCCAGCCACATTTTTGTGGTGACGGTTGCTCCGGTGCGCCGGCGGTGGGGAACGAAGTTGGTCCGCTCGCTGAAAGCGGCCGGCTTTGCGCCCCAAGTGATTACTATGGCGGACGGCGAGCCGACGAAACGTCTGGCCACGGTGGAGGCGCTCGCCGGAAAATTGGTGCGCTTCGGCGCGGACCGCAAGGCGGTGATCATAGCTCTGGGCGGCGGAGTCGTGGGTGACGTGAGCGGATTGCTGGCGTCTCTTTATATGCGCGGCGTCGAACTGGTGCAGATTCCTACCACAGTGCTGGCCCAGGTGGACGCATCGATCGGCGGCAAAACGGGAGTAAATCTGGTAGCGGGCAAGAACCTGATCGGGACGTTTTATCACCCACGCGTAGTGCTGATTGATCCCATGGTGCTGAAGACGCTGCCCGAACGCGAGTTTCGTTCGGGACTGTACGAGGCGTTGAAATGCGGCATTATCGGGAACGTCGAATTGTTTCTGCGCTTCGAGCAGAATCGTGCACAGATTCTGAAACGCGATCCCGTGGAGTTGGAGTGGCTGATCGCGCAATCGGTGAAGTTGAAGGCGGAAGTGGTTTCGGCCGACGAACGCGAAGGCGGCCTGCGCCGCGTGCTCAACCTGGGGCATACCATCGGTCACGCGCTGGAGGCGGAAACCGGCTACCGCGGCCTGCTGCACGGCGAAGCTGTGGCCTGGGGAATGATTGCCGCGACGAACATCGCGCTCAGCGTGGGGCGCACGGATAGCGTTACGGCGGGCCGCATTGCCGATGCGGTGTTGAGCCTGGGGCGTTTGCCGGAGTTGAAAGTGAGCTCGCGCAAGATTTTGGCGCGGCTGCAGAACGACAAAAAAACGCAAAATGGAGTCGTGCATTTTATTTTGCCGCGCGAGATCGGCAAGGTGGAAGTCGCCAGCGACGTGCCGGACCGCGTCGTGCTCGATGCGGTGGAAGAGTTGCGCCGATTATCGCGCGGCGGCGGGGTTTGGGGGAAATAGTGGGGGGAAATAGAAAGCTAAGTGGGAGGGAAAAGAAATGGCAGAAACACCACAACAATACACGCAGCGAATTCTGGGCCACGTCGAGGGGCAGGATGCGCTCAAGGTTCAGAGGGCCACCGCGGGCAAGCTGAAGAAGCTGATTCGTGGGCTCACACCGAAGCAGCTGAAATGGCAGCCGGAGGCGGGGAAGTGGTCGATTGCCGAAATTCTTGCGCATCTGGCCGACGCGGAGATTGCAGGCAGCTGGCGCATGCGCTGCTCGATTGGAGCGAGCGGAACGACGATGCAGCCCTTCGATCAGGATGTGTGGGCGTCGGTGTTTCAATACCGCGAACGCGATGCCAAGAGGTCGCTGGAAACGTTTCGCGTGCTGCGGGAAAACAATCTGGCGATGCTGAAAGAGCTTTCGCCGGATAAGTGGGAACACTACGGCATGCACATGGAGCGCGGCAAGGAGACGGTCGCCCACGTCGTGCGCATGTTTGCGGGGCACGATACGAATCACACCTTGCAGATCGAGCGAATTGTGATGCAATTGAAGCAGACGAAGAAGAAGCGCGGGAAATGAACTGTGCCTGTGGCTGAAAATGCGAAGCCCACGGTGGTGGGCGCGGCGCCGGAGGGTGCAAGGGATCGGGACTCGGCGGCGCGCGCCGTGCGGGAGATGTTCACCGCCATCGCCCCGCGCTACGATCTGCTGAATCATGTGCTGTCGTTCAACGTGGACCGCATGTGGTGGCGGCGGACGGCGCGGACGTTTCAGGAGATTTTGCGCCGCCCGCAGGCGCGCGTGCTCGACCTGTGTTGCGGGACGGGCGACATGACCTTCGCATTGCGCCGCGAGGCGGGAAAGAACTCACCCCAAATTCTGGGCGCGGATTTTTCTCATGCCATGCTGCGGCGCGCCGCGGCGAAGTCATCGGCTGCGAGGAACGGATCGCCGCCGGGCTGGATTGAAGCCGACGCCCTGCGCCTGCCGTTTCCGGGCGAACATTTCGATCTGCTTACGTCGGCTTTCGGATTTCGCAATCTTGCCGACTACGATGCCGGGCTGCGCGAAATCTTTCGCGTGCTGCGGCCGAGCGGGGAATGCGGCATCCTCGAATGCAGCGAGCCCAAGGGCTCGTTTGGTTCGCTCTACCGGATTTATTTCAAGCAGGTGCTGCCGCGCGTGGGAACAATTATCTCCGGTGTTCGAGGGCCCTATGCTTATCTTCCGGCTTCGGTCGAGCGATTTCCCGCGCCAGAGGAGATGGTTGGGCGAATGAAGAACGCCGGTTTCGCGGATGTTTCATGGACGCCTTATACGTTTGGGATTGCGGGCTTATATCGAGCGAGGAAAATGAAGTCGTAGCGTCCTGCTTCTGCCTCGGTTCCGTCGGTCTTTACATGCTCGGGGCATGCTCGGGCGCCGTCGCTGCCGCCGCCGCTCGTGCGACATTGCTCCTGCAAATGAAACAGCAGGTTCCTCACCGCGCCTTCGGCCCGGTTCGGAATGACAAGATTTTAAGGGATTGCGCTAAGACTTGGCGTGTCGACCGTCGAGGGGCCATCGCCACACGGTTTACTGCGCCGCGTACTTTACTCTTACTTCGCATCTTGCAGTAGCTTGCTGAGAGCTTGAATATCTTCGGAGCTGACATCTCCAAGGACGAAGTAGCGCAAGCCGTTTTGCGTCCAGCTATCCACATTGAATGAGAGCGCGTTTGTCGTGCCGGAGGGAAGGCCTGTCTCCGTTCCGCGATCCTGAAAGATAAATACGGAGATTTCGTGCTTGCGCAGCTGGTAGATCAGGTGCGCGCCCGGAGATTGCGCCAGATAGGCGACGCGGCCGCCGATCAACGTGAACTCGGTACCTTGCAAGTCCGGCAGGTTGAAGGTAAACGGGATCTTTCCCTGGAACCAGGGCTTCACGGTATGGCGGTCGGTCGAAATCACGTCGACGGGAGTGGCGCTCGCCAACGTGGCAACATGAAGATCGGTCAGCTCGCTGTAGACCCGCTGCCGGCGGGCGGACTCGTGGTTCACATAGAGTGCCACACCCACTGAAAGAATGATTACCGAAAGCGCCGGCACAGCCAGGATCCACATCCAGCCGGTATTCCGCTGCGGCTTGGTGGTGATATGGTTCGTAATCTTCTCGCGGAACCGGGCGCGAGGCTCGTACCGCTTTCCAGCCGCAGCTACTGCCCGCTTCATCTGCACCCCCTCGAGAGCGTCAGCCGCGCAGGAGTTGCAATTGCGCATGTGCGCGCTCAATGCGGCCGCCTCAGATGAGTCGAGCTCGCCGTCAAGATAGGCGTCGAGTTTTTCGCGTCCGACGTCACATGCCATGACGATCCCCTTGCGGCTTCTGCATACTCTCCACTCCATTACGCAGCGCCTTACGGGCGCGAAATAGTCGCGACATGACCGTGCCCGGCGGAACGGCCAGCGTCTCCGCGATTTCCTGATAGGACATCTCTTCCACTTCGCACAATAGGAGAATCTCGCGATATTGAATCGGCAACTCCGCCAGCGCCTGCTGCACCATTTCTCGATTCGAGCGCTCGAGTAGAAGGGTTTCCGGTGTCGCGTCGGAGGAACCAACGGTATCGTGGTCCTCTTCGTCGAACGCAACCGTGGCCTTGAGTCCAGAACGCGAACTCAAGAACGAATTCCGCAAAATGCGATAGATCCAGGCGCGAAAATTCGTGCCCGGTTGAAACGACGAGAATCCGCGCAGCGCCTTCGCGAACGTTTCCTGCACCAAGTCTTCGGCCTCGGCCGTGTCCTGCGTGAGCCAGCGCGCGAAATTGTAGAGCTGGTCGAACAGGGGCATGGCCAGATCTTCGAAATTCACGGTGGGCAAGCGCTGCTCTGGCACCTCCATAGCATAACTGGGCGCGGCCCGGTTTTATTCCACCTTCCGCGACAAATATTTCCCGGAATAAAACTGCCTCTTTATGGTTATCAGCATTGCGAGGCGCATGTGCTGCAGTTTTCGATGCGCGTTTGCAGGAGAAAACAATGATGAACAAGTTTTTGGCTTGGCTCACCAACCCGCCGACGGAGGGTCCGAAATCGACGATTGTCCTGCGCCTGATGGCGGGAGGGGTCTTCTTCTGGGAGGGGATTCTGAAATTCGTCTACGCGAACCAGGGAATTGGCCGCTTCACGAAACTCGGGATGCCGTTTCCGCACGTGACGGCTGACTTTGTCGCCTGTCTCGAAATTGTAGGAGGCATCCTGGTGCTCAGCGGCTTGATGACCAGGGTGATCGCGATTCCGTTCATCGCCGAGATGATCGTTGCCATGCTCTCGACCAAAATTTCGCTGTACCTTGGGACCTACCCCTTGCCGTTGCCGCCTGCGCCGCCGAAAGTCGGCATGTGGGCGGTTCTGCATGAAGTTCGCTCGGAATATGCGCAGCTGCTGACCGTCCTGTTTCTGCTGATCAATGGCCCAGGACCATGGTCGCTGGACGCGCTGCTTGCGCGGCGGCAAGAAAAGAGGCGGCGAGAAGAAACTCCGGCTCAGTTGGTAGCTGCATCGCGTCGAAACGAATCCGCGAATGCATCGGCGATGCTGTAGCGGATCACATGTTCGTATTCGGGGCCGAGAAAACGGCGCAGGCGGTCGGTGTTCATGATGTATTGCCCGGACATATAGGGCACCGCTTCGGGAGGAATGGCAGAAATCTGCATCTTCCAGAGGAATTTCAGAACCTGGCGCATGCCCCATTGCCCCGGGACGCGAATCAGTTTGGCCTGAGCCATCTCGATGCAGCGGGCGAAGGTGAGCGGCTCGCCGCGCCCGGCCACGTTCAATACGGTCAGGCGTTGCATTTCCGGTTCGCGCTGCAGGATGTGCTTGATCAGGCGGGCCATGTCGTCGACGTGGATGAATTGAATCTTGTGGTCGAGGTATTGCTGCCCGCGCGGCAGCATACAGGGCAGGCGTTTGCCCTCGCTGCGCATTTTTTCGGCGCGCGGGCCCTTGCCGTTGGGAGTGCCGCGGAAGGCTCCCATCAGATAATTCTCGACGCTGGCGCCGGCGAAAATATGCGGCCGCAGAATGTAGACGCTGCAACCGCGCAACGCCGGTGAACGCTGCTGCACCACTTCATCCGACTGCTTTTTGTGAATGGCATACGGCAGAGTGTGCGCCGCCAGGACAGATTCCTCAGTCGCCGGGGACGGGAAGTTGGGCCCGTAGACTGAGACGCTGCTGGGAAAAATGAATTGCTTTACACCGTCATCGGTGCTGCGGTTTGCTTCGGTGACGGCTTCCATGACGCGCGCCGTGCCGGCTACATTGATGTGCCACATGCGCTCGACGTCGAGCACGCCGGTGCGCACCGGATCAATCACAAAGGCCAAATGAACCACCGCATGCGCGCGCGTGTCACGCAGCAGTTCATATAACGTGCGGGTAGACGACTCCTCTGCCAGGTCCATGCGCTCAAACTGCAGCTCGGAATCGGTTTGGGGTGGACGGATGTCCACCCCGATCACCGAATAACTTCCCAGCAGCGGTAAAAGCCTGGAGCCCAGGTTTCCCGCGATCCCGGTAACCACGACAACAGGTTTAGCCATCAGTTCGGTTTCGCAGCCGGAGGTTGCGGCGGAGCCGGCGCCTGGGTCGGTCCCTGCGGCATCCGCGGATTCGGAATTCTCCGCGGCGGCGGGCCACCCATTCCGCCCGGCATTGGAGGACCAAAGTACGCCTCGTTGGTTGTAGCTTTGAATGAGTTATTCACTTTCTCCATCGCTTCCTTCACCGTCTCACTCTGCAGCCGGTTGTGGATCTCTTCTTTCACCTGATCGAGTGGAAGCACTTCCTTGCTGACTACTTTGTAAATGTAGTGTCCGCCGTTGTCGCTGATAACCTGTGAGACGTCGCCGGCTTTCAGATCGAAGACCGCCGCGTGCGCCGGGGGAAGGCCGGTACGCCTCACCTTGGGCAGATTGACCGTGGGTGACTCGATCTTCATGCCGGCGGCTTCGAAGGCTTCCTTCTGCAACTTCACGAAATCCTCTCCGGCAGCGGCCCGAGCCCGCAGCGAGTCAGCCAATTTGGTCATCTCCTGCTCGCTGGCTTCGGTCTTGGCCCTTTCCGCCTCTTCTTTCGCCCTGCGCTGATCTTCGGTCAGCTTGGCATCTTTCTCTTGTTCTTCCTTCGATTCCGGCTCGGGCTGCTTGACGCGGGGAACGAAGAGACGATCGAGGTCGTACTGCTCGTAGGCTTCGGGATTATCCTTGTAGTACTGCTCGATTTTCGCATCTGGAATCTTCGCCGCGTCTTCCTGAATCTTGCGCTGGAGTTGCTGCGCCAGGATCTGCATCTCGTAAAATTTGACGGCGGCTCTGAATTCTGGAGTTCTGTCCAAACCTTTTTTCTTGGCTTCGTCCGACATGGCGTTCAGCCGTGGCAGAAGATTGGCCAACTGCCGCTTGATTTGGGGCGTCATGTTGGGAGTCAGGCCCTTCGCCAAGGTCTCAAACTGGGCTTTGGTGATGATGGTCTTGCAGTCAGCGGCAGGAGTCTTGGTGGCCGGCTTTGCGGCTGCTGCTTTGGCCAGGGCAGGCTTGGGCCTGGCGGCGCAGACTCCCTCAATGGTGATGACTGCCGCATTCGCCGGGACAGACGCCGAAGTGTCCGCCGGTTTGGCCGGCACCGGAGCCTGGGCCGGGTGCGGCGCAGCCTGGCCCCAGGCGATCGCGCCCAACAGAACACACAACAGCCAACTCTTACGCATAAGAATTTCCTCCAGGATTGGTCCACCGGAAAGGTGAAAAATACTAAAGCAGTAAATCCTAGCACAACGGCCGGTCTTGGCCGGGCAGGCGGCCGGGAAAGTATGGCTTCGGTTCGGTGCAGGATGTGGAATCATCCGGTTCCGGGATTCGCTTGGCGCATTTCGCCGGCAGCGGCGATAATGCCAGCATGTCGGGAAGTCCCGCCGTTTCTCCGTCAGACTTGATGCGCGCCGAGAAGCGCTCGGCGGCGGGGAACTCCGTTCTGGCCGCGATTTGCATCACGGCGCTCAAGATGCTGGTTGGCATCACCACCGGCAGCCTGGGCATTCTGTCGGAAGCGGCGCACTCCGGCCTGGATTTGATCGCCGCCCTGCTTACCTATTTTTCCGTCGGAGTTTCCGACAAACCCGCCGACGCCGACCATCAGTATGGCCACGGCAAGATCGAGAACTTTTCCGCCTTCGTGGAAACCGGGCTGCTGTTGCTGACCTGCGCGTGGATTATTTACGAAGCGGTTTCGCGGCTTTTCTTCCGCCGGATCGAAATCGAGCCTTCGATGGCGGCCTTTGCCGTGATGCTGCTTTCAATGGGCATTGACTGGTGGCGCTCCCGCGCTCTGGGCCGCATTGCGAACAAGTATGACAGCCAGGCGCTGGAGGCCGATGCGCTGCACTTTTCCACCGATATCTGGTCGGCGGGTGTGGTGGTGCTGGGACTGTTGCTGGTACTTGCCGGACGAACCTATCACATCGACTGGCTGCGCGATTCCGATCCGGTTGCCGGACTGTTCGTGGCGGGCGTGGTCATCTCGGTGAGTTGGCGGCTGGCGCGGCGCACCGTCGATGCGCTGCTGGACGCAGCTCCTCCCGGCGTGCGTTCACAGATTCAGGACGCGGTCGGGCGCGTGGATGGCGTGCTCGAGGTCGACCGCATCCGCATCCGCCGCGCCGGAAACCGTTACTTCGCCGATCTGACCGTGGGCCTCGCGCGAACCGTAACCTTTCAGCGCTCCGGCCAGCTGACCGCCGCAGTCTCCGAAGCGGTGCACCGCATCCTGCCCGATGCTGACGTGACCGTGCAGTCGCTGCCGCGGGCGCAAGGTTCGGAAAATATCTTTGACCGGGTCCGCGCGGCCGCCACGCAGAAAAACCTCAACGTGCATGACATCAGCGTGCAGGATTTTGCCGGCCGCCTGCACGTCGAGCAGCACATCGAACTCGATGAACGCATGACGCTCAAAGACGCCCACGACCGGGTCACCGAACTGGAAGCCGATATCCGACGTGATGTCCCGGAGATTTTCGACATCCTGACCCATATCGAAAGTGAACCCGCGACCATCGAGAAGCCGGAAGAGGTGGTCAGTGATGAGCAGATGGAACGGCGCCTGAAATCGGTAGCCGAGCAATTTCCCGACGTTCTGGATATTCACGAATTCTCTTTCAAGCGAGTGCGCGCGCATCTTTACGTCTCGTGCCATTGCACGTTCTCCGACGATCTGTCGCTCGCCCGCGTCCACGAAATTCAAACCGAGCTGGAAACCCGTTTCAAGCAGGAGGCCCCGGAGTTGTTCCGCGTGCTGATTCATCCGGAGCCAAGCACGGATAATCGGAGATAGAACTACGATGATCAAAGCTAAGGTAATCTGGACTGACAACGAGCGTTACATCGGCGAAGCCGACTCGCGTCACGCAATCGTGATGGACACGGCCGCCGAAAAGACTGCCGGCACTCCGATGGAACTTGTGCTGATCGCCCTGTGCGGTTGCACGGCCTCTGATGTGGTAGGCATTTTGCGCAAGAAGCGTGAACCGTTTACGCGGCTTGAGGTGAGCGCTGAAGGCGAGCGCGCATCCGGCTATCCCGCGGTTTACACTGCAATCAAGCTGGTTTACCGCGTCGGCGGCAAGGTGTCGCGCAAGGCGATGGAAGATGCCGTACGGCTGTCGGAAGAAAAATATTGCTCGGTCTCTGCCATGCTGCAGAAGACTGCGAAAATCTCGATCGAGATCGAATACGAGGGCCGATGAGACGAGGACAGCGATGATGGCGCGCGTTGTGATGTTCACTCAGCCTGGCTGCCTCTCCTGCGACCTCATGCGAGTGTTTCTCGAGGCGCGGGAAATCGCTTTCGAGGAGCACGATATTTCCGCCGATTCGGAGGCGCGTCGCGTCATGCGGGAACAACACCACAGCGAGGAAACGCCAACGCTGGTGATTCTCTCCGGCCAAGCCGAAGAAGTCGTCACCGGCTTTGATCCCGTGCGCCTTGACCGGCTGCTCGACGCGGCCCCATCATCGGGTTCGGTGACTGAATCCTGAACCCTCATCAAGCCAATCCAATCGAAGCCAGCCCGCACACATTGCATCCACTGCGAGGATATTTGTTCATCGCATCGGCCGCTTTCCTCTGGGGAGTATCGGCGGCGCTGGGGCGGGGGGTCTTCACCGGAAAGCTGGGGCTGAGCGGGGAAGCGCTGCATCCGATCGACCCGCTGATTCTGTCGCAGACGCGCACTTCGTTCTCGCTGCTGGTGCTGTTGCCCGTTCTGGTCGGGCGCCGCGGATGGCAACGTATCGCTCTGCCCCGGCGCGATCTCGTGCAATGCCTCGTGCTCGGCATGCTCGGGGTGGCCGCGTCGAATTATTTCTATTACGTAGCCATTCAGCGAACGAGTGTGGCGATTGCGATCGTCGTCCAATACACTGCGCCGGTCTGGGTGCTGTTGTATGTGGTCGCCCGCGGGCAGCAGAAACTCTCGCTGCAAAAAGTTGCCGCCGTAGCGGTCGCCATCGCCGGTATCGCGCTGACCATCGGCATCTTAGGCGGAAAAGCTACGGGAAATTCTGGATTACATCTCGATTCCTACGGATTCATCGCCGCGCTGCTGGCTTCGTTTTCGTTCGCTTTCTACAACGTTGGCGGACACCGCATCCTCGCCCGTTATGATCGCTGGCGTGTCTTGGTCTGGACGCTTGGGTCCGCCGCTGTCTTTTGGCTTGTCTTCAACCCGCCGTGGAAAGTTCTAGCCTCGCACTATTCTCCCGCGCAGTGGGCGTTTCTTTTTGTTTTTTCCATGATTTCAGTGCTGGGATCGTTCTCCCTCTATTTCCTCGGCCTGCAGCACCTCGAACCAACCCGCGCCATCATCGCCAGTTGCCTGGAGCCGGTGTTTTCGATTCTGCTGGCGGCCGTGTTTCTCAGCGAAGGCGTGCACCCGATACAGACGCTGGGAATCGTGCTCGTGCTGTCGGCGATTGTGATCGTGCAACTGCCGGGCCACAGGACCGGGGACTCAACCGGCGGGGTTGTGGTGGAACCGATCGAATAGCCGCTTACTTGCGAGCTTCAACGTAGAGACTTTCGTTCCGGCGCACTTCGAGTTCCAGCTGATCGATCTCAGGAATGGCGCTCTTTCCAAAGCTGGAGACGTCGACGCGCGCAAAACCGGCTTCCCGCAGCAAGCGCACGAGCGCTTTTCCATCGAACATTTGGGAATGATTCGATCCCGGGTGGAATACGTCCTGAAAAGAGTGACTCAGGCTCAAGCGCGACAGGAAGTTTTGTGCCGCCTGAGGACTCGCGTCCGCCAGATATTCGCGCGCGATCAACTCCAGATCCGGCACTACAATGCGTAAGGTCCCCTCAGGCGCGAGTACGCGGAAGCATTCTTTTGCGATCGCCAGAGCCTCCGTCGGAGTGAAGTGTTCGAAAGCGTGGGACGAGTAGATATGCCGGACGGTGCCATCAGCAAATCGAAGGCCGTTGCGGACATCGCAGCGCTGCACGTCGCGCGGCCAGGCCGGAGTTTTCAGCAGGCGATTCAGAAAAGGGATGCGCGAAAGAGTGATGGTCGGCGAGTTGTCCAGGTTGTGCCATCCAGCGATGCCCGAAAGCCCGCATCCGATATTGATCTTGATTTCACCGGTATTCATTTCGTGACCAGCCCACGTCCGAATCCTAGCATGCGATGGCAGTCAGGATTCGCTCAGTCCAGCGTCCTTCCTTATTGTTTTCGGGCAACATGGTCGTTGTCAGTGCCGCGAGCAGATATCCGGCAGAGCACAGATAAAACGCCCAGCTCAATCCCTTCACGGAGCATTGGGATAGTAAGGTAGGGGCGAATTGTAACGAGAATTCTCTAATTCCGTTGGGGGCAAGAACTTGCGATGCGACGTTCTGGAGAGCGATCGCCCGCGCCGCAAAATTACCCCCTAGTTACCTCGGTTTGGCGCGTGACATGGTTTTGACATCTTGCAAGCCCGTTTTTCGCTAGGCTTGCTCTATCCAATCCCCCAAATTTGCACTTGAACGCATTCGAGGTCCGTCATGAGAATTCGCTCCGCTGTCTACGCTTGCGCTTTTCTGTTCGCATCGCTCTCGCCTTGCTTCGCCCACCACATGGCTGTGGTGGTGAACAAAGACAATACCATCGAGAATGTCAGCTCGGCGCACCTGGGCAGACTTCTGCGCGCCGAAGTCAAGAAGTGGCCCGACGGCAGAAACGTCGTGCTGGTGCTGCACAAGGATTCCGAAGGCGAGACCGAAACTCTGGAAAGGCTGAACAAGATGTCTGCCTCCGAGTGGAGAGCGTTCCTGGCCGCGCACAAAGAGGAGATCGTGTTCGTCGACTCCGATGCCGACGTCATTAAGCTGGTGCAGGCCGAACCGGGCGCCATAGGGCTGATCGACGTCCGTTCCATCGACAACAGCATTAACGTTGTGCACGTGGACGGAAAACTGCCCATGGAATTTGGTTATTTGCCGCACTAGCGTGGCTCACCTGTCGTCTTCGTCCGTCGGAGCAAGTGAAAATATCGGCGCGCCTTCTTCACGTCGCGCGCGATCTGCTCGCGCAGGGCGTCGACTGAGGGAAACTTAATCTCATCCCGCAGGCGTTTCAGAAAACAAATCTCGACCCCTGTTTCCGGCTGCAATTCCAGGGGATGGAAATTCAGCAGATGGGTCTCAATCGCGAATAATTCCGCCCCGAACGTAGGACGATTCCCTACATTCGTAACCGAATCGAAAGTCTCTGTCCCCACGCGAGTGCAGGTGATGTAGACGCCATCTTTGGGCACTAATTCTTCGTAGCGTGAAAGGTTGATGGTGGGCACGGTGTACTTCGATCCGTAGCCGCGGCCGCGGCCGGGCGTACCTAGAATGCAGAACGGACGCGCCAGCAGATGCCGCGCCCGGCTCGCGCGGCCGTCGCGAAGAAGCTTGCGAATCTGGCTGCTGGAAACGCTCTCGCCGCGCAGTTTCATTTCAGGATAGGTTTTCACTTCAAATCCCATCTCGCGGCCGAATTCTGCAAGCATGTTCATGTCTCCGGCGGCCTTGTGCCCGAAGCGAAAGTTGTATCCTTCATGCACTTCGCGCGTGTGAAGCTTCTCTTTGAGGATGCGCTGGGCAAATTCGCGGGGCGTCATCAGCGAAAGGTCGCGGCCAAAGGGAAGCAGAACCACCGCGTCGACTCCCGTGCCTGCGAGCAGTCGAAGTTTCTCCGGCGTCGGAGTGAGCAGCTTCAACTCTGACCCTGGCCGCAGAATCCTCGCCGGGTGTGGCTCGAACGTTACCGCCACGGCCTTGGCGTCACTGGCTCGCGCCCGCGAAACAATTTCGTGCAGCACATGCGCATGCGCCCGATGCACGCCGTCAAAGTTGCCGACGCTGACCAGCGTTGTCCCCAAGCCGGGAGGGATGCTATCGAGGGTGCGGAAAACGTCCATGCCTTTGTAATTTGTGGGATTTCGATCGTGGGACGCAAGTTTTGATTGTTGATTGTTGACTGCTGATGAACGGCCCGCACCACCCGCGTTTTTCCATCAACAATCAGCCATCAACCATCGCATTCTCAGATCTCAAACTCCAGCTTCAGTCCGTCATAGGCCAGCCGCACATTTCGCGGCAACGTGGCGTTCGTGGCTTCGTGCGCCAGATCGTGGCAAATGTGTGTGAAGAACGCCCGCTTCGGCCTGAGCCGATCCACAATGGCCAGCGAATTCTTGACGGTCGAATGCGTGGGGTGCGGCTTGTGCCGCAGCGCGTCCAGAAACAGAATGTCCAGCCCCTCCAGTTGATGAAACGACGACTCGGGAATCTCGCTGTGGTCGGTCAGGTACGCAGCCGAACCGAACCGGTAGCCATTGATCTGCGTTTCGCCATGAATCAGCGCAACCGGATTGAAGGTCACTCCGAGCACATCGACTGCTCCGTCGATGGGCCGCAGTTCAACTTGAGGCAAGCCCCCGAACTTGTAGTCGGCATCGAAAATGTAACTGAACATGCGGCGCAGAAATGCCGCTGCCTCCGGGCGGGCGTAAAGCGGAAGCTTCTCCGGCTTATGCGCGTAACTCAGAGGCCGCAGATCGTCGATGCCCAGGATGTGGTCGGCGTGGGTGTGCGTGTAGAGAACGGCGTCGACTCGCCTGATGTTTTCTCGAATCGCCTGCATGTAGAAATCCGGCGTAGTGTCGATGAGCACGACCTTGCCCTCGTACTCGATCATGATGGAGGGGCGGGTGCGCCGGTCATGCGGGTCGGCCGAATGGCACACGGCACAGTCGCATCCCAGCGTAGGAACGCCCATCGACGTCCCACTCCCGAGCACGGTGAGGGTAGCTTTCATTTCCCGCCGGTTCCAGTCGCCGGCCCCGCTTGCGGGGGCCGCGCCAGCGCGTTGGTGACTTCGACGTACGCCATGCGCAACTCGTAAAGGCTGTTTTGCAGAAAGTTCTGTTCCGCCGCGGTCAAGTTTCCCTTGGTCTTTTCCGAGATCAGGCTGAGCGTGTCGATCGTCTGCCGCGCGCCGATGATGTCGATGCGCGGCTGCGATCCCTGCTCGCGCATCAAGCCAAGCTGCAGCATGGCCGTCATGTAGAGTGAGGCCATGAAACGCTCAAAGGTCATCTCGAATTCTTTGGCGGAGCGGCCGCTCAGTTCGACCTGGGTGTCGAGATCCTTTGACGACTCGCGATACGCGGCTGCCTGGGCATCTTGCTCAGCGCTGGTCGGCGGCGGAGGCATTTCGCGATCCGGGACGGGACCGTCGTCAACCGCTGCCGGCGCCGGGGACTGCTGCGCGGGCGACGCACTCTGCGATGTCACGGGCGATCTTGGTGGCTCGACTTCCTCGGCCACATCGCTGCGCAACTCGCCATCGGAGGTGAACAGCCGCCGGTCGGTTACGGTGAATTCCGATTGTTCGTGCTTCTTGGCCATAAAGTTCCTCAAATGAAAATCTTTTTTACGCCAACTTCGCGATGTCTTCGCGAGCCGTGCGGTTGGAGCCTTGTTCCTAAGCGGGATGATGCTGCAAGATTCTCTCCGGCTGCGCGAGCAGTGCGAGATCGAGCGGCAACTGGATCACGCTCGCCCGCGTCTTTCCAATCGCGACCTCGCGTCCGGGGACGCCGGCTTCGCGCCGCACATAGCCGAGAGCCACGGTTTTCTCCTCGCCTGCCACACGCAGAGATGCCGCACTTGTGATCTCGCCGACTTCTTTTTCCCCGGCAAGAACCTTAGTCCCCGGCGCGATTTCCGCCGCGCCCTCGACGATGAATCCTGTGAACTTGCGGTGCACCGCGCCTCGCGACCGAATCCGCTCGACAATCTCCTGGCCCACATAGCAGCCCTTGTTGAAATTCAAAGCCCGCGCCTGCTCCGTCTCCTGCGGCAAATCGCGCTCGCGAATGTCCATGCCATAACGCGGTACGCCAGAAACGATGCGCTGCGACTCCAACGCTTCGAAGCCCACCGGCGCGGCGCCTGCAACTGCCAGCACATCCCATGCCTTTCGGACTTCGCTCGGAGACAGCCACAGTTCGTAACTTTCAATCCCCGCATCGTCGCCGCGCACGATCGTACACTTCACGCAATCGCAGTCACATTGGCAAGTCGCGTCAAAAATCTGCAGCGGCTGGGTCTCGGGAATGGCTATTCCGGCCCGCTGCAGCACGGACCGCGCCTTCGGCCCCGCCACGCCGAGTGCAGTGATTTGCTCGGTAAGATTCGTTACCTCGACATCATCCATGATGATGTAATGATCGAATGTGGCCAGAATCTTTTCCATCTGGCTTCGATCCGTATCGACCATGATCGCCCCGCCACGGTTGTAGGCGTAGAGATCGCCGAGAATGTGCCCCTGCGGGTTCAGCAGGAAGGCATACGCGCCGCGGCCCTCGGCCAGGTCGCGGATGTTGTTCGTCACCATGCCATTCAGCCAGCGCACGCGATCACCGCCAGCCAGCGAAATCTTCGCCCGAAAGCCGAGGTCATAGACGCCGCATCCAGAGCGCAACTCAACCCACTCCGCCTGCGGATCGCCGAAGCGCGCCGCAGTCGTCGCCCCGCGATATTCGCCGACACGGGCAGCACCCAAGGCCTTACCCTGAGCCTTGTCTTGAACCTCGCCCTGCGTTTGAAGTGCGGTAAGCCCCATAGCGGTAGTTCGATTATAACGATTGTGTTACCTTTCCTGCCGTGAGTCTGCAAAAGATGAGTTCCCAAAAGACGAGTTCCCCAAAAAAAGACCCGCAAAAGCCAGCTCTAAAAAAGATCGCCGTGATTCCCGGAGATGGGATTGGCCAGGAAGTCATCCCGCAGGCAGTCAAGGTGATCGAAGCCAGCGGAGCCCCGGTTCAATTCACAGATTTCGACTGGGGCGCGGACCGTTATCTGCGCGACGGGACGAGCGTTCCTCCCGACGGCTTCGCCACACTCGCCCGCGACTTCGACGCCATTCTGGTCGGAGCCTTCGGCGACCCGCGAGTTAAAACCAATATCCATGCCAAAGAAATTCTGCTCGGCATGCGCTTCAAAATGGATCTCTACGCCAACGTGCGTCCCGTCCGCCTGCTCGATGCTGCGCTATGCCCGCTGAAGGGGATCGAGCCGAAAGACATCGACTTCGTCGTGCTCCGCGAAAATACCGAAGGCGTGTACACCGATGCGGGCGGCGTCTTCAAGCAGGGCACTCCCGACGAAATCGCCACGCAGGAAGACATCAACACGCGCAAGGGCGTCGAGCGCATCATTCGTTATGCGTTCGAGTATTGCAAAGAGCACACCAAGCTCGACGGCTCACCGCGCAACAAAGTCTTGATGTGCGACAAGTCCAACGCCATGACCCACGCCGGAGGGCTGTGGCAGCGCGTGTTCAAACAGGTCGCGAGCGAATATCCGAACATTAGCGCGCAGCACATGTACGTCGATGCGCTCTGCATGCAGATGGTGCGCGATCCGCGCCAGTTCGACGTCATCGTCACCAACAACATGTTCGGCGACATCATCACCGACCTCGCCGCCGGCTTGCAGGGAGGGCTCGGCATGGCTGCCAGCGGCAACATTCATCCCGGCCGCGCGTCGATGTTCGAGCCGGTTCACGGCTCAGCCCCGCCGATCGCGGGGAAAAATGTCGCCAATCCTTTCGGCGCGATTCTCACTGCGGCAATGATGCTGGCGCATTTAGGGATGACGAAAGAAGCAGTGAGGATCGAAGCCGCCGTACTCGAAGCCGTGCGCCAGAGGAAGACGACAGTCGATATCGGCGGACAGCTTGGGACAAAAGAAGCCGGCGAGTGGGTGTGTGAGAAGGTCAGTAAAGGATAATGCCTACTTCCACACCTCATACATCGCATCCAGCAAATCCTGCGTTTGGCCGTCGTAATCCGCGCTGAGTTCCCACATGAAGACTCCGCCGAAGCCGCGCTTCTTCACATACGCAACCTTCTGCTTCGTCGAACCCACGCCGTCGTAGGTGATGAATCCCGGAATGGCTTGATTCGTCAGATAAGGCGCGCGCGCCGCGGGATCGTCTCCCCACGTCCATCCCTGCGAGTTGATCCGCTGTTTGATGTAGGTGCCGTAGTTCCACGAATAACTCGCGCACGCGGCGCACGATGTCCAATTCGTGTCCACGCCGTCCCACTCGTAACCGTAGAACGGAGTTCCAATATTCAACTGCGCCAGCGGCACGCCGTACTCATACTGGTAGAGGTCCATCGAAGTCTTTACGCTGCCGGCTTGTTCCGGATCGGCGGGGTCCTGCAACAGCGGGGAGACCAGCCCCGTCGCTCCCGACCACGTGCCGTAATAGTCGTAGGTCATCACGTTGAAGAAGTCGACCAGCGGAGCGAGCGCCGGAATGTCGAAACCTGTTCCGTAATAACGCGGGTCGGCGGGCACGGCCATTGAAATCAGCCAGGGCGAAGGCAGTTCGTTGCGCAGTTCCTGCATCAGGAGCGTGCAGTCCTCGCGATTGATCACGTTCGGAACTTCCCAATCGATATCCACGCCGTCGTAACCGTCTTTGGTGAGCAGTTCGTGAACATTGGTCACAAAGGCCTGGCGGGCGCTCGCCGACGCCGACATCTCGTTGAAACGCGGACCCTCAATGCCGTCTCCGCCGCCGATCGAGACCAGAACCTTCACGCCCGCCGCATGCGCCAGCGAAATGAGGTCCGGCTCGATCATGCCGGAGGGAATGGTGAGCGATCCGTCGGCTCCGGGCGACAGCAGCACAAAGGCATGTGCAATGTGAGTGAGCTTCGAATACGGAATTTGCGCCGCGGTATAGGGCGGAGTCTGGGTCTTTCCCCACTCGGGATAGTAGCCAAGCAGCCGCTTCGGAGCGGCACTCTCGGTTTGAGCCGAGGCGGGCAAGGCTGCAAACATAAACAGCATGATGACGCAGGAATAGAGGAAAAAAACCATAAAAATGATGCGGCGGAAAATGGTGCAGGAATTCATCGCAGCCCTCATTTCAGTTTGGTCAGGCAGTCGGGTCAGGCGGAAATCGAAGCTGGATCGACCGACCACAAACCGCCCGAACGCATTCGATTTTATCATCGACTTCGTGCGGCCCTTCGTGTCGCCTTAATGCGCATGCGCCTAGCGCCGTCCCGCGAGCAGAGCCAGTTCCCGCCACTTCCAGTGGCAGTCCACGTCAGCGAATCCAATCTCGCGCAACCAGTTGAGCTGGGTTGCAGCATCCAACAATTTGTTCGACGGATCCTCCGTCTCAACCGTGTAACCAATTGCGTGCAGGAACTCTTCGTGCAGCCGCGGCGTGGGCGAAGCCACATGTTCCAGATTGCAGAAGACGCCTCCGGGATTGAGCAGGCCGTAAATCTCGGCATATAGCGCGCGCTTGCGTTCGTGCACCAGATGATGGATGGCGAAACTGGAGATCACGGCATCAAACTTGCCCAGAGCCGGCAACGGCTGGTCGAGATTGTGGGCGATGATGTTTACCGACGAATCCGCGGCAAAACGCTGGCGCGCGGCTGCGAGCATGGCCGGCGAAAAATCGATGGCCACGGCTTCGATATCCGGCTGTTCACGCCTGACCAGTTCTCGCTTAACGAGGTCCAGCAGTCGGCCGTCGCCGGTTCCGAGATCCAGGATGCGCCGCGGACTTCGCGGAATGAATTCCAGTAAAGTCGATTCGCCTTCGCTGCGATGCGAAATCGAGTCGGCGCGCTCCAGGTAATCTCGTACGTGCTCGCTCGAAGTCCAGAGGTTGACATGGTTGGATGCGGTCATGAGAGAAAGTATAGGGAAACGTATACACTCGTTCTCAATGAATACCGCTGAGGTGCTTTCCTTGCTGGTCCGCCGGATGATTTTGGCATTTGTACTGTGTGGGATCGCTTGGTCCCCGCTTCCATATGCGCAGAACGCACCCGCCGAAAAGAGTTCGACTTCCACGGCCAGCCCGGCGCAGTCGCAGGCGAAATCTCCATCCGCCCAGGCATCGCAACAGTCTTCGCCGCCCGCGCAGGAGCCGGACAACGAAAAAGACGAAGTCAAAATCACGCCCAGCCAGGCCGAGGAACTTTTCCACTCCGTCGATGAGATTCTTGAATTTGACAGCAAGCAGACCGGGCTGCCCATCAAGCACGAAGTCAAGCGCAGGCTCACCAGCCGCGACGAAGTCGTGAGCTATCTCACCAAGCATGTCGACGATGAAGACACGCAGCGGCTGCGCCGCTCCGAACTCGTGCTGAAAAAATTCGGCCTGCTGCCGCCGGATTTCAATCTGGAAACCTTCCTGGTGGCCTTGCTTCGTGAAGAAGTTGCCGGCTACTACGATCCCAAGACCAAAACGGTGAACCTGCTCGACTGGGTTCCGATGGAAGAGCAGGAGCCGGTCATGGCTCACGAATTGACGCACGCGCTTCAGGATCAATCTTTCGGACTGCAGAAGTGGATGCAAAAAGGCGATAAGGACCTGGCGAAAGTCAGGAGGGATCTGACTCCCCTGGACATCGAAAATGACGAAATCGATGACGCGCGCGAGGCCGTAGTCGAGGGCCAGGCGCAAGCCATGATGTTTCAATACGCGATTGCCCCGACTGGCCGCACCATCGTAGATTCCCCGGATCTGGTGGACGCCATGGAAACTGAAACCATGACCGGCACGTCGAGCACAAAAGTGTTCAACGAAGCGCCCATTTTTATGAAGGAGTCGCTCACATTTCCTTACAGCTACGGCATGGAGTTCGTGATCGACCTGATGAGGAAGGGCGGCAAGGGGCAAGCGTTTGAAGGCGTGCTCAAGAATCCTCCGCATACCACGCGCCAGATCATGCAACCTGAAACTTATCTCTCCGGCGAGAGGATCGTCCCCATTCCTGTGCCGGATTTCAAACGTGATTTCAAGGATTATCAAAGATTCGATGTCGGGGCGATGGGCGAATTCGATGTGGCCGTGCTGGTCGAACAATACGCCGGAAAAGCGCTGTCAAAGCAGATGTATCCGGAATGGCGCGGGGGATATTATTACGCGGCAAATCCCAAACAAAACCTCGGTGCGGATTCGACGATTACCGGGCCTCTGGGCCTGTTGTACGTCTCACGCTGGTCGAGCGCCGATGCGGCCGCCGAGTTTGCCGGAATCTATGCGCACTCGCTCAAGGAGCGCTACAAGAAAATCGAAGAAGTCGACGCGGCCCCGAAACCTGCGGTGAATAATCCAGTGCAAGAGAAGTCGACGCAAAACAAGTCGACGCCAGACAAGTCGGACCAGCTGCAGGACCACGCGCCGCCGGCTGCGGACTCCGCCCAGGCAGCCCAAACAAAATCTGAGGCAGAATCCGAAACAGAGCCCGAATTAGAGCCAGAAACAAAGCCCGCACCCACGATTGATCCACTCAAAGGACGCCACGCCTGGGCCACCGAAGATGGTGCGGTCGTGATCGAAGAGCAGGGCGACACAGTGTTGGTGAGTGAGAGTCTTGATCCAGCCACCACCGCAACGGTGGAAAAAGAAGTGTTCGCCTCACAGCCCAGCGCGAAGTAAGCGAAGCTGGGCAGATTAGATCAGGTGAGCGAGGTTCATTTCCTTTTCTTCTTGCTGCCGGATTCTTCGTCGGGGATCTCTCCCAGGAACTGCTGCACCTGCGCTCTGACTGCGAATCGACTTCCTGCGCGCTCGATCGTGAGGATGCGCTCCTGGCCCGGCGTTCCTCCCAGCATCGACCAAACTTGCCCCATCGTCGCACCGTGAACCGCAATGCCGTCGACCGCGATCAGAGAATCGCCGGCCCGAACGCCACTCGCGCCCTCGGGCACTGACGGTTTGCCGTCGAAGTCGGCCACGTCGAGAATGGTGAAATGGCCGTCGTCCTCAGGTCGCAGAATGACGCCCACGACATCGAAGTCTGGAAAGAGAAACATTCGCCCGATGTCGAAATAGACGCTTGAATGGGCATAATCGAGTCCCACGCGATAATTCTGGAATACGTTCGCGCCCAGCAAACCCTCGGCAGATCCCGCCGCAGGCCTTTCAATAAAATCGACATCGCTTTCGGGCAAAGCCGCCACGGCAACGTCGGTAAGAAACAACGGCCCAAACTGCACTCGATCAAGGCGCATCAGTTTCCACTTCGATTCATCGGCTAGTCCCCACAGGTTGGCCGAGCCCACGGCTCCGGTCATGTGCGGCCAGTCCGGGTGCTCCGTCGCGAGGCTGTCGAACAATTCCGCGGAAAGAAAACTGAAGCTGGAACCCAGGTCGAGGGCGAAATTGTATTTTTTGTTTTCGATCTTGCTGGGAATCTGGATCAGGCCGTTTTCAGGATTGATCTGAACTTTGCTGCTCGCGCCAAGAAAAGCGATGGAGCCGGGCGCACCGATCGTAAACTTGTGTTCGGGAAAGTCGATCAGGACGTCGTAATGGCGGAGCACTATGGAAGGGATGGTTATCTCAGCGGGCAAGCCCGGAGCGAGAGCTGATTGCGCATGATCGGCTGCGGGGAGAACCCGGACTGACTTTATTTCGAGCGGAATCTTCAACGCGCCGATCAGAATCTCGCGCAGTGGACCTGCCGAACATAGCTGCCCGTCGCATTTGATATTCAACCCCATCAGCATGGCGACACGTCGCGACACGTAAAGATCCGGATTGCCGTTGTCCACCCAGGCCCGGACGCGCTGCACCGAGCCGTCGGGCAGCGTAAGGCCGGCATCGATAATGACCCGATTGTGATCGATAGCGGCCGGAACAACGACGGGTGCGGCGTCGCGAATGATTGCTTTCCTTTTTTGCGCGGGACAAACGCAGCACAGCAGCAGCGGGAAGATGCAGGCCGCAACTTTCATATCCAAAATTGTAGCTCTGCATGTGCAACCCAGAGTTGAGCGGTGCAAGAGTCGGTTTTCCGTCCTGTATAATCACGAGTTTGACTTATGAACGCGCTGGCGTTCTGGAGGGTCATTGTCACAGGCGGAAATCGGAATCATCGGCGGCAGCGGGCTCTATTCCATGCCCGGCCTGACTCGGGCGATAGAAGTTCGTGTGAAGACTCCCTTCGGCGCGCCTTCCGACGCCTATGTCTGCGGCACGCTGGAAGGCCGCAAGGTCGCGTTTCTGGCCCGTCACGGACGCGGTCACCGCATCCTGCCGAGCGAACTGAATTTCCGGGCCAACATTCACGGCTTTAAGCAGCTTGGCGTCGAGCGCATCCTTTCCATTTCGGCCGTCGGATCGCTCAAGGAAGAACATAAGCCGCTGGACTTCGTCATTCCCGATCAATTTTTCGATCGCACCCGCCATCGCATCGATACGTTTTTCGGCGCCGGCGTGGTGGCCCACATCGCCTTCGCCGATCCAATCTGCGGAGAGCTCGCGGGCGTAGTCGAGGCCGCCTGCCAACAAGCTGGAGTCATGGGCAAGCGCGGGGGAACTTATCTCTGCATGGAGGGCCCACAGTTTTCCACCAAAGCCGAGTCCAATGTTTATCGCTCGCTCGGCATGGACGTCATCGGCATGACCAACCTGCAGGAAGCCAAGCTCGCCCGCGAAGCTGAACTTTGCTACGTCACCGTCGCCATGGTCACCGACTACGACTGCTGGCATCCGCATCACGATTCGGTAACCGTCGATCAGGTCGTGGCCGTGCTGCTCAAGAATGCCGACAATGCGACAAAAGTCGTCCGCCAAACCGTGGCCGCAATGCCGCGCCAAAGATCGTGCAAGTGCAAATCGGCGCTCGCCCATGCGATCCTGACCGACCCTAAAAAGATTCCCGCAGCGACCAAGAAAAAGTTGAAGTTGATTCTGGGCAAGTACGTGAAGTAAGCGCGAACCCTCCGAGGAGCAGGCCTTTCAGATGAGCATTCTTGTGGTCGGATCGGTGGCATACGATGACATCGCGTCTCCCTCGGGGAGCGTGAAAAATATTCTCGGCGGCGCCGCAACCTATTTTGCGCTGGCCGCAAGTTACTTCACCAAAGTGCGCGTCGTTGCCGTCGTTGGCGAAGACTTCGGCGCGGACCAGGAACGCGTCTTTCATCAGCACGGAATCGACATCCGCGGCATCGAGCGCGCCCAGGGCAAGACTTTTCGCTGGGGCGGATCATATGCCGACAACCTCAACGAAGCCAGGACCAACTACACTGACCTCAACGTTTTCGAGAAATTTCACCCGCAGATTCCGGCAGAATACGAAGACACCGAATTTCTTTTCCTTGCCAACATCCAGCCCACGCTGCAGGCCAACGTGCGCCGCAGCATGAACGGCGTGCGCCTCACCGGCTGCGACACCATGAATTACTGGATCAAGGGCACGCCCAACGAACTTCGGGAGACCCTCAAGCTGGTCAACGTTCTTCTCATCAATGACACCGAGGCGAAAATGCTGGCCGCCGAAACCAACTTGCCCCGGGCGGCGAACAAAGTATTGGCCATGGGACCGCAGGCGCTCGTCATCAAGCACGGAGAATACGGCGCGACCATCTTCTTTCGCGAGGGCGCATTCGGCATCGGCCGGCATCCCTTTCGCGCGCCCACACTGCCCATCGAAGAGGTGAAAGACCCGACCGGCGCGGGCGATTCCTTCGCCGGAGGATTCATGGGCTATCTCGCGTCGCAACCGGAAATAAATCGTGAAGTTCTCAAACGCGCCCTTTTTTACGGCGGGGTCATGGGATCGTTTGCCGTGGAGCAGTTCGGCACCGAGCGCTTACAATCGCTGACCCGCGAGGAAATCGACGCGCGCTTCGAAATCTTTCGCGAACTCACACACCTGGAATAGATGGTCGCGGTTTTAATTGGCGCGCGTCTATTGCGGTGTCGATGGGCCGATGCTCAGATCACACTCAAAATCGCCTGAGCCTTCCTCTCCCTGGGACTCCGAAGTCCGCCTTCTCTCCTGGCTGGCGACCTGTGTTTCCGTCGTTTCGTTTCTTGCGTACTTTCAGCGGCAGGAGATCATGCTCTACGGCGATGCCGTAGCCCACATCAACATCGCGCGCCGTGTGTTCGATTCCAAAACTCCAGGCCTTTTGCAGTTGGGAACAGTGTGGCTCCCGCTACCGCATCTGCTGATGATTCCGTTTCTAGTCTCCAACGAAATGTGGCGGCGCGGGGTGGGCGGCTCGATTCCCTCGCTGGTCGCGTATGTTTTCAGCGTTGTCGGAATGTTCCGGCTGGTTCGAGGCGCCCTCTCACACTCTGCCGAACCGGATGCGCCGGCTCGCATTGCCGCCTGGATCGCCGCGCTGATCTTCGCCGCCAATCCCAACTTGATCTATATGCAGACCACCGCGATGGGTGAGTCGCTCTACCTCGCCTTTTTTGTCTGGTCGGTTGTTTATTTCAGCGAGTTCATGCGGGGCGATAAGAACGCTCTTACGAAGTGTGGCCTGCTTCTGGCGGCCGCGTGCCTTACGCGTTATGACGGCTGGTTTCTGGCTGCGGCGATGGTGGCGGTGGTCTTGCTCACTGTCGTGCGCGGCGGGCTCTCCGCTCAGCCGGTGTCTGCATCCCTGAGATCACGCACGCTGGTGAAGTTCATTCTGCTCGCAGCCGCTGCGCCTATTCTCTGGCTGGCTTATAACGGCATCGTGTATCGCAATCCGCTGGAATTCGAAAATGGGCCATACTCCGCGAAAGCCATCGAGGCGCGGACCCAGAGTTCGGGAAATCCGGGGCATCCGGGCAGCGGCAGTCCTTTCGTTGCCGGATTATATTTTCTGAAATCTGGGGAAGCGAACGTAGCGGAGAATCAATGGCTGCAGCGCGGATGGATTTTACTTGGCGTCACGGCCCTGGCCGTTGCCCTCGTGAGGCGCAAAAAAAATCTGCCGGCCGCGTCACGGGCTTGGCCTCTGTTCTTCCTGCTGATGCCGCTACCGTTCTACGCCCTCTCGATCGCCTACGGGGGCGTACCGATCTTCGTTCCGGAGTGGTGGCCGTTCACCCATTACAACGATCGTTACGGATTGCAGCTGCTCCCGGCGTTCGCCGCCGCGCTGGCCGTCCTGGTCAATTTTGTCGTGCGATCCGAGCATTGGAACGCTCGACTCCGGCTTGCGGGCGTCCTTGCTGTTCTCGGGTTCGTCGTCGCCAGCTACGCATCCGTCTGGCGAGCCGATCCGGTCTGCCTGCAGGAGGCCGAAATCAACATGCGCACCCGCAATCAACTCGAAACGAGCCTCGCCGGATGGCTCGACAAGCTGCCGCCCGACTGCACGCTCCTGATGTATCTCGGCGATCATGTTGGCGCCGTGCAGCAAGCCGGAATCCCGCTGAAACACGTCATTAACGAAGGCAACCATCGCGTCTGGAAGCAGCCCACCGATCCCGACGGCCTCTGGGAACGCGCCCTGGCCGATCCCGCGCGCTACGCCGACTGCGTTGTAGCCTTCCAGGGTGACCGCGTATGGCAGGCGGTCCAGGGGCGGCACTTGCGCGAACTGGTTGAAATCCACGTCACCGGCCAGCCCCACGCCTTCCTTTATCGCGCGCGGTAATCACGCCGGTTAACGCAGCCGGCTCTGGTTGCGATGATAAAATCCGGCCATCGCGAGCACATTGAGTTTGTATCGCGGGTGAGCGGCTACGCACATGAGCTGGCAGTACATAATTGATTATGTTCGCGGCGAAATCACGGCCGGCGTGCTCACGTCTCTGACCGCGCGCTTGGTGCTGGCCGCGATGCTCGGAGGCATTATCGGCCTTGAGCGCGAGCTCAAGCACCGCGCCGCCGGCTTGCGCACCAACATGTTCATCTGCTTCGGCGCCGCCATGTTCACGCTTCTGTCGCAGCGATTGGCGGGCGTTCCGGCGGATTCCGCCAGAATCGCAGCGCAGATCATTCCGGGCATCGGCTTCATCGGCGCCGGATCGATTCTGCACACCCGCGGCCTCACCACCGGCCTGACCTCCGCTGCGACCATGTTCGTGGTCGCATCGGTAGGCATGGCCGCCGGCGGTGGACACTACGTGACCGCGGTGTTCGGTACCTTTGTGGTGCTGGTTTCGCTGTTTGTGCTCGGCCATCTCGAGGAAACGCTCAATCTCAAACTTCTGCTGAGCAGTTACGAGGTCACCGGCGCGAGCATGGAAGAAGTCAGCAACGAAGTGAACCGGATTCTCGAGGGCCACCATCGCCTCATGCAAAATGTGAGCAGCGGCAGCACCGGCCAGCACATTCGATTGCAGTTTGATGTGGAAGGCTGCAATCGCGAACAAAAAGAATTATTTCGGCAGCTAAAAGCCTCGACCGTGCTGCAGAATGCGACCTCGCTCGGTCGCGTGGAGCGCGAATAGATGGAGATCGAGAAAATGGAGCGCGAGTGAATTCGCAGACCCGCACCATTCCCTTCGTCAAGGCCTGCGCCTGCGGCAACGACTTTCTGATTATCGACGCCGCGCTCGCGCCCGAAGACCCGGCTGAGTTCACCCGCCGCATCTGCGACCGCCACAATGGCGCTGGCGCCGACGGCGTCGAGTGGATATCCCCACATTTCTCCGCTGATGTCGAAATCCGGCTGATTAATGCCGACGGCTCGCCCGCCGAAATCTCCGGCAATGGCACGCGCTGCGTCGCCGCCTACATCTGCGCCACCAAGGCGAAGGAACGCATTTCCATCCTGACCGGAGCCGGTATGAAGCTGTGCACTCTGACTGGGCGCAAAGACGCCGACTACGAATTTGAAGCGGAAATGGGCGCGGCCGTTGTTGACAAGGAAATCACGGTCAAGCTGGCTGCCCCCGGCCGGGATGTCGAAGTTCGCGGAATCCCGGTGTCGATGGGCAACCCGCACTATGTCGTGTTCGTACCTGCGTTCGCGTCAGACTGGCAGAGGCAGGCGGCGGAGATTCAGCGTGACTCTCAGTTTCCCCAGGGAGTGAACGTCGAATTCGTAGCCATCGACAGCAAACATGACGTGCGGGTTCGCTTCTTCGAGCGGGGGGTGGGCGAAACGCAATCGTCGGGAACGGGATCATGCGCCTCGGCTGTCGCCGCCATCGCAACCGGACGCGCGGAATCGCCAGTAAAAGTGCACACCCTCGGCGGGATGCAAACCGTGCGCAGAGAAGCGAACAACATCTTCCTGCGCGGGTCGGCGCGTTTGGTTTGCCGGGGAGAGTTCTTTCTGGGTTAGCAGGCCGCGGCGTGATGGCTTTTCATGACCAAGTCTTCGTCCACTCGTCCTATCGTCAAATCGCAACTCGCGAAACCTCCCGCCCTGCGCCCCGGCGATACGATTGGCATCGTCGCGCCCGCCAGCAACATCAAGCGCGCCGATTTGGATGCGGGCTGCGCGGCCTTAAAGCTTGCGGGATATCGTCCGTTCTATTTCGATTCCATCTTCGGCAAAGACCTCTATTTCGCCGGATCTGTCGAACGTCGTACGCACGAACTCGAGGAGATGTTCGTGCGCGATGACGTGCGAGCTATCGTATGCGCCCGCGGCGGTTATGGCGCAAACTATCTGCTCGAATCGATTGATCTTCAGACGATCAAATCTCATCCCAAAATCTTCCTCGGTTACAGCGACCTCACGACTCTTCTCACTTACTTCATCGATGCCGCGGACCTGGTCACGTTTCATGGCCCGATGGCCGCGAAAGATTGGAACCACGAGGGCGGCGTCAATGAGGCGTCGTGGCAGGCAGCTTTGTCGGGTGCCTCTGGTTGGGATGTGCCTCTGAACCCGGAAGCATCGGGTCTCGCTGACGGCGAGTCCGAGGGCGTTCTCTACGGTGGATGTCTCTCGATTCTGGTCGCATCGCTCGGCACAGCCTACGAAATCAAAACCAGCGGCACGATTCTGTTTCTCGAAGATCTCGCGGCGAAGCCCTATCAGATTGATCGCATGCTGATGCAGTTGAAGCTCGGAGGATACTTCGACGGGGTCCGCGGCATCATCTTCGGCGAGATGCTCGATTGCGTGCAGACCACGAATCAGGGATACACTCTCGAGGAAGTGATCATGCGAATTGTGGGCGATCTCGGCGTGCCGGTCGCGTACGGCGTACGCTCGGGTCACGTGTCCGCAGGAAACATCACGCTGCCCTTCGGAGTGAGCGCGAGACTGAAGGTGCACAAGGGCGAGGTGAAACTCAGAATCCTGGAGTCGGCAGTCACGCTCTAGAGGCGCGGTTGTTTGGAAATGATTTTGGAAAGGGCCCGACTTCAGTCGGGCCGTAACCGAGCGACGAATGATCGCGGCTTCAGCCGCTGAGGAAATCCGGATTCGCAACCGACGAGCATGAACCAACCCAAACACATTCACCTGATCGGAATCTGCGGCACTGCGATGGCCTCACTGGCCGGGATGCTGAAGCAGCGCGGCTTTCACGTGACCGGCTCCGACGCCGCCGCATACCCGCCGATGTCAGATTTCCTGCGCGAGCTGGGTATACCTGTCGCGCAGCCGTTCGGCGCGAAGAACCTCGATCCCCGCCCGGATATGGTCGTCATCGGCAACGCCATGTCGCGGGGCAACGTTGAACTCGAATACGTTCTCGACCAACGTATCCCATTCTGTTCCTTGCCGCAGTTGCTGCATGACGAATTCCTGCGCGGCAAAGAAGTGCTGGTCGTCGCCGGAACTCATGGCAAGACCACGACGACTTCGATGCTGGCCTGGATCTTCCACTCGGCCGGACTGCAGCCGTCGTTCCTGATCGGAGGCATCGCCGAGAACTTCGGCTCCAGCTTCCAACTCGGTCAGGGCAGGCACTTCATCATTGAAGGGGACGAATACGACACCGCGTTCTTCGACAAAGGCCCGAAATTCCTGCACTACTTTCCCGACTCCGTCATTCTGACTTCGGTCGAGTTCGATCATGCCGATATCTACAAGGATCTCGGCGCTGTCGAGACAGCGTTCAAGCGGCTGGTGAATCTGATTCCGCGGCGCGGGAGAATCGTCGCCTTCGACACCGGCGACAGCGTAGAACGCTGCATCGAGAAAGCGTTCTGCCCGGTCGACCGTTATGGCGCCGGTGCGAAGGCGAACTGGCGAGTGACGAACCTGCGCCTCGATCCTGGCCGCACTTCCTGGACAGTGCTGCACGACGACGAGCACTATGCCGATTTCGAGTTTGCCCTGGCCGGGGAGTACAACGTGTGGAACGCAACCGCGGCCGCGGCTCTGGCCGCCTCGTGCGGCGTTCCGAACGAAGCGATTGCCGCCGCCCTGAAGACTTTCAAGAGCGTAAAGCGCCGGCTTGAAGTAAAGGCGCAGATAGACGGCATCACCATCATCGACGACTTCGCGCATCATCCCACTGCGATCGCGGGCACGCTGAAAGCGCTGCGTGCGCGCTATCCGGGATCGCGGCTGTGGGCGATTCTGGAGCCACGCTCGAACACTCTGCGCCGCCGCGTACTGCAGAGCGATCTTGCCCGCAGCCTTGCCCAGGCTGACGAGGTCGTCGTCGCCGGAGTCTTCCGCTCGGAGGCGGTTCCTGAGAACGAACGGCTCGAATTACCCGCGCTCGCCGCGGAGATCGAGCAGAACGGCCGCCGCGCACGGCTTCTGGCCGACGCCGACGCCATCGTCAAAACCATCGCTCCGGAAATGCGCAGCGGAGACGTGGTCGCCATTCTTTCCAATGGCGGCTTTGGCGGCATTTATGAAAAACTTCCTGCGCGCCTGACGGAGCTAGCGAAAAACCGATGAACCTCTCTTCCTGTCGTGCCTCGTCCGATCTTGCCCGGCGAAGTTTGCGTCTCGCGCTTTGCGGTGCGCTGTTTATCGCGTCTTCCATTTCTTTCGCGCAGCCCGCGGCCTCGACTGCCTACACCGTCTCTCTCGACTCGACGGAGCAACACCTGCTGCAAGTGCAGATCATTCTGCCTGCCGGTGCGGCGCAGCGCGAACTTCAGCTTCCCGTGTGGAACGCTCTCTATCAAGTTCGCGATTTCTCCCAATATGTCGACTGGGTGCGGGCCAAAGACCGCGCAGGCAGGGAACTGACGGTGCGCGAACTGGACGAGAGTCGCTGGGAGATTGAGGGCGCGGAAAATGGCGCGGTCGTCGAGTATCAAATCTATGCCGATTCGCCCGGGCCCTTTGGTGCGCAGCTGAACCCGCATCATGCCTTCTTTAATCTTGCGGAAGTTCTCATGTATCCGGTGGACGCGCGAAACTCCCCGATGGCCCTGCGTTTCAGCCACCTCCCCGAAGGCTGGAGGATCGCCACTCCTCTGAAGTCCTCGGCTGACGGAGAGTTTACGGCTGAGAATTACGACCGCCTGGTGGATTCGCCGGTCGAGATAGGCACGTTTCAGGAGGCTCGCTTCGAGGAAGGTGGCGGCCACTTTCGCGTCATCGTCGACGCCGATCCCGCCGACTACGATATGCAGGACATCATAGACCAGTTGCAAAAGATCGTCGCCGCTGAGATCAGCTGGATGAACGATCGTCCCTTCGAGAATTACATGTTCCTCTATCACTTCCCGCGCGGGCCGGGGGGTGGAGGCATGGAGCACGCGTACTCGACTGCAATCGATCTCAATGCCGGAATGATCAAACAGGTTCCCGATGGCCTGGCCGTCGTCACGGCGCACGAGTTCTTTCATTTATGGAACGTCAAGCGAATCCGCCCGCGGACTCTGGAGCCGGTCGACTACACAAAAGAAAACTACACGCGCGCGCTGTGGTTCAGCGAAGGCGTGACCAGCACGGTCGAGGCCATTGCTGAACTGCGCGCCGGGCTGATCGATGAGCAACTGCACCTCAAGCGCCTGGGCGACGAGATCACGGAACTGGAGCGTCGACCTGCGCATCTGACGCAGTCGGCGGAAGAATCCAGCCTCGACTGCTGGCTTGAAGGCAACCCGTACTATCGCCGTCCCGAGCGCAGTATTTCCTATTACAACAAAGGAGAGTTGCTGGGCTTCATGCTCGATCTTGCGGTGCGCGAGGCGAGTCACGACCGGGCGTCGCTGCGCGAAGTTCTGCAATGGATGAACACGAACTACGCGAAGAAGGGCCGCTACTTCGACGACTCGAACGGAGTGCGCGAAGCTGCCGAAGCTGTGAGCCACGCCGACCTCGGATGGTTCTTCACCAGGTATGTGGCGGGAACCGAAGAGATTCCGTGGGACGACTTTCTGCGCTACGTTGGTTTGCGCGTCGAGCAGACAACCGTCACCGTGCCCGACCCTGGATTTGTTGCGTCGCGCAACTTTGACGGGCCGATGTCGGTGAGTGCCGTGACACCCGGAAGCGAAGCCGAGCGCGCCGGCTTGCAAGTGGGAGACGTGATCGTCGAACTGCAGGGGAAACCCGCGGCCCAGGAAGCGCGACAGGAGTTGGCACGCCTGCAGCCGGGAGACATGCTCACGCTCAAGGTTAGCGGACGCCGCGGAGCGGAACGCGAACTGAAGTGGAAAGTCGGGAGCCGGGACGAAGTTTCGTACGAAGTGAAGGATCTCGATCAGGTTACGGCGGTTCAACGCGACCACCGCACTATGTGGCTGAGGGGCGAAGCTGAGGTGTTTGCGCAACAGTCTGCACAACCCTCTTCGCAGCAGCCTTCAAAACCATGATCCGCACCATCATCATGCTGGCCTTCTGGAGCCTGGCAGCTCCGCTGGCGGCGTTGATCGGTTTTCCCTGGACCTTCATTACCGGCGATGTCAGCCTGCTCTATCGCATGTTCGTTTGGGGAGCGTTTACCGGAGTGCGCCTCACCGGCGTGCGGGTTGAGCCCGTTGGCCTCGACAAGCTCGATCCGGCGCGGGCTTACATCTTCATGTCGAATCATGTGTCGAACCTCGACCCGCCCATTCAGATTCCGCTGATTCCGCGGCGCACTTCGGTGATGGTGAAGAAGGAACTGTTCAGGACTCCGATTCTTGGCCGGACCATGCGCATGGGGTCGCTGGTTCCGGTGGATCGCGGTAATCGCGATGCGGGGATTGAAGCTGTGGTGGCGGCGAAGGCCGTGATCGAAAAGGGAATCAGCATGACGATTTATGTCGAAGGCAAACGTTCGTTCGACGGCAAAATGCTGCCGTTCAAGAAAGGACCGTTTTACCTGGCCATGGAGTGCGGAGTTCCGGTGGTTCCCGTGACAATTGTCGGCACCTACGAGGCGATGCCGAAGAGGCGGTTTGCCATCAAGCCAGGGTTGGTCCGGGTGATCTTTCATCCTCCGATTGAGCCGGCGGACTTCGGTGATCGCGACTCGCTGATGGAAAAAGTCCGCGCTGCCATCGAGAGCGGTTTGCCTGAAGAGTATCGGCAAGGAAGCGTGGCGGGCACGGCGTAGGGACGCACTGAACTAGAAGGCGCACATTGACTGCAACTAGCACTCGTCGACCTCCGGTTCCGCCAATCCCCAACCTGTGATCTTCGTCACCATTGCCCGCGATCTTTGTCACGGTTATCAAGTCGAAACCATCCTTTAATGAAATCACGGAAACAACGGCGCGGGCGGCGCCGGAGCCGCAACCTGTTCTTCCAGTGAGGCCGGCAATGGTTAACGATGACGTTGTGAAATGTCCCCTGTGTGGTGGATTCACCCATATCGAGAAGCCCGATCTGCTGGCCGCGTTGAAGAACCCTCGCCTGCGGGAGCAGGTCGAGCAGTGCGTCGCACAATTGCTGAAGTCTCCGGTGGAGGATCTGGCCGCGGTTGGTGCCACCCAGGCTGGCCGGGATTTCCAGAAAGACGTTCACGGCTGGAATCCATGCGTCCCGATGTGGCGGAGAAGCCCGAAAGAGTAGGGTCCCGCCTGCGCTCACCCGGCGGAGTGACTAGAATCACTGCCCTCGGTGGGCATCCGGTATATAAGCACGATGTGGATTCGCGCCACTGGCCCGCTTTGTGCGCCGCGAGGAGGTAGCCATGCCCACCACCCTTCCGCAGGTCGCCCGTATCTCCCTGAAAAATATTCTCATTCCAACCGATTTTTCGGAAGTGTCCAACGCTGCGCTGCCGTTTGCGCGGGCCCTTTCGAAGATCTACGGGGCGACGATCCTGACGGCGCACGTGCTGCCGCGGGAGCCGCTTTTGGAAGTGGTGCCTGACCGTTTACCTGCTCAGGACGACCGCGGCTGGCAAGAGGCGCGGCGAAAGCTGGGGGGGTGCACTCACGAACCCTCCATCGACGAAGCGCCTTGCAGGGCTCTGGTCGATTGCGGCGATCTGGCGGACGTGATCCCTGCGATGATTCGAGAACATGACATCGACCTGGTGGTGCTTGGGACCCACGGTCGTCGTGGCGTTTCGAGGATCGTGCTGGGTTCTGGCGCTGAAAAGATCTACCGTTCCGCCCAGTGCCCCGTGATGACGGTCGGTCCCAAGGCGCAAAAGATCGGCCCGGATTGGCAGCCACGGAGGATTCTCTGCCCGGTCGATGCTGCCCGGGATCCTGAACCGGCGCTCCACTACGCCTTGTCTCTGGCCGAGGAAAACCAAGCCCAAATCACTGTTCTGCAGGCCGTTCCCATGGTGCCGTGGCAGCACCGCGCGTCAGTGGAACGGCAAACCCGCCACAGCCTGGAAAGTCTGATGCCGGTTCAGGCCAGCGACTGGTGCAGACCCGAATTTAGGGTTCGTTGGGAACATCCGGTCGAAGCTATTTTGCGCGCCGCGACTGAGTGCGAACCGGACCTGGTCGTCATGGGAGTTCGCAAGGTGCGAGCGACGGCCTGGTCGGCGCACCTGCCCTGGCCGATTGCGTCCGAAGTGGTCGCCCGGGCCCCTTGCCCGGTGCTGACGGTGCGAGTTTGAGCTCGCGATTTCGCGAGCAGAGTTTGAGTTTCTGGCGACACGCCGCTTGCCGACGCAGGTCGGGGACGGCCTCGCCGATCGAGTACGGAGGAAATCATGTTAGTGAATAAGCAGCAGGCTCTCGATTACCACAGCGAGCCGCGTCCGGGGAAAATTGAAGTGACGCCTACCAAGCCCTGCCTCACGCAGCGCGATCTGAGCATGGCGTATACGCCGGGAGTGGCTCAACCCTGCCTCGCCATCGAGAAAAATCCGCACGACGCCTTTCGTTACACCGGACGGGGAAATCTGGTCGCGGTCGTCAGTAATGGCACGGCCGTGCTCGGACTGGGCGACATTGGCGCGCTGGCGGCGAAGCCGGTTATGGAAGGCAAGGCAGTCCTGTTCAAGCGCTTCGCTGACGTGAATGTGTTTGATATTGAGGTCAACTCGCACGATCCCGAGGAGATCGTCAAACTTTGCCAGTTGCTCGAACCCACTTTCGGCGGAATCAATCTCGAAGACATCAAGGCGCCGGATTGCTTCTACATTGAAGAGAAGTTGCGCCAGACCATGAAGATTCCCGTCTTTCACGACGATCAGCATGGGACGGCGATCATCTCCGGTGCGGCACTGCTGAACGCCCTGGAAGTGGTGGGCAAGGAAATCGGCAAAGTGCGGATTGTGTTCAACGGCGCCGGAGCAGCCGGAATCGCCACCGCGGAACACTACGTGCGTCTGGGCGTGAAGAAAGACAACATCATTCTTTGCGACACGAAGGGCGTCGTGTACAAGGGCCGCAAAGAAGGCATGAATGCCTACAAAGACAAGTTTGCCCTCGAGACGAAACTGCGCACGCTGGCCGAGGCCATGGTGGGCGCCGACATCTTCGTTGGGCTTTCGGTGAAGGGCGCGATCAATCAGGAGATGGTCCGCTCCATGGCGCAGGACCCAATCGTGTTTGCGCTGGCGAATCCTGATCCTGAGATCACTTACGAAGAAGCCAAGGCCTGCCGCAGCGATGTCGTGATGGCCACCGGGCGCTCCGATTATCCCAACCAGATCAATAATGTGCTTGGATTCCCCTTCATCTTTCGGGGCGCGCTCGACGTACACGCCACTGCCATCAACGAAGAAATGAAGCTGGCTGCGACGCGCGCGCTGGCAAATCTGGCGAAAGAAGTCGTCCCCGACTCGGTGCGGCGCATTTACGGCGTCGAGCGCCTGGAATTTGGCCGCGAATACCTGATCCCGACCCCGTTCGATCCGCGCGTGCTGGTGTGGGAAGCTTCTGCCGTGGCCGCGGCCGCCATGCACAGCGGTGCGGCACAGGAACCCGTCGATCTCGAAGCCTATCGGGCGCAACTCGAGCGCAGATTAGGCAAATCCTACGAAGTCACGCGGACGATGATCCACAAGGCGCAGGCCAATCCCAAGCAGGTCGTTTTCCCCGAGGGAGACAACGAAAAGATACTCCGCGCCTGTCAGGCCCTGGTCGAAGAAAAGATCGGCAAGCCAATTCTGCTGGGAGATGCGGGCAGGATCGAGACTCGCGCCCAGGAACTAGGAGTGAGCCTCGACGGGATGCAGATCATCGATCCCGCCAAATCCGAGTATCGCGAACCCTACACGCAGGAACTGTTTCGTCTGCGGCAGCGGCGGGGCGTCACCTTGCATGAAGCCCAGGCGCAGATGGTCGACCGCAATGTGTTTGGCTCGATGATGGTGCACATGGGCGATGCCGACGCGCTGGTCTCGGGCGTTACCCAACATTTCCCTGACACCATCCGGCCGGCATTGCAGATCATTCGCATGCGGGAAGGATTTCACCGGGTCTCGGGCTGCTACGTTCTGATCACGCGCAAGGGCGAAGTATTCTTCCTTGCCGACACCAGCGTCAACATCGAGCCCACGGCTGAGGATTTGGTGGAGATCGCGCTGTGCACGGCACACATGGCTCGCCGCTTTGAGATCGTGCCACGGGTGGCGATGCTGTCGTTTTCCAGTTTCGGCAGCGTCGATCATCCGATCTGCACCAAAGTGCGCAAAGCCGTCGAACTGCTGAAGTACGCTGATCCTACGCTCATCGTCGACGGGGAGGTCTCGGCCGATGACGCCCTGTCGCCGGAGATCATCGAACGCGAATATCCCTTCAGCACGCTGAAAGGCGGCGCGAACGTGCTCATTTTCCCCGACCTGGCCTCGGCGAATATTGCCACCCGGCTGCTGGCCAAGATCGGAGGCGGCGAAAACATTGGGCCGATCCTGATGGGAATGAGCCGCCCGGTGCATGTGCTGCACCGTAAGGCGACGGTCGAGGAGATTGTCGGCGTGGCGGCGATCGCCGTGGTCGACGCGCAGGAAAACGATGCCTACGCTCATACCCACGTGCATATTCCGGTCGAGCCGGAACTCGTGGGGGAGGACTGATTAGCTTAGGTCTGATGCTTACCGCGTGAAAGAACGTTCGATGCCGATATGGTAGCTCGCGGTCCGCGCAGAGCAAGTTGTTGGGGAGGTGATTTATGACGATCTCCGTTCTTACCATCGTAGTTGTCGTTCTCATGCTGGCGGCCGGGTTGTTTGTGCTCCATGCGACTCCCGCCATTCGCGCTTACTTCGACTATCGCGGCAAACGGCTGATCAAGTGCCCGGAAACTCACACCACTGAGGCCGTCGAGGTAGCAGCCGGAGAGGCTGCCGTGGGCGCGTTCCTTAACGAACCAACGCTGCATCTTCGTCAGTGCTCGCGCTGGCCCGAGCGCGAGCACTGTGGCCAGCAGTGTCTGCAGCAGATCGAGATCGATCCCGAAAACTGCCTGGTTTGGAACATCGTCTCGAAGTGGTATGAAGGGAAGGCTTGCGTGTTTTGCCACAAACAATTCGGCCCACTGCATCACCTCGATCATGTCCCCGCACTGCTCACGCCGGACCATGAAACCATCGAATGGAAGTGCATCCGTCCTCAGCAGCTTCCGGAAGTATTGGAAACGCATCGTCCGGTTTGCTGGAATTGCCACGTCGCCGAGACATTTCGTCGCCTGCACCCGGAGTTGGTTGTGGACAGAGAGTTGGAACTGAAGCGCGCGCGCTAGCGTCCCCACCTGCGGGAGAAATCTCCCTGCAGCCTGCCGCGCGCCGGGCGGAGCCCTGCCGCCCGGAAGTGGCGACGACCGAGCTTCCTGTTTCTACCCTGCGAGCGTTAAGGATTCGAGCTTGCCGCTGCCGCCGTTTTGGCCTCTGACTTGTGGGCCAGTTTGTGGTGTATGTCGGGCCAGAATTCCTTGATGACAATCGTGATGGTGTCGAGACCTACCTGAGTTCCCCAGACGTTGGCTGTGTTGGTTAGCGTTCGATCGGATGGGACGAACAGGTGCGGGTTCGTCGGAGTGCGGACGTAGGTGCTCTTGGGATGGTACGTGTAGGTGGAGATGGCGGCTGCCGTGGCGCTGCCGAAAATTTCAGAATAATTAAATTCCGCGTGTCCGGAATCGGTTCGAGTAACGAAGATTCGACTGATGGCGTATCCCGTGCGGCGTACGAATCCACCGTGTTCCGAATAATAGAAGCGTGGATCCTGGTGAATAATGGAGGGAAAAATCGCTCCAACCATGAAGTTTTCGATGGTGCTGTCGCCGGCGGTTGCGCCGTAGCGCTTGGCATAGCCCAGCCATCCTTGGCCGTAGCCGGGTTCGCTGTTTGCCGCCTGACCGACGGCGGCGATCGATGCCCACCAAGGGTACTGGACTGGATCGAACGTGCCTAGGGCCACTACCTTGAATTTGTCTTTCACAGTGAGCGGGGGCAGTTTGGCTCCCTTCTCCAGCGTCAGAAAATTCGGCAATGCATATAGCAGTCGATCGTTGGAGGTGCCTTCCACTTTGCCTTGGCCGCCATCGGTTTGGGCCGGTTTTCCCTTATCCGGTTGCTGCGGCGTGGTCTGCGCTGAGGCTGGTTTCGGCGGAGCTGGTTGCGCCGAAGAGTTGGGTTGGGTCGTATTTTGTTGTTGAGTGGGCGCCGAGGAATCAGAAGCTGGGGGCGGTGTGGTTTGCTGGGCAGCACACACCATCGAACAAGCGCTTGCGAGTGCCATGCAAGCGGTAAGCTTTACGACGAACTGGATGGACAAGCATTTCTCCCCGAATCGAATCGGATCAGCAATCGAATATAACTTCAGTCATTCTACCAATGCCGTTGGATGCGCCGTTTGCGCCTACGGTTCCTTTACATTTGTTTACGAGAAGTCGATGTTGCGGAAAACAAACGGGCGGCCTGTACCAGGCCGCCCACTGAGTCGACTTGCGGTTGCAGGTTAGAAATGGAAGCCAAGTTCCGCGGTTAGGGCTCGTGGCGTCACGTAGTGTGTGCCACTGAAGGTGGAGAGAAAGTTGTAGAGCGCGTATTTGTTGGTGAGGTTGATGGCCGTCAGTTGCAGGCTGACTTTGTATTTGTCGCCACGAAACAAATTGTCGTGGCCCACCGACATATCGAAGAGGCTGCGGTGCTGAATGCGGGGTGGATCGTGATCGTCATTTTCGTTGCCGGGGGCGGGTATGTTGACCAGGTCGGAGGTGAATTCGCTTGCCGGACATACTGACGGCAGCGGTACTGTGGGCGTCGCGCGCACACCGTTGCAAGTGAATCCGGCTTCGAATTCCAGGTCGGCAGTGAGCGGGTTTCCGACGTAATCGGTCATGGCGATGGCTGGCAGCCCGTTGAGTGTGGTCGATTGCGGACAGTCGTTGTATGCCGTTATACCGTAGCACGGCGTATTACCGGCAACCAGTCCGCTGTCGTAGCGCCAATTGAAGCCGATCCATGGGCCACGCTTGAGAATCTGGTACTGGAAATGCGCGGTGGTGTTGAATTTCTCGTCGTGATCAATGCGGAACGGCGTGCCCGGAGCTCCTACGGTTGCCCCGGCTCCGCCCAGCTGCGGGGGGAAAAAGCGGGCAGCTACACTGGAGAAGACTACGAGGGCAGAAAACCCGTGCAAATTGGGTACGCTGATGCGTCCCGCATAACCTGGAATCTTGGATTTCGTCCACTCGATCGGAAATGTGATGGGCGTATCACCCAGCACGCTGAAATCGTAGCCGAGGTGGGTGTACTTCCAAATGTACTCGCCGGAGAAAACGAGATACTTTCCTAGAGCCTGTTCGATTCCGACATGGTACTCATTGCGCAAGCCCGGACTCAGCGGATTTGCCGTTCCGGCGAGTGTAGAGCTGCAGAGAAGCAGCGGAGATAAGACGGGATTGGAACAACCCAAGCTGGAAAGGATCAGGTTCTCGTTGAACGGAGACTCCAGCGTGTGCGCATACGACGCACGCAACACGGTGTTCGTGCGTTTGATGTTGTAAGCCGCTCCCAGGCGAGGCTCGGCCTGACTGTGATCGGCAAGACCGTTGTAGACGTCGCCGCGGAGACCCAGGTTCAGATTCCAATTTCGCCAGGAGATCGTATCCTCGATGTAAGCGGCGAACTCTTTCACATCGGTGTGCGTGAGGTAGGGAGCATTCACGTGCACATTGTAAGGAATACCGCCGCGGGTCAGGTCATAGGGCAGCAGGGTGGGATTAAACAGCGGGTAGAGTGTGGAACCGGACGTATTGGCGGACGTGTTCGCGAGGTAGCCGTTGCCGGCGCACTGAGAAGGGTCGGTGAAACCCGGTACGGCAACTAACGTGACAGGAGTAATGCAGGGCGCGTTGTATGCAGGATCGACGACTCCTACCGTGTCATTTTCGTTGAGGAACGTCTGCTCATAGCTCACGCCGCCCTTCACATTGTGAATCCCCTTGACATAGGAGAGAGAGGAACGCAAGCCCGAGTTCAGCAGGCTGCGGTCCTGGCCTACGGTCTGCCGCTGCAAGCTCGGCGGTCCCAGATCGGCAAAAGGGTTGTCGCTTCCATAGTAGTTGTAGCCGTCGCGGCGTACCCATCCTCCCAGCGTGAACACCGAGTGATCGGTGAGCAATCTGGTCCATGAAGGAGCAATATTAAAGGTTCCGATTTTCGAGCGCTGATCGGCGGGGCCAACAACCAAGCCGTTCGGGCCGACGCCGCCATAGTTTTCGATCGGCGGAAGAATGCCATCCAGCCCGCTCCAGGGCGTGGCATCCTCGCCGTCGATCGTATTTGGTGTCTGAAACCACGAGCGGCTGTAGCCGAGGTCGACGTGGATCGAATCGCCACTGTCTATCTGATAGTCCACGCGATCAAACAGGTTTTCTTCGTTGCCCTTGTCGTGCAATACGGTGAATTCCGGCGGATCGAGGAAGCGGCCAGTGTCCAAACCGTTTGCGGAGATGAAGTTTCCCCAGTTCTTGCCGCCGTAAGCCATCTCGGCCGCCAGGTTTTCCGTCCCAAACGACCCATACGAAGCGCTTACGCTCCCGTGCGGTGTCGTTACGCCCTGGCCTGAGCGCGTGGTCGCAACAATTACCACGCTGGTCTTGCCCCCGAACTCGGCTGGCGGCGCACCGGAGATCACTTCCATCGATTCGACTGCATCGAGGGGAAGCTGATTCGAAAACACCTTGCTTTGTTGGTCAGTGATGGGCTGCCCGTCTACTGAAAACGAATTCTCGGCATGATCGCCAAGGCCATGGAAGAGTCCGTTCGAATCGGCGGCGATGCCCGGTGTGGCCAACGTGACCTCCGAACTCAGCGACGATGTCGTGCTTTCCAAAGGGATCTTATTGAACAGGTTCCTGTCTACGTCCGTGTGGAAAGTGGGATCGTTCTCAATCAAATCGGTAGCCTCAGCCGAGACCGTGACCGTAGTTTTCGAACCCGAAACTTGCAGGCTGATTTTGACGCTGACGGGCACAACGGACCGGACCTCCACGTCTTTTGCAGTCGATCCAAATCCGGGAGCGCTCGCAATCATGTGATACGGATTGAAGGGAACGTTGGAAAAACTGAAATTGCCCGATTTATCCGCCGTGGTGGACTGGTCAAAGTGACTGACCGGGTTGTGAATTTCGACGGTTGCGTTGGGCACGACGGCGCCTGTAGGGTCGAGCACGGTGCCGCTGATGGACCCGGAGGTTCCGCCCGATTGGGCTAGAACTTCATTGGTTAGGACTACGCTGGCTAGGAAGATGACGGCGAAGAAGATAGCGATGAAGCGCCTCGAATGAGAAGCGGGCATTACGTCCTCCTGGAAATAGGGAATCGTCGGCGTCGAGCGCCGGAATTTCTCGATGGTTGGGAATCCCTAGGTGGTCGGAGGACCGCGAATACCCCGATGAGCGACATCGGAACTGGCTTTCGCAAGAACGGCTTCTTCCTGCAAAATTCCGACTGCGGCGAAGACTGGCGCGGTATGGCTACAACTGTAAGCAGGACTGGCGGTATGCGCCACCACGCAGATGGGACAGGAATTGGCTTCCGTCTGATTGGGGTGATTGTGGGTAGACTCCGCCGCCGCCGTCCACAACATCAGGGACAGGCACAGCCACGCCGAGCACCGCAGCCACAATCGCATTAATTTCCTGCTACTGATTTCCTGCTTTGGAATTAGACTCTCTGAGCTTATAACGGTTATCCCGCGCAAGGCAATGACGAACCAGTTACTATAGACACGGGCGTGATCAGGATTCATTTCGCACCAACCTGAACGCAATCATTTCAAATGCGAGGCAAGCATGTCTGAACCCAGTTACGAGGAACTCAAAGCGAAATTGGCGCAGTTGGAAAAAGAAGTTGAAGTCAAGAAACGCAGCGGCGACCTGATCTTCAAAGTCGGCGAGAAAGGCGGGGTCAGCGTCTACGGGCTGGGCCGTTTCCCCGTGACTCTTTACTACGAACAGTGGAACCGGCTGCTGGGCGCAGCGGACGACATCAAGAAATTCATGGAAGACAACAAATCGAAGCTCAAGCTGAAAGAGCAGAGCTAGGGTTTCAGCTGGCGCAGCGCCGCGGCCAGCGTGTCTATCGGCAACTGTGCCGCGTGCATCGAGGCTTGGGGCACGCCCCCCACGGCGGCAACGAGGCGGTCGCGGTCCAGCGATTGAGCTTCGGCCAGCGTCTTGCCCGACACCAACTCGGTGAGAGCCGAGGCGCAGGCCATCACCGGGACGCATCCCTTGGCCTTGAAGCGAATCTCGACGACGCGTCCGGAACCGATTTTCAGACTCAGGCGGAGCACGTCCCCGCAAACCGGATTCTCAATTTCCGCCATGGCGTCGGCACCCGGAACGTCTCCCACATTGCGCGGATTCTGAAAATGGTCGAGCAGTTGCGCCGAGTACATGCCGGTTAGATTGTAAACGGGCCGGCAGACTGCCAGCGCTGGCGATTCCCTAAGCAGGCCCGGTTCCGTTAGGGAAGTAGACAGTCCATCCCCGCTGACGCGCCACGGCTTCGAGGTCGGGATTCGGATTAATGGCGAATCCGCTGCGGGCGATAGCCAGCATGTCAGCGTCCCAGCGCGAATTGCCGAATGCAACATCGATTTCCTTTCGAACGACCTCGCGCAACGCCTTCGGCTTGCCGGGGCCGGACGGAATGCGGACCAGGCGGTCGGTGACCACACCATTCTCAAGTTCGACTTTTGTGGCGAGAATGTGGTCTTCGGGAATGCCGAATTGCTTCATCCCCGCGCGGATCACCCATTCGTTGGACGAAGAGACGGCCCAGATCTCGCAGCCGCTCTCGTGCAGGCGGCGGATTAGTTCCTCCATTTCCGGAAACACGTGGCCGGGAAAGTTATGCTGCATAAATTGCGTGGCGGCCTGCATGACAGCGGTTTCCACCATGCCCTTGTGCATGGTCACCATCTCGCCGCACATGTCGTCTTCGCTGACCTTGCCCGCTTTGTATTCCGCATAGCGGGCGCGCATGGCGGCGCCAATATCCGCCGGGACCAGGCCAGTTCTGATTTCCCAGTCGAAGAAAGTTTCTCCGGCATCGCCCGACCAGAGCGTGCCGTCACAGTCGAAAGCCGCGACCTGTGGGGCGAGGCGCAGAACGGATTCGAGGAAGTCGTGGCGAGTGACAGCCGAAGTGCGCGGGATTGAAATTTCCATGCTCTTCGACGATAACGTGCGAAGCGCGAAGTCGGCAATTGCTCACGACGATTCTTCGTTATGACGTGGCCTATGACTTGGCGAGCAGAGCCGCGTAGTCTTCGGGAGTGTTTACGTTCAGCGCCACAAAGGGGTCGTCGACCGCGACATAGTGTATGTGGTCGCGAAGTTGATGTTCGATGTCGCGCGCGGAGGCGGTTGGCGGCGCCTGCAGAAAAGCCTCAATCAGTTCGCGGCCAACAAGGTAGGGATGGCCGTGTCTTCCAGAAAACTCGGGCACGACCGCCCAGACATTGGTTGGGGCTGACTCGAATGCGGTGCGTAAAAGGTTGAGCGTCACATCTCCGACCGGAGGCCGGTCGACCAGCGTGATCATGGCCGCATCCCGGCCACGATTCAGGACTTCGCGTAACCCAACCTGCAGCGAACTGAACTGGCCGCGGCTGGGATCCGGATTGACAACCACCGATGCTCCAGTCGAGTAAACCAGGGGCGCCAGCGCGGCTTCGTTCTTGCCGGCGACGACGACGACAAAATCGGCCGATAGCGACAGCGACCGGATAGTGGACGAAAGAAACGTTTCGCTCGATGGCGGTTGCCCGGCAACCTGGGGTGGCCAGGGCAGCAAGGCCTTGTCTCGTCCCATGCGCGAGGACTCGCCCGCAGCCAGAATCACTCCACCGAAACTGGGAGCGCGCGCCATGCTGCGGAAGATAGCAGAATCAGGGCAGAAAGTCAGTGCGCGGAATCATTCAGACTCAGGTTCCAGCGCTTGGGCGGCGGAATCCAGTGCCGCTTCTTCGTCCGCTCCCTTGAACCAGCTCAGATGAGGCAGTTTGCCGGTGGCGTGGCGGCGGATGGCGATGAGCTCTGCAGTAATGGCGACGGCGATCTCCTCGGGCGTGATCGCGCCAATATCGAGGCCAACGGGAGCGTACACTCGGTCAAAAAGATGCTCGGGAACGCCTTCCTCTCTTAGCGTCTTGAATATCTCGATTACTTTGCGCTTCGAGCCGATCATGCCCACGTAGCGGGCTCGCGTTTGCACCGCCCAGCGCAGGATGCGCATGTCGTCGCGATGGCCGCGGGTCACGATGACGATGTAGGAGGATTCGTTCGGGTCGAGCTTCTCGACGGCTCTCTCGAAATCGAGCGCGTGGACTTCGTGGGCTGCGGGGAAGCGCTCCTGGGTCGCGTAGGAGGAGCGGTCATCGGTGACAATGACCTCAAAGCCGGCGCTTGCCGCTGCCTGACAAAGATTGACGGCTACATGACCTGCGCCAAAAACATAAAGTAACGCTGGAGGCAAGATGGGCTCGACAAATACCTCCAGCGTGCCGCCGCAGACCAGGCCGGTGTCGTACTTCGGATCCTGGTTCAAGTCGAACTTTAAGGTGCGAGGTTTCTCCGATTCCATGACCTCGCGCGCCGCCTGCCACACGTCGGCCTCGACACAGCCTCCGCCGATCGTACCTGCAATCGAACCGTCATCGCGAACCAGCATCTTGGCGGTGCGGAACGAGGGGATTGATCCGCGCACGTTGACAATGGTGGCGACAGCCCCGCGCCGTCCCTCGCGGCGAAGCTGCACGATTTGTTCGTAGATGTCCATGGCTATGTCAATTATCTTGGCGCGGGAAGCGAGCGTCAATCTGTGGGGAACTATCCTCGCCGGCTCGGCGTTTTGGTATCATTGAGGGTTGGAGGGTTTTGGGAATGGCAAAAGCAAATGACCAAATGCCTGATCTGGGGAAATCCATTAACGTTTTCAACAATAACCCCAACGTTAAGAACCCCTTCTTGCGGAATGGCGGACCGAAACCGGAGGAGTCGACCGAGACTCCAGCACGCTCGAATCAGTCATCCGAACAATCTACGGATAACTCGCGCCCTGGAACATAGCGGATGCAATTCGACATAACTGGGCTCCTCATTTTCTTGGTCTTCATTTTGCCCGGTTTTCTTGCGCAGCGGGCACGGCGCTCGCTTGTCCCACAATCTTTAAAACCGCTGTCGACCGTCGCGGAGGTTGGCGAGTATGTGCTTGCTGGGGTGTGTGTACACGTTTTCATGTTTGGTACCTTCAGGGCGTGGTGTTGGATATTTGATAGACAATACTTCGAGGCTTTTATAAACAGCCTGAGTTTTGGCTCACTCCCAAACTTTCTTCGGGGGTATTTCGCCTTCGTCTTCGATTACTTGGCTGTTTCGCTGGTGGTTGGTTATTGCTTTGGGTTCGTCCAAGGATGGTTGATCTTAAGACAGCCAATCAGATCCTGGATGGTACGCCAGCACTCAATTAATCGGGTGTTGAGCACATTTGGAATTCCTGGGTTCCTCCAGGAAGACCCGGTCTGGTACTTCGTGCTGAAGCAGCAGAGCGCCAACACAATGGTGTTCGTTGAGGTCGAAATGAAGGGAGGCGGCGGTTTCTACACGGGAAGGCTTAGGAGTTACGGCATTCTCGATGATTCCGTAAAGAGCAAGGATTTCTACTTGGAGGGCGTTCACTTTAGAGAAAGCCGCTCGGCCCCGTTCGTCCCCGTGGACTGCGACGGGCTCCTTCTGAATTTTGAAGATGTTGCCAGCATCCAGGTACGCAAGGGCGAACCCGAGGCGTTTCTTGCTCAAGAGGCTCTGGAAGCGTCCGCCAATTCTGAGGCCAAGCCGGATGATCCTAAGCGCGGTCAGTCCAGCCGAGTAATCTGATTGCAGTGAAGGGTGCATGAAAGCCGTCCGCATTCACCAATTCGGTGGTCCGGAAGTTCTTACTTACGAGGACGCCCCCGATCCACAGCTGCTTAAAGATCAAGTGCTGGTGCGGGTGAGGGCCTGCTCGCTCAACCATCTCGACATCTGGGTGCGCAAGGGACTGCCGGGGGTGAAGCTGCCGCACATTCTCGGCAGCGACGTCGCGGGCGAAGTAGCCGAGGTCGGCGAGTACATCAGCGGATTCAAAACCGGGCAGCGCGTGCTGGTCTCGCCCATGCATTATTGCGGGCACTGCGCCAAGTGCGTTGCAGGAGTGCAGAACGAATGCCGTGCATTCACGGTTTTGGGCAACGGCGTCGATGGCGGCAATTGCGAGCTGATCGCCGTCCCCGCGGCCAACGTGATACCGATTCCCGATTCCCTTGACTTCAATCAGGCGGCCAGCGTGCCGCTGGTATTTCTGACGGCGTGGCAGATGCTGGTCGGCCGCGCGCATGTGCGGGCTGGTCAGACGGTGCTCGTGCTGGGCGCGAGTTCAGGCGTGGGGATTGCCGCCATTCAGATTGCGAAAATGTTTCACTGCCGGGTGATTACCACCGCGGGGGACGAATCGAAGCTTGAGAAAGGACGCGCACTCGGCGCCGACTACGGCATCAACCACTACAAGCAGAAGATTTCCGACGAAGTCCGCAAGATCACGAACAAAGAAGGCGTGGACATCGTCATCGAGCACGTGGGCGCAGCCACTTGGGACGAAAGCCTGAAGTCGCTCAAGACCGCAGGCACCCTGGTGACCTGCGGCGCGACTGCCGGACCGAATGTGGGAGTCGATCTGCGCCATCTGTTTGCGCGACAGTTGAGCCTGCTCGGTTCTTACATGGGCACGATGGGCGAGCTGCACGAAGTCTTAGGACACGTCTTTGCGGGCCGGCTGAAACCGGTCGTGGATCGCGCGTTTCCACTGAGTGAAATCCGCGCGGCCCACGAGTATCTGGAAAACAGCCGGATGTTCGGCAAGATTGTGGTCAATCCCTGAGCCTATTTTCCTTTCCTGCCTCCTGAACGTTTCGTCGCCTTCTTGCCAGGAGTGGGAGCCTTTCCTCTTGCTCCCGCGGCGCCCGTGGTCACCGTGTTGCGAGTGAGGTCGATGGTGAACGTATCCACCACTTTTGCAGCCGGGCTGCCGCTAGGCGTGTATGGCGCTGACGTGTAGGTCCCAACGATCTGCGTCTTGCTCACGGCGAGTCGGAGAAATCCAAAGTTCGTTTGGTCGTAGCACTCTAAGGTGAGGCCGCTGACGACAGCTAGCGGCGCGTTCGGATAGGCTCCGCTGATCTTCTGCATCTTGCCCAGATTCGTATAACCGCCGGCGCCCGCCACAATGCAGGGGATCTGCAACTGGCCTTTTGGTCCTTTCACCACATTCGTGAAGCGCTGGTAGTTGTGAACATGTCCCGACAAGATCAGGTTGGGATAGCGATTGGTCGCCTGGAAGCTTTTCGAAAGGACGCCCTCGACCGCGCTGCTGCCGGAGTGCTCCACGTCCCCGGAGAATGGCGGGTGATGCACCGTTACGATCAAAGCTTTCTTGGTATCCGCCGCAGTCAGTTCGCCCTCGAACCAGCTGACTTGATCGGGATGGATTTCGCCTTCGGTTTCTCCGACATTGGAGAAAAGGCCGATGATGGTTGCAAAGGGCGTGGTGAAGGTCCAATAGACGTAGGGCAAATCCATTTGCGTACGGTTTGCGCCAGTCTTGAGCGATCCCGGCTGCGCGGGATTGGTCGACATAAAATTCTGCACCCAGCCGTCGAGTGGAACCTTCGTGGGATCGACCGGACCGTCCTGGGGATCGTCGGGCTGGCAGTCATGGTTGCCGGGAATGGCGACGATGAAGCCGGGATAGTTTTTATACGTCTCGTAAAAATTATCGCCGTACTTGTCGATGTCGCCGGCGAAATAGACCACGTCTCCCAGGTGATAGAAGAAGGCCGGCTTCTGGCTGTCGGGTTGGCTCTGCGAATCTTGCGTCATCATGGCCGCGACAAAATCCTGTTGTTGGCCGCGATAGTCGCCAGTGTCGCCGACCGTGTGAAAGACCATTACGCCACTGCTCACGATGCTGTTGATGTCGCTGGCCGCGAGTAACTGGGAAAGATCGAACCGGTAGGGCAACGGCCGGGCAGGTGGTAGCGGCTGAAAAGGGTAGCTGGGAAGTTGCGTGCGCGCCGCTCCCACCGGCGCCTGGACCTGGAGTTTCGCGCCCGCCAATGGTGGCAGGTGGCTGGTCCGGCGGCCCGCACCTTTGCCGGCGCTGAAGGAATGCAGTGAACTCATAATCTTCTCCTCTGGAATGTTTTTTCTCGCGTGTTCGGTTCGGCGCCGTCCGTCCTTCACACATCCGCTGACCGCAGATATGCAGGGCGCATATTTTCGTTACACCGCACGAGAAATCTGGATTTACAACGGGCCCGGAACAACCGTCGGGGAAGATTTCCGCAAGCTTACTCCAAAGGCCTGCTTTGTCAAGAGTTCTGGATCACCTTTCCGGCTGGTCTGTGGTTAAATAGTCTTATGGCCCGTGAACTTGATTTCGGCCCTTACCTCGACGTTGAAGACGGCAAGAAGGTTGTTCGAGACTTGACCTTCGGCAATCCCACGCCTGAAGGCGTAGTGCTGACGACGCTCGATTCCGCAGTCAACTGGATGCGCAAGAGCTCGATCTGGCCCATGACCTTCGGCCTGGCCTGCTGCGCGATTGAAATGATGTCGATGGGCGCATCACGCTTCGATATTGCTCGTTTCGGCGCCGAGGTCTTCCGCCCGTCGCCGCGGCAGAGCGACCTGATGATCATCGCTGGCCGGGTATCGAACAAGATGGCGCCGGTGATCCGCCAGCTGTGGGAGCAGATGCCGGAACCCAAGTGGGTGCTGTCGATGGGCGCGTGCGCCACGTCGGGTGGCGTCTTCCAGAATTACGCGCTGGTGCAGAGCGTCAATCAGGTCATCCCGGTCGATATCTACGTGCCCGGTTGCCCGCCGCGGCCTGAGCAGTTGATTTATGCGATTACGCTGCTGCAGGAAAAAATCCAGAAAGAGCGGGGAACTATCCGCAAAGCCCTGAATCTATCGTGAGCGCCATCTATCCTCTCGCGATGCATCCTCCCGCAAGACGCTGAAATCCGCGCCAGTTTTATTTGGCTGGCGCCCTGAAGTGAACCGTTATCCGTTCCACCATCGGGACGACCTTGCCGTCCAGCAGCGCGGGACGAAAGCGCCATTGCCGAATTGCCTCCAGCGCAGGCTGCACCAGGAGGTTTGGTCCGTCGGCAACTTGAATATCTCGTGGCATCCCATCTTCTCCGACCACGACACTCAACACCACAGATCCTTCCACCTTTTGCGCGCGCGCCTGCGCCGGATAGACGGGTATAACCCGATGAATCAGAGTCGGCAAAGTAACCCCGGCGGAGACCGGAGCTGAAAATGTGGGCACGTCGGGGGTTACCGACACCAGTCCCCGCAACTGTTCTTCACTGTTGCCCGCTTCCACGGTAATGGCTGGCGGTTCCACCTTCGCGTTGGATTCGGCGCTGTTGGTCTGACTCGGGGGCGTCGAGTGCGTGGCCGGGGGCAGCTTCAGGACTGGGCTCGCGTCACCTGTCTCGACAGGTTCACGCCGTAACTCGGCGGCGTTACGCAATACACGATTCGCCGAAAGCCCGTCAGAATGGGCGGCGGTCACCGCCGCATCGGGTTTTGGAGCAGAGATTGGAGCGGAGATTGCAGTTGCTTCCCGCCGCTGAGCCCCTCGCGAAATTCCCTGCAATTGAGCCGCCGAGTTCACTTCCCGGTCGGTGTCACTCCAGTTCATCCACACAACTCCGCCGGTCGCCAGCAGTAGAGCGCCTACCGCCAGAGGAATCCAGAAACGCTGCCTACTGCGGGTAGAAATCTGGATCGAGGGCTCCTTCGCGGCGAATTGTTCCTTTCCCACGGCTGCTTCCGGCACCGTTTCCAGCGTTGGCCGACCGCTCGCTTGGGGCAGGAACAAGTGCACTCTTTCAGAAAGGACCGGAGCAGAAGCAGCCAACGAAGGGAGAGTTGTAGGAGAAGAAGAAGTAAGAGCACCCAGCGCGGGATCGCTTGCGCTGAATTCGCCGGCGTGAGCGGCCGCAATGATCCCGCCCAGGCGCGCGAGCACCTGGATCTGCTCGAAGCCGAAAGCATAAGGGCGGACGGAAAACGCTTCCAGAATTCCGATCGCGCCCCCGCTTCCTAGAATCGGCACGGCTACGAGCGAACGCACCCCCAGCTGGCGGCACACGTCCGGGTCGACGCGAGAGTCAATCTGCGCATCGTCGCATTGCTGGACTTCGGCGGTCCGAAGACATATTCCAGAGATGCCAGAGCTGGTGTCGAGCGTGGACCCCAACTCCGGTGCGATTCCGCCGCTGCGGGCACGGCAGACCACGGCGTTCCCAGCTCTCAGAGCGACCGCAACTCCATCGGCATCGGTCAGAGCCTTAGCCGCGTCGGTCGCGGCTCGAAAAATAGAATCGGGTGCGGCAGCCCCTATGGCAAGATTGGAGTCTAAAACCGCAATGAGCTTAGAGGCGCCAAATTGCCCAAGCGTCTCCGTCCGGTGAGCGTGGCTCAACAGCTCTCTCGCCGGCAGGTCGGAATCGGACGAAGCGGAATGCATCGCGTAGGTCCACCCGGAAACTCAAGATTCCCGCACTCGTGCGTCAGACGAGTTTGCCGACGGAATGGCGCACAACAACCCGCACAACAAGCGAAGATTGCTTAGAAGTCTGCCCCAAAGAAGCAGCGCTGTCAACGCGGTATTGAGCGAATTTCCAACAGTGCCCTCAACGGCCAAAGGCCGCGCCAGAAGCGCACTCCGGCACGCTGCATTTCTGCCGGGCAACTTCCGTACGGAGGGTTATAATCTAATGCACCGAGCACGTCGGGGTGCTTCATGCGAGCTTCCTTCAGCGCGGTTAGTGTATTCCTGATTTTCTTCTTGCGCTTCGGCGTGCCACCGATTCTAGCTCAGACCACTCCCGCCTCTCCGGATTCCGTGAAGTTGCCTTCGGTTTCGCCGACGGCCGCCACTCTGCCTCCGTTGCGAGCGGGAGCGCCGCCCATTCCTGCGGATGCGCCGCACATGTCGAAGCAGACCCGCTACGAAATCATCCGCGATTTTGAGACCCAGATTGTCTATGCGCGCACTACCTTTCCCATGGGGACAAAAGGACTCACGCTGAAGGATGGCACAACTTCGCCGAACGGAGTGGAGTTGCAGCAGGCTCTGGCCCTGTGGGGTCCTGCCATCAAGCCCGGCGATCCCGCACAGATATCGTGGGTACAAATCAAGGACAATCACATTCATTTCGACATCAACGGCGGGGCAATTCACCGCAAGAAGTGGTATGAGCACATCGAGATCTCCGGAACCGGTGGGGCTGAGGTTCCTGTGGGCTCGAACCAGTCGCCGCAGAATCCTCACGGAAGCTACATCGATCTCTATTTCGACAAATATGTTCCGGAGATGAGCGCCCAGCAATTGCGTGACCTGCTCCTTCCAGTCCTCGATTTCAACGCCAGGAGCAAGGAAGAGGCATATCTCGACACCGTGCCACCGAAAGTGAAGAAGGCGATCCAGGCGCATTACGTGCTGGTTGGCATGAACTCTGAGATGGTCTTGTACGCCAAGGGCAAGCCGCCGAGAAAGGTGCGAGAGAGAGATGGAGACACCGAGTACGAAGAATGGATCTATGGCGACCCGCCGCAAGATGTGGATTTCGTCCGTTTCGTCGGCGACGAGGTGGTGCGCGTGGAAACCATGAAGGCAGGTGGGCAGAAGATCGTACGAACTCAAAAAGAGATCATTTTGGATCACCCGGACCAGGACACCGAGGCCAAAAAAGAGCAGGATCGTCCGGCGAACGCTCCCAGCCTGCGCCGCCCCGGCGAAGATTCCGACGACGTTCCCAAACCCGCAAATGGCGCGACACCCCTGCCTCCAATGCCGCCGCCCGATATTCCGCAACCCCCAGGAAATCCTGGACCGGGAGAGTTGGTCGCGGGCCGGTGACAGGGCCTCACTCCGGACAGCCAATTGAGCAGGAAAACTGTCGGCGGCTCGTTGGGCGAAAGCCCGAGTCTGATCCGTCCGCAGAGCGAATGGAAGCCCCTTCCGGTAAAATCGCTGCATGCCCGCCGCCATCCAATGCCGCGATCTGCGCAAGACTTACGACGGCAAAGTCGAGGCCGTGCGCGGGCTCAATCTGGAAATCGAAGCCGGAGAATGCTTCGGCCTGCTCGGCCCGAACGGCGCAGGCAAGACCACGACCATCGAAATTCTCGAAGGCCTGCTCGCGCCCACGTCCGGACAAGTTTTTATCCTCGGACATACCTGGCAGCAAGACGAGCGCGAGATGCGCGAGTGGCTGGGCATTTCGCTGCAGGAAACGCGGTTGTCGGAAAAGCTGACGGTGCGCGAGACGATTGAACTTTTCGCCAGCTTTTACCGCGAACCACGCTCGTGCGACGAAGTGCTCGATCAACTGCAGCTCACCGAAAAGGCAGATTCCTGGGTGGGCAAACTTTCCGGTGGCCAGCGGCAGCGGTTGGCGGTGGCGACCGCGCTGGTCTGCAATCCGAAAATTCTTTTTCTCGACGAGCCGACCACCGGGCTCGATCCCCAAAGCCGGCGCCAGTTGTGGGACATCATTCGCGCCTTCCAGCGCGACGGCGGCACCGTGCTGCTCACCACGCATTACATGGACGAGGCTGAACGCCTCTGCGACCGCCTCGCGATTGTCGATCACGGAGAGATCATCGCCGAGGGCTCGCCCCCGAACTTAATTGATCGCCTGGGCGGACATCACGTCGTCGAATTTTCCATAAGTGGTAACTCTGACGGCGCCGCCTTGCAGACCTGGCGCGGTTTGCCCAGCGTCGAGTCGGTGCGCGAGGATGATGGCTTGATCGCTCTCAACGTGAAACAGCCCCACTTGACGATTCCTGCGCTGCTCGAGGCCGTCGATAAGCGGGGAAGCACATTGCAGCACCTGACAACCCGGCAGGCGAGCCTGGAAGATGTGTTCGTGCGGCTGACCGGCCGGCATTTGCGGGAGGAGTGAGGAGATGGTTGAGCGAGGAGACGGTTGAGTGAGGAGATGGTTGGTGAGGCGAGGGTTGGTTGATAATTGTTGATAATTTCTGATGGTTGCTTGAAGAGCCTATCCTGGATACCAAGTCCGGTGCCGGTAGGGTTTTCAATCAACGCAGCAATCGACAATATTTCCCGCTTCTACTGCCGATGGCGGCCAGAATACCCAGCTGAGTTGCTAAAGTGGGTTGCTAAAGTGGGTTGTTAAAGTGGGTTGCTAAGTATGAGTGTCGCCCAAGAAGCACTCGTCAGATCCTCGAAGATTCCGCCGGCGCCTGCGCGCCGCAACGGGCGCTGGTCGGGCTATTGGCATCTGCTGATGGCGCGCATGCTCGAACTCAAGCGCGAGCCGGAGGTCGTTTTCTGGGTCTTTGTCTTTCCGTTGCTGCTCGCGCTCGGCCTCGGCATCGCGTTCCGCAACAAGCCGGGCAACGCCGCCTCGGTCGCGATCGTTGAGGATAGCAGTGCGCAAGATACACAGTCCATGCTGTTGCGGTCACCGCAGCACGATCAATTCAAGACACAAATACTCAGCGAACAAGAGGCCCGGCAGGGATTTCGTCTCGGCAAGTTCGATCTGGTGATCGAGTCCGAAGGCAAAAGCGGATTTCAATATCGCTACGATCCCGCCCGCCCTGAGAGCGTGCTCGCCAAATCCGAAGTCAACGACGCCTTGCAGGCGGCGGCTGGCCGCAAAGACGCCATCCCCACGACGGCGGTTACCTCCTCCGAGCCCGGCTCGCGTTACATCGACTTTCTTATTCCCGGCTTGCTCGGGATGAATCTGATGAATTCCGGCATGTGGGGGATCGGCTTCGCGCTGGTCGACATGCGGCAGCGCAAGCTGCTCAAACGCTACGTAGGCACGCCCATGCGGCGCGGTGATTTCCTTCTCGCCATCATGAGCAGCCGCCTGATCTTGATGGTCATCGAAGTCGGACTGCTGCTCGTATTCGGCGTGCTTTTCTTTCACATGCGCGTGCTGGGGTCGGTCGCGGCGATAGCCGCCATTGCCGGCCTGGGTTCACTTACCTTCGGCGGCGTCGGTCTTCTGACCGCCAGCCGCGCCCAGAAAATCGAGAGCATCAGCGGACTCATCAACCTGGTCATGATGCCGATGTGGATTTTCTCCGGCGTGTTTTTTTCGTACGAGAGGTTTCCGGCAGTGATTCACCCGCTGATCAAGGCGCTTCCGCTTACCGCGCTCAACGATGCGCTGCGCGCCAGCATTCTGCAAGGCACGCCGCTGCTCCAGCAGTGGCCGCGCTTGCTGGTAATGATTCTTTGGGGCGGAATTTCGTTCGTACTGGCGATGAAGTGGTTTCGCTGGACTTAGCGGCCGGGCGGCCACTCGAACCCCCGCGGTTCCTAAAGACACATCTTGCACAAGCTCGCCAGCTCCGCAAAGACCCCGTTCGCAAATTGTTTGGGAGAAGTTACGAACGAGGCCGTCTGCGGTGCTTGCGAAACTACTTCCAGTTACGATTTGACTAGCTTGGCAGCCTGCTTCCGCACTTTTGCCCAGCGTAGTCTTTGCGCCTCGGCAATACGCCGGCGGGCTTCCTTGCTCAAGGTACGTCCGGTTTTCTTGAGCTTCATCCCGTTGGCTTGTCCGAGAGCGTGCAACGCCTTCCCCACCTGTTCCATCTCTTTCTCGAGACGGGAATACTCAAAGCGCAGGGAAGAGACTACCTTATTCAGGTTGGTCATTTATTACCCCCTCTATAGCAACCAGCCTAACATGCGA
>DATJSG010000012.1:0-350811 GCA_035504195.1 Terriglobales bacterium
GAAAGAGAAATTTGAGCGGAATAAGCCGCACTGCAATGTGGGCACGATCGGGCATATCGATCATGGCAAGACCACGCTGACGGCGGCGATCACGAAGGTATTGTCGAAGCACAATCCGAAGATTGTGTTCCGGTCGTTTGACTCGATCGACAACGCGCCGGAAGAAAAGGCGCGCGGCATCACCATCGCGACGGCGCACGTGGAATACGAGACGGCGAACCGGCACTACGCGCACGTGGACTGCCCCGGCCACGCCGACTACATCAAGAACATGATCACGGGCGCGGCGCAGATGGATGGCGCGATTCTGGTGGTCGCGGCGACGGACGGTCCGATGCCGCAGACGCGCGAGCATGTGCTGCTGGCGCGGCAGGTGGGTGTGCCCTACATCGTTGTGGCTTTGAACAAGTGCGACGCGGTCGACGATCCCGAGTTGCTCGATCTGGTCGAGCTCGAAGTGCGGGAGTTGCTGAAGTCGTACAAGTTCCCCGGCGACGACGTGCCGGTGATCCGGCTGTCGGCGCTGGGCGCTTTGAACGGAGAAGAGAAGTGGGAGAAACAGATTGACGCGCTGATGGAGGCGGTGGACAAGAACGTGCCGCAGCCGGCGCGCGAGCTGGACAAACCGTTCCTGATGCCGATCGAAGACATTTTCTCGATCTCGGGACGCGGCACGGTGGTGACCGGGCGAATCGAGCGGGGCAAGGTGAAGGTTGGCGAGGAAGTGGAAATTGTCGGCTTCCGGGAGACGCGCAAGACGGTGGTGACGGGCGTCGAAATGTTCAAAAAGCAATTGGACGAAGGCATGGCGGGCGACAACGCCGGCCTGTTGCTGCGCGGCATTGGCAAAGACGATGTCGAGCGGGGCATGGTGCTGGCGAAAGGTGGATCGATTACGCCGCACACCAAGTTCAAGGCGGAAGTTTACATTCTGACCAAGGAAGAGGGCGGAAGGCATACGCCGTTCTTCAAGGGATACCGTCCGCAGTTTTACCTGCGCACGACGGACGTGACGGGTGTGGCCGAGCTTCCGGCAGGCACGGAAATGGTGATGCCGGGGGACAACGTGAGCCTGGTGATCGAGCTGATCACGCCGGTGGCGATGGAGAAGGGCCTGCGGTTTGCGATCCGCGAAGGCGGGCATACGGTAGGCGCCGGAACGATCGCGGAAATTATTCAGTAGTGTTGTGTGGCGCGGACGCCCTCGTCCGCGCTGCATGAAGCATGTATAAGGCAAACGCGGGCGAGGGCGCCCGCGCCACATCGCAAGGATTTGGAGTCAAGCAATGCCCCGAGAGATCGTTACGTTACAGTGCGGTGATTGCAAAGAGCGGAATTATTCGACGACCAAGAACCGCAAAACGACAACTGAGCGGCTGGAGTTCAAGAAATTCTGCCGCCGTTGCCGCAAGCACACGCCGCACAAAGAAGTTAAATAGCAGGCGGTTCCCGTGTTCAGGGCCTTTACTGGCAACTGAACTACTGGCGACTGCCCACTGTTTCTTACAGGGGCGTAAGCTCAACGGTTAAACTGCCGGTCTCCAAAACCGGACTTGGGGGTTCGAATCCCTCCGCCCCTGCCAGAGTTTTGAAGGGAACGGAACGATTCGGGAGCAACAATGGCAGTCGAGACGAGGAAAATGGCGAATTTAGCGGCAGCGGGTGGAAATTTCGGCGACCAAATCAAGTCCTGGCCGGAGCGCATCAGATCTTTCTACAACGACGTGCGCACCGAAATGCGCAAGGTAACGGCGCCAACCTGGAAGGAAGTACAGGCCACGACTACGGTAGTCATCATTACAGTGTTTCTTTTTGCGCTGTACTTCGCCATCATCGACTACTTCATTCAGCAGGCCGTGACGTATCTGTTCAGTTATTTCAAGGTTCACTAAAGGATTTACGCACAAACGCGGAAAGCGGCTGGCCTAGAGCCAGCCTAGAAGAAGCCAACAAATATGCAGGACGAAGAAAAAAACGAGACCCCAGCTGGCTCGGAAGCCGAAGCGCAGTCCTCCGCCGAAGGATCGGCCGTTACCACCGAGGCGCCGAAGAACCCGAACATGAAGTGGTACATCATCCACTCGTATTCGGGATTTGAGCGCAAGGTGAAGGAGTCGCTGGAGTCGCGGGTCGCGGCGTTTGGGTTGCAGGACAAAATCGGCAAAGTGCTGATTCCGACCGAGTCGGTCACCGAAGTGCGGGGCGGCAAGAAGTATACGTCCGAGCGCATGTTCTATCCCGGTTACGTGCTGGTCGAAATGGACATGGATGACCACGTATGGCATGTGGTGAAGTCCACGCCGCGCGTTACCGGATTCGTCGGCACCGGGCAGCAGCCCACGCCGCTGTCGGAAGAAGAAGTGCAGCATATCGTCTACAAAGTTGCCGACAGCCGCGAGAAGCCGAAGCTCAAAGTCAAGTTCGAGAAGCAGGAGACGGTTCGCATCACCGAGGGGCCGTTCGCCAGCTTCACGGGTGTGGTCGACGAGGTCAACGAAGATCGCGAGACATTGAAGGTCATGGTTACGATTTTCGGACGGTCGACGCCGGTGGAACTGGAATTCAATCAGGTGGAGAAAGTCGCGTAAAGCAATTTCAGACTTTCTACGTTTTCCAGGGAGTTTCACATTGCCGGGCCGAAAACCCTAGACCCGGAATTGAGGCGAGAAAGAGATCATGGCAAAAAAAGTTACAGGTTATGTGAAGCTGCAGATTGCGGCGGGCAAGGCCACTCCGGCGCCTCCGGTCGGTCCGGCACTGGGCCAGGCGCAGATCAACATCATGGAGTTCTGCAAGCAGTTCAACGCGCGGACGAGCCAGAAGGAGATGGAAGGGCTGATCATTCCGGTCGTCGTCTCGGTATACAACGACCGCTCGTTTACTTTCATCACCAAGACGCCGCCGGCGTCCATACTGCTGAAGCGTGCGGCGGGCATCGCCAAGGGATCGGGCACGCCGAACAAAGACAAAGTCGGCAAAGTCACGGCGAAGCAGGTTGAGGAGATTGCCAAGCAGAAGATGCCCGACCTGAATGCGGCCTCGGTCGAAACCGCGATCAAGAGCGTTCGCGGCACGGCGAGGTCGATGGGGATCGAAGTCGTTGGGTAGTTTTGGTAGAAGGGCACGGCTTCAGCCGCGCCGCTGAGACAACCGGTTTTAAGGGGCTTCAACCCCTGAGGATGTAAGTCAACATCACCACGGCTCTTCGAAACAACGTCGAGCGGTGGGAGACGAGGAAAAAGGAAATGCACAAGAAAGAAGGAAAGAACATTGCCAAGGCGCACGCCGCAGTCGAGCCGCGCCCCTATGTGCTGCAGGATGCGGTCCCGCTTCTGCAGAAAGTGAAATACGCGAAATTTGACGAAACCGTCGAGGTCACGTTGCGGCTGGGAGTCGATCCCAAGCACGCCGACCAGATGGTGCGCGGCACGGTGGTTTTGCCGCATGGTCTGGGCAAGTCGAAGAAAGTTCTAGTCATCGCTACCGGCGAAAAAGTGAAAGAGGCCGAAGCTGCGGGCGCCGATTTTGCGGGCGGCGAAGAGATGGTCGAGAAGATCACCAAAGAGAATTGGACCGATTTTGACGCTCTCATTGCTACGCCAGATGTAATGAAATCCGTCGGACGTCTGGGCAAGATTCTCGGTCCCAAGGGCCTGATGCCAAATCCGAAGACTGGCACCGTAACCTTCGACGTGGGTAAGGCAGTGCAGGAAGTGAAGGCCGGAAAGGTCGAGTTCCGCACCGACAAAACGGCGCTGGTTCACTGCCCAGTCGGCAAGATTTCGTTTACGCCGGACAAGTTGATCGAGAATGCGACGGTGCTGATCACCAGCGTGATCAAGGCCAAGCCCTCGGTCGCGAAGGGCAAGTACATCAAGGGCTGCACGCTGAGTTCGACGATGGGGCCGGGAATCCAGCTGGACGTGGCTCCGATTGAGGCGGCAGCGAAAGCTTAGTTTTGTGTGGGGACGGCCGCCCTCGGTCGTCCGCGTTGCGAGGCAACGCTTCAACAGTGATCAAGACTCACAAGATTCGAGGATTTAACCAATGGCGGTTACTAAAGCAAAGAAGACACAGCAGGTTGAGAAGCTGACCAAGGATCTGAAGAATGTTTCCAATGTAGTGGTTGCGACCTATACAAAGCTGACCGTGGCCCAGGACTACGAACTGCGCAAAGCCTTGCGGGGCGCGGGCGCAAAGTACCAGGTTGTCAAGAACACCTTGGCGGAGCGAGCCGCGAAGGGCAGCAAAGTCGAAGGGGCTTTGAAAGACCTTGCTGGAGTGACCTCGATTGCCTATACGACCGGCGACCCCGTGGCGATGGCCAAGGCGCTGACCAAGTATGCCAAGGATACGCCCGAGTTTACTTTCAAGGTCGGCGTGGTCGAAGGCCGTGTCATCAATATCAAGGAAATCGAAGCGCTGGCCTCGATGCCGTCGAAGGAAGAATTGATGTCGAAGCTGCTGTTCCTGATCAATGCCCCGGCGCAGCGCCTGGTCACTGCGATGGGCGCGGTCGGACGCAACTTGGCCGTGGTGGTGGATCAGGGCGTGCAGGGGAAGAAGTTCAAAGAAGCATAAATGTTCGCCTCGGGAGGGGCGACTCACCCCTCTAGGATTGCTGGATGAGCTCGAACAAGTTTGGTTGTCCGCAAGTCAGGGGTTGCGCGGTTCGTTCCCAGCGTTGTCTGGCGCCAGGAATTTGGACCTGCCGCACTGGAAACCGTGATTTGCGGATGGCGAAAGAACGATAAAGACTACATACTGGAGAACTAACATGGCGGATCTGCAACAAATCGAAGATTCAATTGTGGGCTTGTCGCTTCTCGAAGCGGCGGAGCTGGTCAAGAAGCTGGAATCGCGTCTGGGTGTATCGGCAGCGGCAGCGGCTCCCGTGATGGTGGCGGGCGGCGGTGCGGGCGCGGCGGCAGCGGCTCCGGCGGAGGAGAAGACCGAATTCACCGTGGTGCTGAAAGAAGTCGGCGCCAACAAGATCAATGTAATCAAGGCCGTCCGCGAAGTTACCAGCCTGGGCCTGAAAGAAGCCAAGGAACTGGTGGATGGAGCGCCCAAGAACGTGAAAGAGGGCGTCTCCAAGGAAGAAGCGGAGACCATTAAGAAGAAGTTTACCGATGCCGGCGCGGTTGTCGAAGTGAAATAACTGGCTGGCATGAAGCGGGCGGGTTGCCCGCTTGGTCGGCAGTGGCGAGGGCTGGCGTCCATCAGCCCCTTGCTCCAGCCGGGTTAGTTTCCCGAAGATGCACTGGAAAGAGTGCAAAATCGTTAAGGTAAGCACGTTCCTACTTGTGAAGCCAAGGCGGCGATGTTAGCATCTATATAACGTCGCTTCCTTCGGCCTCACTCAAGCGCGAGTGAGACTCGCGAGGGAAGTTTAGGCACGCTGCTCCGCGGGCAGGCGGGGCGGAAACAGGCCGAAGAACTGGCGCGAACGAGTTCAAATCAGAAATGGCGAAACGCCTTGGTTGGCGTCTGCGGGAACGACTGTCCCTGCGGACGCCCTGTCGTGTTTTGCGGTTTGGTTGGTCGAAGTTCCCAGGTTTATCCGGCTCTGCATCAGGCTGGCTTTTACATACGGTAAGTCCCGCGGCGCGGCAAATTGGCGCGCCCCACATTCCGCGGTTTGAGCGCGGCCCTCGGCTGCGCGTGAGATTGGGAGTTTCTTGACGATGAAGAATAACGCCTTCCGTACACGCTTTGATTTTTCCAAAATTCCGGCAACCATCCAGATTCCAAACCTGATCGAGGTGCAGAAGCGCTCTTACGACCGCTTCCTGCAGATGGACAAACTTCCCAGCGAGCGCGAAGACGGCGGCTTGCAGGCGGTGTTTCAGTCCGTTTTCCCGATCACCGATTTCCGCAACGTATCACAACTGGAATTTGTGGATTACGCCATTGGTAACTGGGAGTGCAAGTGCGGCCACTTGAAGGGCCTGCATCACCTCCGTACCACTTGCAAGAACTGCGGCAACACCGTCATCACCGATCCGTTCCACCCTGGGGAAGTGCTGTGCGGCAAGTGCGGCACCTACAACGCCAATACGCCCGATTTCTGCAACAAGTGCGGCGACCCGGTCGGCTTGCAATTGAAATACGACGTGGCCGAGTGCGAAGAGCGCGGCATGACTTATTCCGCACCGCTCAAGGTGACGATGCGCCTGACCATTTTCGACAAGGATGCCGAGACCGGCAACCGGTCGATCCGAGACATTAAAGAGCAGGAAGTTTTCTTCGGCGATGTTCCGCTGATGACGCAGAACGGTACGTTCATTATTAACGGCACAGAACGGGTCATCGTCAGCCAGTTGCACCGTTCGCCGGGCGTGTTCTTTGAGACCGCCAACAACCGTACTTACTTCCTGGGAAAGATCATCCCCTACCGCGGCTCGTGGGTGGAATTCGAGTACGACCAGAAGAACGTTTTGTACGTCCGCATCGACCGCAAGCGCAAATTCCTCGGCACGATTTTTCTCCGCGCCCTCGGACTGCGTTCCGGCGAAGACATTCTCAAGACGTTTTACACCACGGATCGGATCGCGATCCGCGACAAGAAGCTCTACTGGACGCTCGACCCGGCCAGTGAGAAAGCCACCAACCTGCTTGGCATGAAGCTGGCGCACAGCATCAAGTCGAAGTCGGGGGACGAGATTGCCCACTCGGGCCGCAAGATCAACGCGCAGACGCTGAAAGACATCCAGAAAGCCAAGATCACGGAAATCGAAGTCGACATCACGGATCTCGAAGGCGCATGGACGGCCGGCGACATCGTTGACACGACCACCGGGGAAGTCATGCTCGAAGCCAACTCGGAGTTGACCGCCGACAAGCTCTCGAAAATCCTCGACTCCGGGGTTGTAGAAATGTCGCTGTTCTTCCCTGAGCGCGACGACGTGGGCACTGTCATCAGCCAGACGCTGAAGCGCGATTCGATCAAGACTCCACAGGAAGCGCTGATCGAAATCTACCGCAAGCTGCGGCCCGGCGATCCGCCGACGCTTGACACGGCGACGGCGCTGTTTCATGGGATGTTCTTCGACCCCCGCAAGTACGATTTTTCAAAAGTCGGACGGCTGAAGTTCAACATCAAGTTGCACGAAAACCAGGACGCGACCAGCCTCGAAAAGCGCACACTCGATCCCGACGACTTCTACGCCACCATTGCGTACCTGCTCAAGCTGCGCAAGAACATCGGCGCGGTCGACGACATCGATCACCTGGGCAACCGCCGCGTGCGCGCCGTGGGCGAGTTGATGGAGAACCAGTTCCGCATCGGCCTGGTGCGCATGGAACGCGCGATCAAAGAAAAGATGTCGGTCTACCAGGAAATGTCGACGGCCATGCCGCACGACTTGGTTAACGCCAAGCCGGTGATGGCCGCGATCCGCGAGTTTTTCGGATCGTCGCAGCTTTCGCAGTTCATGGATCAGACCAACCCGCTCTCCGAGATCACGCATAAGCGGCGTCTCTCGGCGCTTGGGCCGGGCGGACTTTCTCGTGAAAGAGCTGGATTCGAAGTGCGCGACGTCCATCCCACGCACTACGGCCGCATCTGCCCGATTGAAACGCCGGAAGGCCCGAACATCGGCCTCATCTCATCGCTGAGCTGCTACGCGCGCATCAACGACTACGGCTTCATCGAGTCGCCCTACCGCAAGATCAAGGGCGGACGCGTCATCGACTACGTCACCATCGTCAACGTGGGCGACAGCGACTTCAAAGTCGGCGATCACGTCGAGAAGCACGAGATCGAGAAGATCAACAACGAGCTGAGAGAGAAGCGCAAGAAGCCGGCGCAGATTGAGCCGCACTCGTTCTATCTCTCCGCCTGGGAAGAGGACAAACACACCATCGCGCAGGCCAACGTCGAACTCGACGACAAGCTGCGCATCGTGGCCGACCTGGTCAACGCCCGCAAGGCCGGCAACTTCGTTCTCGTTAGCCGAGACGAAGTGGATTACGTCGACGTCAGCCCGAAGCAACTCGTCTCCGTGGCGGCATCGCTCGTGCCGTTCCTCGAGCACGACGACGCCAACCGCGCGCTGATGGGAGCGAACATGCAACGGCAGTCCGTGCCCTTGCTGCGCGCGCAGGCGCCGATCGTCGGTACCGGCATGGAAGGCGTTACTGCCCGCGACTCGGGCGCGGTCGTTCTTGCCCGCCGCAATGGTCTCGTCGATTCCGTCGACTCCGAGCGCATCATCGTGCGCGTCGAAGGCGAGCATCATCCCACGCAGCTGTCGCGTGAGGTGGGTAGCGACATCTACCAGCTCACCAAGTTCAAGCGCTCCAACCAGAACACCTGCATCAACCAGAAGCCAGTCGTGAAAAAGGGCGAGCGTGTACTGAAGGGGCAGGTGATTGCTGACGGTCCCTGCACCGATCACGGCGAACTCGCACTGGGGCGAAATGTCCTCGTCGCCTTCATGCCGTGGCGCGGTTACAACTTCGAAGACGCGATCCTGGTCTCCGAAAAAATGGTGAAAGAGGATTACTACACCTCTCTCCACATTGAGGAATTCGAAATCGAATCGCGCGACACCAAGCTCGGTCCCGAGGAAGTTACGCGCGACATTCCCAACGTCAGCGAGACCATGCTGCGCAATCTGGATGAAGCCGGCGTGATTCGCATCGGGGCCAGTGTGAAGCAGGGAGACATCCTCGTGGGCAAGGTCACGCCCAAGGGCGAAACCCAGCTCACGCCAGAAGAAAAGCTGCTGCGCGCGATTTTTGGCGAAAAGGCCGGCGACGTGCGCGACGCTTCGCTCTACTGCCCGCCGGGCATTGAGGGCGTCATCGTCGACGTGAAGATCTTCTCGCGCAAAGGACAGGAAAAAGATGAGCGCGCCAAGGCCATCGAAGCCACGCAGATCGCGAAGTTGGAAAAGAATCTTTCAGATGAAATCCGAATTCTTACCGACGAGCGTCTGAAGCGTCTGGAAAACATCCTCGGCGGCAAAGAAGTGCAGGCCGACCTGCACGACGAGCGCACCAACAAGCGTCTGCTGACCAAGGGCAACATCCTGAACCGCGACGAAATTGAACGCATCTCGACCCGCAACCTCAAGCGCATCAAGTACGCCGATAAAGATCCGCGGGTCAACGAGCAGATCGACGAGATCGAGGAGATGACGTCGCGTCAGATCGATGTGCTCAAAAAGATTGTCAACGAGAAGAAGGAAAAGCTCACCAAGGGCGACGAGTTGCCCCCGGGCGTGATCAAGCTGGTCAAAGTCTACATCGCCATGAAGCGCAAGCTGAGTGTGGGCGACAAGATGGCCGGCCGTCACGGCAACAAGGGCGTGATCGCCCGCATTCTGCCGGAAGAGGATATGCCGTACCTCGAAGACGGAACGCCGGTCGAAATCGTGCTCAACCCGCTCGGCGTGCCGTCCCGTATGAACGTGGGCCAGATTCTCGAAACCCATCTGGGATGGGCCGGCTTCGTGCTCGGCGAGAAGATCACGAACCTGCTCAAGGAGAACACGCGGACAGAGGCCATCCGCCGCGAGTTGAAGGTGTTGTTCAAAGACTCGCAGCTGTCCGACATCATCGCCGACTTGAGCGACGAAGAACTCGAATCCGTGGCGCCTACGCTGGTTAAGGGAGTGTTCATGGGGTCGCCGGTGTTCGACGGCTCGAAAGAAGGCGAAATCAAGGCGCTGCTGGAACACGCCGGCCTGCCGACTTCGGGCAAGACAACGCTATTCGACGGGATGACCGGCGACAAGTTCGAACAGCCAATCACCGTGGGTTACATCTACATGCTGAAGCTGTCGCACCTGGTGGACGACAAGATTCACGCACGTTCCATCGGTCCGTACTCGCTGATCACCCAGCAGCCGCTCGGTGGAAAAGCGCAGTTCGGCGGCCAGCGTTTCGGAGAAATGGAAGTCTGGGCGCTGGAGGCCTATGGCGCAGCCTTCATCCTGCAGGAGCTTTTGACGGCGAAGTCCGACGACGTATACGGCCGCACCAAGATCTACGAGGCCATCGTCAAGGGTGAAGCTGCCATGGAACCCGGCGTGCCGGAATCGTTTAACGTGCTGATCCGCGAGCTGCAGTCGCTCTGCCTCGATGTGGAATTGATCAAGGCAGCGGAAAAGAAACCGACCGCAAGCGCGGCAGCAGATTAGTCCTGAGTTCCGAGTCGCGAGTCCTGAGCAAGACCGGAATCGCCGCTCGGCGCGAGGGCATGAGTGAGTTCGATGAAATTGAGGGCCGACTTCAACGGTTTGTTCAGTCAGGTGCTGTGCTTATCGCACAAAGATACTGCGGTTGATGAGCATGGGAACGCCGTGGCACTCGTTGAGGGAATGCAAGTCACGGTTTTCGACGAAGATATGGAAGATGGCCAGCCCGATGACTTAATCGCGTCGGGCACGGTTGAGCGGTCGCCGGATTGGCTTCAGTGTCGCGGTTCGCGATGGGTTTTGCGAATCGATGAAAACGGAGTTCGACACGAGTCGGATCTGCGAAGCGCGAAGAGTTAAAGCTTAACGAGTTTTAGAAAACGGTTCCGCGAGACAATCGCTCTCGGTCATCGCGGAAGGAAATCGGTACTGGGTACTGGCAACTGAGTACTGGGTACTCTCGAGAGCAGGAAGCGGAGGAACACCTTGTTTCGTTCGAGCCCCTTTGAAATGGCAAATGTGATCGCCGACTTCGACGCCATTCGCATCAGCCTGGCCTCGCCGGAAAAAATCCGGAGCTGGTCGCATGGCGAAGTCACCAAGCCGGAGACTATCAACTACCGCACCTTCAAACCGGAGCGCGACGGCTTATTCTGCGCCCGCATCTTTGGCCCGGTCACCGACTGGGAGTGCCTCTGCGGCAAGTACAAGCGCATGAAGCACCGCGGCGTCATCTGCGACAAGTGCGGCGTAGAAGTTACGCTCTCGAAAGTCCGTCGCGAGCGCCTCGGCCACATCGAACTGGCTTCGCCCTGTTCGCATGTGTGGTTCTTCAAGGGACTGCCCAGCCGCATCGGGCACCTGCTCGACATTTCCCTGCGTGACCTCGAGTCCGTGCTCTACTTCGAAGCCTACGTCGTGGTCGAGCCCGGCGACGCTCCGGTGAAAGAGCGCGAGGTCATCAAAGACGAAGCCAAGTTCCGTGAACTTGACCAGCAATACCGTCCCGCCGGTTTCAAGGCGATGATGGGCGCGGAAGCGATCAAGGAACTGCTCAAGCGCGTCGACACCGACGGGCTTTCGACCGAACTGCGCGAGAAGATGAAGAACGAGAGCTCGCTGCAGAAGCGGCTCAAGTACGCCAAGCGGCTGAAAGTCGTCGAGGCCTTCCGCAAGAGCGGCAACAAGCCGCACTGGATGATCCTAGACGTCATCCCGGTCATTCCGCCGGAGTTGCGTCCCCTCGTTCCACTCGATGGCGGCCGCTTCGCGACCTCCGACTTGAACGACCTCTATCGCCGCGTCATCAACCGCAACAACCGGTTGAAGAAGCTGATGGACCTGCACGCCCCGGAAGTCATCGTGCGCAACGAAAAGCGCATGCTGCAGGAAGCGGTCGACGCCCTGTTCGATAACGGACGCCGTGGCCGCGTGCTGCGCGGCGCCAACAACCGTCCGCTGAAGTCGCTCTCCGACACGCTAAAGGGCAAGCAGGGACGCTTTCGCCAGAACCTGCTCGGCAAGCGCGTCGACTACTCCGGACGTTCCGTCATCGTGGTCGGCCCCGAGCTCAAGCTGCATCAGTGCGGCTTGCCAAAAAAGATGGCGCTCGAACTGTTCAAGCCGTTCATCTATCACCGGCTCGAGCAGACCGGCAATGTCACCACCATCAAGCAAGCCAAGGAAATGGTCGAGCAGCAGGAACCAATCGTGTGGGACATCCTGGAAGAGGTCATCAAAGACCATCCGGTTCTCTTGAACCGCGCTCCCACGCTTCACCGCCTCGGCATTCAGGCGTTCGAGCCGGTGCTGGTCGAAGGCAAGGCCATCAAGATTCACCCGCTGGTCTGCACCGCGTTCAACGCCGACTTTGACGGCGACCAGATGGCGGTTCACATTCCGCTGTCTCCGGAAGCTCAGGTTGAGGCGAGCGTGCTGATGCTGGCTTCGCACAACATTCTTTCGCCTGCGTCCGGCCAGCCGATCACCGTGCCCACGCAAGACATGGTCCTGGGCTTGTATTACCTGACCAAGGGCAAGCCCGGCGCAAAGGGTGAAGGCCGCGCCTTCGCCAACATCGAGGAAGTATTGCTCGCGCTCGATACCGGCGAAGTCGAAACCCTCTCCCCGATCCGCCTGCGTTATTCGGGTTCGCTGATTGACCTGACCACGGCATACGACGATCAGGACATCATCCACACCGAACCGGTGCAGGTCGAGCGCTCGTTCATCAACACGACCGTCGGCAGGGCGATTCTCAACGATCACCTCCCCGAGGGCATGCCCTATGTCAACGGTCTGCTGAAGAAAAAGGGTATCGGCGCGCTGGTTAATTATTGCTACCTAACGTTCGGCCTCGAGGTCACCGTCAAGATGCTTGACGAGGTCAAGTCGCTGGGCTTCCGCTTCGCGACCCGCGCCGGCTTGTCCATCGGCATCGACGACATGGTCATCCCGGACAGCAAGAAAGTTCTTGTCCGCGATGCCGAGAAGCAAGTCGTCAACGTGCAGCAGCAATATCTGGACGGCGCCATCACCAACGGCGAGCGCTACAACAAGGTCATCGAAATCTGGTCGGCGATCACCGAAAAGGTTGCCGACGAAATGTTCGGTGAGATGCAGAAGCGCGACAAGGAAGGCGAACTCAATCCGATTTACGTCATGGCCGACTCCGGTGCTCGCGGATCGAAACAGCAGATTCGCCAGCTCTCCGGCATGCGCGGCCTGATGGCCAAGCCTTCCGGCGAAATCATCGAGTCGCCCATCACGGCGAACTTCCGTGAAGGTCTCACGGTGCTCGAATACTTCGTCTCGACCCACGGCGCCCGCAAGGGACTGGCCGATACTGCGCTCAAGACGGCCGACTCGGGTTATCTGACTCGGCGTCTGGTCGACGTCGCGCAAGACGTCATCATCAGCGAATACGACTGCGGCACCGTCGACGGCATCTACGTGCAGGGCATCGTGGAAGCCGGCGAAATTATCGAACCGCTGCGCGACCGCATCGTGGGCCGCGTGTCGCTCGAAAAGATTAAAGACTATGACGGCAACGTCATCGTCGACATCAACCAGGAAATTACCGAAGACCTCGCGGGAGCGATTCAGGCTGCCGGAATCGAGCGCGTGAAGATTCGCTCGGTGCTGACCTGCGAATCGAAGCGCGGGGTCTGCGTGATGTGCTACGGCCGCAACCTGGCTTCCGGACGTCTCGTTGAACTAGGCGAAGCGACCGGCGTCATCGCGGCGCAGTCGATCGGCGAACCCGGAACACAGCTCACCATGCGTACCTTCCACATTGGCGGTACGGCATCGCGAGTCTCCGAACAGTCGCGCCTTGATGCCAAGAACAACGGCACCGTGCGCTTCATCGGATTGCAGACCGTGCGCGCAAAGTCGGGCGATCTGGTCGTAATGAACCGGCAGGGCTCGATCGCCGTGGTCGACGACAAAAATCGCGAACGCGAACGCTACTCGGTCGTGTACGGCGCGAAGGTCAAGGTTAACGAGGGCGACCCGGTCACGCTCGGGCAAGTCATGGTCGAGTGGGATCCTTACACCTTCGCCATCCTGACCGAAATCGGCGGGACGGTGCAGTTCAAGGACCTGCAGGAAGGCGTCACGCTGCACGAAGAAGTGGACGAAGTCACCGGCCTTTCGCGGCACGTAGTTGGCGATTCTCCCGACGAGAAGCGGCAGCCCGCGATCGTGATCAAGGGCAGCAAAACCAGCAAGCGCTACCTAATGCCGTCGCGTTCGCACCTGATGGTGCAGGATGGCGACGCGGTCAACCCAGGCGACGTACTGGCCAAGATCCCGCGCGAGACTACCAAAACGAAGGACATCACCGGTGGTCTGCCGCGCGTGGTCGAGTTGTTCGAGGCCCGCAAGCCGCATGAAACCGCGGTCATCAGCGAAATCGATGGCACGGTCAAGTTCGGCGAGGTTTCGAAAGGTCAGCGCAAAATCTATGTGGTCGCCGACAATGGCAGCGAAAAAGAATACTCGGTGCCCAAAGGCGTTCACATCAACGTGCAGGAAGGCGAGCGCGTGAAAGCCGGCGAACCTTTGATGGATGGCCCGCTTAACCCGCACGACATCCTGGCTGTGCTCGGCGAAAAAGAGCTGCAGGCTTACCTGGTCAACGAAATCCAGGAAGTCTACCGCTTGCAGGGCGTCAACATCTCCGACAAGCACATCGAAGTGATCGTCCGCCAGATGATGCGCTGGGTGAACGTCGAAGACGTAGGCGACACTACCTTCCTGCTCGACGAGAAGCTCGACAAGTTCCGCTTCCGTGCGGAGAACGATCGGGTTATCAAGGAAGGCGGCAAGCCGGCGACGGCCCGTCCGCTGCTGCTCGGCATCACCAAGGCGTCGCTCGCGACCGACTCGTTCATTTCGGCGGCGTCATTCCAGGAGACTACGCGCGTGCTCACCGAAGCCTCCATTCAGGGCGCGGTCGACCACCTGCGCGGTCTGAAAGAGAACGTCATCGTTGGACGCCTCATCCCTGCCGGAACGGGCATGGAGTACTACCGCAACGTTCGCCTCTCGCCGGAAATGGAAGAGGCGGCTGCGAAGGTACAGGCGGAAGTCTCAGCGGCTTACGAGGAAGCCGAGCGCGCCCTGGAAATGATGCGCCAAGAGGGCGAGACCGACGATTTGCCCGCGGAACTGCCTGCGGCGGAATAAGCAGAACTCAGATCAGCCTCGGGGGCGAGTCACTTCGCCCCCGAAGTTGCATCTGGAAGTCAAAATTAAAGTGGAGGCATCAGCCTTCGGCGCTTGCCTGCCGGCGAAGCGCCGCCGGCGAATACTGAGCACGGAGTCGTTGTAACAAACCATGCACGCATCCCCCCAGCGATTGCGTATTGAGGAACCCGGGCAACTTCCTTCTTTGCAGCCGGTGCCTCCCGGCCCTAAGCTTAGTCATCGCATGTTTCGCTTTCTCCGCTTGTTGCGACTGGCTACCTGGCGCGCTTTCGAGCACGACGCTTTCGCTACCGCGAAAGCCTCCGCGTATTCGTCGATTCTTACGTTCTTCCCCGTTCTGCTCATCGTTGGATCCAGCCTCGCGACCTGGCGTAAAGGCGGGCCGTATCTGCGCGAAATCTCTTACGCTCTGGGCAGCATCCTGCCGGCGGGCAGCGCTACCGCCGTGAACTATCTCAAGGGCGCCGCCAAGCATCCTGTGGGATTTTTATTCACCACGTCTCTGATTACGCTCTGGACCGCCTCTGGCGTCATGATCTCCTGGATGGATGGTTTCCGGCGATGTTATGGACTGCCGAAAACCTGGGGATTGATCAAAGAGCGTCTCATCGCCTTCTTGCTTGTCATTTTTGCGCTCGTCCCGATGACCTTCGCCACACTTATGGTTGCTTTGGGCAGCAAAATCGAGACTCGCATTCTTTCCTACATTGATCCCGATTTCAGCGTTTATATTTTGTTGTTGTGGGGCGGCATGCGCTGGTTAATCGCCACGCTCACCAGCATTTCTGTCATTGCCCTCATCTATCATCACGCCGTTCCCCGTACCCAGCCGTGGCATAGCGTGATTCCCGGGGCGACCCTGGCCACGTTCGTCTGGTTCGCGGTCACCGTTGGATTTCGGTCCTACCTGCAGCACTTCGGCGACTTCACCACCATTTACGGATCGCTCGGAGTCGCCATGGCACTGCTGGTGTGGATGTATCTGATCTCCCTGGTTGTCCTGGTGGGCGCGGAATTCAACGCGCTGCTGTTCCCGCGCGCCATGCTGGGCAAGGAACTGACGGCGATCACGACCAAGGTGGCGCGGTGAAGCAGAACTGCCGTCGCGCGAAGATCATCTGTACGATTGGGCCCGCCTGCAACTCCGAAGCAGCGATGCGCGACCTGCTCCGCCTCGGGATGGACGTTGCGCGCCTGAATTTTTCGCACGGGACGCACGAAGACCACGCCCATAACATCAGCCGCTTGCGCCGCGCCGCCGAACGGGAAGGCCGTACCGTCTGCATCCTGCAGGATCTGCAAGGCCCCAAAATACGCACCGGCCTGCTTGAACGGCACGAACCTGTGCTGCTGAAGACCGGGTCTGTCGTCAGCATTACTCCCGATAGCATTCCCGGTACCGCCGCGCGCATCTCGACGACTTTTCCCGATCTCGCCCGCGAACTTTCGCCGGGCGCGCGCATACTGCTCAGCGACGGCCTGATCGAGTTGCGGGTACGCGGATCGCGCGGCAAAGATGTGCTGTGCGATGTGATTAACGGCGGCATGCTCGGCGAGCACAAAGGGATCAATCTTCCAGGCGTTGCGCTTTCCATTCCGGCGTTGACCGAGAAAGACCGCAAGGATCTCGAATTCGGCCTGGCGCACGGCGTCGACGCGGTTGCGTTTTCCTTCGTGCGAACTGCGGCGGACATCAATCTAGGGAAACAGATCATCGCCGCGCATCGCAGCGATATACCCGTGATCGCCAAGCTCGAGAAGCCGCAAGCCATTGATCATCTGGAAGAAATTCTTGAGGCATCCGACGGAGTCATGGTAGCCCGCGGCGATCTTGGCGTCGAAATGGCGCCGGAAAAAATTCCTGTCATTCAAAAGCACATCATTCGCAGGGCCGCAGTGTGGCGCAAGCCCGTGATCACGGCTACACAGATGCTGGAGTCGATGGTCGAAAACCCCCGCCCGACGCGCGCCGAGGCCAGCGACGTAGCCAACGCCATCTTCGACGGTTCGGATTCCGTCATGCTGTCCGCCGAAACGGCCAGCGGACAATACCCACGGGAATCGGTTTCCATCATGTCGCGCATCGTGGTGGAAGCGGAATGCAACATGTCCGATTTCGTGCAGTTCCGCCGCCGCCGCGAACCCCACTCGCTTTCCGTCGCCGAAACCATCTGCGAGTCGATCGCCCACTGCGCCGATGACCTACCCATGGGCGCGATTGCCGTTTTCACCGAAACCGGCAACACCGCGCGCATGATTTCGAAATATCGTCCCAAGGTCCCCATCTACGCTTTTACCCACATTACTCCCGTGGTGCATCGGTTGAACCTTTACTGGGGAGTGCATCCCGTGAGTTGCCGGCAGGCCCGTTCCGCGGAGCAAATGGTTTCGATGGCAGAGCAGCATCTTCTCCGGCGCAGCCAGCTTAAGCCGGGAGACGTACTGGGAGTTGTGGCCGGCACGCGCCAGGCTTCAGGTTCCACCAATCTGATGCGCCTTCACGTGGTCACCAGCGAAGAGGCCAGCGATATTGCGCATTCGAAAACTTCGTCCAGGAAAGCAGCTGCGCGGCCGCGCCCATCGCGCCGCCGCAAGTTATAATCGGCGCTTATGGCGCAAGCGATCCTGTCGGTCGCGGTATGGAAGCCTGTTTCTGAAATGGAGGCTGCTTCGCTCGCTACCCTCCGCGAGATTACGTCCATCGTCGCCAGAAAAGCCTATGGACGCGACCTGCTCTACCGCGATCGGGAATCGCATTACGTTTTGCTGCGCTATTGGAAATCCGAAGATGCGCGCCGCGAAGCGATGGAAGATCCTGAGTTGTTGCGCTGCTGGGCCCGCCTGGGAAACGAAATTCAGATCGTGAAAGTATACGAAACACTCGCCGAAGTGCCACTCGAGAACGGAAAGTAGGCGAAAGCTGCCTCATCGAATGACCGGTAATCCAATTATGATGCTTCACAATTATGTCTTCTCCAGGCGGGAAGCCACCGGGGGGAAGTAAGCTTGCGGATCGTCCTGTTAAGGAACGTGCCGGAAGAGCCCTCCTTGTGCCTGAGTTGGAATGATTTAATCCCACAGATGGAGCAGCCGCAGGTTTTCTACACCTGCGAGTGGGCTCTGGCCGTGCAGTCCGCGTATCAGGCCTCTCTGAAGCCCCTGTTATTTCTCGGCTACAACGGCGATGATTTGGCGGGAGTGGCGTGTCTGGGTGCGGACATGGACGAACAAACTGTAAGTTTTCTCACCGGCACTACTGGCGATTACTGTGAGTTCCTGAGTCATCCGCGGCAACGAGCGGAATTCGTCGACGCGGTCTTCGCTGAACTTCATCGGCTTCAGGTGCGTAATCTGGTGCTGGCCAATTTACCGGCAGACTCGGCCACCCCCGCCGCCATTCGGAGTGCGGCAAAGAAATATGGTTTTCATGTGTACATTCGACCGGCGTACCTGTGCCCCCAGGTTGAGCTCGGATCTGCCGCGCAACGGGAACAGTTGAAGAGTACCGTAATGCGCAAAAGACAACTGCGCCGGTGCATGCGAGCGTTGGAACGCGAGGGGCCAGTGACTTCCGCCTACGTTCGGTCGTGGACGCAGATCCGCGCTGCCTTGCCCGATTTCGTCGACGCCCATGTGGCGCGTTTTCGCGATAAACAGGGCATCAGCTTTCTCTACACGCCCGAGCGCCAGTTCTTTATGCAAGAGCTCGCCAGGAGATTCTCGGACACCGGGATCATAACCTTTAGCACGTTGATGGTCGCGGACCGGCCCGTTGCGTGGAGCTATGGCTTTCAATTTCACGGAGTCTGGTTCCTGTATCAGACGACTTTCGACATTCGGAGCGAAGAAAATTCCCCGGGGTATTGCCTGCTTGCGAGCATTGTGATGGAAGCGTGCGAGATGAGCTCGCTAAAGGTGGTGGACTTGGGATTAGGAGCGGAGGCGTACAAAGACTGGTTTTCAAACGCCACCCGGCAGACTCTGCACGCCACACTCACAACGTCTGCGCTGGCCCACTGGCGCGAGATTGCCAGGCATCGCATCGCTACCGAGGTGAAACGCTTCCCGAAATTAGAGGCGGCGATCCGAAACGCCCGATCCAGATTAAGACCGCAAAGTTCTTCTGTTCACGCCAAGTGATCGGGCATGATCGCTGTCTGCGGCGAACCATTTTAGTCATCACAAGCCCACCTATTTCCTTTGACGTGCCTCGGCCGGGCGGTCAAGCTTTGTTTAGAGACAGAAGACAAGCGCACAAAGAAGCGCGCAATGAAATGAAGCTGAGGGATTGAGGTCTCCGCGATCAGCCGCGCAAGAACGTCGGCAAAGGGAGTGGTAATGGTTGACTATTCAAGAATGAGTTATAAAGAACTCCGCGCCATCGCGGACGATGACTCCATTGCCGAAAAAATGCCAGAGGAAGAATACGAGTTACTATCGGTGCAGCTGTGGCGAAAATTCAGTCTGGAGAATGGAATCACAGAGCAGCGCGCTTCCTTTGCGCCCCTATCTGCCAAGCGGGAGCGGGCCTGGTGGCAACTCGGCCGCCGCGTTACAAGTTAGAATGATGGCTTGCCGGCCTCCCTCATTCGCGAATTCGTTGACAATACTATCGATCCACACATTCGCGGATTCCTGCATGTGCCCGGAACTCCCAACGGCCTCGGCCTTGTTCTTTCCCATGGAGCGGGCTCAAACGCGCAAGCGCCCCTGCTGATTGCTCTGGCTGAAGTTTTTTCTGGCGGTGGCTTCACGGTTCTGCGCTGCGATTTTCCTTATCGCCAGACGCGGCCATATGGCCCGCCCGGTCCTGGAGATGCCGCCCGCGACCGCTCCGGCCTTAGGAATGCCCTCACAGCGATGAGGAAGACCGTTTCCGGCGCCATTTTTCTTGGGGGACACTCGTACGGCGGACGCCAATCCAGCATGCTTTGCGCCGAACTGGGAGAAGAAGCCTATGATCTGGTCGCTGGCTTGGTGCTGCTGTCGTATCCTCTGCACCCTCCGCGCAAGCCAGAGCAGCAACGTACCCAGCATCTTCCCAACTTGCATGCTCCCACACTCTTCGTCCACGGGACGCGCGATCCCTTTGGCGCGATCGCGGAACTGGAGCAGGCTCTGAAGATGATTCCGGGCAGGACCATGTTGCTCCCGGTCGAAGGCGCCGGTCACGACCTGGGATTCAAAGGAAAGATGAAGAAAAACGAGCTGCCGGAGCGGGTACTTTCTGAATTCAATAGATTCTTCGAATTATCATCCTGACCCCGAACCTGTCGATGCGGGAGGCCCTATGCAACTTGCCGGCAGCGAGGCACCGCCTGAGGACTAGATATATCCTTCGCGCAAAGAGCGAGCTCGGGATGGCGAGAAATTCTAGTTCACCCAGCCCGACTTTCCGCCGCCATTGCCTTTGCGCGGGTCGTCGTCCGGAGGAATGTAATTCCCATGCTCGTCGAAGTGCACCTGCCGGTCGTGCTGCTTCATGTAGACCTCAAACTTACGCGCCGCCCGACGCCGCTTCCATCGGTAGTAGCCATTGCGCATGCCATAGTAGCGCTCCGCCAGGCCGACGTTGGCAAGCGCGGGTTTCGGTCCGCGCCGCACATACAGCCAGCCAAAGAGCAATCCACCCAGGTGCGCAACATAAGCCACATTGCCGCCGCCCGACATTGACAGCGCGAGCTCGAAGACGATCAACATTCCGATGAAGTACTTGGCTTTGATCAGGAATGGGAGCGGGATCATCATGATCTCCTGATCGCCAAACAAGACGCCAAATGCAATCAGGACTGCGAATACACCGCCGGACGCGCCCACCGTGGCCACGTCCGGTCTGCCCAGAATGTGCAGGTAGGCAAGCGTCACCGTGGTAATGGCAGCACCCACCACGCCGATCCAGTACAACTCCAGGAAACGCCTGGTGCCCCACGCCTGTTCGAACGCCGAGCCGAACATCCACAGCCCGAACATGTTGCCGAATAAATGCCAAATGCCCTCATGCAGAACGCTGTAGGTGACCAACTGCCACACCATCCCGTGCCGTACCACATCGGTGGGCACCAACTGGCAATAAGCATTGACGTAAAGCACTGCGATGGGCACGATCCGTGCCAACAGCAACATCAGCAGAAAGATTCCGGTGTTAATCCCGATCAGCCACACCACTGCCCGCGTAAACGGGGGCAGGCTCAACGTCATCGGTTCGCCAGTTCGCCGCACTGATTACCTCGTGTCCCATCCTAGCAGCACTTCGCTGAAGTATCTGTCAGCGTTCGGGTACCGGCACCACCGCCAGACTGCGATGTCCCGCCCGATCCACAGATCTCACTGCAAAGATGACATTATCTTTCGAAAGTTTCATCGTGGCGCGAGTTACGCTGCCAACATTCTGGACATGTTCCCATTCCGGGCTGCTGGTCGCCCGCCACAATACTTCATACTCGGCAGCCAGACCTCCCGGCGAAGCCTGCCAGGTCAAGGTGGAATCGTTCTCCAACTCCTTGGCCAGCAGATGCACCTCTGCCGGAGGCGCCGGCGCCGATGCCAGCGATGCCAGAGTCGCTGCATTCAGCCGCGCCACGCGAGCCACGTAGTCGAAATCCACAAATTTCGCCAGATCACCATACTGGATCCCATTTTCCATCCGCACGTTCTGATGCTGATGATGAAAGTCCTCGCGAAACTCGGTGAACCGCACCGCTGAAAATCCCTGCTGGTTGAAAGAATAATGATCGCCGCCGCGCAAGTAGCGATCCAGCCGAAAAATGAGCACTGGCTTTACGCCCGCGTCATAGGCTCGGCTCACCTCGGCAATATAGCGAGCCAGTTGCCGCGACCCGGAATCATTTTCGCCGCCCAGGGCGCGAATCCGGCGCAGATCCTGTTCCGAAGCCGCGGCTGGCACGCCCTCGGAAAACACTCGTACCACGGAGTGATCCTGCTCCGCGCTCTTGTCGCCACCGACGATGTCGTTGTTGAGCGCGGCCTCCAGATCCCATCCCTCATCTTTGGCCATCTTTGCGAAATGATGACTGCCGTTCAACCCCTGCTCTTCGCCCGCCACGGTCAGAAAAATAATCGTTGCCGGAAACTTCATCCGGCTCAGCACCCGCGCGCATTCCAGGCTGACGGCGGTTCCGCTGCCATCGTCGTTTGCTCCCGGCGCGTCGTCCGTGATGTTGAGAGTGTCGCTGTTGCGCGAATCATAGTGCCCGGTCACCAGCACGATTCGTTTCGCGTTCGCAGGATCTGTGCCTTTCAAGACCGCATAAACATTGGAGATTTCCGTTGGCTGTGGAATTCGATCGGCGGGCTGCTCGAGGAAACTGTCGGTCTTCACTTCCAAACATCCGCCGCAATCTTTGGAATACCTCTCGAACTCCGATTTGATCCACTCCCGCGCTGCACCGATTCCGCGTCCTGCTGCAATCGAGGCGCCGTCCTGCGCCGACAACGTCGATCGCGTGCCGAAGCTGACCAGTTTCTCGATATTTGCCTGCATGCGTTGCCGGGAAATCTGCTGCAAAGCCGCGGCAATCTGCGGATCGGCCGCCATCGATGGCTGTGCCTTCGCTGACTGCCCCGCGCATTCCAATCCTGCCAGCAAAACCGCCAGGCACGCCGCCATCCGAATTGATGATTTGAAGAAATGCAGCATATTGACAACTGAGGGGAATCGGGGAGAGGAAATCTGGCTCTACCCTAAAAATCGCCGGTTCCCTGTCTCCACCCCCTTGACCAACAGCCGGGGAGAATCTAAATATTAACAGGAGGCTCTAATAGGCAACGGAGGCTTTATGGTTTTGTGTCCCGAGTGCGATACCAATCTGGATTTCGAGGAAGAGGAAGTGGACGAGGGAGAAGTGATCTCCTGCCCGGAGTGCGGCACCGATTTCGAAGTCATCACCACCAGTCCGCTTGAGTTGAAAGCTGTTGAAGAAGGCTACGAAGAGGAAGAAGAACTGGAAGAGGAAACCGAAGACGGTGACTACTCCTAGCCCAGGCTGCAACCGGCGTAGCGGACGGTCGACTGGCCTGCTGCTCGCGGTGCTTCTCTGCTTTAGCCCCTCGTTGCTGCGTTCTGCTCCGCAAAAACCGGAGAAGCCTTACGCTCTCATTTTCGGTACGGTGTGGGGCCCCGATGACCGGCCTGTCTATGGAGTCCGAGTGAAAATTCGCCGCGCCACCGACAAGCCTAAAAAAGTTCGCTGGGAGCAGTACTCCGACCATCACGGTGAATTCGCCCAGCGCGTTCCCGCAGGCGAGGCCGACTACATCCTCTCGGCGGATCTTAAAGGAGTGAAATTTGCCGACGGCACGCAGGCGCGGCTCCCTCAGGAAGTAACCGTCCACATCTACAACGACGAACGCGAAGACACCGGACTGCACCTAACGCGTTAACCCGGACTCTTTTCGCAGCCCATGAGACAATGGAAGCAGGATGAATCCCAAACGCTCCGCGATTGTGGCAGCCTTTGCCGTCTGCGCCATGCTCATCACGCTAGCTGCCGTCGCCAATGCCTTGCCCCAGAAAGATAAGTCCACCGGCCGGCTTCTTTTCGGCAAGGTCCTCGATCCGCAGGATAATCCGCTTCCCGATGCCGTGGTTTACCTCACCAACAGCCGCACCCGTGCGGTCAAGAGCTACATTGTAGGAGCCGATGGCACCTACCGGTTTCCTGCTCTTTCCAGCGCCATCGACTATGAGGTGTACGCCCAGTACAAAGGACACAAGAGCGATACGAAGTCGGTGAGCCAGTTCGACGACCGCTCCCAGGTATATATCGACCTCAAAATCGATGCCCGATAGTCCAAAGGCCTTGTCCCGCAGGGCGCATCTTTCTATGCAACTTTTCTGGTCACTTCCGGGTTCAATATAGTAGGGATTATGTCTGGAGGACACTGTGAACGGATTGCGCTTTTCTAAACCCAACCGCCCAGCCCGCGCTGCATGGGCGATTCTGGCCTGCTTTACAATTCTTTGCGTAGCGGCCGTGCCGTTATTCGCCCAAAACGACTCGATGAGCCCTTATCAGGGTGAAAAAGACGGGGTCAGCGCCGGTGGCAAGTGGATGGTCTTTGAATCGGAAGACAAGATGACGGGCGCTCACAAAGTCCGCTTCGAACTTCTGGCCGACAACTATCTGAAAGAAGACCCCGATTACAAGCCCCGCGTGAATCTCTTTTGCTCCGGCGGCAAACTGACCTTCTCAGACTTCAATCCGGGCGCGCGCCTGGCTCCGCCGAACCGGCCCGGTTTCTGGGGACAGCCCCAGATGGAAGTCATGGTCCGCGTCAACGACACTCACAGCTATCACGGCTGGAACTGGATTCGCGGCCGGGCGCTTTCGATGGACAAGGGCACCACGCGGGAAATGATCGGTGCGGATATTTTCAAGGTCGAAGTAACGACCCGGGGCGGCGGCCGGGAGATCGCGGAGTTCTCTCCCGCCGGCCTCGATCTGTCCCGCATCAAACAGGCCTGCGACCTGACGCCCAAAAAGCCGAGCAAAGACTAAAAGACTAGAAGGTGCTCAAGTAGGGACGGCCGGCTCGGCCGTCCCGCGTGTACGGAGCCCGGCGGCGCCACACCCAAGCAGCATGGACCCCGCCTTACGCCCCCGAGAGCCCTCGCCCCGCCAGACGCAACCCTTCCGGCACTTGCCATCCCGCCGCGCCCACTGGCACCTTTAGAAGGGATATCCACGTCGAGGCGCTCATGGATAGCAACACCATCACCGCTCTGGCATTCTTCCTCTTCGTCGCCGGAGCCCTCACCTACATCGTCATCCTCTACAACGGCCTGGTGCGCCTGCGCAACGAAAATGACCGTGCCCTGGCCAATATCGACGTCCTGCTGAAGCAGCGCCACGACGAGATCCCCAACCTGATCGAGACCGTCAAGGGATACATGCAACACGAGCAACAGACGCTGTTAGCCGTCACGCAGGCGCGCGCCGCTTCCATGAACGCCGCCAGCATCAGCCAGAAAGCGGTGGCCGACCTCAAATTGCAGAACGCCCTTGGTGGCCTGTTCGCGGTAGCTGAGAGTTATCCTCAACTCAAGGCCAACGAAAACTTCCTCATGCTGCAGAAGCGCATTTCTGAGCTGGAAGACTGCATCGCTGACCGCCGCGAGTTTTTCAACGACGATGTCAACACTTACAACACCCGCATCGGCCAGATCCCCGACGTTTTCGTCGCCAGCTTCATGAACCTGAAACCCCGCCCCATGTTCCAAGTCTCCGACGACGACCGCAAGCTGGTGGAAGTCAGCTTCAGCCGCGCCTCCGGCGTGTGAGACCTTCCAAACATCCATTGTGCGCTCCGTGTAAGATAATGAACGAAGCGACATTTCTTTAGTTCATGATCGAGGAATTATGGAACACACGGTTTTTTGCGTAAAGTTCAAACGGCAGATGCCGGGGCTGGATGAGCCTCCGTTTGATAATGAGTTGGGACGAAAGGTGTACGACAATGTGTCGCAGGAAGCCTGGCGGGCTTGGACGGAACACTGCAAGATGCTGCTGAATGAGTACCGGCTGAACCCGGCGCGGCGTGAGGATCAGGAAGTGATCGTGAAGCAGTTGGAGGCGTTTTTCTTCGGCGAGGGCTCGGCCACGCCAAAGGAGTACGTTCCGCCGGCACAGTAAAGCCTTCCGGCTTCCGTGCCTTGAAGTTTTCCAGCCGATCCTGCTAGGCGTGGCGCTTTGATGGCTCCTGAAGAAATGGCGCGGCGCCAAGCAGCAACGTAACGGCCGGGACTACAGCCCAAAGGAAAGCGCCCCACCACAGACGGCCCGGATTGTGGAAGATGAAGTCATTGTGTTCCATGAGAGCACTCACCGGGATCACGATGGCACAAGAAGCCAGCATGACAAGCGCAGGGAACGTGGCCGCAACAACCCGCGCCACGCGGCTCCCGCCGACGCGACGGGAGAGAAATGCTCCCAGGGCTCCGAAGGCGATTTGGCCAATGATCCACAGGGCGTAGAGCCACTCGGCGGCGCCGGAATTCAGACGAACCAACAGCCTGGGTTGCCGGCTGATTTCGGTCAAGACGAACAGAAACAGACTCGAGGCAAATAAACTGGCCAGAGCGGGCAGCCAGAGACTTCTTGTGCGTAGGTTCATATTCTCCTCTTTAAGTCTTGCGCGGTGGATGTCCTCGGCTAGAACGTTCCAATTTTTTACTTCTTGCAGAGCTACTTCGATCGCCGCTGTTTCGGTGCAACCGGACGAGCGGGCCTGTTCGTAAATCTCTTCCAGATGGGCTGCGAGTTCGGCGATAACGTCTTCGCTCACGTTGCGCGGTGAGTTCGGCGGCGTCATGCGGTCGCGAACCATCGTTTTCCAATCAGGCATGACTCATTCCTGTCAGGCTGTCGAGCGCATCGAGGCGTTTACATCACCCGTGCGCAAAGGGAACGAGTTTGCGGATCCATGCCACAGGAAGGGCAGAGCACCTAAGAGCAAAGCCAGTCCGGGGACTACCGCCCCGTTTTCGACGTCGATAGCGAAGAAAGTCAGTGCCCAACGGTACCCCTGGGCAAAGCGCCAAGGCAGAAGCAGCAGCATCACGATGCCGAGAAGCAGGGCTGGGGAAGTCGCCACCAGCAGACGTGTTTTGCGGGGGGTGCCCGCGCGCTGCGCTAAGTAGGCTCCCGCGGCACCCACAAGAATGAGCGTAGCCAGCCAGGGCGAGGGGAACCAAACAGGGATGGGCCGCCTCAAGACCAGACTGGGATGGTCAGCCCGGTCCAGAACCATGAGCGAAAGGGTTGCTCCCAGCCAAGTGACCGTCACCGACAGCCACAAGCGCTTGACGCGATCATTCATTGGGTTCGCCCGTCGCGACAAGTAGGCTATTGCAGCACAGACAAGGGGAAGCGTAGCCAGCCATGGCAAATAGAACGAAATCAGAGACGGATAAAGGCGGCCAGGCTGCAGAACCATTACCGACAAGCTTGCGCCCAGCCATGTCACAGCCGCGAGAAAACACAAACGCTTGGTGCGGTCATTCATCGGATTTCTCCTTTCTCTTATCCGCGAGATTCGCCTACAAAGAACGTCCCAGTCGTCGACTTCTTGCAGCGAGCGTTCGAATGCCGCCTGAGGCGCGTATCCGCGATCAATCAGATCGTTGTAAGTCTCCTCCAAGTGTGTTGATAGCTCTTCGATGACCTCATCCGCCAGCGTCACCGGCGGCGGTTGCATCCGCTGTCGGACCAGTTTCTGCCAGTTATGCATGGCTGACTCCGGCGAGGCTGTCGAGCGCGTGGAAAAATGCGCGCCACTCCTCGCGCAGGGGTGCAAGTTGCTTGCGACCCGTGGGCGTGAGCCGGTAGTAGCGGCGGTCGCGTCCGGCGTGATTCGCCTGCCAGCGACCTTCGACCCAGCCGCGTTTTTCCATTTCATAGAGCAGCGGGTAAAGAGACGCGAGCGTGAACTGCAGAGCACCTCCGGTACGCTCGCCGATTTGTTTGGCGATTTCGAAGCCATACAGGGGCTGGTCTGCGAGCAGCGAGAGGATGGCCAGTTCGCCGCTGCCGCGCGCAATTTGGGAACGGATGCGTTTGCTCATAATCGTCGTCCGGATTCGCAATATAGGAATCCGATGTTTAAGTATAGGATTCCTATATAGCTGAAGCAATATTACGATAGTCTTAGCCCCTGGTCAGCGATGAGGTTCCCCGCGACGGTCGACCTCGGACTCCTTGCTCGCCCTGTCCAGGTCTAGAACCCGGCCCCACACATCCAGGCCTTCGTTACTTCGGTAGTTACCCAATATTGCACCAATATTGATGCAGTATTAATCACTCTGTAACATTCCGCTGCTAGAAGAAGAATATGGATCTGCACGTGTACAACACGCTGATCCTCTCCGACCTGCACCTGGGTGCAGAGACGAGCCACGCCCGCGAAGCCACGCGCGTGCTGAAGAAAAATCGCTTTCAGCGGCTGATTCTGCTGGGCGACATCTTCGCCGATCTCAATTTTGCCCGCTTGACCAAGGACCACTGGAAGTTCCTCGGCTACATCCGGAAACTCTCAAATCCCAAGAGAAATATTGAAGTGGTGTGGGTGGAGGGCAATCACGACCACGGGTTGGCGAACATTATGTCGCACCTGGTGGGCGTGCGGGTTTACGAGCACTACGAGTGGCAATACGACGGCCTGCGCCACCTCGCGATTCACGGCCATCAGTTCGACGGATTTCAGGTGAACCGGATGACGTTAAGCCGGCTAGGGACGTCACTTTATCTGCAGCTGCAGAAATTGGATTTCAAAAGCAAGCCAATTGCTCGCCTGATTGACCGGCTGAACACGCGTTGGCTGCGCATGTCGCCGAAAGTCGCGGCCGGCGCGTTGTCCTACGCACGGCATCATGGAGCGGACCGGATCTTCTGCGGCCACACACACGAAGCGGTGCATCTACAACAGGACGGCGTTGATTACTACAACGCTGGAGGGTGGGTCGACTCGCGGCTCACGTACCTGACGATCGACGAAACGGGGGTTCAAATCCATGAGTACAACGAGCATGAACACAACGAGCGCGAATATGACGAACGAACTGACGATCGTGATTCCAGCGAAGAACGAGGTGAAGCTGATTCCGCGTTTGCTGACCTCGCTGACGACTCAGGACTACTCGAAGATGTCGAGTACGAGGGTGTTGGTCGCTGACGCGAACTCGACCGACGGTACTCCCGAAATCGTGCGTAGCTTCCGCGATCGCCTGAACGTGAGCGTGATTCGCGGCGGCATGCCTTCTGTCGGCAGGAATCAGGGAGCAGGTCAGGCGGATACGCCCTATATTCTTTTTCTGGATGCCGACATCGAACTGGCAGATCGCTCGCTGGTGCGGCGCTGCGTGGAGAAGGCTCAGAGTAAAGGGCTTCACTGCGTGACCACGGATATTCTGTGCCGCAACGGCAGCTGGATCGACCGATTGTTCTATGCGGGCTTGGACATTTGTCAGTACTTGTCGTACCTGCATCGTCCCTTTGCGACGGGCATGTTCATGCTGTTCGATCGCAAGAAGTTCTGGGAGCTGGGAGGATTCCACGAGCAGATTTTGTTCGCCGAAGATTACCGGCTGAGCCAACAGGTGGAGCGCAAGCGATTCGCGGTGGTGCGTGGCGGCGTGTATACGACCAACCGACGCTTCAAACGGATGGGGCATCTGCGCGTGGGTTGGCTGTTTCTGAAGACCGCGATGAATTACTGGAACGAGAAATATTTTCTGCGCGATCACAAGTACTGGGCAACGGAAGACGGTGCTCCGCGAGCCTGAGGTTTCTTGTTTTTCCTTCCGAGTTTGTAGTGGCCACAGAAAACAGGATTCAGCCAACCAGCTGGATCCTTTTTTCTTGCGGCGGCATAAGTTCGGAGCCCATAGGATCAGAAGCGTAAGACAATGCCGGTGGACAGGCGAACGTTGTTTTGCGTGGCACCGAAGAAGCGGGTTGAAACATAGTCGCCCTGAAAGCGCCAGGCGATGGGCCGAATGATGCGATAGTCGAGCCCTCCGCCCAGGGCCGTCGCGAATGATGTGTTGGAGCCTGCGGCGTTTGCGTTCACGTGTCCGACACCGATCATCCCCTCGGCAAACGGACGGAATTTACCGGCTGAAAACGAGACCCTGCGGCCGAACAGAACATTGTCTTCGCTCACGTTCGCGCTTAGGGGACCATTGGACGCCACGAAATTCTGCGACCCGTAGTGGCCGTCGAAATCGGCGACGATGCCCAGAAAAGGCGCTATGCGACCCTCCAGCGACGCTTCCCAACCATTGGTATTGGTTCGGCCAAGTGTCGACAGGTCGGTGTTGTAGTAGGAATATCCGAAGAAGACGTTGCCGGAGGTGGGCGCCTGAGCTGAAGCCAATGAGGCGAACAAAGAAAGTGCGAAGGCTATGAAAAGAATCGTCCGCATGAATCTCCTTATCTGTCTCCATCTGCTGGGACCTGTTAACCCATAGCAATGCAGAAAGTTCTTAGATGACAGGAAAAGGAATTCTGCTGTCGCCAATCGCGATCGAAACTCCGGCGGTCTTGCAATCTGAAGTGCTCAGTGCGGAAAATCGTACTAGAAGAACCGTGCCGATCTAGAGAAATCAAAAACGCCAGACCAGGCCGGTGGAGATGCGCACGTCGTTTTGCCTTCGGGCGGAGTAATGACCATACAAGTAATCGCCTTGCAGTCGCCAGGAAAAATTCTTGAAGAAGAGCTTATAGTCGGTGCCGCCCCCGAAGTCGATGACCAGTGGGTTGTAAACAAAGCCGTCAGAATCGACATGGCGAATTCCGGCCATCGCATCGACGAACGGCTGCCATTTTCCGTAGGTGCCCGAAAGGCGCGGACCCAAAACCGCAACGTATTGTGTAATCCCAGAGCGGTAGTAGCCGCTGCCATCCAGCACGAGTCCAACGTGGCGAAGGCGCGAAAAGGGGAGTGCCTCAAGGGAGCCCTCAAATCCCTTGGCATAGCTTTGTTTATTGATGACATCAGTGAGCCGGCCGTAGGAATAGCCGAAGTAGACATTTCCGTTGGGAAGTAGCCCGCCAAAAGGGCCAGAACTGCGATCTTGTGCCGACATCGAAATCGAAAATAAGATGAGACCAAACAACCCCAGGACCGCGGCAGCAGTCTTCGACACGAATTATCCTCCCCGGCGATCGCGCCGGCAAAAAAGAGTTTAAGGTAACGAAATCCGTTAGATGCAGTGTACCGGATGCCCAAGATGTCCCGGCTGACAAAATTTGTCTCGTTCCGGGACGTTCGCGGACGGCACAGGCGCAGCGAAAATTAACGTAAGTTTTATGATGCCAATCGCCCTCGACCCACGTCTATCTATTAGCATGCAACCGACGGACACAAATTGGCAAACTGGTTATCAACCCTATTCTGAAGCCCAGGGGCCAGCGCAAGATTTGGCCGCTTTCGAACCAACGCAAAAGGAGTCGCAGTTGAAACTCAGTCTGGAAACACGCAATCTTGGCGATATCATCGTCGTGCACTGCCAGGGTCGCATTGTGTATCGCGATGAAGCCGCTTCGCTGTCACGAGTGGTGGAAGAGATCCTGCCTAACACCGGCAAGCTGGTTCTCGATCTTAGCGGCGTGAATGCCATGGATAGCGCTGGCATCGGCGAGTTGGCCCTGCTCTACACTCGGGCACGGGAACGGAATGTGGATTTCAAGTTAGCCGGCGCGAACCTGCTGGTCAGGACGCTGCTTGGCATAACGAATCTCGATACCGTACTCGATGTGCATCCGTCGATCGACGCGGCGCTCGAATCCTTTCGCGCGGAGCAGGCCCAGGTCTGCGCGGACTGTTGATCGGCTGGTGAACCGCCTCTCCGCAGAGAGCGCGGGTTCTCGAAGTCAAAAACAAAATCAAGCCGAATCGAAAGGAGCAGACATTCATTGCTCCTTTCTTGCTTCTTCCGGCTTGCTGTCCCAAGTCAATTCTCGCGCTGGAAACGGTAGCGTCCCTTACGCTCCAGGGCCACGGCCTCGGCCACTTTCAGGAACGCTCTGGCCGCATGAGATAAGTTCGCGTCTTTGCGATAGATGAGACGCAGCTTGCGTTTGATCTGCAGTTCGCGCACCGGAATGCGCACCAGTTCTCCTCTGGCCAGCTCGGTTTCGACACTGATTTCCGGTATCAAGGCCACGCCGCTTCCCATAGCCACGAATTGTTTGATGGCCTGCAGGGTGGGCAGTTCGAGATCCATGTGCAGCGGCGTTTTGTGCGTCTTGAATAGCTGGATGACTTTTTCGCGATAGGGCGAGGAAACGATGTGCGCGACGAAAGATTCCGCTCCCAGTTGCCGGATGCTGACTTGCGCCGCCGAGGCCAGCGGGTGGTCGGGAGGAGCGACAAACACAAGTTCATCGAGATAAACCACGATGGAGTGCAGGGTGGGCTCCTGCGGCTCGTAAGAGAGCACGCCAAATTCCGCGCGGTAGAGTAAAACGTCGTCCGGGATGTGGCTGCCCAGAGCCCGTTCGACGCCGATTTTGATCATGGGATGCAGGCGCCGGAATACGGCCAGCAGGGGGAGCAGGTAGAGCACCGTGAACTCGTTGGCGGCGATGACCAGCTTGCCTTTTTGCAGCTCACGCAGTTCGGTGAGGGATTCGGTGGCCTCGCTGCGCAGATTGATCAGCTTTTCGGCATATTCGAAGAGAACCTTGCCGGCATCGGTGAGGACGCCATCCCGCGAGGAGCGGTCAAAGAGCGCCTCGCCGAGTTCGTCTTCCAGCTTCCGAATGGTCTGGCTGACGGCCGACTGGGTGCGGTAGAGCTTCTCCGCCGCTCGCGAAAACCGCCGCTCCCGGGCCACTGCCAGAAAGACTTCCAGTTGAGACAGTTCCATGCCTCTCCTTTACTAAAAAGCTCCGGCAGTATTAGAGGAACTTATTATACCAGGATGGCTAATGATCTATAAAGAATTATAAGTTTTGCTTCTATCATCGGCGCTCGTAAGATAAACAGTTAGCTTTCTTTCGGGGAAAGTCGTTTTCGAGGAAGAACTATGACCGCAGAGCGGGCTCGCATCACGGTATTTGACACCACTCTTCGCGACGGGGAACAGTCGCCGGGCTGCAGCATGAACCAGCAGGAAAAGCTCCGGCTGGCGCAGCAGCTCGACCGTCTCGGAGTGGATGTGATCGAAGCCGGATTTCCCATTGCCTCGGAGGGAGATTTCGAGTCGGTCAGGGCGATTGCGTCGAGCGTGCGGCGTCCCATCATAGCGGGCCTCTGCCGCGCCTGCCGTCCCGACATCGAGCGCGCCTGGGAGGCTTTACAGCACGCGGCGCGGCCACGCATCCATGTCTTCCTGGCGACTTCCGATATTCACTTGCAGTACAAGCTGCGCATCACGCGGGATCAATGCCTGGCCCAGGCGCGGGATGCGGTTCGCTTCGCCAAGTCGCTTTGCGACGACGTCGAATTCTCACCGGAAGACGCCACTCGTACCGACACCGATTTTCTGTGCCGGGTGCTGGATGCCGTGGTTGATGCGGGAGCCACCACTCTGAATATTCCGGATACGGTCGGCTACACGGTTCCGGCGGAGTTCGCTGCGCTGATCACGACCATCCGGCAGCGCGTAAGAGGGATCGAGAGTGTGATCATATCGGCGCACTGCCACAACGATCTGGGCATGGCGGTTGCCAATGCGCTGGCCGCGGTCGGCGCCGGAGCGAGACAGATCGAGTGCACGATTAACGGGATCGGAGAGCGCGCCGGGAATGCCTCGCTGGAAGAGATTGTGATGGCGCTGCGAGTTCGGCCCGACCAGTATCCCTATGAAACAGGTGTGATGAGCGAGCAGATTTTTGCTGCGAGCCAGATGTTGAGTGAAATCACGGGCGTGCCGGTGCAGCCGAACAAGGCCATCACCGGGCGCAATGCGTTTGCCCATGAGGCCGGCATCCACCAGGATGGCGTGCTGAAGAATCCTCTCACCTACGAAATTATGACGCCGAAGTCGGTAGGCGTGCCGGACTCGAAACTTGTGTTAGGCAAGCACTCCGGCCGACATGCTCTGGGATTGCGCTGCGAGCAATTGGGCTATCAGTTCGACCGGCGTGCGCTCGATGATATTTACCGGCGTTTCGTGCGGCTGGCGGACAAGATCAAGCACGTCGAAGATCATCACCTGCTCGAACTGATTCGTGATACGCACAAGCCGTCGGCCTCGGCCACGCCTTTGATTGAGCCAGCGACTCCGCCGATGGCGGCTGCGGTCAATCTGCCTGACGCGGCGCCCGCAGCCGAATCGGCAAAACCGTTTCCGACGCCGGCAGCGAACGCTTTCGGTGTGCCGCTTCCCGTCGCCGCCGATGCCCACCAGGAGCAGACGCAGCAGGAAGACTATCTGTGGGGCGTATAGAGGATCAGCTATTTTGTAATTGAGGAATTTGAAGAAGTCTTCCGGCAGCGATCGTCTCCGCGCAAAAGTTCCTTTGAAATCGTTCCTCTGCAATCGTTCCGTTCCCAAGATAGAATTAGCAGATTTTCAATTACCCGATTGCTAGATTTCCCAATCACAATCAAGTCTATGCTTCTAAATCTCACAATCCTCCCTGGCGACGGCATCGGACCGGAAGTGACCGGGCAGTCAGTTTTAGTTCTGCAGGCGGTGGCCGACAAGTTTGGGCATCAGCTTCAACTCCAGCACAAGCTGATCGGCGGGGCGGCGCTGACTGCAGCGAACGACCCGCTACCTGCGGATACGATTGCGGCCAGTCTGTCTTCCGGTGCAGTGCTACTGGGCGCCGTAGGGAATCCGGCGTTCGATCAAAATCCCGGACATCTTCGCCCCGAGGCTGGGCTGTTGCGCCTGCGGCGGGAGTTGGGAGCGTATGCCAATCTGCGTCCCGCCGTGTTCTTTCCGGCTCTCGAGGATTGTTCGCCGCTGCGCGCGGAAGTGGTGCGCGGCACTGACATCATGATTGTGCGCGAGTTGCTGGGGGGAGCATATTTCGGGCAGCCGCGATCGATTGAGGGTGAGCCTGGCGCGCGGGTCGCGGTGAATACCATGCGCTACGGCGAGTATGAGATCGAGCGTATCGCGCGCGTGGCCTTCGAATTGGCGATGAAGCGCAAGCGGAAAGTTCTGTCCGTTGACAAGGCCAACGTACTCGAGTGCTCGCGGCTATGGCGGGAAGTGGTGACTCGCGTGGGCAAGAATTATCCCGCAGTGAAGCTGGGGCATCAGTATGTGGATTCGGCGGCGATGTTGCTGGTGCAGCGGCCCGCGGAGTTTGATGTCGTGCTCACAGAAAACATGTTTGGCGACATTTTGTCGGATCAGGCCGGCGGCGTGGTGGGCTCGCTGGGCCTGCTGGCATCGGCGAGTATTGGCGGGCCGGTGGGGTTGTATGAGCCGGTGCACGGCTCGGCTCCGGATATTGCGGGGAAGGGGATTGCCAATCCGCTGGGAGCGATTTTGTCGGCAGCGATGTTGCTGCGGCATTCGTTCGGGTTGGAAGGGGAGGCGGGAGTGATTGAGAATGCGGTTGCGAGCGTGTTGGCGCGCGGGGCGCGGACTTCCGATCTTCTAAGCCGGGATTTGGCGGGGAAGGGGCGAGAGCCGATCTCGACATCGGAGATGGGGCGGAGGGTGGTGGAGGCGGTTGGGGCTGAGAAGTCAGCATGAGTGACGTATACTTCTCGCGCGCGCGATAGGAGGCTCATTGTGAAAAGCCTTGTGTTCCTGCTGCTTTTGTATGGGCTGTCATGTTCGGCACAAGCGAATTTGCAAACCTTCTCAGCAAAGGCAAAGCAGTTTTCAAATTACGGCGAAGATTTTCTTGGTTTCGGAAAGGGCGAGAATAACTCTTTGGAACATACGATATCCACAGAACTCTTCACGGTCGCGGTTCAAAACAACGAGCGCATGAGCGCGTTGAAGGCCTTGTTAACGATCCATCTCGGTACGTTATGTCCCCAAGATCGATCTCTGGTTGAGACGGTAATTCAGCAGGAGTTTTCGTACTATAGCAAACAGATCGCAGTTGACATCAGGCAAGTCAACCTTGATGTGGGCGACACAAAGAAGCCGGGAGTCGCAGCCGAAGCGCTCCGAATGCGGGGCGACCTGCGGGAGCTACAAGCCCTCCTCGATTCAATCAAATTCTCCGAGAAGTGAGGATGGTGCTAGCTCGAAGTTTCGTGTGCCGGATGGTTCTGCGCTATGGCTTGAATCTGAAGGCCGAATATCGGCGCTTCGCAGATCGTTTGCAGACTGGCTCCAGTTGCTGCTCTCTATTCTTGGAGGATTGCATGGTCATATACGATCCGGTTTCTGGCTCCTCGACTGGTTCCCTGTCTGTACCTTCGGTGACTGGCGCTATCGTATCCGGCTCCTCAGTATTCCTTGCATGGCAGCCCACCACGTGGCCCGAGGCTCCGGCTAAATGGGACGCTAGTTTGATCGCAACGGTCGGGACGATCATCAAAGAGTCAATGTTGGACGAGATTGACAACGTGATCTCTGACGCTGGCGGCAACCTCGAACATCGCGGACACGTCGTTGCTATCGCCCTTTTGTGTGCCCTGGATGCGATCTCTTCATACGGATACGGAAGGAAAAACGGAAAACAGATTCCGCCGTTCATCCGGGCGCATTTCCCAAAGGAATATCATCCTCACTCGAAAGCACTTTTGAAGCTGTATCGACATTCGATGGTTCATAGCTGGAATTTGTTTGAGGCTTCGATTCTTCCAGGGAACGATCCCGTGAGAAGCGTAGGTGGCTCCCTCATCTTCGGACTGATTCATCTTCGCGAGGCGATGTCGAAAGCAGTTGCGGATTATCTGAAGAAGCTGGCGACGAACAAGGCCCTGCAAACTAAGACTCTTGATCGCTACAGCAAACTGCGGGCTTCTGCGAAAGCCTGATTCATCGGCGTGACTTTTCCGCTTAGCGTAGACTGCTGGGGTCCGCGAATTCCAACGGATTCTCGTCCCCGCTTGTCGTAATCCTTTTCAATCTTCCTCAACTCCTGCATTCTCGGTAGCTTCTGTCGTCCCTCCGGGACTCGGTTACATTGGCTTCGGACTTACCCAGGACTTGCGTCCTGGGCTGCAATATGCCGCCGCTCCGCGGCTGGGGACTTGACCGGGACCGATTCTGTCTTCGCCCATAGTGATCGCACCGCCAAGTTGCATGGGTCCTTCGCGGCAAAGAACGCAGCTCAGGATGACAGTTCGTCTCTGGTATCGGGGGCGGGATTGGTGTCGTATTTGCCGGTTAGGTAGTACCAGCGGACTCGCAGCATTTCTGTGAACATGCGAGTGCCGTCAACTAAGGGGTGGATGCGGGTGCCTCCGCTGTGTCCCCAGGCTACGGGGACCTCTTTTACTTGGAAGCCGAATTTGCGGGCCAGGAAAAGAATTTCGGGATCGAATCCCCAGCGTTCGATTTTCTGGCGAGGAAAAATCACTTCGACGGCGGGACGCTTGAAGGCCTTGAAACCGCATTGCGTGTCGGCGAAGTGAAGGCCGAGAATGAGGCGGAGCAGCAGATTGAAGATGCGTCCGAAGAGTTGGCGGTGGAGTGGCTGGCGCTGGGTCTGGGTTTCGGAGCGCAGCCAGCGCGAACCGATGGCGATATCGGCGCCGGCATCGAGCGCCTGAATCAGTTTCGGCGCCTCTTCGATGGGCGACGACAAGTCGGCGTCGCTGAAGATTACGATCCTGCCGCGCGCGTTGAGCATGCCATTGCGCACGCTGTATCCCTTGCCGCGGTTGCCGGGATTTGCGACCAGATGAAGTATGGGATCATTGGCAGCGAAGGTTCGCACGATTTCCGAGGTGTTGTCGCGAGAGCCGTCATTTACGACGATCACCTCTGCATCCCAATGCTGAATGTGAACGTAGGCGAGCACTCTCTCAAGGGTTGCGCCCAGACGCTCGCTCTCGTTGTAGGCCGGGATGACGATGCTGTAGGTCGGGTTCAATCGTTCTCAGTTCTGAGCGGAAACGTCTAGATGCTGAGTTTCCGGTTTTGGATGCCGGGACGCGGTTCTGTGATTGTACTTTTGTCCGGGTGGTTTCGGAAGGGCGCGGCGGGCCCATAGCTGCCGGCTTTTCTGAACCGGACAGCCGGGCACAGCTGTCTCCGCCCATGTCTGCAAGCACCGCCCTATGCCACCTGGCGCTTCTGCTCCAGCATGGAGAAGTATTCGCCCACAAGTTCGGCGTCCCAGAGGCCGCGGCCAGCTTCTTCGCGCATGGTCTCCGCCGCCTGCTCGTGGGTGAGAGCGGGTTTGTAGGAGCGAGCGGTGCGTAGTGCGTCATAAACGTCGACCACCTGCAATACCCGCGGTAGGACAGGGATCTCTGCGCTCCCCAGTCCATCCGGATATCCTGAGCCGTCAGTATGCTCGTGATGGTGGCGAATAATCGGCAGCACGAGCGCCAGGGAATGCAGCGGCCGGCAGATGTTTTCTCCCGTAATGGGATGCAGCTTCATGATCTCCCATTCCGCCGGCGTGAGATCAGTGCCTTTCTTGAGGATCTCGTCAGGCACGGCGATCTTCCCCAGGTCGTGAAGGTATCCGCCGCGCTTCAGGGCGAGCAGCGAATCCTGGTCCATGCCGAGGTGGCGACCGAGATCGGCGGCGCGCACGGAGAGCCTTTCGCAGTGACCCTCGGTATAAGGGTCGCGGCCCTCGACGATCAGCCCCAGCGTGCAAAGCACCGAGTCGGCGGTCTCCAGCTCGTCGGTGAACTCCTTCAGGCGCAGCAGGGACTTGACGCGAGCGATGAGTTCCTCCGCGAGCACCGGCTTGTTAAGGAAGTCGTCGGCTCCGGCTTCGATGCCCCGCACTTTGTCGGTACTGTCGCTGAGGCCGGTGATTAAGACGAAGGGAATCAGGCGCGTGGCGGGGTTTTCCTTCAAGCCACGACAGAATTCATAGCCAGACTTGCCTGGCATCATAACGTCGGAAAGAATCAGGTCCGGTAGCTGGCGCCGCACTTCAACTTCGGCTTGCTCGGCGCTGGATGCGGTGATCACGTCGTATCCGCGAAGGGTGAGCAACTGGCTCATCAGGCCGGCGATGCTGGGCTGGTCATCGACGACCAGAATACGCGCGGCTCGCCGCTTTGGGAGCAGATCGCCCATATCAGGATAAGAGGCGGCATCTCCTCTGGAAGATGTCCGCGACTGGCTTGGTGGCGGAGGATGCTTGGGGAGGGAAAAACTCATCGTGGAGGTCAGCGCTCTCTAAAAGTAATTCTACCGCCATTCTTGTCCTTTCGTCTCTGCAGCCGAGTTTCTGGAACGGTATCATTCTTTGCCTTTCTCATCTATTCCCACTTCGGTACTCCCCGATGTCGCGAGCGAGAAGAATCCTTGCTCCCAGTGTGGTCTCTTGCCTACTCTCGGCTTATGCGGTTGGTCAAGCGGCTTCCCGTACTCCCAGCGTTGCTCGCAGCAGGTCTGTGCGCGGCTGCCCCTGGCGCAGTCCCCAAAGTTCACGAGATCTCGTTCGGGAGATGGACGCCGGTTCAGTGGTTGCCAGGCATTGGCGACGCGAAGCCAATGACCATCAAGGTCCGCGCACTTGTAGTAGATGGGCGGGTGAAGGAGTACGTCCTCGGAGCACCGCATGAAGTGACGGACCGTTTATTCGCGGTGCGGCGCGCTTTTCGCGTCAACGATAGTTTGCCGGAAGAGTCTGTGCCGCGGTGGCAATGGCAGCGCGGAGGCTGGCTTTTGGTCGACCGCATGACGGGTCGTGTTTCTGCGATTACGCTTCCCGAATTCGATACCTTTTATTCCGCAGTGAGTTGGTACCGGGACTATGCCGCCTACTGTGGAGTCTCCGACGATGGCAAGAAGACGTACGCCATCGTGGCTCAGCTCAGCCGCCGCAAGCCGGTGCTGAAGAAGCCCTTATCCGATGCAGTCGTGCCCGAGGATGCCGGGCCGGATTCAGCCTGCGCCGCTCCGCTCTGGCAGCGCAGCCCGGTGCGGGTCAGCTTTGAGGCAGCGGGAAGCGCAAAACAGACGTTTGCCATCCGCGGGCACGTGGTGGATCTGGTGAATGACGCGGAGGAAGATGAAGAAGGATCGAAGTGAGCCTTGGATTTCCGATTGCCAATTTCCGATTGTTTAGCACCTGTGGGGTCAAAATCGACAATCGGCAATTGAACATCGACAAGGCCATCAGTCTCCCGCTGCTTCGACCGCCGGTAGTTCCTCGGCCATTGTCTTTTCCTTCACTTTCGCGCTGGTTACTAAAATCACCGAAAGCACCACGATCACGCTTCCCGCCAGGATGAAGCGATCGACGCGCTCGTGCAAAATCAGCCACCCGAGAAAGACAGCGATCACCGGGTTGACGTAGGCGTAGGTCGAGACCTTCGAAGTGGGAACGTGCCTGAGCAGCCAGATATAGGCCGTGTAGCCGATCCAGGAACCGCACACGACCAGGTAGGCCACAGCGCCCAGGCCTCGCGGGGACCAGATAACCCGATCGAGGTCACCATTGACCAGCGCAAATATAAAGTTTCCTCCGCCCGCGGCTGTGATTTGCCAGCCCGTGGCGCTGAAGCTATCCATGCCGGTCAGCCACCGTTTGGAGAGCACTGAGCCCAGCGCCCAACTGAACGATCCGCCGATCAGGCTAAGCGATGACCAGAATTCGTGGCGCCCGAGGGAGCCCCCCTGCAGTTCGGGCCAGAACAGAATAACCAGACCGATCATGCCGAACCCCAGTCCGGCCTTACCGCGTCCGGAGATGTGATGGTCTCCGAGCAGAAGGGAATCGAGCACCAGAAACCACAAGGGGGTAATAGCAATGATCAGCGCCGCTAGGCCCGTCGAAACGGAAAGCTCCGCGTAGGAGAGCGTGAGATTGCCGCCCATCAGCAGCAGGAGGCCCACCACGGCGGCGAGCACCATCTGGCGCAGCGGGTAGAGAATTCTTCGTCCGGTGGCGGCGCAGACCGCCAGCATCGCCACGCCGGCCACGGAAAACCGCAACCCGCACATCAGGGCCGGCGGGATGGTCTGTACCGCTATGTCGATGCCCAGGTAGGTCGATCCCCAGAACAGATACACAAGGCCGAAGGCAAAGAAGACCATCCATCGTTTTGGGTGTTGAGCGGGATTCATCGGAGTCGGGGAATAACAGGCGAAAGTTACAAGATATCAGACGAGCGTGGGAGGGGGCGGATTCTAAAAGTTGAGCCGCCGCCGCGCAACCGGCTCATACCCTGACGCGAATCCGGTCCACCTATGCATGGGCGGGCGGGGTGGTGTGTACATAGGCCGCAGATAGGGCTGGCCTCTTCGTTACCGAAGGGGGTTACGCCGCGTGACTGTTCCCGCTATAATCAATCAGCAATGTGTTCCGTACGCGATGCTGCAGAAAAACTCCAATTCGCAGGCTGCTCGCACACATCTCCCCGAGTGCTGGCTGCACTGTTTAGTATGTCCGCGGCGCTATCGGGCAAATCTGCCATCGCGCCTGCGTCCCAGCCTCTTCGGTAGCGATTAAGTCCTTCATCCTCTCTTGATTCGCTTCAGCATGCGTGTGCTCTTACCGGAGCCGCATGGGCTGACGCCGCACTGACCCCACAACCGGCAGTCGATTACTGACGATTGCCCACGGAGGATGCCATGACCACCGGAACCATGACGAAAGAAGTGAAGGCCGCAACCGCTGCCAGCGGAACCGATCTCAAGATGATCGGCCCCAAGATTAAAACCGCTCTACCCGGGCCCAACGCCAAGCGCGTGCTCGAGGGCGATCAGAAGTATATTTCGCCTTCCTACACGCGTTCTTATCCAATGGTGGCCAAGAGCGGACGCGGTATCGTGGTCACGGATGTGGACGGCAACGAGTTTTTTGATTTCTCCGCAGGCATTGCCGTTACCTCGACCGGCCACTGCCATCCCGAGGTGGTCGCTGCCATTCAGAAGCAGGCTGCCGAGCTGATTCACATGTCGGGCACGGATTTTTATTACCAGAATATGGTGGAACTGGCGGCGCGGCTTTCGAAGATCGCGCCCATGCCCGGCCCGCATCGGATTTATTACGGCAACTCGGGCGCCGAAGCGATTGAGTGTGCGCTGAAGCTGGCGCGTTATCACACCAAACGGCAGAACGTGATTGCATTCTTCGGCGCGTTCCACGGGCGGACCATGGGCGCGCTATCACTGACGGCTTCCAAGCCGCAGCAGCGGCGGCGTTTCGCGCCGCTGGTGCCGGGAGTGACGCATGTGCGCTATCCGGATGTGTACCGGGGCTGCGTCGGCGGATCGCAGGAAGCCGATAAGTTCGCTCTCGGATGCGCGCGATTTATCGAAGAGAAACTCTTCAAAACAACTCTGCCGCCCGAGGAAGTAGCAGCCATCTTCGTCGAGCCAGTGCAAGGCGAGGGCGGCTACGTGGTGGCTCCGAAGATCTTCATGCAGGAGCTTCGCCGAATCTGCGACCGGCACGGCATCATGCTGATCGTGGATGAAGTGCAAAGCGGGATTGGACGCACCGGCAAGTGGTGGGCCGTCGAGCACACCGGCGTCGAGCCGGATATGGTTTGTATGGCCAAGGGCGTCGCGTCGGGCATGCCGCTCGGCATCACGATGACACGCGCCGAACTTATGGACTGGGTTCCCGGTTCTCATGCCTCGACATTTGGCGGGAACCCGGTTTGCATCGCTGCGGCGCTAGCCACGCTCGATGTGATCGAGAAAGAACATCTCCTCGAGAACTCGGCCAGCGTCGGCAATCACATGATGAAGCGCATGGCGGACTGGCCGACGAAGCTGAAGCTGGTGGGCGATGTGCGTGGGCGTGGGCTGATGATTGGCGTTGAGATCGTGAAAGACAAAGTCACAAAGGAATACGGTAACGCAGAGCGCGACCGCATCGTCGAAATGGCCTTCGAACACGGAATTCTCTTCCTTGGCTGCGGGCCGAGCACGATCCGGATCTGTCCGCCTCTGGTGGTCACGAAAGAACAGGCCGACGTTGCGGTGGATGTACTCGAAGCGTGCATCTCGGCAGTAGGCAAAGGCGCGTAAGGCGGAATTCGCATCCCGATTTGGCAAGGCTCTAGTCTCGCCCAAAAACGTGGGACTAGAGCGGGGTGCCTTCTTTGCTGTGATCTTCAGCGGTTTCGGGCGGGCAGGGGATTGCGGCGTCTTTACAACGGCTGTTTCGGAAATCTAAATTTGGCCGCCAGTTCTTTGTAGGCAGGCTCATCGTGCAGGTTCTCGAACCCCGCCTCGCCTTCCATTTCGACCAGATCGTCGTCATGCTGGTCGTAGGCGATTTTAAGATAGCGGAGCGCTTCCTGCTTGTTTCCTAACTGGGAGTTTGTCAGCGCTAGAGAATAGGGCGAAAGCGATCCGCGATCGTAGAGCCGTTTCTGCTGATCTTCGACGCTTTGCAACATGCCGTGAATCCCGCCTGCGGAATAGGCTCTCTCCGCGGTCTCCACAATTTTCATCGCTGGCTTGTCTTGCATCAGGGCTGCCTCTTTTTTCCATTCCTCAAGGTAGTTGGCATAGTCGCCCGCTGCAAAATATGCGGTTTTCAGATAACGGTGCGGAGAAATGAAGCCCGGTTCGGTGGTTTCCAACTGTTTCAACAGCGCGATGCCCTCGTCTCGACGGCCAGCCGCCCACAACAGGTCGCCTTTGTCTGCCAGGATGGCCTTCGATGCGGGATCGAGAGTTTGCGCGCGCTCGATCTCAACTAACGATTCGGGATGGCGTCCAATGGTCGCCAAGAACGTGGCATACCAATGATGTGCCACGGCGTTGTCGGGCCTGAGGGCGATGGCGCGGCGGAATTCGCGCTCCGCCCCCGCTGCGTCCCAGGTTCCGTAGAAAAGAGCGAACGCCAGAGAGGCATGTGCTTCCGAGGATTGGTCGTCGAGTTCGACTGCTCTCTGTGCCGCGGCCAGGGCTCGCGGATAGGCCTCGTTGGCGGGCATCACGGTATATTCGCGGAGCAGGTTGTAGCAGTCCGCCAGGCCAACATATGCGGGCGCGTAGTTAGGATCGTGCACGATCGCCTGGGTGAACGCATCGACTGCCCGGTTGAGCCCCTCCGGAGTGCGCTCCTGCCAGTAAAAACGCCCGCGCAAGTAGAACTGCTCGGCTTCCGTGTTGGCGGGGCGGCGCGGAGTCTGCGACTCGAAATTTGCCGGGTGCGCATTGCCGGCTCTTGCCGCACGGTGGGTCGGCCACAGGACCCAGAAGACCATAAGCAGCGCTGCCGCCGGAAAAATCAGCGACCATCTCCATCCATTGGGTCCTGAGGCAGGAGCCTTGGCGGACCTGTCCGCATTCAACTCGGCCGGATCTGGGATAACCAAGACTGGTCCTGGGACGGTCGTTGGAGGGCTGGGCAGATGCGTCGGAGCGATCCAACGGTACCCACGGCGCTCCACGGTCTCGACGAACACGGGATTGTCAGCCGAATCCCCTAGGGCGTCACGAAGCCGGTTGATGGCACTGCTGATGCCGTGATCGAAGTCTACATACACTCCCTCTGGCCAGAGGGCCTCGCGAAACCGGTCCCGGCTGACGACCTCGTGGGGGTGGGCCAGCAAGAGCTTGAGAGCCCGGAACGGCAAATCTTGAATCTTTACCTTGATTCCGTTCTTGCGAAGTTCGACCGAGCCCAAGTCTATCTCAAAGACGCCGAAGCGAATCACCGCATCCGATTTTGGGGCTGGCCGCATCTGTTTTCCGGGTCCGTCGGAGTTTAGCAAAGCTGGGCCCGATGCAAAATCGCCGCTTGGTGCCATCCGACCACCACTTTTGGCGGCTCGCCTACCACTTTCTTCCGAGTGATAACTCCCTCCACCATTCTGCAAAACAAAGACTTAGCGCGTGAACTACGTTTGCAAAAGGCGTGAATTGACGAAGTCACATCGGCCGGAGAAAGTAGGCACGCAGCCGGACAGTTTTGGCCAGCCTTGATTCCCCCATTCTTAATTCGCCGGTTCAGGCGAAAGGCCTGCACGAGGCGGACAGGCGAAAACGCCGCGACTTTCACGGTCACTGAGTACCGTGGGGCACTTGCGGGGCGCGCGAGAGGGTGCGCTCCGCAAGTCTAAGAAATTAAGCTTCTTGTTGCTGCCTTCTTTGGGGGGAGGATAGCAACCCAAGCCTTCGGCCCTGTCCGCGGGCTTGTTTTTTTTGCCCGCTCCAAGACCTGCTGGCAGCAGACGCAGACCCGGACCCGGACCCGGACCCTTTCAGACCATTCAGAATGTCAGAATGGTTGTCCGACCTATTGTTCCCCGGACGCATTCCAAATCGGGACGGTGCGGACAGTTCAATTTGACAGTCGCAAAGTTCGTCGCTTCGATGCCTCTGCAATTGTTCTAGTCTGAAGATGTATCCAAGCGAGGCCGAGGCTCCTCGATCCCAAAATGGTTTTCTGGCGCATAACTCGCACCGTGATTCGGTCGCTGGACGGGCTGGCCGCGTGGCTCTTACCTGCTGACGAGCGGCCGCCGCGCCAGCAGATCGGCGTGCAAGGCGAGGAATACGCTTACTTTCATCTCCGCCAGCTGGGATACAAGATCGTCGCCCGCAACTTTCGTACACCGCGCTGTCGAGGCGAGATCGACCTCATCGGTTGGGACGAGGATATCCTTTGTTTTATAGAAGTTAAGACGAGAACCTCGGTGAATATAAAGACTCCGGAGGCAGCTGTCGACCGGCACAAGCGGCGCGAGGTAGCCGAAGTCGCACGCGAGTACTTGCGTCACCTGCCACCATCGTGCCAGTGGAGATTCGATATTGTAAGCGTATACTATGACGGTCGCACGTCCTGCCCGCAGATCGAAGTGTTTCGGAACGCCTCCTTAGCGGCGTAGAATATGAAGTTTGCGCAATCCCACTGAAAGGATTCAGTAAGTGCCGGAACTGAGAAAAGATCCGATCGTTGGCCGTTGGGTGATTATTTCCACGGACCGGGCCAAGCGCCCAACCGATTTTATTCGCGAAAATATGAAGATTAAGGGAGGATTCTGTCCCTTTTGCTATGGAAACGAAAGCAAGACGCCACCCGAGATTCAAGCTTACCGCCCGAATTCCAATGGCGGACCGCCGCCCCAGCGCGATGCTCCCGGGTGGACCGTACGCGTGGTGCCAAATAAGTTTCCCGCCCTTGGCATCGAGGGAAATCTGAACCGCCAGGCCGAGGGCATGTTCGACCGCATGAACGGCATCGGAGCCCATGAAGTCATTATTGAGACGCCCGACCACTCCGCCAGCCTTGCAACCCTGCCACCAAAGCGGATTGAAGACGTGCTCTGGACTTTCCGCGACCGTATTCTTGATCTCAAGAAGGACCGCCGCTTCAAATACATTCTAATTTTCAAGAATCATGGCGAGGCGGCCGGCGCATCGCTCGAACACGCGCATTCGCAACTGATCGCCTTGCCCATTCTTCCCATCAACGTCACCCAGGAACTGGAGGGGGCGAAGCAGTATTTCCTCTACAAGGAGCGCTGTGTGTTCTGCGACATCATCCGGCAGGAGATGGACGGCGGCACGCGCGTGGTGGCGGAGAACGAAAATTTCCTTACGCTGGCGCCCTACGCTCCACGATTTCCGTTTGAAACCTGGATTCTGCCCAAGCAGCACGAGTCGGCCTTCGAAAATTCGTCATCGCACATGTTCGAAAATCTCGCGCGGGCGCTCAAAGAGCTGCTCGGCCGCGCCGACCGCGTGCTCGACAATCCGCCCTACAACCTGGTAATTCACTCATCTCCAGTGCAGGATCCCACCAATGACCATTATCACTGGCATATCGAATTCATGCCGAAGTTGACCAAGACCGCCGGATTCGAATGGGGAACCGGCTTTTACATCAATCCGACTCCGCCCGAGGAGGCTGCGAAGTTCCTGCGCGAGGCGAACGTTCAGGAGTCGGCTTCCGTGACCGTCGGTTGAAATATTGTCAGGGGAAAAATTAGGGCACGGTGTCGACACCGTGCCCTTTTTGATTGGGCCTCAGAGAGAGAAGGGCCAACAAATTGTTCAACCCCTGCGCCAATAGGATAGATTGAAGCTTCCCGGCATTTGTCACGAAAATGTAAAAAGCTCAGGGATATCTGCGATGGGGATCAGGCCTGGGTGCGATCCTGAAACTCCTCGTGCCACGCCATCTGAATCGCTTCCAGCTTGCCCTCGTTCGAAGCCTTGGGATCGCCGGCAAACCCCGGCAATTCGGTGACGTAACGATGGAGATCGGTAAACCGCACGGCTAGCGGGTCGAGTTCGGGATGGGTTTCGGAAAGCAGGATGCCGATATCTTCAGCGTCGTCCCAGGTCAGCGATTTTGGCAAGTGCCCTCCTTCATTAAATCAGTGCTCTCAACAATAGCCGTACTTCAGTGATGTTCCTCGGAGATGTAATTCCGGTTCCAGGCCGGAATCTCAACCACTACTTTCCCCGGCTTGACAATCTGCGCCTGGCAGCCGAGACGAGAGTTTAGCTGGAGATCCGCCGCCATGTCCAACCGGTCGGCCTCGTCGTCATCCATTGCGGATAGATTTTCGGCGCCTTCCTTGACCCAAATGTGACAGGTGGTGCAGGCGCAGTTGCCGCCGCAGGCGTGGTCGAGGGGAACACCGAAATTCAGCGCCACATCGAGCACGGATTGTTCCTTGCCGTGGTCTTCGTAGGGCAGTTTGCCGTTCTCGAACTGCACCGTCTTGCCCTCAGGCAGGAAAGTAACCTGAATCGTGTTTTCGCCGGGCGCGTCTTCGGTCAATGTGCCCGCTCCTTGTGTTTTTTCTTCAGCCATTTGAGCCTCAATCTGTTCTCATCCTGAGCAAAGCGAAGGATCTAAGTTACTCCCAGCCCGTTGCATGAGTCCTTCGCGGCAACGGCGCCGCTCAGGATGACAATATGAAAAATTTATTCGAACTCTGCCTTCGCCACCGGATGCGGCGCGGTTGGGCCTTCGCCCAGATCCGTCTCATCCATATTTTTGCCTTTCAGCGCGGACGACACCGCCGTATCCATCATCAATTCCGCCAGCCTCATAGTGCCCTGATTCAGCGCGTCGATAGCCTTGCGAATCGCCTGATAATCGTCTTCGTCCCTGACCGCGACCAGGCTCTTTTCCATCTTCGCGATTTGTTTTTTCTCATCGGTGGTCAGGTGTCCCCAGGCCGCGCCCTTCTTTCCTTTTTCGAGCGCCTTGAGGATGGTCTCCGTTTCGTTGCGCGCTTCGATGATCTGCCGCCGGCGAAAATCTTCTTCGGCGTTGTCGAACGAGTCGAGGATCATGCCCTCGACCTGCTCGTCGGTCAGGCCGTAGCTGGGCTGAACCTGAATCTCGGCTGCCTTGCCGCTGCGCTGCTCGCGCGCGGAAACATTCAGAATGCCGTTGGCGTCGATCAGGAATTTGACCTCGACGCGCGGAATGCCGGCCGCCATCGGCGGAATGCCTTTGAGATCGAACCGTGCCAGCGAGCGGCAGTCTTTGGCTAATTCGCGCTCACCCTGCAATACATGAATCGCCACGTTGGCCTGGCCGTCTACCTGCGTGGTGTAAAACTGCGTGGCCGAAGCAGGGATGGTCGAGTTGCGCAATATGATTTTGTCGGTAACTCCGCCGGCGACTTCGATTCCAAGAGATAACGGAGTCACATCGAGCAACAGCATGTTTTCGGTAGCTTGCGATCCGCCACCAAGAATGTTGGCCTGTACGGCCGCGCCCAGCGCCACGACTTCGTCGGGATTCAAATCAGTGTGCGGCTCGCGCCGGAACATTTCCTTGACCAGCGCGCGAACTTTCGGGATGCGCGTCGAACCGCCGACCAGAACGACTTCGTCAATCTGCTCGGGCTTCAACCCGGCATCTTTCATTGCCTGCTTGCAGGGGCCGACGGTGCGATCGATGATCGGCTGAATCAACTGCTCGAACTGCTCGCGCGAAATCTCGCGCTGGTATCGCTTGCCAGCCAGTAGCTCGATATCGAACTTCACCGAAGCCTGCGACGAAAGCGCGATTTTGGCTTCGATCACCGCCTTCCGAATCGACTGCACGGCTTCGGCATTGCGGCGAAGGTCGGTTCCCAGATCGCCGCGAATGTCGTCGAGCGCAATGGTGATCAGCAGGTTGTCAATGTCATCGCCGCCGAGGTGCGTGTCGCCGTTGGTCGCGACCACTTCGAAGATGCCGTCGTGAAGTTTGAGAATTGAAATATCAAACGTCCCGCCGCCGAGATCGTACACCGCCACGATGCCGTTCTGCTTCTTGTCGAGGCCGTAGGCAAGCGATGCGGCGGTAGGCTCGTTGACCAGGCGCAATACTTCCAGTCCAGCGATGCGGCCGGCGTCTTTCGTGGCCTGGCGCTGGGCGTCGTTGAAATACGCGGGAACGGTGATGACTGCCTTCGTCACCGGCCCGCCAAAATAGCGTTCGGCATTGCGCTTGAGCTGGCGAAGAATCAACGCGGAAATTTCCGGCGGAGTAAAGGTCCTGTCACCTAGCTTCTTTTCGCCAAGTCGGATGCGCAGCACTTCTCCCGGCTGCATATCGTCGGCCAGGCGAAACGGAAACAGTCTCAGCTCTTCCTGAATGTCCTCAACACCACGTCCCATCAGCCGTTTAATCGAATAGACGGCGCGCTCGGGCGTCTCAATCAACGAATTGCGCGCGGCATTGCCGACGACTGGATGGTTGTCCGCGTCGAGCGCAACGACCGAGGGGAGCAAGTTCGATCCATCCTCGCCGGGGATCACCACAGGGGTATCCCCTTGCATGAATGCCACCAGCGAATTGGTGGTGCCAAGGTCGATACCGACAATATGCTCTGTAGCCATTAAATTGCCTAATTCACCGAGTCATTGACTCAATGATTCAATCTCTCAATTCTCCAATGCTTCGTTCACATCCCGCACCAGGTTCCGGATGTAGTTGCGCCGGTTAAGTACATCCACCATCCGGGCGACGATTCGTGCGCGTTCCTCGGCGCTGGATGGATTTCCGTCTCGATGCCCGACGACCGCATCGCGATCGATCAGGGCATCCCATGCTTTCCAGTGCGTCTTTAGTTCGTCCAGCAAGGCTTCGTGCTTGTCCTCGAAAACGAGTTTCTGCTTTCCGATTTCTTCAATCAGCGCAGGATCGTCTTCGCCCAGCTTCTTCTGCGCACGCAATTCTTCAAGCTGCATGTTCAGTTCAAAAACTTCCTCGAGCAGGTCGGGAGGAACGATTTGCTTTTTCGTTTCCCCGGTCGCGCGGGCGCGCTCCGTCGCGCTCTTGGACTGCTCCTCCAACTCCACGCCCTCCATGTGCAGCAAGTACTGGGTGCGCTTGATCGGATCGCGCAGCGTGCGGTAGGCGTCATTGAGCAGCGAGCTTTGTTCCAGGCTCCATTCCTGCTCCTGGCTGCCCGCCCGCGCGTTCGAATCCGGATGAAGCCGGCGGCTTAAGTCGTAGAAATCCTTTTCCAGCGCAGCCACGTCAAGGTTCAACTTGAGAGGCAGCCCGAAAAATGTGAAGTAGTCGACCGGAGCTGGAGGCTGCACCTTGCCGCATGCCGCGCAGAATTGCGCCGCCCGCATCGAGCCGCACGACCAGCAGGAGTGAGTCTCCTCCGGCAGAGGCTTTGCGTTGATCGCGGTAAGTGCAGTCTTGGTCATCACAAGTTCAAGCCAACAGTTTCAACCCAAAGTTTCGACCCGCAGATTCACAACCGCGCACCGCTCGGATGCAGGCCGGAACGCCCTTCTTTCGCTCGCTCGCGAGTTGTCTGGTGGCGCATGCCAGGCGGGCGAGAACACCCGTGCCACACAGGGATGCCAGACAGGCATCAGGCGGAGAACGAAGTTCCGCAGCCGCACGATTTCGTGGCCTGCGGATTCACAAAGACGAAGCCCTGCTGCATCAGCGTTTCCTGGTAATCCAGCGTCATGCCGTTCAGGTAGATGAACGACTTCGGGTCCACGAACACGCGCACGTCGCCGAACTGGAAGATGCGATCCCGCTCGCGCGGCTGCGTATCGAAGCGCACGTTATAGCTCAATCCCGAACAGCCGCCGCCCTGCACGCCCAGGCGCAATCCGCCCTGCTCGGGCGAAATGCCTTCCTTGGCCATGGCGCTGCGAACCTTCGCGATGGCCTTGTCGGTCACCACAATTCCTTTCGCAGTGGCCGGCGCGGCTTGTTCGGCAACAATGTTCATCATCTTCAAACTCGTCCCATGTCATCCGGAACCACGTTCTTTGCGGCGAAGGAGAAGGATCGGCGCAACTGGCCGCGAATACATAGATCCCTCGCTTCGCTCAGGATGACAGGCGAGTTAACTACTTCGCCTCGACGGCGACGGGCTTCGCGGTTTCCTGCTTCTTCTTCCAGTCCCCGATGGCGGCGCGGATCGCGTCCTCAGCCAGCACTGAACAATGGATCTTCACCGGAGGCAGCGAAAGCTCCTTCACGATGTCCATGTTCTTGATGGCAAGGGCTTCGTCGACCGTCTTGCCTTTGACCCACTCGGTCGCGAGCGAAGACGAGGCAATCGCCGAGCCGCAGCCAAAGGTCTTGAACTTGGCGTCTTCAATCACGTTCGTCGCCGGGTTGACCTTGATCTGCAGCTTCATGACGTCGCCGCACTCAGGTGCGCCGACCAGGCCGGTGCCCACGTCGGTGCTCGCTTTGTCCATCGAGCCGACGTTGCGGGGGTGGTTGTAGTGGTCGATGACCTTATCGCTATATGACATTTTTATCTTCTCCTGAAACTCCGGATATCCTCAGGGGCCAAAACCCCAATACAAATAATTCGCTATCGGCACGCTAAAAGCCGTGCCCTTCCCAGTGTCTTACTCTCCGGCCCACTTCACATCTTTCAAATTGATGCCTTCCTTCGCCATCTCGTAAAGCGGAGAAAGCTCGCGCAAACGCTCCACGGTTTCGATGACGCGGTCGGCCACATAATCAACTTCCGCTTCGCTATTGAAGCGGCCGATGCCAAAGCGAATCGAGCTGTGCGCCAGGTCGTCGCCGGTGCCGAGAGCCTTCAATACATAAGATGGTTCCAGCGTCGCCGAGGTGCATGCCGATCCGCTCGAAACCGCAATATCGTTGATGCCCATCAGCAGCGACTCGCCTTCGACATAGGCGAAGCTGATATTCAGGTTGCCGGGCAGGCGATGATCCATCGACCCGTTGATGTAAGTTTCGTCGAGCCGGGTCATGATGCGGTCGCGCAGACGGTTGCGCAGGCCGGCCAAACGGCACGACTCTTTCGCCATCTCTTCCTGCGCCAGCGAGCACGCCTTGCCCAGACCCACGATGCTCGGAACGTTCAGCGTGCCGGACCGCATGCCGCGCTCGTGGCCGCCGCCGTCGATGATGGCGGAAATCTGCACCCTCGGATTTTTGCGCCGCACGTACAGCGCGCCTACACCCTTCGGCCCGTACATCTTGTGTCCCGAGATCGAGGCCAGATCGATATTCTGCTTGACCACGTCCACCGGAACTTTGCCGATGGCCTGAGTCGCATCAGTGTGGAAGATCACGCCGCGCTCATGACAGAGCTTGCCGATTTCGGTCACGGGCTGCAGCACGCCAATTTCGTTGTTCGCGTACATGATGGTGACGAGAATCGTCTTGTCGTCCATGGCGCGCTTCAGATCGTCGAGATCGATCAGCCCGTCTTTCTGTACAGGCAGATAAGTCACGCGATATCCGTACTTCTCGAGGCGCTTGCAGGTATCGAGCACAGCTTTGTGCTCGGTGACCGCGGTGATGATGTGGTTGCCCTTCTCGCGATACATTTCAGCGACGCCCTTGATCGCGAGGTTGTCGCTTTCGGTCGCACCGGAAGTGAAGATGATCTCTTTCGTGGTCGCGCCGACCAGCTTGGCAATGCGCTCGCGCGCAGTCTCGACGCCCTCTTCCGCCGCCCACCCGAAGGAGTGGTTCCGGCTGGCCGCGTTGCCGAACTTCTCCATGAAATACGGCAGCATCTCTTCCAGCACCCGCGGATCCATCGGGGTGGTGGCGTGGTTATCCATGTAAATGGGCAGCTTCACGCCGTTCGGAGCGGCGTGCTGCGCCTGAGTCAAATCGTTCTGTCTCAAGTCGTTTTGTCTCAAGTCCTGGGGGATCTTTACGTCCGTGCTCATTGATTGCCTCTCCTACCTGCCTAAATCAGCGTGTGACTAAATTTGATGAATTTCGCGCCCGCGACGTTTCAAGTGATCGTCACCAATTCCGCCGCTTTGGGAGCCATGCTCCCCTCGTCTTCCGGTTCCTCGCGCATATGTGAAATCTTGATGCGCTTCAACACCGCTTCAATGCTCTCGTTCACCTTGCGCAGCGGTTCGCGAATGTTGCAGCGATCCGTCTGATCGCACTCTCCGCGCACCGTGACGCACGAGGTGATGAACAGCGGGCCGTCGATCGCCTGAATTACTTCAAACGCCGAAATCGTGTGCGCTGCCCGCGCCAGCGTATACCCTCCGTTGATGCCGTGCTGCGAATGCAGAAATCCCGCTTTCGCCAGCCGCTGCAGAATCTTCGCCAAAGCCTCCGGCGGAATCGCAAAAGCGTCCGCGACATCTTTGGCGCTTTGCGGGCCCTCGGTGCTGTGCTCGGCCAGGTGCTTCATCGCCATCAGCGCGTAGTCGGCTTTCTTGGTCAGCTTCAGCACCCGATCAGACTCCTTCTGCCATCGCGAAACCCGACCAATAGGATCGGATTAAACTCCGACCTTTATCGTCGTAATTCATTCTACGTTACTTGGCCGGCCTTACGCAACTTTGCTCAGGCAGTTGCCACAAATCGCTATCCAACGGTAAGTTGCAAGAATTGAATGGCTTATATCAGTGCGACAGTTTTAGTCGGGATTTGGGATTGCCTGGCCGTGGCTGGTCGTTGTTACAAATTCACAACAACTTGGCAGGCGGGGGCTTGACAAGCCGCAATCCCGTTCTAAAATACCGGAAATTTCCGGCGAAATCCCCGCCGTTCTTACTCCCAAGGGGACGCTTCCGGATTTATGACCTCAAAGTCGCCTTCCACCCGTCAAAACGCAGATCTTAAGCAGCCTTGCAAGCATCCCCGTGTTCAAATCGTAAGTCGTGATGAGGATTCCGAGTTCGTGGAGTGCAAGGAGTGCGGCGAAATCTTCGAGTCCAGCGAATTCAAAGACATGAATATCGAAGAACGCACCCAGGAAAACGAGGCCTGAGGCGGATTCTTCCGCGTGACGGACGTAATCTCTGCCGTCGATTTCCCATTGTTTCCAGTGAAACGTCCCTGCTAACGTGCGAGACGGGCGTGTGCAGATTTCCGCCCAGGCTATGCCCATGCTGGCTCTGGTCGTCGACGACTCCATGTTGATTCGCTACACGATCTGCCGCTTCCTCGAGGGGCGCGGCTTTGCCGTGGAGTCTGCCACCAATGGGGCGGAAGCCTTGGAATTCCTCTCCCACGGGAAGCCCGACTTGATCGTTACCGACATGCAGATGCCAAAGATGTCGGGAAGCGAATTGATCACGGCCTTGAAAGCCAATCCGGAAACGGCGAACGTTCCCATCATTATCGTGGCGGGTCGAGGCAGCGGGTTCGACGAGTCCGAAAAAAGGGCCAATGTTGCCATTTACAAAGATATCGACATCGAATGCCAACTGGAGAAGGCGCTCAATGCGATAGCCTGCTCGAAGACTGCCAGGGCGCAGTCGGCCGAGGCGTAGACGGCTTGTGACGCCAGGCAGCAACGTGCTACCGCAGCGCCATTCCCGCCTCCGCCGAAAAATCCATCGGCGCGAAATTCTTAGCCAGAAATTTAGGATAGGCTGCAGCCGCAATCATGGCCGCGTTATCGGTCGAGAGCGGACGTGATGGGAAATAAACCGGTAATCCTTCCTTCGCCGCTTCGCGTTCGAACGCCGCGCGCAATTCCTGATTCGCCGCCACTCCACCGGTGACGAACAACGTTGCCACGTCGTAGGCTCGCGCCGCGGTCAGGGTTTTTTCGATCAGATCCTCGACCATCGCCCGCTGGAACGAAGCCACCAGATCGAGAGTCAGTTTGTCGGAGCTCGCCAGATAGTCGTCCAGCTTCGGCTTCGCCAGCTTCGACAGCGCCTGCCGCCGCGCTTCGACCGCTTCGCGCATGTGGTGCTGCTCGACGTAACGCAACACAGCCGTCTTGATTCCGCTGTAAGAAAAATCAAAACGTGGCCGATCCGCATCCGCCCCAACGCCTCGGCCGTCCTCTCGCCCGCGGCGGTCACGGTGCTTGATCTGAGCCGGAGCGAACTTTACAGCTTTCGCGTCCCCATGCGGAGCCAGCCGGTCAATGACCGGGCCTCCCGGATATCCCAGGCCGAGCAGCTTGGCGACTTTGTCGAAGGCCTCGCCGGCCGCGTCATCACGCGTGTGACCGATATTTTCATAAGTCCAGGAATCGCCGTTCTGCGTGGCGAGATAGAGGTGAGTGTGCCCGCCAGACACCACCAGCGCCAGGACTGGGAACTGCAGCTGGCGATTTCCCTTCTGCCGCTCTTCCAGAAGCACGGCATGAATATGGCCTTCCAGATGGTTCACTGCGATCAGCGGCTTGTCGAGCGCGAAGGCCAAAGCCTTGGCATAGCTGATGCCCACCAACAACGCACCTGCAAGCCCGGGACCTTGCGTCACCGCGATCGCGTCCACAGAATCGTAAGTATGTTTCGCCTCCGCCAAAGCCTGCCGGATCACGGGCACAATCGCACGCAAATGCTCGCGCGACGCGAGTTCCGGCACCACTCCGCCATACCGTTGGTGGGTGGCAATTTGCGACGCCACGACGTTCGAGATCAGCTGCTCGCCCGACCGCACCACCGCCGCCGCAGTCTCATCGCACGAACTCTCAATCCCGAGGATGTACGCGTCAGCCATTCTGCTTAATAATATTAGACCTAATATTATTGGAAACATGGCAGACTTGCTCGAACACGTGCGGGGCTCTGACCCCAAGGACCTTGCCACATCGATCGTTCAAACCCTGCGCCAGCACGGCTTTCAGGCGTATCTGGTGGGCGGATGCGTGCGCGATCTTCTGCTCGAACGCGAGCCCAAGGATTATGACGTGGCCACGAGCGCAACGCCTGAGCAAGTCATGGAAATGTTTCCTGAAACCTATGCCGTGGGAGTCCAGTTCGGCGTTGTTCTCGTACCTGCGCCAGAGCGAGTTCTCAACAAAAGCGTCCCCGAGCAGCCCTCGACCAAATCTCAGGCGGTCGAGGTGGCGACGTTTCGCAGCGACATCGGATATTCCGACGGCCGTCATCCCGACGAAGTGCGCTTCAGCCAGGATCCGCGCGAGGATGTCGCGCGCCGCGATTTCACCATCAACGGCATGCTGCTCGATCCCGTTGCTGGAGAGGTGCTCGATTTTGTGGGCGGACGCGAAGATCTGGAAGCGGGAATCATCCGCACCATCGGTAATCCTGAACATCGCTTCCAGGAAGACAAGCTGCGCATGCTGCGCGCGGTGCGCTTTGCCGCGCGCTTCGATTACGCAATCGATCCCGAAACTTTTAGAGCGATACAGAAGCTGGCCCATGAAATCGCCGTGGTCTCACGCGAGCGCGTGCGTGACGAACTGACTCGCATGTTGACCGAGGGCCACGCCCGGCGCGCGTTTGCGCTGCTCGACGAAAGCGGTTTGCTGCAGCACGTTCTCCCGGAAATTTCTGCCATGAAGGGCGTGGAGCAGCCCCGGGAATTTCATCCCGAAGGCGACGTCTTCGTGCATACGCTGCTGCTCCTGGAAAATCTGCCAAATCCCTGCCCGCTCACACTCGCATGGGGCGCACTTTTGCACGATGTGGGCAAGCCGCCCACATTTCGCCGCGCTCCGGACCGCATTCGTTTCGACGACCACGTGAATGTAGGCGTGAAAATGGCGGAGGAGATCTGCCGGCGGCTGCGTTTCTCGAAGGACGACACGGCGCAGATTCTCGCCTTGGTCGATAACCACATGCGCTTCGGTCATGCCACGCGCATGAGCGAATCTACTCTAAAGCGATTTTTCCGTCTGCCCGCGTTCGATGAGCATTTGTCTTTACACCGCGCCGACTGCCTGGCCAGCCATCGCAATTTGAGTACGTATGAATTTGTCCGTCAGAAGCGCAGTGAGATTCCTCCAGAGAAGATTCGTCCATCGCCGCTGGTGACCGGAGATGATCTGATCGCCGCCGGCCACATGCCCGGGCCGAAGTTCCGCGAGATTCTCAATGCGGTCGAAGATGCGCAGCTCGAGGGCCGCTTGCCTTCGCGAGACGCCGCGCTCGAGTTTGTGCGCCGCGAATTTCCGGCGTGAGACGACGCCGAGTCTGCCGCGGGTGCTTCGGCGGGAATGCTAGAATCGGATTCGCAATCTTACCGTCGCGGGCGCATCGAGGAGCGCATGGAGCAGGCCGGAGCCGGACTGGAAAAAATCATCGCGCAGTCGCTGCGTCAGGCGCCCCCCGCCGACGCGCCGATCATGGCGTGGCCCGTGGTCTGCGGTTCGGCCGTCGCCGAGCGGACCAGGGCGCTGAGTTTCGAGGGCGGCGTGCTGCGCGTAGCGGTCGCGGATGCCGGATGGCGGGCTGAACTGCAGGCGCTTGCGCCGCGATATCTGGCCATGCTGAACCGCTACACCCGGACTGTGCAGCGAGTGGAGTTTGTGGTTGCCGGTTCCGAGAGCGCAACTCCAAAGCTACGTTGAGCCAGGCGGGTCCTATTCATGAAAGTTACTGAATCATGAAAGTCACTGAATCATGAAGGTCACAGAAAAAGATGTTGCCTACGTCGCCGAGTTGTCGAATCTCGAGCTTACGGCCGAAGAGCGCAGCGGAATGCTGCGCGATCTGAATTCCATTCTCGAGTACATCGACTGCCTCAACGAGCTCGACACATCGGACGTTCCGCCGATGGCGCAGGTTTCCGACCGTTACGGAGTGGACAAGTCGAAGCAGGGAAGCGAGCGCTTCGCCTACGCCAGCCGCGAAGATGTGATCGAAGGCTTGCGCAAATCCTTGCCGCACACAGAAGCGCTCGCGAACGCTCCCGACGCCGACGAGGATTTCTTCCGAGTGCCCAAAGTCATTGAACGATAACGATTCGTCGCCGAGAAGCCTCTCACAATGGATCTTGCCTCCCTCACCATCGACGCCGCCCGCTCCGCTGTGCAGGAGCGCAAGACGACCGCGCTTGCGCTAGCCGAAGCGCACTACGCCCGCATCCAAAAAGAAGACGGCCAGATCGGCGCGTTTCTTACGTTGTCGAAAGAGCGTGCACTCGAGCAGGCCGACCGCATGGATCGGATGGCGGCAGAGGGCAAGCCTCTGCCTCCGCTGGGCGGCGTGCCGGTGGGCATCAAAGATGTGATGAGTACGCGCGGCCTGCGCACCACCGCCGGCTCGAAGATTCTCGAAAACTACGTTCCACCCTACGATTGCACGGCCGTCGCTCGCATGGAAGCCGCGGGCGCGGTTGTACTCGGCAAGATGAACTGCGACGAGTTCGCCATGGGCTCCTCGAATGAAAACTCCGCGTACCGCCCGGTGCGCAATCCGCGCGATCTGACGCGAGTGCCCGGAGGATCTTCCGGCGGTTCCGCCGCCGCGGTGGCGGCTGATATGGCGGTGGTCACCCTTGGCTCGGACACCGGCGGGTCGATCCGCCAACCGGCGTCGTTCTGCGGCATCGTCGGCCTGATGCCGACTTACGGCCGGGTTTCACGCTACGGCCTGATTGCGTTTGCCTCGTCGCTCGACCACATCGGGCCTCTGGCCAAGACCGTGAAAGATGCGGCCATTGTGCTGCGCACCATTTCCGGACGCGATCCCATGGACGCGACTTCTGCCGACGTTCCCGTCCCCGACTACGTTGCCGAACTCGAAAAGCCGATTCGCGGAATGAAGCTGGGTGTCGCCAAAGAATATTTCGGCGAAGGCTTGGACGATGAAGTCCGCCATGCCGTGGAAGCCGCCATCGACAAGCTGAAAGCATTCGGTTGCGAAATCGTGCCGGTATCCCTGCCGCACACGCCTTACGCCATCCCGACGTATTACTTGATCGCAACCGCGGAGGCGTCGGCCAATCTGGCGCGGTATGACGGAGTCCGCTACACCGTGCGGGCGCGCGACGTGAAGACTCTTTCGGAGATGTACCGCCGCAGCCGCAACGAGGGATTTGGCGCCGAAGTGAAGCGCCGCATCATGCTAGGAACTTACGCGCTCAGCGCCGGCTACTACGATGCTTATTATCTGAAAGCGCAGAAAGTGCGCACCCTGCTGACGCGCGACTTCGACGAAGCTTTCCGCAAAGTCGATGCTATCGTGACGCCAACCAGCCCCACGGCGGCATTCCGGCTGGGCGAAAAATCGAATGATCCGCTGTCGATGTATCTGGCCGACATTTACACAGTGACCGCGGACCTGGCAGGTATCCCGGGAATTTCGATACCGTGCGGCGAGACAAAAGAAAAGCTGCCCATTGGGCTGCAGATTCTAGGCAGGCACTTCGATGAGGGCACGATTTTGCGCGTGGCCCACGCATTCGAGCAGGCCACCTGAAGCGACCGCGCTAAGAATTCTCCAGCGATTCGTAATAACGTTCCCCGGCGCAGGCGCGGCACAGGGTCTTTCCATCGCGCCGCACTTCCCTGCGGAAATTAATTCCTTCGCCGCAATGTTCGCATACGACCCGCTCGCCCTTGTATCCCGGAAATTCCTCCGGCGGCAAATCGACCTTCACCCATTGCGCGATGAACAGGTCGTCGTCGGAAATTTCGCGATAGGCCAGCATCTGTTGCTGATTCTTATTCTCAATTTCAGGATGAAGTTCGCGCGCCAACTGTTTGGATGATTCCTTGGCGGCGATCCGGATGGCTTTTCCGTTATTCACATCCACGAACGTGGCCGCCACTTTTCCCCAGTCACGGAATTTCAGCGCGCGCTTGCCCAGGCGGCATCCTGTAACCACGGCAACCGCGTCGGTGGCGCAGCGGTCGATTTCGACAAAAGTGACCAGGCGCTTACGATCTCTCCCATGCGGATCGTCGATGCCAAGCTTCTGCAGGCCCAGCATCGCCAGACGCACCCCAAGCACCTGCCCGGCACACAAGTGCCCGTGAGCCACTTCAGCATCGCGCAGATATTCGTCGAGCGATTTCATACAGGCTCTCGGCTTGAGTCAGCTATCAGCCTAACAGCGCGAGTCGGAGTCGAGCTGCTCGGGGGAGCGCTATTTCCTCCGCCAGCGGATTCCATCCTTTCCAATTTCCACCAATACCCCGGCGTCAGTCAGTTCAGCCCGGATCGCATCCGATTTCTTGAAGTCGCGCGCAGCGCGCGCAGCTTTCATCTCGGCAATCTTCTCTTCAATGGCCGAGTCCGAAAGTTGTCCCGACTGCACCGCTTCGCGCAACTCGCTGCTGATCTCTTTCTCTCGGCCTTGCGCCAGAGCCCAGTCGAGAACCTGCCTCATCTTGGGGATGTCATCGTCATCGAGTACGGCAAAAATCTCGTCAAACTTTGCCAAGGCCGCCAGCAACGGCGGCACATCGTCTTTCTTGATTGCGCCGGCGTCGAACGCAATATTGGCCTGCCTTACCATCTCGAAAACCGCAGCCTGTGCCTGAGCCGCATTCAAGTCATCTTCGAGCGCGGCGCGCATCCGATCGACCGTTTCGGAGGCAAGCGACTGCATGGCGAAACTGGCGCCCTCGCTGAAATTTCCGGTATGCAAGCGCAGCCGGAAATTCCGCAACCGCTCCACCGAGACCGCGGCCGACTTCAGGCCATCAAACGTAAAGTTCAATTGATTTCGATAGGGAACCGAAGCCAGCAGGTAGCGAATCGAAGACGGCTTGTGGCCTTTCAGCACCAGATCGCGCAGGGTGAAGAAATTGCCCTCGCTCTTCGACATCTTCTCGCCTTCGACCAGCAGGAATCGCGCATGAAACCAGAAGTGCGCGAAAGGCTTGCCGGTCAGCGATTCCGACTGCGCGATTTCATTTTCGTGATGCGGAAAAATCAAATCCTCCCCGCCCGCGTGCAGGTCAAAGCTCTCGCCCAGTTCCTCCATCGACATGACGGAGCACTCCAAATGCCAGCCCGGACGCCCCGGCCCGATCGCCGTATCCCACGAAGCCTCGCCCGGCTTGGGAGCTTTCCAGAGCGCGAAGTCGCGGGCGCTGTCTTTGTCATACTCGTCGAGGTCGACGCGTGCGCCGTCGAGCATTCCACTGAAGTCTTTCTTTGAAAGCCTGCCGTACCGCGGAAATTTTGCGATGCGAAAATAATAAGATCCGTCGTCGGCGCGATAGGCGATCCCTTTCTCGACCAGCTTCGCCACAAACTCCGCCATCTCCGGGATATGTTCGGTCGCATGCACCAGCTTCGGCTGTTCGATGCCGATCATCGCCGCATCTTCGAGAAACGCCTTCTCGTATTTCGCTGTGTATTGCTGCACGCTCACCCCATCGCGCGCCGCGTTGCGAATGATCTTGTCGTCCACGTCGGTAATATTCATGACGTGATGAATGGTATATCCGCTCTGGCGAAGAAATCGCCGCAACAGATCCACCGCCACGAACGTGCGGAAATTGCCGATGTGTCCGTAGTCGTAAACGGTGGGTCCGCAGGCGTACATGCGGACTTCGTTATCGCGAAGCGGGTGGAACTCCTCGATTCGCGAAGACATGGTGTTATAAAGACGCAGCGCCATAATGATTTCGAGCGATGGAAGACGAATTGAAGACGAATCTTAGATTCTAGGGGCCACCGAGAAAGTGGGTCAAATGGCGATCATCCGGCCGGAGTCTGGGCCGGGGGCAAGGCGTGCACGGGCTCACGCAAACGCTGTTGCACCAGAATCAGGTAATGCAGCGCCGACACAATCGTAAAAATGAACGTTGCCCGCAGAAATATGGTTCGCGCAATCCAGATCCAGCGCACCCGCTGCACCTGGAATAACAGCACGAAAAACACCGCGCTGATTTGCGAAAAAGTATTGGCCTTGCCGAAAATGCTGGGCCGGAAGTTCCGCAATCCGGCAATCGCGAACAGCACCGCGCTGGCGGCCAGAATCGAAATATCGCGGCTGAAGACCACCACAGTATATTTCCACGGGATTTTGTGCAGAATGGATAGCACCAGAAACATCGTGCTCAGCAGCAGCTTGTCGGCGATGGGATCGAGATACTGCCCGAGCAAAGTCTGCTGATGCAAGGTGCGCGCCAGCAGGCCGTCAAGTCCATCGCTGAAACCGGCGACCACGAAGACCGCCAAAGCCCACAGATAGCGGCCATCGACCAGATGGATCACGATAAAGGGAACGAAGATCATCCGCAGCAGCGTGAGCTGGTTGGGTGCGGTGAAAATATGTGAAACCTTCACGCTGTCTCCTCATTTACCCGTGCTCCGGAAGAATTGTCACTTGCCTGCCCGGTCTGGCCGGGTGCGAGTGATGCTGCCGGCTCCAGACCGGTCTTCGAGAAAAAACGCTGCGAAAGCGAGGGCAGGCTTCCGTCGGGCAGATCGAGTTCGACGCGCTCAACGCGATGCATGGGAAAGAAAACGACCGCCGGCGTGAACGGCTCGCCCTCCTTCACCATCACCGTGAGATCTTCAAACGAGGCCAGTTCTACTCCGCTCAGGCTCAGACCCTCCGCCGCGAGCGTGAGAATCATCCCCCAGAATTTCTCCCGCGGATTGCACAAGGTCACAATCACCAGCGCGCCGGGCAGAAACGGAACTCGCGCCTTCGTGGCCGCGGTGCTGGGCGTTGACAGATTGTTCTCCACGCAAGAGATTGTCGCCGGGCAAGGCGCGCATTGCAACTCGCGCCGACACAAACTTAAGAGCGGCTCGTTCCCTTCGCACGTTGCCGGATTAGCGTCCGCCCGCTAAAATCGAAATACCAGCGCAGTTCCCATGTAGGCCCGTAGCTCAGTCTGGTTAGAGCGCTTCCTTGACACGGAAGAGGTCGATGGTTCGAGTCCATTCGGGCCTACCATATTTGCTTCATTCCCGAGGTTTCCCCCTGCTCCGGGCTGACTGGTCCGAGCTGACTGTGCCCGTCCTCTACCCCGCGGATACGTCGTCAGGTCGTTTCGGATATACTGCTCGCGCCCTTGCCGTGCAGATCGGCCCTGCCGGACGGATGACGGTTCGTGCGTGCGGAGCGATCGGTCGAACACAACGATCTCATGATGAAGCGAATCGCTGTCTTTCTTCGGGGCAAGAATCTGCTTCAGTGCTGCGCGCTGTTGCCGGTGCTCTTCCTGCCGCTGATGGTCGCAGCCGCCCAGAAACTACCGGCGACGGCAGTTGACGCTCCCACCCAGGACTATCTCGTCTATGTGGTCTGCGAATCCGCCGACAAGGTCGTGCTGATTCGCTTCGGCCCCGGAGGTGCGCGCATCGAGAGCCAGACCCGCACCGGCCTCATGCCCACCGATATCAACGGCCCGCACGGCATCGCGGTCTCTCCAGACAAGAAATATTTCTACGTTTCCCAGGGACACGGGCGCCCCGATGGCTCCGTCTGGAAATACAACGCAGGCAGCAACACGGTGATCAAGTACACCGGCCTCGGCCTGTTCCCCGCCACCACCGACATCACTCCTGACGGCAATTTCATCTATGTCGCCAACGCCAACTTCCACGGCGACATGGTGCCGTCATCGATCTCGGTCGTTGCTACAGACCAAATGGTCGAAGTGAAGCGCATTACCACCTGCACCATGCCGCATGGATCGCGGCTCAATCACGGCGGAACCAAACATTACTCGGCCTGCATGATGGACGACATGATGGTCGAGATCGACACCAGCAAGTTCGCCGTGGATCGTTATTTCATGGTGGCGCCGGGCAAGGAAATGGGCAGGACCGGCGCTCCCTATCCTCAGGCCAGTTCCAGCGACGAGATGTCCGGCCAGAAACCAATGCCCCACAAGCCCGTGTGCACTCCGACGTGGGCGCAACCCTCGAATGATGGATCAGTCGTCTACGTAGCCTGCAATCAATCGAACGACATCGTCGCCGTCGACACCGCCACCTGGACTATGGCTCGCCGTTTCCCAGCCGGAAACGGCGTCTACAACCTGGCGATGACAAAGGATGGGCGTCTCATCGCGACCAATAAGCGCGGCCAGTCGGTGTCTGTCTTCGATCCCGTGAGCGGAAAAGAACTGGCCAGGATCCCGACCAAACGCAAAGTTGTCCATGGCGCCGTTGTCACACCCGACGATCGTTACGCTTTTGTTTCGGTAGAAGGAATCGGCTCGGAGCCGGGGACGGTGGAAGTGATCGATCTGGGCAGCTATAAGACGGTGGCGACTGTCGATGTCGGGTCGCAGGCGGCCGGAATCGATTTCTGGAGGACGGAACCGAGCAAGCCGTAGGAGCACAGCAGAGGTTTTCTTACGCCGGAGGGCGAATGTACAAGCACAGCGTGTTGACGTCGGCAGTCGCAGCGTTGGCTTTGTCGGTATCGACGGCCTGGACACAGAACGCGGCCAAGCCGCAGGAGCAGGCTCCCACCACGTCTGTGGCGCCCGCGAGCGTGGAGATCACGCCCAAAACTCTCGACGTCCACGTCGGCGAGAAAGTTAAATTCAGCGCCGCCGCCAAAGACGCCGCCGGCAATCCGATCGACGCCAAGCCGTCAGTCTGGTTTGCCGCGCCATTCGACCTTGCCGGCGCCGACCAATCCGGCGAAGTCACATTCCACGCTCCGGGTGTCGTGACCGTGGGCGCTGTCATTGCGGGCAAGGCCGGTTACGCTACGGTCAATGTGGCCAATACCAAGGTCGCAAGCCTCGAGATCGAAAAGCCGGCACACGCCATCGTCGCCGGCAGCGCGGAAAAACTCAACGCCATCGCCCGCACGCCCAACGGCGATCCTCGCACCGATGCCGCTATCCACTGGGCGTCGGACAAGCCCGCCATCGCAACCGTCGATGCTGCCGGACTGGTGACTGGCGTTGCCCCGGGAAGCGTCACCATCAGGGCCGCGTCGGAAGGAGCCAGCAGTACCATCACCGTGCAGGTGCTGCACGATGCCGTCCGGAAATTGACCGTGAAGCCTGCCTCCGCCGAAGCCCGCACCGGCGATGTCATTCATTTCAGTGCCAGCGCCGGCAACGCCGGCGGCGGCCAATTGAAAGATCCGCCCGTGCGCTGGTCGATCAGCGATAGCGGAGCGGCAGTCTACTCCGACGGCGCTTTCGTCGCCGAAAAAGCCGGCACCTACGTCATCACCGCCAGTAGCGGCCAGCACACTGCCTCGGCCTCGGTGGTGGTGCGCCCGCGCAACGTGGAACGCGAAGTCGAAGTCGTTGCACACGTCCCCATGCCCGACCTGCAAATGTCGGAAGAATGGATCATCGGCCACCACGCCTATCTCGCAACCGTCGCCGACAAACTTTTCGTCTATGATATCGCCGACCCCGCGAACCCTAAACTGCTCGACACGCTCAAAGTAGACGCCCGCCTCATCAACGACATCAGCACCACGCCCGACGAGAAGATCGGCGTCTTCACCCGCGAAGGCGCGTCGAATCGCAAGAACGGCATCGTTTTTCTCGACACCACCGACGCCTCGCACCTGAAAGTTCTTTCGGAATACACGGCCACCGTCAGCGGCGGCGTGCATAGCGCCTACATTGATGGCCATTACGTTTACATCACCGACGACGCCACCGGATCGCTCCGCATCATCGATTTTCAGGATCCGAGACATCCCAAAGAGGTCGCGCGCTGGCAAACCGAAAATCCCACCGTCGTCAGCATCAACACGGAAATGGGATCGATGACCAGCGGCCGCTACCTGCATGACTTGCAGGTAAAAGACGGTCTCGCCTATCTCGCTTACTGGCGTGATGGACTCGTCGTTCTCGACGTTGGCAACGGCATGGCCGGTGGCAGCCCCGAAAATCCGAAACTGGTCAGCCAGTATCACTTCAACCATTACGAACTTTACGGGGATGGCTGGCTGGCCGGAACGCACAGCGTGTTCCGCTACAAGAATTATCTCTTTGTCGGCGACGAAGTCTTCCCCGCCATCTTCAACCTCGAAGACAAAGACCGCATCCCAGTGCGTGCGATATGCCACGTCATGGATGTCTCCGACGTCAAGCATCCCAAAGAAGTCGCCCAGTATGAGGTTCCCGAAGGCGGTTCGCACAATTTCTGGGCCGCCAACGACATGCTCTACGAGGGCTACTACAGCGGGGGCGCGCGTGTGCTCGATATTTCCGGAGAACTGCGCGGCGATCTCTATCGCCAGGGCCGCGAAATCGCCCGCTTCTGGACCGGTGACTCCAAGGGCTACCGCCCCAATCTGCCCTTCACCTGGGGAGGCCAGCCCTGCTCGGTGAAGTGCGACAGCGACCTGCTCAACAGCCTCATGTACTTTAACGACATCCACTCTGGTTTATGGATCACGAAACTGGCTGAACCCAAGTTCCAGGGCTCAACCACTGCTCCGGCAGTGCGAAAGAGCGAACGAACCATCCATTAAGGCGGGTTTAGGAATCAGCTCCGCGCCGGTGCGGCGTCCGAGATCGTCTCGGACGCCGCGTCCCAGTAAATTTTCCTGCCCGCCCAATACGATTCTGCGGCCATCATGCAGGCTACGGAATGCGCGAATCCATCATGCACTGATGCGTGTGGCTGTTGGCGCGAGCGCATGCAATCGATCCAGTTTCCCATGTGTTCGAGCGACAGATCGTCAATCCCCATGGGCGGCAGTTCGGTCTGCCCCGGCAGAAGAACGAACTTCGAGGCTCGCTTGCGGTCGATGTCGGCGTCATCCTCGTGCGTACCCTTCTCTTCGATGAACTGGTAGCGCGGGCTCCCTTCGCCGCCGATATTAATCAGCGTGGCTTTTTTTCCCATGTAACGCGTGAAGCTGGGCGCGTCATTGCCGAAGCTGGTCGAATAGCTGACCAGAAAACCTTTGGGATATTCCAGCAGCGTCTGAAACGTGTCGGGGTTCTCGCGCCCGTCGTGCCAGGCCAGCACTCCGCCATGCGCCACGGCTGACATGGGAAAGCTGTCGTTCATGAACCAGTGCACCAGATCGATGGCATGGCTCATCCACTGATCCGGAATTCCACTCGAAAACTCTTTGTACAAACGAAATTCAAAATACAGTTGAGGATCGAATGGCCGCGCTGGCTTGGTGAGCAGCCACTTGTTCCAGTCTGTGTCCTGCTCACGGATTTGCTTCACCTGCTCGCGTCCCCGCCATCGTGGACCGTGATAATTCCACACAATCTCAATTTTGCTGATGTCTCCGAGGGCGCCGCCTTGTACGACCTCGTGGGCCGCTCGGGGATAAGGCTCGCTGCGATGCTGCGTGCCGACCTGCACCACGGCCTTGGATTGCACCACCGCATCGCGCGCTGCTTTTGCCTCGGCCAGCACGTTCCCCATCGGTTTCTCCACATAGACATCCTTGCCGGCCTCGACTGCCATTTTCAGAAGCGTCGAGTGGGAGTGATCGGGCGTGGAAATCAGCACGCCGTCAATGTCTTTCATGGCCAGCAGATCTTCAATATGCCCGGCGGCGCGCGGAGCCCGGCCGTAATAGCCCGCGTTGGTGGCCACTCCCTTCTCACGATTCCCCGTCCACAGGTCGCAGACGGCGATCATCTCTACCTTATGACTTTCCTTGATTTTGGATGCGATCAGATCGAGGTCATCACCGCGGCTTCCGATGCCCGCGTGCCCGAGCGAAATACGATCATTTGCCCCGACGATATGCTCATAAGACAAGGCGGTGCGCGGCAGAACTGCGCCGGCAGCAACCATTGCCGCCGACTTACCTAGAAACGCGCGACGATTCATTTGCGAGTCAGTCATGGTGCGCTCCGATTGATCATTATTCCAGTCGACTGAAATATCTATTCCCCTGCCAGCCTCATCAGTGCGTTGTCTCCCTACGGCGGCGGGAGAGCGGCTTTGTCCTTGATCCCCTGTCCCTCGACAATCGTATAAATGAAATCCGCCGGGACCTGGCGCAGCGTTTCGCTCTCGCCATTGGGCCAGCGCACTGTGACTTCGTCCATGGTCGCGTTCTTGCCCAGCCCAAAATGCTGCCGCAAATCGTTCTGTGAAATGTAGCTCGATCCGCCTTTCACCTCGCTGAACTGGGTGATTCCTCCCGCCTTCACCGTGACGCGCGCCCCAATCGCCAGCCGGTTGCTTTTCGTCCCCAGCAGTCGAAACAGCACGCGATGATTTCCATTCTGACAGTGGTTCAGCAGCAGCGACGGCGGTTCGCCCACATTCAGCGTCACAATATCCACGCAGCCGTCATTGTTGATGTCGCCAAACGCCGCGCCCCGCCTTGACTGCAGCGGAATCTCCCCGAATCCCACGTCTTTCCCGATCTCTTCAAACGTCCCGTCATGCTTACTCCGAAACAGCAGCATCGGCTGCCGGTAATGCGCCGCGCCCGCAATCGTATCCACCTGCGGATACACATGCCCGTTCGCCACAAAAATATCCAGCCAGCCGGAATTGTCCATATCGAAAAAGCCTGTGCCCCACCCCACATACGGATGGCTCGGCTGCCCAATCCCCGCATGCCAGCTCACGTCGGCGAATCCGTCGTCGCCGTTGTTGTGATAAAGCGTGTCGGACTGGTCCACAAATTCCGTCACGATCAGGTCGAGGCGCCCCTTGTGATCGTAGTCGCCCCAATCCACGCCCATCGACCCCAACTCCTGCCCATCGCCGCTCAAATCGGCGCCCAGCATCAGCCCGTCTTCCTCAAAGGTGCCGTCATGCTTGTTGCGGTAAAGATAGTTCGGTCCGGCATCGTTCGCCACATAGAGATCCGGCCAGCCGTCGTTGTCATAATCTCCCCAAACCGCTCCCATCCCGTAATAATGTTTAGGATCGTCCACTCCCGCCTTCTTCGACACGTCTTCAAAAGTTCCATCGCCGCGATTGTGAAACAGAAAATCCGACTCGCCGGGCAATCCCCATGGCCCACACTGCACCAGCACGCCGCGAAACCGGCAGAACTTTTCGTTGCTGCCCAGTTCCGGCAGTTTGTCCATATCCACATGTACATACCGTGAAACGAAAAGATCCACATGCCCGTCGCGGTCGTAATCTCCCCAGGCCGCTCCCAAACTCAGCCCGCCCACCGCAACTCCGGCTTTTTCGGTAACATCCTCGAATTTGCAGTTGCCGAGGTTGTGGTAGAGAACGTTCCCGCCGTAACCGGTGACATAAATGTCCGGCAGCCCATCGTTGTCGTAGTCAGCCACAGCCACACCCATGCCCCAGCCAATCCGGTTCAGCCCCGCCTGCTTGGTGATGTCGGTGAACTTCAGGTCCGCGTCCTGGTGGTAAAGCGTGATCAGCGGATCGCCGCCGTGCTGCCGGTAGCGATCTACCGTCGACCCGTTCACCACGATGATATCGAGTCTGCCGTCGTTGTCGCAGTCAATCAGCCCAATGCCGCCGCTGACCGATTCGATGATGTAGCGTTTATCGGGAGAAGAAATATGCGGAACCGTCAGCCCCGCCTGCGCCGCAATGTCAGTAAAGTGGGGAAGGGAAGCTGTTCCAGATGGCGCAGCCACTTGCGCAGAAACCGCGGCCGCCGAGAGGAAACATAAAAGAAGAAGCCTGCGCATGAGCCAGAAACAGTCGCTTTAGTGTAGTCCACACCAGAGGGTGCCCCATTCTAGCCGCGTTCTTTGCGGCTAGAGTGGGGATTTTGAATTCAGTCCACCCGGTGCCCCATTTCTCGCGCGCTCTTTGCGCGAGAAGTGGGGATTTTCCTGAACCTACGATTTTATCGTCCTCGAAGCCTCGTCCCACAATACCGGCTTCTTCCGGAAGTAAGACTCATTCGCCATATGGCAGGCAATGGCTGCGTGATTGCCGAAGACCGCATCCTCCGTCACCGGCTTGCGCGACTTCACCGCCTGGAAAAACACATTGAGGTGCGGACGCATGTCATCCCAGTCGTGCCCGCGATAAACCGTATCTTCGCTCAACGGTTCTTTTCCCAGCACCGGATCATGTGCCGCATGCCACTGCTTGAAATATTCTTCCCGCATCTTCGCCGGGAAGCTGGCGCTGTAATAGCTGGGATCGGTATCGACTCCGGCCTGCGGCGAATGCCGCAACTCGAACTCGCCCGCTTCCAGCAATCCCCGCGGTCCCATGAAGCGCGCCAGTTCCGGCGTCTCGCAGCCCAGGTCGAGCCGCACATACACGGGAATGCCGTGATAGTCGAACAGAACGGTATGAAAGTCCGGCATATCGCGGCCGTCGTTGAAACGAAAGATTCCGCCCATGGCTGTCGCCGAGCGGGGCACTTCATTCCATCCCAGCGTAACCAGCATCCCGCTGATCAGGTGCACCATCAGGTCGCCCGCCACGCCGGTGCCGTAAGCTCGCCAGCAGCGCCAGCGCGCGAAATGATACTTGTTGAATGGAATCTTGGGCGCATCGTTCAGCCAGGTATCCCAGTCGAGCGTCTCCGGAGAAAGATCGAACGGCGGCGGATACTCCCACGCGCCCGTCGGATCGTTTCGCCCCAGCGTCAGCTCCACCATCTCCACATCGCCGATCGCGCCAGTCGAATACAGTTCGCGGGCCTGCGCGCACAGCACCGAACTCACGCGCTGCGACCCGATCTGCACGACGCGATCGTTCTTCTGCGCGGCTTCAACCATGGCGAACCCATCGGCCACGGTATGCGACATCGGCTTCTCGCAATAAATATCTTTTCCCGCGTTGCAGGCGTCGACCACCACCCGCCGGTGCCAGTGGTCGGGCACCGCCGCCACAATGCAGTCGATATCTTTGCGGTCGAGCAATTCCTGGTAGTGCCGCGTAGTCGGCAGGCTCGAGTTGCCGGTGATCTCCTGCGCCAGCGTATGGCGTCCGTCATACAAGTCAGCGGCCGCTACGCACTCCACGCCTGGAATCGTGATCGCCCCCGTCAGCAGTCCCGATCCCTGCATCCCAATCCCGATCATGCCAAAGCGCACGCGATCGCTTGGCGCCACGGCTCGCATCAAAGGCTGCGCCTCAAGAAAAATAGTCTTCGAGGCCAGCACTCCACCGGCAACCGTTGCACTTCCCTGCAAAAATGCCCGCCGCGAAAGAATCCGCTTCATGCAACTTCCTCCCATCACTCCGATTTGTCATCCTGAGCAGCGCGGATTTTGCGCTGCGAAGGACCTGAGCGAGCCGCGCGGTGCGGCGCGTTCTTTGCGACGCAATAATTGCGCGTTTGGCTCGCTTCCCTACTATTTCAGCGGCTTGATCGCCACTTCCTTGAAAAACACAATGTCGTTGTCGCTGTGATTCTGCAGCCCAATCCAGCCAAAATTCGGCCGCGGCCCGCGCTGCGGCTCGTAGCTGAACTTGCGCTCCGGCACCGGATCGCCGTCCTTATAATCGGTAACCTTGATGCCGTTCAGCACCACGATCGTGCGCGGCCCCTCCAGCGTGATGTTCATCGTGTTCCACTCCGGACCCGGCTTCCACGCATGTTTCACCAGCGGCTTGGTCAGCGAATACAGCATCGCCGTCTCGTGATACTCATCCTCGCCCGAGGTTTCCGGATGATTGTCGATCTGCACCTCGAATCCATAATGCACCGGCATCCACTCCTCCCGCGGTTCGATCGGAATGCGGATGAACACGCCGGAGTTGTCATTCTCGTCGCGCATTTTGTAAACCACGTGAATTTCGCAGTTGCCAATCTTGCCGCCCGTCCAGTACAGCAATCCCATGCCGCCGTGGGTGCGGATCAAGCCGTCTTCCACCGTATCGCCGCCCGGGCCCACATGCTTCCATCCAGTCAGGTCTTTGCCGTTGAAAAGCTCCTGCCACTTGCCGGGATCGCCCTTGCAAACATTTTCGTCCGATGCAAACGCCAGCATCGCGCAGCCTCCAAGCAGCAAAATGCAGGCAGTAAATCGTTTCAGCATGGAAAATTCTCCAGGGATTTGTGCGTGCGCCTTTGGCCCCACCAATCTACTCGCACTCGCCGCCAAAAAACAAACGCGCCCGGCATTTTCTTGATGCCGGGCGCCGCTCTGGGTAAAAGACTCGCCTTCTAGTGCGTAAAAGTGACGTTCAGCCCGGTGGTCAGCAGAACATCGTTTTTCTTCGTCCCGCTGGGCGGGTTCGAAACGTAGATGTCGCCGAACTGGTTCTGCCAGCCCAGCCACTTGCTGATTTTCGTGACCGTGCCCAGATTGAACGTTCCGCGGTACTCGCCCGTCTGCTGCAGGTTGGGATAGAAATCGAAATTCTGTGTCACCACCGTGCTCTTGCCCAGTTTCTGATTCAGTTGCTCGCCCAGCGTCATCGCCACATACCGGTTGGTCATGCCGTAGGAAGCGTACTGGCCCGTGGGCGTTGTGGAGGGAGGAGTGGGTGGAATCTCCGCCCCGTTGGAATAAGTTTCATGCGTGTAGTTCACGCCGCCCAGAAAATCCAGAGTCGTGCGATCGTCCTTGATGGCGTGGAAACCGAACCCTCCCGTGTAGACCGCGCGCAGGTCGAGGTATTGCAGCGCGTTGCTCATAAAATCCGCCGCGCCAAAAACGAACAGCTTCGGATTTACATTGCGGTCGTAACGAAACCCACCCGTCTCCAGGTTTGCGACCGTGCTCGGCGTGGCCAGATTATTGGTCGTGTCGATCGACGTGGCATAGAGAATGATTTTGTCGTTCAGTGAGGCGTGCACGGCATTGAACGCCAGCGCCAGGTTTTCCGTTTCGCTGTTTCCTCGCGCCACCGAGAATCCCACGTTCGCTCCACCCGTCCATCCATGCGTCAGTCCGGGGTGCAGCGATTTGTCATAGGCGGCCTGTTCGGCATCGTTGCGAATCACCGTCACATCCGCCGGGGCGGTTTCAACCGTGCCCGCGGTCTTGGTGGCAACCTCAATCTTGCCGTCGGTGGTCGTGACCGGCCCGACCACGGTCTTGCCGCCCTTCAGGCCCACGTGCAACTGCTCTTCGGTTTTGATTTCCTGAATCGCGTCAAACTTGATGGTCACGTCGCCAGCCGCATCCGTATGCAGCACCAGCGTCTTGCCGTCGCCCTTCACCACTTTTCCAGTAAGGCGATCGCCATTTTTCAACGTAACCTGATCCGCGAATGCCAACGAAGACACTGCAAAAAGCACGACGAAAGTGAATCGTTCAAACTTACGCAACACACCTGCCTCCAGAAATGTAGAGTTTTGGAAAACACAAATGCGATTAGGGAACCCGGAACTTCTTTGGAACGGAATTTAGAAACAGAGACGAAATGGCGAAGATTTCCACCAGAAGGTGTCGCCCGCGATCGCCCCGGCCAGGGATTTCGAAGAACTCGGACGGGAAACTCGCTCAGCCTTTGGTTTCAGTATTCTTGTTCTGCTCGTTCGACGCCGGCGGCTGCGCGGGATCCTTTAGGCCTTCCTTAAAGCCGCGAATCCCTTCAGCCAGACCTTTTCCCAGTTCAGGCAACTTCTTCGGGCCGAACAAGAGAAGAGCGATTGCCACTACGAGCAGCCAGTGCCACGGTGAGAATTCTCCCACAAAAACCTCCACGAAACGGCGCACACGCCGCTTCCAATCTCTAGGCTACGGGAGCCTCAGTGCGAAGTCAATCCCAGCGCTCCTCTCCTGCGCTGCCCGCAGCGTGCCTCGTTTTCATTCCTGCCATTTTCATTTCTAGCATGGTGCAAATAGGTCCTCGATGAACCTCGCCACGAAGGACCGTGACTCCGATCACGGACAACGGAACTTCGGCGAGGTCATCGTTCGTTGTTACCTCGGTGACCTTACCGCCGGGTTCTCCGGAGGGCTATGTTTCTAAAAGGGCTTTTGCTGCAAAAGCCGCCAGCAGCAAGCGAATCCATAGGGTCTGGGGAGTCTGGTGAGACTTAAGGCATTACGATTACTTCTTCCGTTCGTTCTGTTCTTCAACCATGTGGCGGCCTTCGCCCAGTCCTCCGAGGCTGCATTCAGCCCAACCCCTGCCGTCAATACGACGCAGCTCGCAGCCTGGCTGACCGGAGGTATTTCCAGCGCCAGCCTGATGCGTATCGTCAAAGAGCGCGGCCTCGCCAACCTTCCCACGCAGAAGGAGTTGCGCCGGCTCGAAGCCGCCGGAGCGGACAAAGATCTGATTCGTGTTCTCACCTCCGGCCACGTCCAGTTCGCCAGCATCGGCCCTGCAATTCCGCCGGCTCTGCTGCAAGCCGCAACCGCGGCCCGCCAGCAGCATTACCACGAAGCCGAGCTCGCCCTGCGCCAGGCCTTGAGCGCTCCCGAGGGCGGCTCGAACTCGGCCTTGCACTTCGCCCTCGGAATCATGCTCCGCCAGCAGGAGCAGTGGGATGATGCCTACGATGAACTCGCCGAAGCCCTGCGGCTCATGCCCGACCTTCCCGAGAATCACAGCGCCATCGCCTATCTCTTCTATCGCATTGACGATGGCCCGAATTCCATCGCTGAATCCCGCACCGCGTTGAGCATCGACCCCAAAAATGCCGAAGCGTACCAGTATCTCGGCCTGGGCTTGTATTCGATTGGCGAATATCAGGCCGCGGTTCACGCCTACGAAGAGTCGCTGGCTCACGATCCCGCCAACCCCGACACTTATTACGACATGGGCATCGCCCTGCACGCCGCCGGCAGCCTGCCGCCAGCCATCGCTGCCTACGATCACGCAATCCAGCTGCGCCCCGACTTCTGGGAAGCTCACTCCAACCTGGCGCTGATCCTGCACGAAGAAGGCAATCTTGATCAGGCCGCAGTCGAATATCGCGAGGCCAAGCGCATCGCTCCCGGCGAACCCTCCATCCGCAACAATCTGGCCAACACCTACTGCGACCAGGGCAAGTTCGACGCCGCCATCGACGAGCTGCACGAACTCTATCGCCAGCACCCGGAGTGGCAGCAGGGACACGCCTGCCTGGCCAGCGCCTACATGGCCAGGCAAAACTACGATGCCGCCGTGAATGAACTGCAGCTCGCCCTGCAGCAGAATCCCACTGGATCCACCGAACACCGCATTCTGGGCCAAGCCTTGCTGCTCGACAATAAGCCGGAAGAAGCCCTGCGCGAGTTGCGGCTCGCGGTTTCGCTGAACCCCGATTCCGACGTTGCTCATCGCGTCCTGGGCACGGCCCTGTTTCAGCAGCAGCAATTGCAGGCCGCCGAAAAAGAATTTCGTGAAGCTCTGCGCGTGAACCCGTCGGCGGAAAATCACTTCTCCCTCGCCGCCTGCCTGATGAGCATGGATCGCTACGACGAAGCCCTGACTGAACTGGAAACGGCCGCCCGCCTTGACCCCGAGCGCAAGCTCTACCGCGCCCGCCGCGAGGAACTCCTGAAGCTGATGAAGAGATGAACCATGGGGCGACGGCCGCCTCGGCCGCCCCGCGAACACGAGTCGAGCGGCCCAGGACAAGTAACACGAGTAATTTGTGCCGGAGACTGAAAACTGAGATCGAGTCTCCAAATCAAGCCGCAACCGGACAATCCCCCGTGCTGTACTCCGGTGCATACTCGAAGCCCTGCGCAGTAACTAAACTGGAAACAAGCCCGATCGCCACGGGCCGTCCGGCAAGCCAAGGCAAGCAAGCGACACCGACACGGGAGTTTGATCATGGTGACCAATGCACCGAAATCGAAGCCCACGGCCGCCAGCGCGGCCGCACCGGCCGCCGCATTGGCGCAGGAAGCCGGCATCCGCGGCACCGATATTTCTCCCGCCTCCGACTCGGCGCGCAAGATTGTCGGCTACGGCCTGCCCTGCGCCAAATGCCGGCTCTACTATTCTGCCGATCTCGATATCTGCCCCACCTGTCATCATCACGAGCGCGTTTCTCCCGTGGTATCCCGCATTCCACCCAAAGTTGTGCAGCCCGCGCCCGAGAGCGCGCCAGACACTGCGGCGGTCGAGCAGGAGCGCGAAGAATTTCTGCGCCAGTTCAAGTCTCAACTCATGGAAGCGCACGCCGAGGTCGCGAACGCGGCGGACTCGTTCTGCGTTTGCGACCATCACTCCGGCGACCCGGCCAGCGCCGAAATCTGCAAAGCTTGTTACGAGCGCCTGCAGGAGCGTCTTGACCTCTGCGAGGCCGCTCTGCATCTCGACATAAAAGAGGCGGCCCAGATTATCTATGACGCGGTATGGGCCGATCCCTCCGACCCCAACAAAACCTATCAGAACGCCGCCAGTGCCCTGCTCGCCGAACTGCGCAAGCGCTGCGGCATGAACTCGCTGCACGGACCGTTTCATCCGCTCTCGCATTAACTTCCGCCGCGACCACCTCGTCATCCCGCAGTCGTCGGACCCCGTGCACGGCGATACCAAACCATGCCGTGTCAGGGAGTTTTTCCTGTGGCGCGGGAAGCGCTCAGAGAATTCCTTTCAACATTTGTGACGCTGCCTGCAGCGCCGAGGCCCTTCAGCTCCCTGGAATGTTGTTTTTCGCTTTGCCCGCAAGATTCGGATAGTCCGCTGGTGCGTGATGGCCGTAGGCTTTCCTTACTATGACAACCAATGCCATACTCGAACCCGAAACGCTGACGGCCATGTCCCCGCAAGCCATGTCTGCGCAATCGATCTCCGCTAAACTGATGTCGGCGCAATCCAACTCGACGACAGTCGCCACCGCCAACGAAGCCGGAACGGTTGAGTCGGACGACCGGCGCTGGCAATCCGTACTCCGCCGCGATTCGAATCACGACGGCCAATTTGTTTTCGCAGTCTCCTCGACCGGCGTGTACTGCCGGCCATCGTGCGCGGCGCGCCGTCCTCGTCGCGAGAATGTGCGGTTCTTTCTCACACCCGATCAGGCCGAGCATGCCGGATATCGCGCCTGCCTGCGTTGCCGCCCGCGATCGGTCGGGGGTAACACTTCGTCCGATAGCGTGAAGGCGATCTGCCGTTACATCGAGCAGCATCTCGACGAGCCCATCACGCTCGATCGCCTGGGCAAGGAATTTCACCAGAGCCCATTTCATTTGCAGCGCCGTTTCAAAACCGTGCTCGGCATCACCCCGCGCGAGTATGCCGACTCCTGCCGCCTGCGCCTGCTCAAGCGCAATCTGCAGGCCGGAGACTCGGTGACGCGCGCCATGTACGACGCGGGCTACGGATCTAGCAGCCGCCTCTACGAACGCACCGCCTCGCAACTCGGGATGACGCCCGACAAATATCGCCGCGGCGCCATCGCCGCGACGATCCGCTACACCTGCGCCGATTCGCCGCTCGGGCGAATGCTGATCGCGGCGACTGAACGCGGCATCTGCGCGATTCAATTCGCGCGCACCGACGGCGAGTTGCTGGAAGGCCTGAAGCGCGAATTTCCCTTTGCCGCGCGCAAGCCGGACAACGGCGGACTGAGGTCCTGGGTGAGCGCTCTGCTTCAGCACATGCGCGGCAGAAAAAGGAAGATCGATCTCGACTCTTCTCTGCCGCTCGATATCCGTGCGACCGCATTTCAGCGCCGGGTGTGGACGTATCTGCAATCGATCCCCTTCGGCGCGACGCAATCCTACAGCCAGGTGGCCAAAGCCATCGGCCAGCCCACCGCCGTGCGCGCCGTGGCGCGGGCGTGCGCGACGAATCCCGTGGCCGTCGCGATTCCGTGCCATCGCGTGGTGCGGGAAGATGGCAGCATGGGCGGATACCGCTGGGGCATCGAGCGCAAGAAGACTCTGCTGGAAATGGAACAGCAGGCATGAGCGCGAACAAATAGCGAATGCTTTATGTACAATGCCGTACGTACTAAATTGTACATCAAGTGTCTCATTGTGAGACGGGAGCGGCGGTCGTCGCCGGCAATTCAAAAAGTAACGGTGCGCTCGTTTTCTGTAATGGCTTTTCCTGAGCACGGCGCGCCTCAGGAGCGACGATCGCACTCGCGCTGGCACTCCGCATCCTCCGGCGAAAAATTATTCATCCTGCGGCGTCCTAGAGGCCCTCTACGACATTTCAACGACTTGCACGAAGACTCAACAACTTAGCGGCGGATGAGCTCGCCGCTCCGCCATCGTTCGGCACGAGCCGGCAGGAAACCTCGCAAGTAACAGCGCCGCCCACAATTATTTTGACGCCGACTTTTGCCCGCAGTTAAATGGAGGGCAGCGAGAAGAATCGCACTTTATTTCTCGCGAGGCGGGAGTCTATGCGATTACAAACAGCGATGCTGGCAGCGGTCCTTGTGTCGGGCGCTTTGCTATGCGCGTGCGGCGGAGGCAGCGGAAGCAAAGCAAACTTCGGCGGCGGCGGAACGCCTCCTGCGGCGCCAACCATCTCCACTACGCCGGCTCAGAATGGCGCCTTGATCGTCACCCTGTCCTCGACCGCTCCCAGCAGCGTCATCGACTACACCGTCGATGGGAGCGCGCCGGTTACATCGCCTACGTCGCAGCAGTACCAGGCGCCGTTTCTGGTGGCGTCGAATCTCACCATCAATGCAGTTGTGGTGAGCGGCGCCTCCGACGTGCTCCAGGTCAGCCCGGTTGCAAGCCAAACCTTCACCCTCAATATTCCTTCCGGCACGCTGGTATGGAGCGACGAATTCTCGAACTCCACCGGCGCTATCGCAGAGCCCAACCCCGCGGTCTGGACCTATGACACCGGCGACAGCGGATTCGGCAACGACGAACTTGAGAACTACTGTGCCTGGGGTTCTTCGACATCGCCGTGCAGCACGGCGAACCCCAGCGAGTACGTGGGAACCGACGGCTATCTGCATATCGTGGCGCAGCAGCCGTCGCCGGGCGTGTACACCTCGGCGCGCTTGAAGACGCAAGGCCTGTTCAGCTTTCAGTATGGCCGGATCGAGTTCAGTGCCATGGTCCCGGAGGCGCAGGGTTTCTGGCCCGCCAATTGGCTCATGGGCAACAACATCACCAATGTGAACTGGCCGGCCTGTGGCGAGCAGGATGTTTTGGAACGCGTGAATGCGGCCCTTACGCCCGATTGGAATCAGGGCTCGATTCACGGAACCGGTTTTACCGGCGGCACCGGGCTGGGCACGGTCTACAACTTTCCCACAGGCGAGACCGCGGCGCAGTGGCATACCTACGGCATGATCTGGTCGCCGGGCAGCGTGGCTTATTACGTCGACGATCCCAGCAGTCCCTACGTTACCTATACGCCGTCGAGCCTGACTCCGCTCAATGACGGCGCGGTCTGGCCCTTCGACTCGGGGCAGAGCAATTTCATTCTTCTGAATCTGGCTATCGGCGGGGATTATCCCGGGCCGCCTGACTCCTCCACTCCGTTTCCATCGGAAATGCTGGTGGATTACGTGCGCATCTACACAAACTGAGCATCACGCTGTCATGCTGAGGCGGGTTTTCTCGCCGGAGGATCTATGTAACTCGCTGGCGGCGTTGCGGGCACTCGCCGGATGCGGAAACAAAGTGCAGAAGTCCTTCGTCGGGAGTCGCTCGCTGGCGAGTGGCTCCGCTTCCTCAGGATGACAAGTCTGGCGGCTGGCGTGTCGGCGTGGGACCTGTGTGCCGCACGGCCAGCCAGTTCACCAAGGCGACCGCTACGGCGGCGACCAGGATCAGAGATTTCTTGTACTCGATCTGCGTGAGCAGCAATCCACAGATCAGAACTCCCAGCGCGGCCATGACCGTTCCCGCCGGCAAGCGGAAGACTGCCGTCGTATTCTTTTTCCTTCGCAGTACGGGAAGCGCCGCGCACAGCACGCCGTAGTAGAACAGCCGCGATCCCGCCGAGAGCGTGGCATTGCCCGCGAAATTGCCGGCCACGGCCAGCACCCATACCAGCAGCGCAAAAATAAAAATAGAGAAATACGGCGTGCGGAATCGCGAATGCAAAAGGCCAAACCAGGCAGGGAAGTCGCCGCGCTCGGCGAACGCAAAGGTGATGCGCGAGGTTGCCAGCACGTTTCCGCTCAGATAGCCGTACGTAGAAACCAAGGCGCCCAGCGCAATCACCGCCGCCCCGCTACGCCCAAGAACGATGCGGGCCACGTCGGCCAGCGGACGCACGCTATGCCCGGGATCAGGCAGCACGCCGACCACAACCCACTGAATCAGACCATAGATCAGGGCGCAGGTGATGAGCGCGGCGAACAGTCCGAAGGGCATGTCGCGCCGCGGGTCTTTGGCCTCGCCCGCGGAAACCAGGGCCGCCTCAAATCCTCCATACGCGAAAATGAGCAGCACCATCGCTTGCGCCCACGCACTGCGCGCCGGCGAAACGCTTGCCCCCGGAATGATGTGATGAGCTGAGATTAAGTAATATGCGCCGGCCACGCACACCAGGCCAAGCGCCCCCAGCTTCGCGACGGTGAACATGTTGCTGACGCCCGTGCCCGCGCGCACTCCGCGAAAATTGATGGCCGCAAGAATTCCGATCAGCACGCTGAGGATTGCCAGCCGCGGAACGGGCTGCGTGGCCCGCGCCCAGAATTCTCCCAGGTAGATGACAAAAAGGTTGGCATTGGCGGCGCACGCGGTCAGGCGCACAAACCACACCAACCATCCGACCTGAATGCCCATGAATCGCCCGAAGGCTTCGCGGGCATAAAGGTAGGGGCCGCCGGTCTGCGTGAAGTGGGAGGAAACTTCGGCGACGCAAGCCATGATGACGCCCATGGCCGCGGCTGCAAGGATTACCGCCAGCAGGCTGGCGCGCCCGAGCAGCCCGGCCAGTAAGGAAGGCAGTCCAAAAATGCCGCTGCCGATGATGCAGTTGACGACGAGCGCAGCCAGGCTCCAGCGTCCGATGGCGCGGACCAGCCCTTCGCTGGATTTGCTGACCTGGGAAATACTCGCTTGCGATGCGCCCACTGGCTGGGTTTCAGTCACCGCGAGTTTGTATCACAATTGAGGGAACCCGGTGTGCGCTGCGAGCTGATGACCAAAGCCCTATGGTCCCAAGTGAGGTCACCCTATCAGGAATACCGACTGCCGCGGGTGCGAACAATGGTTCATCGATGCCTCGAAAACCCGCGCCAGTCAAGGCATTTCGTAAGCGGTGACTATTTCTCAGACCAAAGTAATCCGAGAATTACGAAAGGCGCATGCCCGTGGGACATCTGTTCGCTGCCTCGTGCCGATGAGATGTTGGGACGGCGAAACAGAATGCCCAGAGAAGACATGGACGATCTTCATCTCAGGATTGCGCGGGTCACGGAAGACTTGCGCACTATTCAACAGGAATTGAACTGCGCCGCCATGCAAGCGCCCAGCGATCCGGAACTGATGGAAGCGCTCAACTCGCTGGCGGAGACGGAGCCGATCGATACCCTGCGCTGCGCCCTCGATCAGATGCGGCACTTCCTGTGGTTCTATTCGCAGGTGATGAACAACGAGCCGGAACTGGGAGACAAGCTGCGGCAGTCGGCTACGGCGAAAACGGCGACCGATGAAACCCCGAAATTAGAGAATTCTTTCCTCGACCAGCTCTCGCGCGCCGACGAACTGGTGCTGCTGCACCACATGGCCCAGGCGAAACAGCGGAAGCCGAATTAATCGCGTCTTCATCGCTCCTTCAAGCTCGTCTGTTCCTCAGGGGCTGAAGCCCGTCTCTGCTGGCTTCTGAACGGCACGACTGAAGTCGTGCCCCTTCCCTAGAACATTGACTCCCAAGACCATCGAGTCATAGAACGGCTGAAGAAGAACGGCTGAAAGAAGAACCACAGAAAGAAGAAACCGCCGAAAGAAGAACCGCTTCTAGAAACCGCGCCCGCCCACAATGGTTTTGAGCACCTCGCCGGTCTGGGTCAGCACGGTGAAATCAGCGGGAGCGCCAGGAGTGAGGCTGCCGAACTTATCTGCCAGTCCCACCGCACGTGTGGCGTTGAATGTGGCCGCGCGCACCGCATCCTGGAGGCTCCAGCGGGAAAATTTGGTTACGTTGCGCACCGCGCGATCCATGGTGAGCACGCTTCCCGCCAGGCTGCCGTTCGAGGTGCATTTGCCGTCTTTCACTTCAACCTCGATTGGTCCCAGCTGGTAACGGCCGTCGGGCATGCCGGTGGCTGACATCGCGTCGGTAATCAGCACGGCGCGCTCGATCCCTTTCGCCCGCAGGAAAAGTTCCACCACCGAAGGCGCCACATGAATTCCGTCGACGATTATGTCGGCGCTCAGACTGTCGTCGGTCAGCACTTCCGCAATGATTCCGGGGTCGCGATGGTCGAGCGGGCGCATGGCATTGAAGGTATGCGTGGCGTGACGCGCTCCGGCGCGCACCGCCGCCTGTGCGGTCGGCAGGTCGGCGTCGGAATGGCCGATGCTGACGCAGACGTTGCGCCGCGCCGCTTCCGCGATCACTTCCAGGGCGCCCGGAATTTCCGGCGCGATGGTCAGCACGCGAACCTGTCCGCGGGCGGCTTGCCACAGGCGATCGAAAATGGCAATCGTGGGCGCGACGAGATTCTCTGGAGGATGCACGCCGCGCCGCTTGTGGCTGAGAAACGGCCCTTCGAGATGAATGCCGAGCGGCCGCGCCTGGGCGGCGCCGCCGGCGGCTTCGTCGGTAACCGCCGCCTCAATCGCGTCGGCGAGCCGTTCCAGCGCCGAGCAGGTCGAATCCAGTGGCGCCGCCACCGTGGTCGGAAAATATCCCGTCACGCCGTGGGTCGCCAGGAACGCTCCCAGGTGCGGCAGTTCGGACGACGACGCCCGCATGAGGTCCAGCCCGGCTCCGCCGTGAATATGAATGTCAAAAAAGCCGGGCGCCAGCACGGCGTCGCCAAAATCGACAACCGGCGCGTTGAGGCTTGCGGCTTTCCCGGTACGCGAGGCGATCTCCGCGATGCGCCCGTCTTCCACGGTGAGCAGAGGGTCTTGGATCTCATCGATCGGAGTGAACAGACGGCTGGCAGTGAAAACAGTCTTCATGGAGGAATCTGCGGCGAAGTCCTATCGTAGCCGCGGACGGTATTTCAGACAACCTTACTTTACGAGCTTTTTATGGACAGCTTTATGGGCGTGGCTTTTTTGTGCGGCCTGGCTTTCAGCGCCCAGCAGCGATCGGGAGCCGGAGCCCGCGATGTTATAATGGTCTGACGCCCAGCGTTTCCCGTGAGAGCGCCGGCACTTTCCTCACGCATCTCACCAAAGTCGGGGAGTGGCTCAGCCTGGTAGAGCACCTGGTTCGGGACCAGGGGGTCGGAGGTTCAAATCCTCTCTCCCCGACCATTTTTTTCTTGAAGCGGTTGCCTTTCGCTTCTGGTTTTTCCATCGCACTGGCGGTTGGCTCACCCTTGGCCTGCGTGGATTCCTTGCATCGCTGCATCGTTCCGGGGTTCGCACTCGGACCCGTGCACACCCTTGCAAAGAACGCGAGAATCGGGCACCCTCTGTCGTGGCGCGGTCATCCACCAGTCTGTGGCCGTGTGAAAGGAGGGTTATGCCAAGGGTTCTACGGACGCTAAAGCTCTTGACGGTGTTTGCCGGTTTCTCTTTGGTCTGGCTGTGCGTCCGTTTTCCGTATGAAACCGGCCATGCGGCGAAAAAGTTACTGGGACTCTCCCCCGAAGTAGACCCTTTGACCCTGCACCTGAAGGGCGAATTCGTGGAGAGCAATCTGGGCACGGCAATCGATCCGGACGGATCCGTAACCGTGCGTCTGATCGCGCAGCGGTATGATTTTGTTCCTCGCTGCCTGCTGGTGCCCGCGCGAACTACGGTTCATTTTCGAATTACCAGCGCGGACGCCGTGCACCGATTCTCCATCGACGGCACCGACGACGCGGTCGAGGTCGTGCCCGGCCACATCAGCGAATTGCGAGCGCAATTCGCTACGCCGGGAGAATATAAAACTCCCTGCCACGAATTTTGCGGAGCCGGCCACTACAACATGCTGTCCCGGATTATCGTGGTCCGGCGCAATCTGTTCCCAGGACTGAAACCCGACGAGAGGACAAATTGTGCCCTACCTTAAGCTATTGCTGGCCATACGCGGAGTGCGCAATCTCGCCGCGTTGTGCGTTCTAGGATCTCCTCTTGCGGTCTACGGGATCTATGCCCTGAATACTGCGAACCCGCAGCCCCCGCTGCGAATTCCTTCCAATGTTGCGTGGACCGATGAAACCATTGCCGAAGCTTCTCACGGAAACGCTGTCCGCGGTTTTTTGATCGCGGACCGATGCGCCCGTTGTCACGGGCGGGAAGGCTTCAGTGCGAGTGCCGCCATCCCCAACCTTGCCGGGCTCGACCGGCTGGCGATCTGGAAACAGCTCAATGACTTTCGCGATGACAAGAGAAGATCGAAGATCATGAACGTTGTCGCCAACGAGTTGGAAACCAAGGATTATGCGGATTTGGCTGCATATTACTCGATGTTGCCTACCTATCCCGATGCCGGAGATACACGTGCCTTCCCGGAACCGCCGCCATCAACCCAAACCGGGGCGGGGGCCAGGCTGGTTGCTTTTGGAGATGGGACAAGAGGCATCCCTCCCTGTCAGGTGTGCCATGGTCCCCTCGGACACAAGCTGGGAGCGCCTTCGCTTGTAGCTCAGAACTCAACATACATTCAGGAGCAGTTGGAGGATTTTGCAAAAGGCGATCGATCGAACGACATCAACATGCCGATGCGCAGCATCGCCAGTTCGCTGACGGAGGAAGAAAGGCAAGCCCTTGCAGCCTACTATGGATCGGGCCTGGGCAACCTCTCGGGTAGCGCGCCGGAGGCGAGTCGATGATCCGCGGTGCGTGAACCTAGACTTCGTGAACCTAGGCTTCGTTAAACCGGACATCGCTAACCCAGACTTCGTTTCTCGCTAAGCCATGCGGGAGCCATTCCGCACGCGTCTGATTTTTCTTCTGCCTGCGTCAATCAGTCGTTCGACGGCTCCGGCACGACGGGCAAAGCGACTTTGTTCACGACGGAGGGATCGTCGCGCAGTTTTACGTACAGCAGAGTGCCGTTGGGCCGGGGAACGCTGAGTTCCGATTCCACGAAGCTGGGAGAAACCGGCTGATTGTGAACGAACTGCGGATCGGAAGCCACCGAGTCCAGCAGAAATAGGTTGTCCCCGATGAGCGTGCAAGGCTTGTCCGGGCTATCGGGGCAGCGAATTTCCTTCAACGTCGGAATGCGGACAAGCTTTACCAGCGGCTGCCAGTCGCCATCCTCTCCGTGTGCATCCACTGCGCGAAAATGCAGCGGTCCAAACACCGACGGCCCGAAGGTCTTCAACGGTTGCAGCGTCACCAGCACGGTTTGGGGGTCCTCCAAATACAGCGTGCCATTGGCGAAGCTGAAAAGAACGCTGGATGAGCCGTCTTCGGTGGCGACTTCGATTTTTTCATCCCGCGCGAAGGTCGCAGGGATGTCGGTTTTCAGGAAGAACGAAATCTGGCCGTCCTGGGGAAGGTCGTCTTGATTGCCGAAGTGAATGACGGAGGGGGTTGCGCCGCTGTGCGGGCTCTTGCTTAGCAAGGTCACGCGGGGACGCGGCGGGTCGATGGTAGTGTCGAGATCGAGCACTCTGCCGTCTTTCAGATCCACATGGGCCACCAGTTTTTGGCCTGCCTCAAACGCAGCGGTGGCGGAGGAACTGGCAGTGGACAGGCGCAGGTCATCTTTTCCGTCGGTGCGGGAGAGACCTGCCGGGGCGAAGTGAACTTTATCCAGATCCAGGCCGGAGACTTCATCCAATCGCGTGCCGGTCAGGACGCCCTCGCGATCGCCAGCATCGAGGGAAAAATGATCCAGGTGCGCTGCTTCGGAGTAGGTTTGCAGCGGAACTTCATCGGGTTTGTTCAGCCCTGATTGCGCCACCAAAACAACCACCGGCCCCGAAGGCTGGCCTTGCAGCGGAACGTTCACTTCGAGTTCGTCGGGTTTCAGCTGCTTCCAGCTGGCTTTGAGCAGTTTGCCACGCTCATCTTTGATCGTGACGCGCTCCACGCAGGGAGCTTCGTCCGACTGAAGGTGGAACGAATCCTCGCGTCCGACAATGAGTGCGTTCGAATCGGCAGATGCCAGACTCCACTTGACGGGACGAGCGAACTGCAGTTGAAAGGATGGGCCGGTGAAGGCATCGAATCCCCAATAGCCGCGAAGAGTGCCGACCAGATCACCCTCCACGTCGCTGGCGTGAAGCGCCTTCGTGTCGACCACAAATCCGCCGCGCGAAGGGTCTGCAGCGACCGGCAGATCGATGGCCAGACCCGTCTTGTTCTCGACGTGCAGAACCATGTCGTGGGCATATTCCGTGGAGAAAACCAAAGGCGCGCCATCGACGGGAAGAACCAAGCTGGCTTGTTGCAGACAAGAAACGCGCTTGGGATCGAGAGCGCGAAGTGGCGGCAGTTGCGCCGCCTCCACCGCCGGCAGGGCCGCCACCAGCACCGACATGGGCTTATGAAAGGACGGAGGGTTGTTCAGCTTCAGGCTCAGTTCATCATGCCTGGCCAAGGCCAGAGCGGGGATGTACTGATACTGCGCGGTGTGAAAACCTTCCATCATGTGAGCCAGGTCGAAGATTGCGCCGACGTACGGGCTGTAGAGGCCGCCTCCCGCAACCGGCGCCGTACTCATGGTGCCGACCAGGTCTTCCGCGGGGCCCGAAGTCAGGGCCGCAACCATGGATTGGCTGTGGCCGTCGTCGAGGATCAGCGCGTCCATGTTCTGCATCAGACACGGAGCTTGCTCTTCCGTGGGCTTATCGAAGCACTGGCTGTCGACCTTGATCTTCAGACTGCGTGCCAGCATGAGCGAACGTTCCTGCAGCACTTTCGGATCGGCGTCCGCCAGTTGGCGGACTTCGGCGAGATACTTGTCGAGCCGCGATCGATCCAGAGCCGCCTGATCCAAATCCTGCGAAGCGCGGACAAACGCGCCCGGCCGGCCGCGAACCGCCGAACGCAAGGTGCCGAAATCGCCGCCAGTCTCTGGAGCTAGGAAAAGCAGCGCCTGCTCCGCGTTTTTGGGCACGGTGACGACAATCCCCTCTTGCTCAATTTGTTTGTTCCACGTGTAGGTCTTCGTGAACCACTGCTCGGGCGGAGGATTGGTAGAGCCCCGCAGAAAAGCGGCAATCAGCAGATAATGTGCCGACTGGGCCGCGGAGATTTCCGGATGCAACCAGAGCTTGTCTCCCGCCTGAAGGTTGGGGACTTCCGAAATGGGCAAGGTCTTTCCGGCGCGGGTGACCTTCACTTCAATTCGGGGTCCCGGCAGGTCGAAGGCGGCATTGTCGGCGTGGGCACAACACAGGAGCAGAAAGATTGCGCATGCTCCAAGCAAGCTCGATCGAAGAAGGCGAGACTGCTTTCCGAATTCAGTTGCATCTATGAGCGAAGATTTTCTGGAAGGCATAATCCTTAAATTGTGTTTCCTTTCACCCGTGCGCGGTCAAGCGGCAAAGCCCTCGTTTCATTGCCCCAGTTTTATTGCCCCTTTACGAAGTTACCCTTTGAAGTACCACAAAGCCAGAAGACGCAGGTAAACGGCAAGATTCCATGCGCAAACCGCAAGACCGGCCATCGTAAGCAGCCTGGGGGAGATGTCCGGATACACCACCTTATCCAAATAGTGCAACAAGAACCCGCCTTGATAGGGCACCACTTCCGCCTTCCGCTCCAGCCAATTCTCCAGCAGAGTTAGAGGGCAAGGCCAGGGAGTGATCTCAACCAGGATGCCCCAGGCCAGACTGGAGATATGCAGCCAACGCAGCAACGGGCGACGCCGTGTTGCCAGAACTCCGAATACCACCCACAGAATAAACGCCAGGTGCAGCGCTAGAACACACTCCGCCAGGGCTAGATAGAGACCGGCCATGGCGGGCATCGGACCATAGACCATAGACCATTTTCACAGATTATGGTTTGCAGACTACGGTTGTTCGAAGCATACGGGCGCCGTTCTGGTTGTATTGCCCCCGGTTGTACAAAGTTCTGGTTTTGGCTACGACAAAAGTTCTCCGGAATTCAACCAAGGGAACAAACGGCGCCGCCAAGATAAAAATCACGATAACAATCAGGACGCCGTGATCTGAATGCTTTTAGCAACATTCCCGCGCGACGTTGGAACAAAGTGAACGGTAGCTTGCTTGTTCGTCTCGCCGGACAGTTGGCTCAGCGCGGCTTTCTGATTCGAGAGCTCCAGCCGTGTTTGCCGGGTCAAATCGAAGTCGTAAGGAATGCCGTTCGAGCCAATCAGAGTTACCTCTTTGCCGGACCGGCCGATAGCGGTGATGGTTCCGCTAAGGTCCTCGGCTGAGGCCAGAGCGTGGGTGTGGGCAGTGGATTTTGCCGTGTGCTTGGCCGGCGTATTCTCAGCCGTACTGCTTTTGGCGGGCGTCTTCGTGTCGGTCTTGGTCGCGGCCGTTTTGCTCATCGAGTTTTTCGCATTGGAACTGGCATTGGCCACCGCGTAAAGCGGCAGCATCAGGGCAAACGAAAACAGCAGCGCGAGAAGTCCTTTCATCCTGTAACTGTGCATTTGGCGTACCTCCTCACTGGATGCGCGTGCGGGACACCCTGCCTAAAGCATAGAGTCCTTTCGCGCGGTCTGGTTATATCGTGATACGATACAACGCAGATGTCAAGCGCGCGCTTTCCGCCGCCTTGCCGCAGGTTCTTCGAGGCATGGCATGTCTGCGGAAGGAATGCTCCTAAGTGCAAGATCAGGAAGCCCTTAGTCGGCGCGCCAAAAAGTCGAGAAGGGCTTCCAGGCGGGGGCCTTGTCCACCGATAAATATATCGTTCTACGATACAACAAAATCAGTCTTCGATCAATCTAAGTTAGCTGAGGCAGCCATTGAGTCTCGTTGTGAGCACCCGCGAACCACCTCGTCGGATCTGGCGCAAGTTGCCCTCTCTTCAACCGGAGCCACCAGCAACAGCGATGAGAATGTGGATTGATGATTTGGCACGCGGGCCGGCCGTTGTGCGCCGAGCGTAGTCCGGCCGGGCCCTGGGCGGCGACAACTCACTGGGTGTTTAGGCATTCGTGAATCTGCTGAACCAATCCGCTGAACCAAGGAGATATCCCCTATGAAGTTTCCAAGAGTTCAAACGCTTTTGGCGTTTCTGCTTGCCGCCGTTTTCTCGCTCGTCACACTTCCGGCATTCGCACAAAGCACTGAAAGCAACGGCAAGCTGAAGATCCATGTGAGTCCCAAGCAGGCGTATGTGTTCGTGGATGGCAAGGCGATCCGCGACGGCAGCCAGACCATCGACCTGCAGCCCGGTTCTCATGAAGTCAGCGTGCGCAACTACGGCTACCTTCCCAACACGCAAAAAGTGCAGATCGATTCCAAAAAAACGACCGACCTGACCGTCGCCCTGCAGGCGTCCGGCGACAAAGTATCGGGCCCGTTCGGAGACATTGAGCTCAAAGGCCATCCGCGCGCCGCCGTTCTGCTGAACGGCACGACTCCGGACTACTTTGTCGGCCATGTCGACGAATTCGACAACAACTGGATTTGGCACCAGCGCCTGCTGGTAAAGCCCGGCAATTATCAAGTCACGGTCACGCGTGAAGGAAACCAGATCTGGTCCGGTCCAGTGGAGGTCAAGGCGGGGCAGCGCGTGATAGTTCACCTCGACCAGAACGGCAAGATGGAAACGAAAAACTGGCCGCAGGGCAACACCTTGGGACCGCAGTCTCGATTCCACGCCGGAGTTGCCAGTGCGATCGTGCCGATCGCTCCGGTCAGCGCACAGCTCACCGCTCAGTCGACTTCGCTCGAATGCGGGCAGCCGACGCGGTTGAATTGGAAATCGGCGGACGCGGTAGCGGTTTCCATCACGAACCTGGGAAAAGTCTCCGATAATGGCGAGCGGAGCGTCACCCCGACCAAGACAACTGCCTATGAGTTGGTGGCGAAAGGTCCGGGTGGCGAAGCCACGCAAACGGCAACCATCGATGTCGATGTGCAACCCACGGCAACGGTGACCTTCAACCAGCCCGAAATCCACTTTCACAAGATCGGCGACAAAGTGGTGCAGGACGATCCGGCCACGTTGAATTGGTCAGTCTCCGGCGCCAACCACGTAACGATCACCCCGCTCGGCAGCGAGAGCACCAGCGGAAGCCGAACTGTGGAAGCACAGCCGAAGCAGACCAGCCCCGGACCGGTCAATGAAGTGGTCGACTACACGCTCTCGGCTTCGAATGCCTGCGGCGGGACAACCACAAAGACGGCCGCTTTGCACATCGTCGGCTCGATCGACCCGGCGCCGCCGGTAACGCTGGCCAGCCTGTTTTATCCCTCGAACTATCCTCAATCACGGCATCCAAAGGTTGGACTGGTCGCCACCGAAAAGGAAGCCCTCGCCGATGCCGCGCAGCGCTTCAAAGAACACGAACAATACACAAACGACCATGCCACACTCGTGGTGGTTGGGCACGCCGATGTTCGCGGCCCGAAAAGCTACAACCTGATGCTCAGTAAGCGGAGAGCCGAACTGGTAAAGAACGATCTTATTGCACAGGGCATTGCGGCGGATAAGATCGAGATTCGCGCCGACGGCAAGCAGCAGGAATTGAGCAAGAAGGAAGTGTCAAAGCTGCAGGCCGAAGACCCGCAAAAGCCGGAGAAGTGGATGGTGCGCCGCGCCCAAGCGACCTGGCTCGCCTACAACCGTCGAGTCGATATCATCCTCGAGCCGGCGGGAAAGCAATCCACCGACGCGTATCCGAACGATGCAGCCGATGCGCGGATTCTGTGGGAACGGGCGCAGCCGAGCTTGAAGAAAGTGGAAGTGGCGGCAAATTCCACGACCGCCAGCCAGTCCTTGCACGCGGATGCGAAACAGAACTGAGGATATGGCATGAAGCCGGATCCTGGTCCTTCGCGGAGCGGTAACTGTCCAAGGCAGAATGGGCGGTTGCCGGCTCCGCGAAGGCACGAAGGTTTGGCTTTCTGTTAGTTGTGCTGCCCTGCGGGACGTGACAAGCGCTCTTTCGCCCAGCGCGCGCTCTCTGCCACGGCTTCGTCTTCATCGCGGGCCAGCTTGTCCAGCGCAGGAAGAAAGTCGCGATTCCCGCTGTTGCCCATGGCGATGGCCACATTGCGGCGAAGGCCGGAGCGCTTGGTGCGGCGAATGGGCGATCCACGAAAAGTTTGACGAAACTCCTCGGCTGAGATTTCCCCAAGCCACGCCAGCGCCGGATTCACCAGGCCGGCGCGCGCTTGAAATTCCGGCGCGGTCGTAGCCGGAGCTTTGCGGTTCCACGGGCAAACATCCTGACAGATATCGCAGCCGAAAATGTGCCGGCCCATGCCCGTGCGGAGTTCTTCCGAGATCGCGCCGCGCTTCTCGATGGTGAGATAGGCAATGCACTTGTTGGAGTCGAGCTGGTAGGGCGCAAGAATTGCGTCGGTCGGGCACGCCTCGATGCAGCGTGTGCAGGTGCCGCAGCGGTCGGGCGCGGGCAGGTCAGGCACGAGTTCGAGCGAGGTGAGGATCACTCCGAGAAAAAGCCACGAGCCTTTCTTCTGGTTGATGATGCAGGTGTTCTTGCCGATCCATCCCACGCCCGCGTACTTGGCGAAGACGCGTTCGACGATGGGTCCGGTATCGACGTAGCTCCGCGTGGTAAGGGCCGGCGCGCATTCCTGCCCGGCCCGAACCAACTCAAGCAGCGCGGCTTCGACCTGCTTCAGTCGGCGCAGGACCGCATCGTGATAGTCTTCGCGGCTCCAGGCGTAGCGCGAGATCCATCCTCGGCCGGAATCGTGCGCTTGGGTTGAATAAGGATGATCCGTGTTGTAGTTCATTGCGCAGACAATCACGCTCCGCGCCCACGGCGCCACGCGCGCCAGCGACGCGCGCTTGAGATCGCCGCGTTCGTCTCGGGCTTCCATGTATTTCATTTCGCCGGCGCGGCCATCGGCGATCCATGCGGGAAAATATTCAAGTTCTTGCGCATCGCCGGCGGGAGCGATGCCTGCGAGGTCAAAGCCCGCGTCTGCGGCAGCGCGCTTGACCAGCGTCTCGAGTTCGGAGCTTTGGGCAGCGTTCATCTCAGAGCCAGTCAAAACTCAGGTGGTCGCGGTGATTCGAGCAGATTTTCTTCGCGCTCTTCGGATGCGAACCTTCGCCGTTTAGTGCTTGTTGTTTTCTTCTGTCGTTCCGAATGTCGTTCCAAACTGGAAACCCAAATCAGGAATCTTCAAGATCCTCGCGAATAATCCTTGCTCCTCAGAATTCAGGGTATTACCTTGCGGTTACAGAGTCACGCATCTTCCCTGCGCGTTCTCCCAATCCCGGTTATTTCCAAGGGAAGAAGTCTAAGGAGAAGAAGGAGAAGCTGATGCCACCAATCTCTCACGCGCAACTGGCGACAACTCAGATATCCGTCATCAACGAGAGCACCGTGCTGACCGATGCTGAAGTGATACCGGTCGTGGCCGCCTTGCAGCAGCAGGTGACCAACGACTTTCGCCCCGTCTGGGGCACAGACGCGGAACTCAAGATGATTCCGCAGGGAGCGCAGCCGCTGAACGGAAGCTGGTGGCTGGTGATCCTGGACGATTCCGATCAGGCCGGAGCGCTCGGCTATCACGATCTCACGCCCGACGGCCTGCCCATGGGCAAGGTCTTTGCCGCCAGCGACCTGAAATCCGGCACTTCGTGGAGCGTCACCGCCAGCCATGAATTGCTGGAAATGCTGGCCGATCCCAACATCAACCTGACTGTCTTCGTGCAGAACGCAAACGCCGCCGGGATGCTCTACGCCTACGAAGTTTGCGATGCCTGCGAAGACGACAGCTTCGGCTATCCGATGAATAACATCCTGGTCTCGGACTTTGTCTATCCGGCGTGGTTTGAAAGTTTTCGGCTGCAGGGTTCAACCCAGTTCGACCGCTGCAACGTGATCCAGAGTCCGCTCGAACTGGTCGCCGGTGGCTACATCGGAGTCTTCAATGTGACCGACGGAAGCGGGTGGCAACAACACACGGCGGAGAAACATCCCACGAACCTGCGGCACCGCGGGCACGTGGGCTCGCGCCGCGAACGCCGCTCCGTTCCTCACAACCTGTGGCTGACCAGCCTGCCGCAACGCAAGATCACGAACAACTCACAACAATACCGGCAGCACCTACAGACGATCCTGCGCAAGAAACCCGCAGCCTGAGACGCAGACCGCCAAAGATTGAAGAGCGGCCCTCCCCCATCAGCCCCGCGCCAGCGGGGCTTTTTTGCCGCGTGTTCCCGAGTCGAGCGTTCGGCTGACACGCTTGCGTTTCCGCGCTATGCTTTCCTGCATGCGCGGGAAACATCTTCGCTTCACGCTCGTCTTCTGCTCGGTCCTGGCGCTGGGTAATCTTCCGGCCCAGCAGGCCGCGGCCCCGCCTGCTGCACCGGAAAACGACAGTCTGCTCCTGATCACGAAAACTCTCCAGGCTCCTTTGCGATTTACGGCTACGGAGCTGAAGGCCATGCCGCACACCACCGTCACGATTCACAATTCCCACACCAACGCGGATGAAACTTATTCCGGGGTTCAGTTGGCGGATCTCCTGGCCAAGGTGGGCGCGCCCTTGGGAGGCGATCTCCGCGGCAAGGCGCTTGCTAACTACGTCGTCGCCACTGGTTCCGACGGCTATAAAGCCGTGCTCGCGCTCGCCGAGGTCGATCCCAGTTTTCATCCCGGAGAAGTTCTGGTCGCCGACACCATGAACGGCAAGCCGCTCGATGCGCACTCCGGTCCGTTCAAGCTCGTCGTGACCGAAGACAAGCGGCCGGCGCGGTCGGTGCGGAATCTGGTGTCGATTGAATTGGAAGCAGTGCCCTAGCTACACGCCGAGCTTCTTTACTTCTTCGCTGTAGTATTTGCGGTAGAGGATGTCCCACTCCTGCGAGCCTTCGAGAATCGTCCGTTTCTGGCTCTCGATCTTCTGCCGGGCGGCGAGATCGATTTTTTCTTCCTGGTTGAGCAGGTCTTCGAGAATCTTGCGGGTTTCCTGGCGGATGGTATTGGGATCTTCGATGAACTCGACCTGGTCCATTTGCTTGAGCACGTCGGAGACGGCGCGGGCCAGCACATTCACCTTGTCGCGGCTCAGCCTCACAGCACCGCCTTATACTTGCGCACCAGCTCGGTCTTCACTTTGCGGAACATTTCCTGGTAGTTGGCGCCAGTCTTGTTCATTTCATCGGAATAGGCTTCGAGAATCACCCGCACTTCGTCGTTGATACGGTCTTCGAGCGAGAGTTCGTCAACCAGCGCGGCGTTCACCCGCTCGGTCACGGCCGGAACCGCCGAGGTGTCGATGAATTCGCCAGCAATCAGTTTCTTGGTGACTTCGCGGGCCAGATAGCCCACATATTCTTTGGAAAAAAGCATGTGCGGATTGAACGCGCTCGGTACAACTTGTTCTTCAGTATGAATCAGAAAGTGTAACACAGCGAGACGGAAACCTGCGCCAACGACGGCAGTGGCTCGCCTGTGGCTCTAGCGATTTTTAGCGATTTTCCGCCGCAGGCTGGTCGCGCAAGGTATACACGAATTGACGGACCTCGTGGCGTTCTCGCTCCATGGTTTCGCCCGATTCCCTGGCCATCTTTTCGTAAAGCTGAAGTTCCGTGTTCGCCTTGTCCTCGTTGCCCATGCGGCGATAGGCCTGGGCCAGCCGGTAGTGCGCGTCCTCGATTACAGAAACCTCGATTGCAGCCTCGATTGCAGAAGCCACGATTGCAGAAGCAGCCATCTGGGAAGCGGCGCCGCCTCCTGCGGTCGCAGTTGCGAGCGCGTGCTGATAATCGAGAATGGCCCTGGATTCGTTCCCTTGTGCAGAGTGAAGAATTCCCAGTTGGAGATAGGCAGGAGCAAACCTAGGATCGAGCTCGATGGCTTTGCGCAGCAGCGCTGCGACCGCCGCCGCGTCTTGCGCGCTTTTGCGCAGCTTCCACAGACCAACCGCATAGTAAAAATTCGCCTCGGCATTGCCCGACTGCAGCGTAACAAAACGGTGAAGGGCCTCAATCACCGGCGCGGGTGGCACGGTCTCGGCAATTTCGATTTTTCCTAGGAACAGGTACGGGAGCGAATCGTTGCGATTCAAATCGGAAGCCCGGCAGATGGTTGCGACCGCCCGATCGATATCGCCGCGGGCAAACCACGCCGCACCCAGGCCGAGCAGCATGCGCGTGGAATTCGGGAAGAGCCGATTACCTTTGCTGAAAACGTCCCCCGCAGGCTCCGGGGCGTGATGCAACAGAAGTTCGGCCCCCCAATCGAATAGATTGCCTTCGCTCGGGTCGAGTTCAGCCGCGCGCTGATATTCCCCTACCGCGGACAGCGGGTCGGCAAGTTTTTCATCCGCATCGGCGAGAGCGTGATGAAGTTTCCCATCCTTGGGATGCTGAACAAGCAGGCTCTCCAGCCGGTCGCGTTCGCGTTTGGCCTGTTCGCGCAGGGGGCCGTGCGCTATATCCCAGCCCGGCTTCGATACATCGTCGGCCTCAAGGGATGCGGTCTCTTTCGCCAGCGAATCGCGAGTACGCACGATCGCGTCTGACCCGTGGCCGCCGAGGCTGGTCGTATCCGTCACGCCTGAGACGGTGAACTGGGGCGCATCAAAAAATTGCGGAGCCTGCGACGAACCGGCCGGCAAGCTGGAACTGGCTCGGGCCAGTGTCACATCGACCATCTTTTCTTCGTTCGAGCCGAGGAAGAGAGACGAAATGGTTGCGGTCGCGTATCCGGGCATTTCTGCCCGCAACGCGTAGACGCCGTCGCGCAGCGCCGAAAATGTGTAGCTGCCTTGGGGATCCGTGCGAGTCTTTATGATTTGCGCCGAGCCTGGGGCTTGCAGGATCACGATTGCGTCCGCGACCGGCTTCGCTTGCTGGTCGCGCACGGTGCCGTGCAGCGAGGCCGACGGCGCAGACTGAGAGACGGCCATCGGCGCAAGAGTCGCCATCGCCAACGCGGCCGCCCTGCAGGCCGCGAATCCCGCTGCTCCAATCTGATGTGCGAAACCGACCATAAATCCGCGAGATGACGGCACCCGCTCTGAAAATTTCGCCAGGACGAGAGAAACTGCTGGCGCGCCACGCGCTCAGGAAATAGAATGCACAGCTTCGTAACAAATCTTACTTCATGAAAAATCTTGCTTCATGAAAAATCTTGCTTCATGACAAATCATACTCGAATGCGGTTGCGGTCCGTGTTCCGAACTGTGCGGTTGTGGCTCGTCCCGGCGGCGTTGTTGCTTACCTGCTTGCCCGGGTTGAGCCAGCATGTGGGTAAGCGCAAGATCATCATCGATCAGGATGCGGCTGGCCCGGCCGGAACGGATCAGCAATCCATTCTGCTTCTGGTGCAATCTCCTGAGGCCGAAATTCTCGGCATCACGGTCGTCACTGGCGATGCGTGGCTCAAGGAAGAAGTCGCGCACACGCTGCGTATGTTGGAAATCGTCGGACGAACCGACATTCCAGTCGTGCCGGGAGCGGAGTATCCACTGGTCCGGCGCAAGGAGGAAATCGAACTATGGGAGCAGCAATTCGGCGCCGTGCCGTGGATCGGGGCGTGGACTCCGCGGCGATATCATCCGCCAGACGATCTGGGCGAAATGCCTGAAGGCAAGCCCACCGCCAAGGCGCTCGACGAAGACGCGGCGCATTTTCTGGTGCGCATGGTTCACAAGTATCCGCACGAGATCACAATTTACGAGGGTGGCCCCATGACCAACCTCGCGTTGGCCATTACGATTGATCCCGAATTTCCTGGCCTTGTGAAGGAACTTGTCTTCATGGGCGCGAGCCTGAACCCTAAAACGGACGATCCGGAATTCGTAAATACTCCTCGCCATGAATTTAATCTGTGGTTCGATCCGGAAGCGGCCCACATGGTGCTGACTGCGCCGTGGAAGAAAATCGTCGCCACGACCGTGGACATTTCGGTAAAGACGCGATTTACCCAGGAACTGCTCGACCGCGTCAAGGCCGGCAACTCGCCCGCGGCGCGGTACGTCGGAACATACGCGAGGCTCCACGGCCAGTACAACTATTTATGGGATGAACTGGCGGCCGTGGCCTGGCTCGATCCCACGGTGATTACGGCGAGGGAAACGCTCTACCTCGATATAGATCTCGATCGCGGTGCAGGCTACGGAGACACGCTCAGTTGGACGGAAAAAGATAAACCCAGAATGGCAGGGCCGCCCATCGAAGTCCAAACCGATTTGAACACGGAGAAGTTCTACAAGCTGTTCGTTGATCTGCTGACTGCAGCGGCTCCCAAGCCATAGCAGCCGCAAGCAGCTTCACGGGTGCAGTTGATGCGGGTGCAGTCGATCCAGCATCTCTTTCGCCTGCGCGTGATCAGGGTGCTGTTGGAGCAACTCCAGGAGAATCGCGCGAGCCTTTTCCGGCGAGCCTTCCAGCGCGTAGACGCGAGCCAGATTCAGATATGCCTGATCGAAGCCGGGAGCCGTACGAATGCACTGTTCAAAGCTCTCCACTGCCTGATCCCGCCGCTGCGTGACCAGATACAGCACTCCCAGATTGTTGAGCGCCTCCGGATAATCGGGACGCGCCTGCAACGCCCGCTGCAAATGTTCGTAGGCTTTTTCGTTGTCGCCGGTCTGGGCAAAGACCATGCCCAGGCTGTAGTTCGCCTCCGCATCCCGCGGGGCAATCTCCAGGGCATGATCGAGCGCAATGCGGGCCTCGTCCCAGTGTTTTTCCAGGCGATAGGCGTTGCCCAGGTTGTCGAGCGAAAGCAAGTGGTGCGAATTGAGTTTCAGGGCTTGCTGAAAACAATCGATCGCATGATCCACTTGTCCCTCGCGCGTGGCAATGACGCCCAGATTATTCCACGCATCGGGAAGCGTCCCCGGATAGCTGGCTTGCAGCTTCACCGCCCGTTCGAAGGCGTCTCTCGCGGCGGCATTCCTGTTCTGATTGAGATAGACGCTTCCGATTCCATAGAGCGCCTCCGCGCTCGAAGGATCGTCGCGTAAGGCTTGCTGGAAGGCGGCTTCCGCTTGGGTGAGATATCCACGCTGAAAAAAAAGCGCTCCATACGAAAGATAATTTCGTCCAAATTCCAGCGTGTGCGTCGCGCTTGGAAACGGCAGAGCCCGCGCCAGCCGATCGGCGTCATTTTGAGGAATGTGCTGGAAGTCGTGCTCGATGTGCGACGAATCGATTGAGCCTTGATACACCTTTACGATGTCCCCTTTGGCGTCAATCAGAAAAGAAGTGGGCAGAGTGAGGTCGCGATGCCGGTCGAACAACTGGCGGTAAACAATGTTGTATATGGCAGCGAAATCGTCGGAACCGCGAAGAACAAGATACGGGCGCTTAAGGTCGTGCTTGTTGCCCTCCGCTCCGCCATCCACATCCACGACGATCAGGTGCAGTCCCTGACTTGTCCAGCGAGCAGAGTTTCGCTCGAACATCGCCGACTCTTCTTTGCAATCTCGCGATTCGGCACTCCACAAATTCAACAAAACCGGTTTGCCGCGAAAGGTAGAAAGAGTTCGCGTCTGGCCTAAAAAATCCGGAAGAAAAAATTCTGGCGCGGGAAAAGGTTCCAGAAGCCAGCTTTCGACTTTTTCAGGGAGCGCTTCCACGCCGCGAACGCTTTCTGCGGGCAAAGGCAACTTCGAACCTGCCTTGAAGGGCTCCACGCGCGGTGGCACAGAACCTTCTTCGACCCAAACCCTGTGGTTTGGCGGAACCTCGCCCAGTTCCTGTGTCGTCCCGCTCGGCCAGCGTATCGACGCACGCACCGATCCTGTTGCTCCTCCTAATCCGAAGAAAATGTCTTTGCTATGCTGGGAAAGAAAGCCTGATCCCGCCTGCAGTGTCTTAGTCTGCCGCCCTGCATCGGAATCGATCGTAACCGAGGCGCCGATTGCGTCACGATTGCTTTTCGTTCCTTTAAGCCGAAAGGCAATGGATGGCGGCAGGTCGCCCACGAAGTTCTTCAAGAGCCGCAGCTGCGGGCCATTGCGGTTCTTCAAGAATATTTCCAGCCGCCCATCATGATTGAAATCCGCGAGGGCAAACGACCTGCCGTCTTCAACAAAATCCATTCCAACCGTGGCCGAAACGTCGGAGAAAGTTCCATCTCCGTTGTTGGCATAAAAAATGTTGCGTTCATAGCCGCTCCAGGTTCCGTCGGCGCGAATCAGCTCGTTGATCGCATTCCATCCCAATTCGTAATCAGGCGCTGCCCGCGCGTCATCGGGTGAATTCGCCACCACCTGCCGCCAGAAGAAACTGTTGAGATCCTTTCCCGGCGGATCCCGCAACGGCCCGGAAACCATACCGTTCGTGACGTAGAGGTCGGGAAATCCGTCGTGATCAAAATCGAATGCGTCGCTCGACCATGACCAGCGCCCGACTCCCGTGCCGGAAGAACCCGTCGCGTCCTCAAATGCAGTTCCGCCATTGCGAACCAGATTGCGAAATAAAGAATTTCCCATCGCATGTTTCCGGTACAGTGCGCGGATTTCTTCGGGCGAATCTTTCTTGAAGATATCCTGGGTCGAGACGCGTTCGCCGGCCGCGGTCCACATATTGGCCACGTAGAGATCCTCGGCGCCATCAGGGTGGCGATCGACCTTGTCATAATTGAACCAGCACACACTCATCCCCGCGCCAACGTCCTCAACCCCCGCCTGCGCGGCGACGTCGGTAAAGGTTCCGTTCCCGCTGTTGCGGTAAAGATTCTTTCGCCCGAAATCGTTGACCACGTAAAGATCGGGCCAGCCGTCGCCGTTATAGTCGCTCCAACCGCAGCAGAAGCTGTAGCGTGTGTTGTTCTGGCTCAGTCCGGATTCGGTTGTCACATCGCGAAATGTGCCGTCGCGCTGGTTGCACAGCAGAAAATTCGGCGGACCATTCTCCGCGTCGTAATACGGAGACGGATATTTATATTGCCCCGTCCCTTGGTAGTACGAGTACAGGCAAAAATAAATGTCGAGCCATCCATCGCGGTCATAGTCGGCGACGGCGGCGCCAGTGAACGTGCCCTGCGGCGGATTGGCAAACCGAAATGCGTCCGGCCTCTCGCTAAATTTCCCGCTGCCGTCATTCAGGAAGAGCTGCGGTCCGCTCGCCCGCACCACAACCACGTCCTGCCGGCCGTCGTTGTTGAAATCGGCAAACAGCGCGCACGCGGTATTTTCCAGAATGCCGAGGCCCGAGAAGTCCGTGATGTCCTCAAATGTCCCGTCGCCGCGATTGCGATAGAGCCGGTTCGGAAGTCCGGCGGGCTGGCAAACGTAGACGTCGTCGAAGCCATCGTTGTCAATGTCGGCCACTGAAATTCCGTTGTGACCGTAAATATCAATGCCGCAGGCGCCGTCCAGAATCGTGCGCCAGTAGTCGGTGCCGTGCAGCATCTGCGCGGAATAGGAAGAGTTGCTTCCGAACGCTGCCGCCGTGACGTCGAGATAGACTGGTGAACCGGTTCGTGCCTGAGTTTCGTCAACCACATGCCAACTCTGTATCTCGAAATCGCCCGACGGCGAGGTTTTCCAGGTCAGATCCCAATTGCCCACCAGTTGTTCGCGATGGAAATCTGTCCCCGTGCCTACGATTTCAAAGCGCACGCGAGTTTGGATGCGGCTTGGAACTGGCAAGCTTGAGACCTGAGAACTCGAAACCTGCGAATTTGAAACCTGCGAAGAAGCTGGAGCCGGTTGCCGGACATCCGCAGTCTTCGCTTCGATGCCGGTGACCTGGAACTCTGCGGTCACGATCTTCGAGAACGCATCGAAGCGGGATCGAAGTTCTCGCAGAAAGTCTTCGCGGTTCAGCGTGGCTTGGATTGCGAATTTGTTCCGGCGCACGTTCAGTATGGAGTCTTGCCGCACGACTCGCGACTCCAGTGGACGAGGCGATGCCCCAAGAAAATCGTCGGCCACGAACTGCGCCAGCGCTTCCGTTCCGTGTCTCTGCGGAGAACGCAGCAATTTCGCACTCCACTCCTCAAGAATCCTCCCAATCTGCTCCGCATATTTTTCTGTGATGAAATCGTCAAGCCCGGCCTGCACTTTCACGAGCGCGGCGTCGAGCGGCCGCTGAGCCCGGTAGTGAGGATGAAGATGGTAGGCGACATCGCCCGCGGAATTATTCCCGAGCGCAAAAGTCCCCACATCGGGAAAAGCAAATCCCCACAGGCGAGAGGGAATAAGAGTGACTCCCGCACCCTGGCAGAAACGGACCAGAAAATCGCGCCGGTCAAGCCCCACGCTCGGACGCAACCTGCCAGCCCAGTTCAGAGTGTTCCTCCCTCGCATATTCCCATGCCGAACGCGGCAACATTGTATCGCGCTGCAAGAAGAAACCTGCGCTCGGCCTTAAGCGCCCGCGACACGCCGACACAGAACATGCGCGGCGCAAAATATACTTTCATTTTCATTCGCCGAAGCTCAGGCCTTTACCCCGCTCAATCTGCTGCACTTCCGTAACTGGTTTTTCCGATTCTCAGCAACTAATCTTCGGCTAAAGGGTTCTTATTAGCGAAGTTAGAATTAGGACTCTGGGGTAACCATGCTTTCACGCCACATCCAATCCATGCGGCGCGTTTTGGGGACACTAGCCTTGATGATCCTGGCCTGCGCATCTGCTGCCACCGCCTCGGCTACGCTTCTTCTCGAAGAGCCCTACGGCAAGCTGGGATTTTTTACTGCGACCGGGCATGCCGCAGTTTATTTATCCGGCGTCTGCGCGGAGACACCCGTTATTCTTCGCCGCTGTGCCCCCGGAGAAACCGGCGTGGTCATCAGCCGTTACGATGGCGTCGACGGCTACGACTGGATTGCCATTCCTCTCGTTCCCTATCTCTATGCCGTCGAGCGCCCGGAGGACGTGCCTCTATTTGCCGACGCCAGAATGACTGCGTTTCTGCGCGACCGCTACCGTCGCAAATATCTCGAGGACATTGTTCCGGATGCAAAAAACGGCCAGACCCCAGGCGGCAACTGGTACGAACTTGTGGGTTCGTCCTACGACCGCACCATCTACGGATTCGAAATTGAAACCACTCCGGAGCAGGATGCGGCGCTGATTCGCAAGCTGAACGCGTCGCCGAATCAATCGCATTTCCGCACGGTCTCGAAAAACTGCGCCGACTTCGCGAAGGACATCATCAATTTTTACTATCCGAAAGCGCTGCACCGCAGCGTCGTCGCCGATGTCGGCATTACCACGCCGAAGCAAATGGCGAAGGGGCTCACGAAATATTGCGCGCACCATCCCCAGATTCATTTTTCCCGGCTCATCATCCCGCAGGTTCCCGGCAGCATGCCGCGCAGTTCGGCGGTGCACGGAGTGGTGGAGTCGTTTTTGAAATCGAAGAAATATTTTGTGCCCAGCGCGGTGGTAAGCCCGATTTTTGCGGGGTGCGTCTTCGCAGTTTATGAAGGCACGGGGGCGGGACGATTCGAACCGGGGCGGGACGCGAAGGTCTACGTGGTGGGCGGCGATCCCGAGCCTCCGCTCGACCATGAAGATCTCCGTGCCTATCAGCTGGAGTTGAAGCATCTGCTGGCCGGGGCTTATCCGGAGACATCAGCACGCCGCGCCGATCGAGCGTGGGGTAAGTTGCAATCGCGCGCCGAAGTTGATGTGGACGACCAGGGCCGGCCGGTTCTGGAGATGGAAGTGGGAGACAATCTGATAGAAGTCGGCGACACGGCCGACAATATTATGGATGGCACCGCCCCGCCGCAGCTGCTGCGGCAGCTGCTTGAAGCTCGCCTCGAGTCGGAGTTGCTGCGCCGATCGCCACGCGGCATTTCGGAAACCGCAATCGATCGCGACTGGAATTTGTTGCAACAGACGATGGAAGAGAACGATTCGTCTCTCGCTTCCCGCTCCACGCCTCGCTCCGATGTTCGGCCCGACATGCGGGCAGATGTTCGCGGCAACCGGCCGTAGAAATCTTCCAAAATCTTCCGGGTCAGATCGAATCCTTCAATCTGTGATCTTCTCTTAGCCGCAGTTGACCCCGTCGGGATCCATCCGATCCGCGGACCAGAATCGTTCGTTATTGGTCTGGCGGGGTCTGCGGTAGGCGCGGCATGCCCGGACCCGGCGATTGTGGTTGCCCGCCCTGCTGTTGTTGCTGCTGCTGGAACTGCATTTGCCGCTGCTGCATTTCCTGCAGCATCTGCTGCGGAGTTTTCACACCGGGCTGTTCGGGTTGCGGCTGGTCAACTTCAGCCGCGGGCTGGTCCGCATTCTCATCGATCATATTGTTACTGTCGTCGCTTGTGTCCGCGTCGCTCGCATCCTGCGGCGTTTCTTGCGGCGGATTGGCGGCCTTGGCAGCCTGCGCTCCCCCGGCAGGAGGATTATCCGGCCCCGATTTCGCCACCAGAACCACGCGAGTCAGCAGGTTGGGATCCTGGGGCGAACCCAGCAGAACGTAGTTGAAGCGCGACCCGTTCAGCAGTTCGGCAACCACCGCTCGGGCCGGTCCTGGCCCCAGATGGGTCACCACTCGGTCCTGCGCATCGGGGATTTCAATTTCGGCGCCGGTTTCCTTATGCACAGCCCGAAGAATGTCGCCGAGCGTTGAGTTGGTGGCGTTAATGGTCAGCTCGCCATGTTCGAAACTCACTTCTGGCGCCACCGGCTTGATCGAGTCCAGAGGAAGCTGCGGCACAGGCCGCCCAGTCGGGCCAGATGGTAGCGGAGGCAGCTCAGGCTTTTTTATCTTCTTCCGATGCACCGTATGGGTCGAAGCAGCGTCGGTGGCATAAACATTCCCGAGGCACAAGACCACCGCGCACAGGACGAGCACGCCGGAAAATCTCTTGAGTTTGAATCGCGTGCTCATCAGCGCTGCTCCTGCATCTCTATACGTCTAAATCTCTAGTAGGAAGAGACTGGTTCGGGGGAGACGAACAAAGCTGCTTTCCCTGCATTCTACACCCGGTCCGGGCTCGGGCAGAACCGCTGCTCCCCTGCTTACCGAAAAGAACGTGCCAATCCTGGCGCCTTGCGTCTGCATGGACCATGACGGCAGCCGAGAATACCAGTAAACCCTGTATAGTCAGGGACTTCAGTTTCCAACTAAAATTTTCATGGGCTGCCTTGCTGGCGTAAACTTGGCAGGGCCGCTCCCACGAACCGCAAACGAGAGCGGGGTTCATCACCATGCGTCAGCGCCGCAGTCTTAAGCCCAGCACGGTCTGGGTTGGCTTGGCAGTTGTGGTCATGCTGTCGTTTTCCGCGGCTCAGGCCCGTGCACAAAGTTGCGACACGGCCGGCGATCTCGACGACGCCACCCGGGCGGCCATCAGCGCCACCGGACAGCGCTATTTCGACATGGTGGCCAGGGGCGATAGCGCCTCGTTGCGGCAGAATGCGGCCGCTAGTTTGGCTGCGGATTTTTCCAGCATTGAAGCCGCCGTCAAAGATCATCAGAAAGATCTGGCTGACGCCAAGTCGACACTGAAATCAATTTTCCTGCTCCATGTCGAGGGCGCCGCGCCGCTCGCGCATGGCGAGTTTTACTGCGGGGTCTTCGGAAAGAATGGCCAGACGGCCAACAGCGCGGTCTTTTATCTCGACAACCTGCAGCCTGGAAAATATGCCGTCGATGTTCTGGACGCAGCCTCGGCGAAAAGCGACAGCAGCGTGTCCCTCATTCTGGAGCAGGCAGGGAATGACTGGAAACTGGGCGGACTTTACATCCGGCCCGAAGCCGTCGGCGGACACGACAGCGACTGGTTTGCGACCCGTGCCCGCGAGTACAAGAGCAAAGGCGAGTTGCACGATGCTTGGCTCTATTACATCGAGGCTCGCTACCTGGCGTCGCCGCTGGATTTTATGAGCACGGCAGTCACCGACAAGCTGTACGACGAGGCGCAAGGCGCGAAACCGGCCGATTTTCCGCAGAACGGCAAAACCGCCAATCTGATTGCCGGAAGCTCCACCTACAAGCTGACTGAGATTTTTCCTCAAGCCGTGGGCGACGATTTGGATCTGATTGTGAAATACCAGGCCGCCGATGTCTCCAATGCGACGCAGTCGTATCAAAGCAACGTGGCCGTGATGAGCGCCCTGGTCGCGAGATTTCCTGAGATCAAAGACGCGTTTGCCGCCGTCGTGGCGCGCGCGGTCGACCCTTCAGGCCGCGATTATGGCACGCTCCTGGCCATGAAAGAAATCAAGTAAGTACCCAGTACTCAGTACCAGAAAGACCAGAGGCTGCGAAATTCTGTCCTTAACTGAGTACTGAGTACTGAGTACTCGTTACTGATCTAGCTTGCATTCTCTTGGATCTTTGTCGTCGCGCAAGCCGAGGAAGACCGGGGAGCGCAGTTTCGGGCCGCTGCCCTCGCTGGTGCCGCCGGTCCACTCCGCGTATTCAATTTCCGCAACCAGTTCGGGCTTGACCCAAAACACTTTGCGCAATGCCTCGACCTCTCCGAAAAACGGATTTGTTTTCGTCTCGATCTTGTTCAACGTTTTCCACATCTCATCGAGCGATGTCTGATCGAACCCGCTGCCCACCTGGCCCACATGAATCAGCCGATCTCTGTTGTCGTAGAGACCCAACACCAGCGATCCGAAATGCGCGCGGCTGCCCTCGGGTTCGGTATAGCCGCCGATCACGCACTCGATGGCGTGCCGAATCTTGAGCTTCAGCCACTCCCGGCTGCGCCGTTCTTCGTAGTAACTGGCGCGCTTCTTGGCGAGAATTCCTTCCAGCCCTTTTTTCTTCGCGATGTCGAACAGAGCCTTACCGTGTTCTTCGTAGTGATCGGAATAACGCAGCGCATCTCCGGCACGCAGCACGGACGCCAGTTTCTTCTTGCGCTCTTCGAGGGGCACGCGCCGCCAATCGTAGCCGTCGAGATAAAGCAGGTCAAAGGCGTAGTAGAGCACCGGGATGTCGGCCTTCGCCGCCGCCCGCTTACCGCCGGCACGAAATCCGGTGCGTTGCTGCATCAGGCTGAACGACGCCCTCCCGTCTTCATCGAGGGCCACCACTTCACCGTCGAGGATCGCATTCTTGGCCTCGACGAGTTGCGCCATGTCCTTCAATTCGGGATAGCGCGGCGTCAGGTCGTTCTGGTTGCGCGAGACCAGACGCACTTTTCCGTTCTCGATAAACGCGATCGCGCGGTATCCATCCCACTTGATCTCGAAAAGCCACTCGGCGCCATCAAACGGTTCATCGATCGATTCCGCCAGCATGGGATGAATCGCCGAAGGCATCGGCCGTTTGACCGGTCCGGCCGCGGGAGAGCTTGCAGCCAGCGGCTTAACCACAGGGGCGGCTGAGGACGCAGAGGATTTTCCGCTGGCAGCTACCTTGCTCGCTTTCGTTCGTTCGCTCGACTCTTTCGCGTCGCTCGGCGCGGTCCGGTCACTCGACTCATCGCCGTTTCGGCCGCTTCGTGACTTTTTTTTTACCGAACCGCTGTGTTCTCCCGTGTCCTGTGAGGTCGATTTTTCCTTTCGCTTCTTATCGAGCTTAGCGACTGCATCCGCCAACCACGCCGCTTTCAACTTGCCGCGTCCAGCCGGCCGGCTCCTCCACTCTCTCGATCCAGCATCGCCGGCGATTTCTTCCATGCTGCGCTGGCTGAGCACCGACTCGTCGAAATCGACCGCGTCATAACCGTCCACCACATGCTCGTCATGCTTCTTGATCATCAGCCATTCGTTGCCCTTGCTGCCCGCCCGCCGGCCTTTCATTTTGATCAGTGCGAAATCGCCTTTGAGCCGCTTGCCATGCAGGCGAAACTTCAGATCGCCTTTGGCCAGCATCGTCGCCGCTTCGGCATCAGTACCCGGAACATACTTTCCATCCTTCTGTACGGGAGACAACGGTTCCCACGTCCCTACGTCCCACACCATCACGCTGCCCGCGCCGTAGTTTCCCTCGGGAATGTTGCCCTCAAAATCGAAATACGAAACCGGATGATCCTCGACATGCATGGCCAGCCGCTTGTCCGCGGGATCGAGCGACGGCCCCTTCGGCACCGCCCATGACTTGAGCACGCCCTCCATCTCCAGGCGAAAATCGAAGTGCAGCCGCGTGGCATCATGCATCTGCACCACGAAGCGGTGGCCGGACTTTGTCTCGATTTTCGGTGGCGGCTCGGGCGTGTCTTCAAACCGCCGCTTGCGTTTGTATTCTTCGAGGGCCATGCAGTCGTTATTGTAACGATTCGGATGGCGTTCGTGAGTTCCTGCGGCGCGCTCCGCGAATCAGAATGGAGGGGCAAACGCCTCGTCCGCCCGCGGAGCGAAGCGACGGGTATGCGATAAATTAGAATCCTTGAGTCATGAAACGTGAATTCCCCGAGCAGCCGATCATCGGAGTGGGTGCGATCATCATCGAAGGCGATCGCGTGGTTCTGGTCAAACGCGCTCACCCGCCGCTGCAAGCCCAGTGGTCCATCCCAGGAGGCGTGCTCGAAGTCGGCGAACTGGTGCGCGAGGCCGCCGTGCGCGAGGCGCGCGAAGAGACTGGACTGATTGTCGAACCTGGAGATCTGCTTGGCGTCTACGACCGCGTCCTGCGCGACGTTCCGAGTAAAAGCGTCCTGAGTAAAGACGGCCTGAGCAAAGACGAGCAGCGCGTGCAATATCACTATGTTCTGATCGATTTTCTTTGCCGCCCGGTCGGGGGAGAACTCCACGCCGGCAGCGACGCCGCCGAAGTCCGTTGGTTCACGCGCGAAGAATTGCCCGCCAAGAAGCTGGCCGAAGACACCCAGGATGTGATCCGCAAGGGATTCGAAAAACTAGCCGGCTGACTCGGAGGGACCATCTACTCCATCGTCTTCCCACTCCACGTTGCAGGAGTGGCAACGCCAGGCCCTGCGGCGCAGAGGCAGCGGCAGACCGAGATACGCGCTCACGTACGCTACCGGCTTGTTCAGTTCCTGAAAAGAAACATCCAAAGACTGGCAGTTGGGGCACCGCGGTTGCAGGTACTCGCCCGTGCCGGCGGCATCGAAACCCTCGGGAATTGGCTGACTGAGGATTTCGTCGGCGGACTCTGCATCTTCCGCGTCCACTTCAAGCTTGACGCCGCCCATCAGATTTGACCAGAACCAGTCGAGCCGCACTAGGTTCTCGTCTACGAGCACACTTCTGATTCCCGCAGAATCGAGGCTGCCCTTTGCCAGCAGCGCCTCTGGCAGGTCCCGGAACCGCCGAATCATGACCATCTGACGCAATTCAAAGTGGCCGTCTGCGATCTCCTCGGGAGGTTCGTCATGCGAGGGTTCGTCAGTGGGAGGCTCATCAAGAGGCGGATTGCCCGGCTGCGGCTGCGGTATTTCCTTGACGATAACCGGAGGGACCTCGATGAACGGGGGTGTTAGACCTCTTTTGGCGAGCTCTGCTCTCAAGGCTCCGCGGGCCAGTTCGGTGAGTTCGTAGGCTTGCCCCGCGACTTTCTCCAGCTCTCCGTCCATCTGGCCGGAGTAAAATTGGGCCAGCCGCCGTCTCTCCTGCTCCGGGTCGATCATCGCCATGGCCGAAGATCATACTCCAGGCGTTAGGCCGGCAGAGATTTTATGATTCGAGAAACTAGGTCTCTGATTCGGCCGCACCCGGAACTTCATCCTCTTCCCACTCGGCATCACAGACGCCGCATCGCCAGGCGGAGCTGTGCAGGGCGGCATCCGGCTCGCGAACACTGACGTCCAGAGAGCCGCATTTCGGACAGCGGGGCTGCTCATACAATCCCACGCCTTGCACATAGAAGCCTTCAAGCATGGGCTCGTCGAGGATCGCACGGGCTTTCTCTGCGTCCTCCGGCGGGACGCAGAGCTTGATCCCGCCAATGAAGTTCGAGATGAACCAGTCGAGGCGAACCAGATTGTCGTCGCGGAAAGAGCACTCGATCCCCGCCGACTCAAGGCATCCTTTCGCCAGAAGCGCCTCCGGCAAATCGCGAAATTGCCGGATTGCAACTAATTTCCGCAAGTCCAGTTCCTGGCGAGGTTGGACCTGGTCGGCAGGCAACTCCAGTTGACGATGGTCCAGTTCGTCCTCCAGCGCGTCCCAGGCCGGCTCGGTCAGCGCCTCGGGATTGCTGGCCAGCTTCAGCAACTGCCCATCGGTCATACCGGCGTAGGTCGCGGCCAAGCGTTTGCGTTCTTTGGCCTCATCAAGACCGGCTTCGTCAAAGTTGGGATGATCAGGCTTCCTCACAAAGCTAAGAATAACGTGGGCTTCGCCTTGCCCGCCAGTGTTTGTCATCCCTCGACGACTCGATAGATCATCCGCAGAAACGTGCGCAGAACGCAAAAACCTCCGCAAAAACAGAACGGCCCGCAAGCTCAATTGAGCCTGCGGGCCGCCCGGTGGACTGTTTGGGATTGACCAAGAGGTGGTCACTCTAACGTGGCCTCTACGGCAACTCCGGGTTGCTGCAAGACGTTTCGTCTTGCCAGCGCTCCTGACCGACCTGCGTCAGGCGGAATCAATCCTTAAATCACCGGTAGTGTGCGGGCTGTAGCCTTAAGCGCAGTTCTTGCGAATGCCGCGCCTAAGGCCCCGCTTAGAGCAACCGCTCTAAGTCTCAGCCACCTCACCTGGTCTTTGGGTACGTCTACTACTGCCTTCTGAACTTGTCATCCGACCACCTCCTTTCCGGTGTAAGCCCACATTAGTACGAAAGTGAAGGCGGCGTCAATCGGGGGAAGCACCGGAAGCAATAATAGAGATTCCTAATGCATTCGAGCCTAGCGCAGAACCTCCCAGTCGCCCTCATCGCAGGCGTGAGAGACAATGTCGCCCAGGATTTTCATTTTGCCCTTCATTGATCCAATCCAGTCCCTGTTCCTGAGAGGATCAACCGGAATAATTTCGGCGATAGGCTTTCCGAAGCGCGTTATTCGGACCGGCCTTTTCGTCTTCTGCACCCGGGCGAGAACGGACGAGCACTTCGCCCTGAATTCGGTAATTGTGATTTCCTTCATCCGACCTTGTTGATGTCGGCAGAGATTCGCGAAGGCTTTACGGCAACCCGAAGGCGTACACTGCGCTGCCCGCCGCGATGGCCACATATTCTTTCCCATCCACCGCGAACGCCATGGGCGCGGCATAGACCGCTCCGCCCATCTGGAAATGCCAGAGCGGCTTGAGCGAGGCCGCATCGAAGGCGATGAAATTCCCTTCCGCGTCGCCGCTGAAGACCAGCCCTCCCGCGGTCGAGAGCACTCCCGACCACGTCGGCGACGTATGCTGAAACTTTTGCTTCACTTCGCCCGTCGCCGGATCAATCGCCTTGAGAAATCCCAGATAAGGCTCCGCGTCTTCCGACGGAAAATACGCGCTGCCATAAAATGCATGCCCTGCCTCGTAGGGCTGCGGGGCGGTCGAGAAGATGTCGCACTGATCGCGCGCGGTTACGTAAAACAGTCCGGTCAGTGGATCGTAGGTTGGCGGAAACCAATTCGTCGTCCCCAGCGCACCAGGACAAACCGTGTGTCCCTCCAGCGTCGGCGATGCATTTTTGTTCGCGACGGGCCGGCCTTCTGCATCTTTCGAATCGCTCCATGTCTGCTTGCCATAGGCGTTCGCCGAAATCAGCTTGCCTGTGGTGCGGTCAAGCACGTAAAAAAATCCATTGCGATTTGCCTGCGCGATCAGATGCTTGCCTGGCGAGCCGGACGTTTTCACGTCGATCATGATCGGAACCTGGGTCGCATCCCAGTCGTGCTCGTCGTGCTTGGTGAACTGGAAATACCAGTTCAGTTTGCCGGTGTCGGCGTTCAGCGCGAGCAGGGAATTGCTGTAGAGATTGTCGCCGGCTCGTCCCTCGCCGCGATTCGACGGCGCGGGATTTCCCGTCGGCCAAAAAATCTGATTCGTCGCAGGATCGTAAGTTCCCGTATTCCATGCCGGAGCGCCGCCGACTTTCCAGGAATCGCCCTCCCACGTGTCGTGCCCCGGTTCGCCCGGCCCCGGCACAGTGTAGAACCGCCATTTGCGCGCGCCCGTGTCGGCGTCGTAGGCGTCAATGAATCCGCGCACGCCATACTCGCCGCCGGAAATTCCAATCACAATCAGATTCTTCACCGCCAGCGGCGCCACGGTGAAGCTGTGGCCAGTCCGATAGTCGGCCGCAGTCGCGTCCCAGATCACCGCTCCGGTTTTCGCGTCGAGCGCGATCACGTGCGCGTCAAGCGTACCCAGGAAAACCTTGTCGCCCAAAATCGCTAAACCACGATTCACATGCCCGCAGCAGGGCCGAATGTCCGATGGAATCTGCCGCTGGTACATCCAGATTGGCCGCCCGGTGCGCGCATCGAGCGCAAAGGCCCGATCGTCCTGCGCGGTCGCGTAGAGAATGCCGTCGACGACCAGTGGTGTAGTCTCCAGCTTTCCCGTCGCGGCCGTCTGATAAACCCACTTCGCCACCATCGTGTGTGCATTCGCCGTGTCGATCTGGTCGAGTCCGCTGAAGCGCTTTCCCGAATAATCGCCGGAGTAAGTCATCCAATTCTGCGGCTCCTTCGCGGAATTCACCAGCCGTTCGAACGTGACCTGCGCGTGAGACAAGACGCCAAGGCTACATACGAACGTTCCGAGCGTGACGGTCGCGCAAGCCCTTACAATTCTGTAAAAGCGTGAAGCCGCACGACTCGTGTGGCGACGGACGCCTTGTCCGTCCCGCGAAGGCCAAGCCAAGCGGCCCGGTTCACAAACCCCGCCGATGTATGCAGCCGCGAACTCGCCGCAACTTCGTGACCGACTCCGACCCAAACCTCTCCCCTTCATTTCGCCCCCACGCTGACGAGGAAGGCCACAATATCCTCCAGATCCTTGTCGCTCAAAACCTCGGTATCATACTTCGGCATCATCGACTGCCGCGATTTCTGAAAGGATCGCAGCTTGTCTTTCTCCAGCAAGTGAATGTGTTCGCCCGCATCCATAATCTGCACGCTGAAGTTGTCTTCGTTCAAGGTCACGCCTTTGATTTGCTTTCCGTCGGCCGTCACCACCGTGACGCTCTCATACTCCTGCGGAAATTCTTTCGTCGCTTCCGTCAATCCCCACGCCAGCCGCCGGCTGGGATTGCGCACCGAATCGATAATGGCCTCGCGCGTCCGCGATCCGCCCACGCCGGTCAACTCCGGCCCCAGCCGTCCGCCTTTGCCCTCAACCATGTGGCAAAGCGAGCAATTCGCATCGCCATAAAACAGATCTTTGCCGCGCGCCGCATTGCCCAGCGGTTTCAACGGCGCCTTCACCTCCTGGCTGCGAATGTAAGTGATGATCTGCCAGATTTCTTCATCGGTCATGCCCACGCCCTGGCCGTTGGTGCCGTTCGCCGGCATGGCCGTTCCGGCGATTCCATTGCTGATGACTTGAAACATCTCGGCGTCCGAGTGTGCGAACTTCTTCACTGCACGCGTGAGATCCGGCCCGCGTCCTCCACCGCGAGCGCCGAGGCCATGACAGAGCGCGCAGTTGATGCGGAACTCATACTCACCAGCTTTCGCCGCCTTGGGATCGTCCGCCAGCGGATTGCGGTCTTGCGCGATGCAGATCGAACCCGCCGCTACAAGGCATGACATGGCCAGCGCCAACAGGCTCGCGCTGCGACGAGACCAGCAGGAAGAGGTCACACGCGCCTCCGTCCCTTCCGAGAGGAAAAACAATGAGAAGCTGGAAGGATAACGGATAGTATCACCACGCAAAGCGAAGGATTTCCACCGAACGCCGGCAACGGGGAGCCGCCGAGTTTCGCTCAAGCCGAGTTTCGCTCAACCGGACAGCCGAGGGCGGCCCTCCCGCGGAATATTCTTCAGCCGAAAACCAGCACACACTTGTACACGTCCGCCGGGCATCTGCCGCCGACACCTTTGGCTCTCTACACTGAAATCCTCCCCTGCATGTGTCGATAGATGTAGAGCAGAGTGTTTTTTGCTTTACGCGTCAAGTTGCTGAACCATCAGCCTTTCCAGCGGAAAGCGCCGGGCTGGGGCAGCCCCAGATGAGCCAGCACGCGATAGGCAAATTCGCGGGCCATTTCATCTAATGAAGCAGGCCGGTAGTAGTAGGCCGGGATGAGCGGAAAGATGGTCGCACCGGCGTCGGCGGCGCGATACAGGTTGCGGATGTGGATTTTATTGAGCGGCGTCTCGCGGACACACAGCACCAGCGGACGATTCTCTTTGAGCGTGACGTCAGCTGCGCGCTCAATCAGATGGGAAGCGATGCCGTTGGCGATGCGCGCCAAAGTGCCCACGCTGCAGGGAATGACGATCATGGCGTCGGCGGGATAAGAGCCGCTGGCCACGTTCGCGCCGATGTCGTCGTTCGATTGCAGTTGGATTTTGCGCGATGAGCGCCCGCCGGGGAAGCCGACAATCTGGCCGACAAGGTTGGATCGGCCTTTGAGCGGCAATTCTTCGGCCATGACGCGCAGCGCGCTGTCGGAAGCGATGAAGTTCACCTTCTGCACGCGCGCATCGCGGCCCAAGGCCAGCAGGAGATGCCGCAAGAAAAGGGCCCCGCTGGCCCCGGTAGTCGCGACCGTCAGATTCTGCGGCGGATGGTCCAGCGGAGGATTCGGCAACATCGCCTCCTGGGCGGTTAGCAATACGAACACTGGAGCATAGGGAGTCGACGAATTAGAAGTCAAGACCGTGTAGCGCCGCCGTCTCGGCGGCTGTCCGGCGGGCGTCGCGCCCGCCGTGCCGGCAGCGCCAAACGGTGAATCTGTTCAAAGCAATGTTTTTCCCGGCGACGGCGAGCGCGAAGCGGGCTCGCGACAGCCGGCGGGACACCGGCGCTACAAGAATGCTCGACAACTGAATCATGTCCTCCACCACGAATCTTCGATCCCGGCGCAGCGCGGCGCAACTGCACGCGCTGGCTGGGGTCGAGCGCGAAATCCGCGCCCAGGATTCGCACAACCGCCGAAAATATCTCCGCGAGTTCAACCAGGCTTTCCGCAACTACGACTCCCTGCTCAATTCCGAAGAGCTTCAGGCGGCCGTGCACTCTGCCGACGTAGTGCTCATCGGCGACTACCACGCCCTGCCCACAGCCCAGCGCAGCGCGGCATTGCTGCTCGAACAGCGTGCGCTCGCCGGCGATCGGCCGGTGGTGCTCGGCGTTGAAACCATCTTCGCTCGTGATCAGCACATTCTCGACGAGTGGTGGCGCCGCGAGATCGACGAAAACGAACTTCGCCAGCGCATCCGCTTCGATCTCGACTGGGGATATGACTGGGCGCCGTTTCACGATCTGCTGGTCGCCGCTCGCGACCACGGCGAAGGACTCTACGGCCTCGACTGCATGCCGCGCGAAGACCTGAGAAAAATCGGCGCCCGCGACCGCCATGCCGCGGCCAAGGTTGCCGAGATTCGCGAGCGCCATCCCGACGCCGTTGTCTTTGTATTGTTCGGCGAATCGCATCTTGCTCCCGGACACTTGCCCCGCGCACTGAGCGAACAAGTGCCCGGCGCGAAAGTCCTCACCGTCCTGCAGAATATTGACGCCCTTTACTGGCGCGCCGCCGGCGAACGCGCGGACAAGATCGAAGGCGTCCGCGTCAACGACGAAGTTGTCTGTGTTTTCAACGCCACGCCTCTGGAAAAATACGAAAGCTACCGCCTGTTTCTCGATCAATGGAGCCGGTGCGAAGAGATTCCCGACTTCGCTCCCACCATCTACAACCTGATCGACAGCCTGGCCAGCTTCCTCGAAATCAATCGTTACTCGCCGCACAACGGAACCCAACCGAAGTTTCTGATCGACATGTTGCCCGAGGTTTACGGCAGCTCCTCAGACGCCATGCTGCGCCGGCTGCTCTCGCGCAAAGGCATTGACGAGCCTCATCGGGAAGCGATGCTGGCCAGCGTCGAAGAACGCGGCAGCGCTTACCTGCCGTCAGTGAATGCGTTTTATATCCGCCAATTTCAGATGATGTACGCCGCCGAGGATGCCACGCGGTTCCTGCATCACGCCTGCCAGGGATTGCCGCGACGGCTCAATGGCCAGGTCGCGGACGGAGACGCCGCTGAGACGAACGGAGCTTCCCGGCGCAAAAGCGAACTCGACGAATTCTACTGCCGCGTGATCGAGCACGCTGTGGCGTACTTCGGTTCCCGCATCCTGTATCCGGCGCGTCCCGCAGCAAAAACGGATGATGCGCCGCTTTCGCGCGCCGCCTGCGAAAAGGCGGCGCAATCCGCGCTCCGTGCCGGCGGGGAGAAATTCGAAGCTTCTGCCAGGGACTGGGGTTATCTCATAGGCAGCGAGATCTACGACGCCTACCTGGCGGGCAAGGTCGCGCCCAGCGGCCTGCGCCGGTTGTTTCTGGCTCGTCTCGACGAGCCCGGCATGGCCCGAAAAGTCTGCACCGCCGTCCTTGCGAAGTTGCGCGCATTCTCTCGTCCCCTGGCGCGCGCCGCTCACGCCTAACTTCGACATCGTGTGGCAAGTGCTAATCTAAACTGCGCCCGGCCGAAGGCCGATGCAGATTACTGAGATCCGCTTGAACGCTGCCTCCATCCGCCAACTTTTTGAAAAGGTCCGCAAGCGAGAACTCTCGCCCGACGACGCGGTTGCCCGCCTGCGCCATCTTCCCTTCGAAGACCTCGGTTTCGCCAAGGTCGATCATCACCGCGCCCTGCGCGTCGGCATGCCGGAAGTCATTCTAGGAGAAGGCAAGACTCCCGCGCAGGTCGCCGGGATATTTGCTCGCCTGGCCAAACACGGTGGCAACATCCTGGCTACGCGTGCGAACGAAAAGCAATTCGCTGCCGTGCGAAAAAGAGTTCGAATCGTCGAATATCGCGAGCTCGGCCGTGCCATTATTCTGCATCGCGACGCGACGAAATATGGCAAGGGCGTGATCGCCGTAGTCTCCGCCGGAACCAGCGACATCCCCGTCGCCGAAGAAGCCGTGGTCACCGCCGAACTGATGGGCAACGACGTCGAACACTTCTACGACGTCGGCGTCGCCGGAATTCATCGCCTGCTGGCCAATCGCCAAGCGCTCATGCAGGCGCGCGTCGTCGTCGTCTGCGCTGGCATGGAAGGCGCATTGCCCAGTGTAGTCGGAGGCCTGGTCGGGGTCCCGGTCATCGCCGTGCCCACCAGCATCGGCTACGGCGCTTCATTCAAAGGAGTGGCCGCGCTGCTCGGCATGTTGAATTCCTGCGCCTCGAATGTCAGCGTGGTCAACATCGACAACGGCTTCGGCGCCGGCTACGTTGCCTCGCTCATCAACCGGCTATGATAGCCGCCGAATAAAAAGGGCGCGGCTTGCGCCGCGCCCAGTCACCGCGATCGACTTACGACTTGCCTGCGACGATCAAGTTGTTCTCCACGCTGAAGGCGCCGGGGAGTTGGTTTGCCCGAATTCCGGCGACCTGCTTGTCCATGGTGCTGTCGACTGTGCCGTAGAGCGCCACGTGGCCGTTCTCCACGATGATTCGAATCGGCTGCGCCGGATCGATGGCATACTTGCTCAGCACCGGATCGCGATACAGCAGCCGGGCTGCGCGCAAACGCAGCCCGTCGTCGAACATCGAGACCGGTTCGAGCGAGATGTTGTCGATCACATCCTTCACACCAGGCATGTTCGCGATGTCGGCCAGCGCCTCGTCGCGGCCCACGCCAGTGCGATCCGCGCCTTCGACCGTGACCACTCCGTCCTGCACCCCGAGAGCAAAAAAGTCGAACGTGCTGTCATAGCCCACGCGAACGTAGCGCAGCTTGGTGGCGAGCTTTTCCTCTAATTGCGAGTCAGGCACGTTCGGCCCGGCCACCGTGATAAGGTTGCGCACGCCCTGGACATTGGCAACTTTGCGCGCGTCCTTCGCCGCGTCCAGTTTGCGTTGGTAGAGATCCACTGTTCCGGTGAGGGTCACGATGCCGTCTTCCACGCTCATCTGCACGCCGCTGAATGCGTTTCTCTTCGCCAGCTTCTGCGTCAGTGCGGTTTGAATTTGATTGTCGCAGCGGGACGCTGTCGTCTCACCCAGAAGCGTTGCACTCAACAGCCCCACCGCCAGCACGGTTCCCGCCAATCTTGCCAGATTCATTCTCTTTGCCATAGGTCACCTCCGACCCGTTGACGAAACTTTACGAATTAACCGTCCGGTTAATTCATTGGATGCCAGAGTAAACACGGCAGGTGCGCGTTTGTAGCGCTCCGCGCGAGGAAAAAATTCCCACCACCACCATGGACGAAACTTCCGGCATGCAAGCGGGTTCACATGAACCAACGGATAACGAAATTCGCGAATCAATCGGCTCGCTGTGACAGCGAGAGCCACAGAATTTCGCACCCTGAAGTTTCGTTTCGAAACTTTCCCGCATCCGACGAAAGTGCCATTACCCCGGTAACTTTCGAGCGAGTACCCAGCGTTCTACCATGCTCAAGGACTGCGAATTTCTGAGGGGGCAATTCGCGCATGGGTGAACGTGTCACCCAATCCGGTCAGGGAGGTCTGGGCCACGCCGCAAGGATGAAGCGGTCGACCGAGACGGCAAATCTGCCTGCACTCCACACCGACCACGCCGCTACGCCGGGAAACGGTTTCTGCGCCCCAACTTCCTGTCCGATCCCGCCGCTTCCTGAAACGCCCCGAAACAATGGAGACAACGCGCACGCTCGCGTGCAGTTTCTGGAGCAGATGTTTCAGGCTTCGCCCGATGGACTGAGCATCGCTGACGGCGGCAATCGCGTGCTGTGGGCCAACGAAGCCTTCGTCAGCATGTTCGGCTACACGCCGGCCGAGGTGATCGGGCAGCCGCTGGAAAGTCTGGTGGTTCCCCAAGAACGGCAAGCGGAGTCGCAGTGGGTGACCGAGGCGCTGCAAAAAGGCGAGCGCATCACACTGGAAACCCAGCGCCGCAAGAAGGACGGCAGCCTGGTCGACGTTTGCCTGTCGTGCGCTCCCATGCGGCTGGAAGGCAAGATCTCCGGCTACTACGCCGGCTATCACGATATCTCCGACCGCAGGCGAGTCGAGGCGCTGAGCTCGGCCTTGTATCGCGTGGCCGAAAAGAGCAGCAGCGCGCACGACCTGCAGCAGTTCTTCGCCGCCGTGCACAGCATTGTGGATGAGCTGATGTATGCGCGGAACTTCTACATTGCGCTGTTCGATCCCGCCAGCGAATTGGTGACCTTCCCTTACTTCGTTGACGAGCAGGACACGGCTCCCACCCCCAAGAAGATAGGACGCGGTCTTACCGACCACATCATCCGCAGCGGACAGCCACTGCTGGCTACGCCTGAGGTGCTGCAGGCGATGGAGGACCGCGGCGAGGTGGCGCGCAACGGATCGCGGTCGCTGGACTGGATGGGGGTTCCGCTGAAGGTGAACAACCACACCTTCGGGGTTCTGGCGGTGCAGACGTACTCCAAACACATCCGCTACGGCGAACGCGACATGGAGATCCTGACGTTCGTGGCGCGGCAGGTGGCGAGCGCGGTCGAGATCAAAAGGAACGAGCAAGCACTGCGGCGTTCGGAAGCGCGCTACCGGTCGCTGGTGCAGAGTTCGGTGTACGGCATCTACCGCTCGAGCCTGGAAGGCCGATTCCTCGATGTGAATCCGGCGCTGATTACCATGCTCGGCTACGGATCGGCGGAGGAAGTGCTGCTGCTCGATCCGGAGAAGCAGGTGTTTGCCCAGGCGGAAGAGCATAACCGGCTGATCGAGGACTTCCGGCGCACCGGCCGTCTCGATGGAATCGAAGTGAAGTGGAAGCGCAGGGACGGGAGCATCATCACGGTGCGCATCAGCGGACGCGCCGTGAGCAGCGCCGACGAGCCGGCCGACGTGCTGGAAGCCATTGCCGAAGACGTGACCGACCGGCGCGTGCTCGAAGACCAGTTCCGGCAGGCGCAGAAGATGGAAGCGGTGGGGCGGCTGGCGGGCGGCGTGGCCCACGACTTCAACAATTTACTCATGGTGGTCAGCGGGTACGCCGAGGTCATGCTGGCGGAGCTCGATGCGAGCCATCCGATGCATGAAAAGGCGCGCGCCATTCAGCAGGCGTCGGACCGCGCGACGACGCTGACCCGGCAGCTGCTGGCGTTCAGCCGCAAACAGCTGCTCGAACTGAAAGTGGTCGATGTGAATTCGATTGTGGCCGACATGGAGCGGCTGCTGCGCCCGCTGATCGGGGAGAACGTGGAACTGGTGGCGAAGCTGGCTCCGCAGGCGGGATTCACCCGCGCCGACGTGGGCCAGCTCGAGCAGGTGCTGATGAATCTGGTGGTCAACGCCAAAGACGCGATGCCGTCGGGCGGGAAGCTCACAATTGAAACCCAGAATATTGTGGTCGATGAAGCTCATCGCCGCGGGCAGACGTTCATTCGTCCCGGGCACTACGTCATGCTTTCGGTGAGCGACACCGGCATGGGGATGGACAAGGAGACGCAGTCGCGAATTTTTGAGCCGTTTTTTACGACCAAGGAAAAAGGCAAAGGCACGGGCCTGGGCCTCTCCACGGTGTACGGCATCGTCAAGCAAAGCGGAGGGTACGTGATGGTGCAGAGCGAGGAAGGGCAGGGCACCACGTTCCACATCTATTTGCCTCGCGTCGAAGGGGCGGCGGAAAAGCATGCCGCTCCAGTCGCGAGCGCGGCGGCGGGAGGGTCGGAGACCATCCTGCTGGTCGAGGATGAAGAATCCGTGCGGCAGCTGGTGCGCGAGACTCTGGTGGCGAAGGGATACCGCGTGGTCGAAGCCGAAAATGGCGAAACCGGACTGGCCGCGGCCAACGGCGAAGGCAAGATCGATCTGGTCATCACCGACGTGATCATGCCCGGCATGGGCGGCCGCGAGCTGGTGCAGGAACTGGCCAAGACCCGGCCGCAAACCAAGGTGCTCTATCTCTCCGGCTACACCGAAGACTCGATCGTCAGCGAAGGCACGATGGACAGCGGGACGGCGTTTCTGCAAAAACCGTTCACGCTGCAGAATTTGTCGCGGAAAGTCAGGGAAGTGCTGGGGTAGAAGTTCGGCGGGTCGCCGTCCTGGCTGGCCTCGTCTTTGTTGCGACCGGCTGTGTTGCGACCGTCCTTGTTGCGACGGTCTGTGTTGCGACCGGATCTGTCGCGGCCGGATCGGTCGCGGCCGGGTCGGTTGCGATCGGATTGTCCCGCTTCTCATCATCGTCATGTTTGGGTCATGTTTGGGTCAGGCTGGGTCGGGCTGCTGGCCCTCGAATTTTTTTTGAGGCCTCACTCTAAATCTCTCATTGCAAAAGACTTGCGGGTGGAGATCTGCCCTTTCGGCGGCAAAATCTTGAGCCGCAAAGGGTTACACGTAAAATATTGCGGAATAAGGACTTGGCTGCGCTGGTTCGGGTGGTGGGGCTGATTGCTGCGTGGTTCCCTGGGATTCATGATTGCGATTCTGGACCTGTGGGAATTTTGAGTAAAGGTTGTTCGTCACATTGGGGAGGGTAGTGCCTGTGGAAAACGGGCAGGGGATCAGCTGGCTGCTTTTGGGATGCTCTTTGGGGATGGGGATGCAGCGGCGGTGCGCGGGCTCAAAAGCAAAATGCGCGGCTCTGTTTCCAGAGCCGCGCATTCGTTTTGCCTTTGGCGGCTACTTCTTCTTCTGCTGCTTCTGCCTGGCGGCGTGGGCTTTGGGCAGTGGCCGCATGACGTAAGCATGGTGCAGCTTGGCTGCCGCGGACGCGGAGTCGGAGGCGTTCTGCTCAAACATCACGCCTGCCGCAACCTGGCCGTCGTCGGTTTCGATGAACGGGAAGGTTGTTCCATCCACCGAGTAGAAGTTTAATAGAAAGCCGCCGTTCAGTGTGTTGTTTTCGGTGACCGTTCCGATCTGGCCGCGTCCGTTGGAATCCGGGGCAGCGAAATTACCGCAGATCACGCTGGCTGGGATCGGGGCACCGTCGGGCGCATAGTTCTCGTCGTCCAAGCCGCTGACGACGTCGGTGTTGCTGCCACCCTGGACGCTACCCGGGCTGCAGGTACTTGTTGACGATGCTGAAGCCGTGAACTCTGCAATGTCATCCACTTCTACTGCTTCCCCCAGTTCCTCTTCGGCGGAGATGTTAATGCCGGTGAAGTTCAGGCCATAGCCCTCCGCGGAGGCGAAGGTGGTTGAACTTTGGGCGGGGTATCCCGAGCCGGACATGAGGCCGGCGTCGTCGACTTCAAGCAGGAAGATTCCGGCGCTCGAGGGATATGCCACAAACCCGTCAAGGAACCCCCCAGCCCCGTTGCTGAAGCCGGAAAGGGCCAACGTGTAGCGACCAGTTCCGCCGGCGGTGTAGGTCCCGGAGAAGGGCAGGGGTGACGGACTGGCGCTGCCGCCATTGTTGATATCCTCGGACGAGGAGTCGGTCGGGTTCCCGTTGTTATCGGTGACCATGAAGCCGCCAGCTCCGGCGGGCGAATCCGCGATAACACCCTCCAGGACGAAAGGTATCGTGCTACTCGTGGGCAGTGCCGTGCTGGGTTGAGAGTAAGCGTCGCCGGAGAAGGTGTTGATCCCGTCCATCTCGATGAACTTGAGCTGGGTAGCGCTGATCGGGTAGACGTCGAACGTAAGCCCTCCAAATTGCCCGGTGGCCAAGATGGTGGAGGGCGTCGAGGAAGGGCCAGCAACCACGCTGCCGCTAAGCAGCTGGTTGGTGTAGGCGAAACTGTCGTCGTTGAAGTCTTCCAGGCCGGCCGTTATCGTTCCTCCCGAAACGGTGAAGTCTCCGACGGTGGCGAATGGGTTGCCGGAGATGTCCGCACCCGAGAAGCTGAAGGCGTAGGCACCGTTCGGCGTGATCCCGGAGGACTGCAGATCGAGCGTGCCGCTTCCGCTGGCGTTATTGTCGAATTCCGTGACCAAGCCGTGGGAGCTGTCCTGCAGGACGAAATCGAGCTTGATCGTTCCGAACGGGGTCGAGGTGGTGAGAAAGGCCTCGCCTCGCCCGTCGACGCTGACGGTGTAGGTGCTGTTGCTGCCAATTGCCGTGTTAGCGATGGGGCCGTTTACGAAGACGTCGGTGTCTTCGTCAGTGATGTCGAGGGTTCCGCCGCTGATGCCGGCCGTGCCGTTGCCGCTGCCGCCGCTTGCGGTGAAGGTTCCGACGATCGAGTATGGTGCCCCGTTGACGTCGTAACCGGAAACAGAGAAGACATAAGTTCCATTGAGATTGCTGTTACTGAAGCTGCCGCTCGGAGGCGGGACCGGCGCCGGAGAGGAGCTGCTGCTTCCGCAGGCGACCATGAAGGCAAGGAAGAGTGTGGAGACGAAGAGCAGAGCGAAGCGATTGCGTAGCGACATGACATCCCCCCGACGAAAGATTCGGCGCAGAATTTTGGTGTTCTGCATTGCAGGTTAGCACGAGTAAGTTGCTGGAGGCTCCAACCCGAACCTAAAGAATAAGTAGCGGAGGTAACGAAAAAAATCTCGATTTTACAAGTCTTTACGTTGGCTTCGAGGCTACGCTAGGAAAGTCCCCGTTCGGCTTCGCTCAGGGCAGGTTCCAGACGCGAAGAGCGCGTGGGGCTAGAATGGGGCACGGGGGCTGTCGATGCTTTATGTGCACCGGGCATTCTCGTCAACAGCGTCGAAGGGTTTTGCCGACGTAGGGTCCTTCGCGGCGGCTTCGCCGCCGTTCAGGATGACAATCTGGCGGGATCTACCGCTTTTGATCTACCGCTTTTGATCTGCCGCTTTTGATCTGCCGCTTTTGAAAGTCCGTCAGGATGCACCTTTTCAGCATGCACCTCTAGGGGCGCACTTCTAGGGGTGCACTTCGGCTTCCTGGGCGGCGAGTTGGCGCAGGGAATCGAGGTAGGGGGCGCGGGCGATGCCTTTTTCGGTGATGATGGCGGCCACGTAGCGGGCTGGGGTTACGTCGAAGGCGGGGTTCTCGACGCTGACACCGTCGGGGACCATTTGTTTTCCGGCTATGTGCGTGACTTCTTTGATGTTGCGCTGCTCGATGGGAATCTGGCTGCCGTCGGGGCAAGCCAGATCGACGGTGGAAATGGGAGCGGCTACGTAAAACGGGATGCCGTGTTCCTTGGCCAGAACGGCGACGGTGTAAGTGCCGATTTTGTTGGCTACGTCGCCGTTGGCGGCGATGCGGTCGGCTCCGACTACGATGGCGCCGATTTTGCCCTGACGCATCATGGCTCCAGACATGTTGTCGGAGATGACGGTGGTGGGGATGCCGTCTTTCATGAGTTCCCAGGCGGTGAGGCGCGAGCCTTGCAGGAAGGGGCGAGTCTCGTCGGCGTAGACGTGGATCTTTTTGCCCTGCTCGACGGCGGCGCGGATGACGCCGAGAGCGGTGCCATATCCGGCAGTGGCGAGGGCTCCGGCATTGCAGTGGGTGAGGACGCCGCCCTGGGCGGGCATGAGCGTGGCGCCGTGGCGTCCCATAGCCTGGTTGGCGGCGATGTCTTCGGCGTGCATGCGCTGGGCTTCTTCGATGAGAGCTTGCTTGATTTGCGGGATGGGGCGGATGCGGATGCGCTCGAATTTCTCCTGCATGCGGCGGATGGCCCAGAAAAGATTGACGGCTGTGGGGCGCGTCTTGCCGATGATGTCGCAGATCTGGTCGAGGTCGCGCTTGAGATCGCCGGCGGATTCGGCTTTGGAATTCTGGATGCCGAGAGCGATGCCCATGGCGGCGGCGACGCCGATGGCGGGAGCGCCGCGGACGACCATGTTGCGGATAGCGTCGGCGACCTGCTCGTGGGTTTTGCAGGTGAGGTAGGTTTCTTCGGTGGGCAGCTTCGTCTGGTCGAGGAAGCGGACGCCGTGGTCGGTCCATTCGAGAGTTTGAATCATAAAAAAGTGGTCAGTGGCTAGTGCTCAGTGGCCAGTTCTTAATTTAGAGTCAACCGCGAAAATGTTGGGGGCGGTGTCGTCGGTTTGAAGGATATGCTCCTGGCGCACGTGGGTCGCGGTGAAGATGGAGATGAAGGGCGCCGGGGCCGCGGCCTTTTCTACTTTGGGGCGGCCTTTGGCTTCTTCGCGCTCCACCAGGCACATGACGCCGACGACTTCGAAACCGAATTCGCGGGCGGCTTCGATGGCCTGCACGGTGGATGCGCCGGTGGTGCAGACGTCGTCGACGATGACTACGCGCGCGCCGGTCTGGCGGAAGCCTTCGATGCGCTGTCCGGTGCCGTGCTGCTTCTCGGCCTTGCGCACCAGAAATCCGTTGAGGTCGCCGCTGACGACTGAAACCGCTACGACAATGGGATCGGCGCCCATGGTGAGTCCGCCGATGGCTTGAGGGTGCCAGGCACGCTGGCGAATCTCCTCGAGAAAAACTTCGCCGGTCAGACGAGAACCTTTGGCGTCGAGCGTGGTGGTGCGGCAGTCGATGTAGTAGTCGCTGGTCGCGCCGGAAGAGAGCTTGAACTCTCCGAGGCGGAACGATTTGTGGGCCAGAGTGCTGAGCAGTTGCTGCCGCGACGAAGGCATAAAAATCTACGATACCACGATGGAGAGCGGGCGGCTTCTGCTTGACATCAAGTAAGGGCGATAACCACTAAGGGCACGGAGGAGCACGAAGGAAGGCTTTTGTCGTTCGTGACCTTGGTGCTTGGGGCGGGACTTTGGCTGGCGCGCGCGTGATAACCTGAATCTTTAGGGCTTAGTCTCTAATTTTAAATCTTGGGCCGACTCCGCGCGGGCTGTTACCACTGACCGTTGTGAATCCAGGTATGACAAATCGAGGTATCACGTTGCGAAAACCGTTTCTTTCAAAGTTTGGCAGGATTCTTCTTCCCGCGTTTGTAGTCTGCACAGCGATGGCATTCGCCGACGGCACACGCACATGGGAGCAGTCGAAGTTCGACGATTTGACCAAGGGCACGGCAACCGGGGTGGCGATTCGGAGCGCCGGGGGTCTGGAACTGGCTCCGTCGTTCAGGCTGCTATACGCGACGCCTTCGACGTACATCTGGGCGGCGGCGGCGGATGAGGCGGGGAACGTGTATGTCGCGACGGGAGCGCCGGCGCGGGTGTATCGAATTACTCCCGAGGGCAAGGCGACGATTATCTTCGAGCCGCAGGAATTACAGGTGCAAGCGCTGGAAGTCGGGCCGGGCGGAGTGATCTATGCAGCGACGGCGCCTGACGGCAAGGTTTACAAGATCGAACATAAACCTGGAGAAAAGATTTCCCGGCCGGAAGCGGCGGACAAAACCAGCGACAAGAGCAACGACAAAGCTGGCGACAAAGAGGCGGCGAAAGATGCGATGAAACCGGCTCTTGACCCGTCGTGGAGTTCGTCAGTTTACTTTGCTCCGGGAACGAAATACATCTGGGCGCTGGCGCTGGATAAAAGCGGGAATTTGTATGTGGCGACGGGGGATCATGGGGAGATCTTCAAAGTCACGGCCAAGGGAGAGCACTCGCTTTTCTTCAAGAGCGACGAGACGCACATTCGCGCGCTGGCGCTGGATGCGCAGGGGAATTTGATCGCGGGCACGGACGGCAGCGGCCTGGTCTACCGGATTTCGCCGGCGGGCGAAGGCTTTGTGCTGTACAGCGCTCCGAAGAAGGAAATCACCGCGCTGGCACTCGATCATGAAGGCAACATTTATGCCGCAGGAGTCGGGGAGAAGAAAGCGGCGGCAGGAGCGGCAGGGGCCGCTTCGGCGCTGATGGCCATGGCGGCCAACGCGGCCGCCAACAACCCTACCTCGGCTCCGGGACTGACGATCACGCCTATGGCCGGCCCGGTGCCCGCGGGGGCATTTCCGTTTCCTGGTGGAGGAGCGAGCGGAGGATCGGACGTGTACCGAATCGCGGCGGACGGTTCGCCGCTGCGGTTGTGGACGTCGCATGAAGACCTTGTGTATGCGCTGGCCTTCGATTCGCACGATCGCCTGCTGGCGGGCACGGGAAACCGCGGGCATGTGTTTGCGATTACCGCGGAAGATGAATTTTCGGACTTGCTGAAGGCGCCGGCGTCGCAGATCACGGCCTTTGCCAAGGCGCCGGGCGGCGGCCTCTACGCGGCCAGCAGCAATTTGGGAAAGGTGTTCGTGTTAGGTCCCGGCCCGGAGAATGAAGGCACCTATGAGAGTGACGTGCTGGACGCCAGGATTTTCTCGCGCTGGGGACGGGCGGAGTTTCGGGGGGACGGGAACGTCGAATTGCTGGCGCGCAGCGGCAACGTGGACAATCCCGACCGCAACTGGAGCGCGTGGAAGAAAATCGATTTGAACAAAGAGGCGGAGATGGGCGTGCCGGCGGCGCGCTATGCGCAATGGAAAGCTGTGCTTCATGCGGGCAGCGTGAAGCCGGTGGTGGACAGCGTTACGCTGAATTATCTGCCGAAGAATGTCGCGCCGGAAATTGACGAGGTTTCAGTGCAGGTGGGCACGCGTTACCAGCCAGTCGCCAAGCCTGCGGGAATCAGCCTGGGAGCCGACTTGAGCGGGTCGTCATCAGGCGGATCTTCCTTTGGAGGGTCAGGTTTTGGAGGGTCGCCCTTTGGCGGATCGGGAGTTCACTTCGATTCGCCGGTTCCGAGTGTGCACGACCGCGACGCCATCGGTGTGAAGTGGAGCGCGCACGACGACAATGACGATCAGCTGGTCTATTCGGTCTACTATCGCGGGGACGGCGACACGCGCTGGCTGTTGTTGAAAGACAACTTAAGCGACAGAGTGTATTCCTTCGATGCCAGCCTGCTGCCGGACGGAGGTTACACCATCAAAATCGTGGCGTCGGACGCGCCGTCGCATTCGCCGGGCGAGGCATTGACTACGGAGAGAGTCAGCCACCGCTTTGAAGTCGACACCACGCCGCCACGGATCGAAAATCTTACGGCAGCGTTGGAAGGCGGGCAGATTCGCATTCGCTTCCGCGCCGTGGATGGCTTCTCGACTATTCGCCGCGCCGAATTTTCGGTGGATGCGGGCGAGTGGGAGTACGTGGAGCCGGTGGGCCAACTGTCGGACGCGAAGACCGAGAACTACGATTTCAAGGCTCCGGTCGCTGCCGGAAAAGATTTGTCACTTGAGCACGTCGTCGTGGTGCGGGTTTATGACAAGTACGAGAACATGGGAGCGGCGAAGACGGTGCTGCGGGGGAAGTGAGGAGCACGGAGCGTAGCAAGAGCTCTCGGGCGGCCTGTGATACTATTCCTCCGCTTTGAAGGTCGTGACAACAAAGTTGGCAATCTGTCTGAGATGGTGGAGTAATGGTGTTTTCGCCATTCCACGAACCGAGTGCTTTAAGGATATTGCCTTGCTGAAGTCGCACTGGGGAGACCATTGGGACGATTTTGCGGCCACGAATGCTGCCAAGTACGAAGTCTTGGCTGACAGATTTCTCTCCGGGCCGAAGCTTAGTGTGTACTTTGAATGCACCCGGAGCAGGGGAGACTTGGTAAGATACAATCCGAACACGAATGAGCTTGGGGTCATATCAAAGGATGGAGTTATCCGGACGTACTTCAAGCCCGTAAGATGCGCAAGCTTGCCAGCTGCATTATCCGGGATCAAGAAATGCCACAACGAGCCGACGAATATGATTTATGTGAGGAGCTTGTGCGCTCAACATTGAGTCACCGTTACGTGTGCCCTATCTGCGGGTTCTTGCTCCAACAGCCTCCGGAGGATTTCAACATTTGCCCCTCCTGCGGTGTCGAATTCGGATATGAGACACAGAGTCGTTCTTTTCTGGAACTTCGGGAGGAGTGGCTCCGCACTGGCGCACGCTGGGCAAGTAAGGTGCACCCAGCTCCCATGAACTGGAACCCGATCCGGCAGCTTGCAAACCTTGGAAGCGTCACCATTTCCTCTAGTACGCCCGATTCGACCACAGTGCGGAGCACCTCCAACGTGGAATTCGGCAGAATGATAGTTCTAGGCTCATGAAGCTAATTCTTCTTGCTGCTTGTGAGAAAGCTATCTCCGATGCGGAAACTCGCGCCGTTTCGCTGATCACCGTCATGACGCGCGCCGAAGTGCGCAGCAGGGTTACCCAGGAGCCTCCGGCGGTCGAGAACATGCCGCCCAACGCCATAATTCCGATGACTTGGTCCGTTGTGGCCCTACTCACGCCGACACCTGGGGACATTGGGCCGCAGTTCATCCAGCAGGTTGAAGTGTTCTGGCCAAATGGCGATGTTTTTGTTAAGGGCTCCCTACCGTTCAAATTCGTGAATACTTTCGCTCATCCCAATATCGTGAATTTCGTTGGTTTCCCCGCCGGTCAGGCTGGAGACGTTGTTATTCACATGTGGATAGAACAAGACGGGAAGCGCGTCTTAGAGAATTCTCAGTACTCCATACTCGTTGCCCATACTACGTAACGGACTAATCCGCCCAGCATTGTCGGCTCACTTCGTGAGAAGTCATCCCGCGGCCAGGTAGACGTAACGCAGGATGAACAGCGCGGTCAGGATCCAGATTACGGCGCTGATTTCGCGGAATTTTCCGGCGGCGATTTTTACCAGGGTGTAGGAAATCAGTCCGAGGCTCAGACCGGTGGCGATGCTGAAGGTCAGAGGCGTGGCCAGCAGCGTGACGAATGCGGGGATGGCTTCGGTGAATTCCGCCCACTGGACGCGGCCAATGGATTCGGTCATCAGCGCGCCGACCAAAATCAGCGCTGGGGCAGTGGCATAGCCTGGGATCGCGCTGGCCAGCGGAGAACAGAAGGCCGCGGCCAAGAATAGACCTGCGACGAATACATTGCTGAGCCCGGTGCGGGCTCCGGCGGCGACTCCGGCGGCGCTCTCGATGTAACTGGTCACAGTTGAAGTGCCGGTGAGCGCGCCAAAAATAGTTCCGACCGCGTCCGAGACCAGCGCGCGGCCCACGCGTGGGATCTTGCCATCCTTGACGAATCCGCCCTGCTCGCAGACTCCGACCAGCGTGCCGACGTTGTCGAACAAATCGACGAAGAGAAAGACGAAGACGATCTCGAATAAGCCGAGATGAAGAGCGCCGCGCAGATCCAGCTGCAACCAGGTGGCGGAAGGATGCGGCATGGAAAAGATCGCGGTGGGGAGGGTCGACATGCCACGCAGGATGCCGAGGCCGGTGGTGGCCAGAATTCCGATGAGGATCGCTCCGGTGATTTTGCGGGTCATCAGAATCAACATGAGCGCGAGCCCAATGCACGCGAGTTGCGCTTCGTGGTTCGAAAAACTGCCCAGACCGACGAACGTGTCTTTATTGGCGACCACGATGTTGGCGTTACGCAGGCCGACGAAGGCGATGAACATTCCGATGCCGCCGGCGGTCGAGTGTTTGAGGCAGTCGGGAATGCCGTTGACGATCTGCTCGCGGACGCGGGTGACGGTCAAAATCAGGAACACCATGCCCGAGAGAAAAATCACGCCCAGTGCGGTGCGCCAGGGGACATGCATTCCCAGGCAAACGACGTAGGTGAAATACGCGTTCAGCGACATGCCTGGGGCGAGCGCGATGGGATAGTTGGCATAGAGGCCCATCACCAGCGTGGCCGCGGCGGCCGAGATGCAGGTGGCGAAGAGCACGCCTTCGACCGGCACGCCGGCTTTGGCCAGCATCTGCGGATTGACCACGACGATGTAGGCCATGGTGAGGAACGTGGTCAGGCCGCCGAGAAATTCGCTGCGAATCGTGGTCTGGTTTTCGCGGAGACGGAAGTAGCGCTCGAGCAAACGGGATCCTTGGGGTGCAGAATTTCGACTGGTTCGACGTGAAACTACTGCGACGCAAAACGAAAGCGCCATTCTACGGCCTTGCGCCCGCAGAGCGGCCATCAAATTCCTCTATGGCGCGCATTCACGAAAAGGGCATACGCGGGAAGACGGATTAGGAAATCAAGAAGGCATCCCGCTGCCGGCCTCGGCCTGGCTCGTGCTTTGGAGGCTTGCACTGGTGATCTCGCCGAGGTCTCCAGCGTGCCGCAACTCGGGAAACAGCCAGGCCCAGACGGCGATCACGACCAACGTTCCAACTCCTCCGAGGATGACAGCGGGCACGGTGCCAAACCATTGCGCGGTCACGCCTGACTCGAACTGGCCGAATTCGTTGGAGGTGCCGATGAAAATCATGTCGACGGCGTTGACCCGGCCACGCATTTCATCGGGAGTGGCTAGCTGGGTGAGCGTGGCGCGGATGATCACGCTGATCATGTCGCTGGCTCCGAGCAGGACGAGCGCGACCAGAGAAAGCGCGAGGCTGCGCGACACACCGAAGATAATGGTGAAGACGCCAAAGCCGGCAACGGCCCACAGCAGGGTGGGTCCGGATTTGCCGCGCAGCGGGCGATGCGCGAGCAGCATGGCCATGAGGGCCGCGCCGACGCCAGGAGCGGTGCGCATCAGGCCGAGACCCCACGGGCCGGTACTCAGAATTTCGCGGGCGTAGACCGGCAAGAGCGCGGTGGCTCCGCCGAGCAGCACCGCGAACAGATCGAGTGAGATTGCGCCCAGGATGAGCTTCCGCGTCCAGATGAAATGCAGGCCGGCGAAGACCGTTTTGAACGTCATGGGCTCGCGGGGCCGGGCTTTGACTTCGGGCTTGATGCGGAAGCTGGTGAGTGTCGCTCCTGCTGCGGTGAGCATGGCGATGGCGTAGACAATCGAGGGCCCGCGGGCGATTGCGTAGAGGATTCCGCCGAACGACGGCCCCAGAATGGTTGCGGCCTGAAAGACACTGGCATTCCAGGCGACCGCGTTGGGGAAATCTTTCTCTGGAACCAACAGCGGCAGGATCGAACGGCTGGCGGTGCTGTTGAAGGACCGCACGACGCCGAGCAGAACCAGCACGACGTAGATTGCCGTTATCGAGCGCAGGCCACTGCGAGCCAGGGCGAGCAGGAGCGCAAAGCAAATTGCAAAGCCGATGTAACAGCTGGAGAGCACGCGGCGGCGGTCGAAACGGTCGGAGGCGTGGCCGGAGATGGGAAACAGTAAAATGCCGGGCAAAAATTGCGCGAGGCCGACGAGGCCGAGGTCGAGCGGCTTTTTCGTGATCTCGTAGACTTGCCAGCCCACGGCGACGGCCTGCATCTCGACCGCGGCTACGATTAGAAAGCGGGCAATTTCGAACAGCACAAATCCGGGATGGGTGAAGGCGGCGCGTCCAGCCCTGGTCTGGTCGGATGCAGACATGGACTTCTAATGTGACATAGAACGCGGGGGATGTGCAGAGTGATGCAGGCGAAGTGGAGCGCAGGACGCGATCACGCTTTGATTCTGCCGATCCACCATTTCCTGGCCGCGATCACGGACCAGACGCCTTCGACTAATCCGAAGGGCCACGCGCCCTGGAGAAATCCGTAAATCGAGCCGAGCACGCAGGAAACAGCGAAGCCGAGGACGAACCAGCGGCTACGGCTTTCGAAGGCGTAGCAGACCACCATGGCGGTGACGGCGAATAAACCGAATGCGGTGAGAGGATTCATCTATAGATGTTCTCCGCGACGTGCGTTGTCAGGCCACCACCGGCGTACTTGTAATTCCTGAAGTGCCGAAGACTCGGCGGTAGCGCTCGATTTCCGATGGCGGACCCAGAGCCTTGGCGTAGTTGTCGGAGAGCTTCACGGCGGGGCGCCCTTCCACCGTCGAAACCTTGCAGATCAGGCTGATCGGGTCAAACCCGGCGCCAGCATTCGGATTGCAGCCGCGAAAATCGTTGGTCAGCAGCGTGCCCCAGCCGGCGCTGAAGCGGATGCGGCGGTCGGGCGTCCATTGGTTGCGGTCGAGGAAGTCGGCGGCGCTGCGAAAGTCGCGCGGGGCCGCGCTTTTGGCCATGGCGCCGCCGAAGTAGGCGTGCAGGCCTAGAATTGCGTCAACATCCAAAGTGTCGGAAGCGATGAGCAACTTGTCTTGCGGATCGCGGCCGCGCGATTTCAGCCAGCCGATATATTCATCTCCAGCGATATATGGATCTTTGCTGTCGACGCGCTGGCCCTTCCAGTCGGCAACCCAGTCGGGCGCGCCGGCGAGAAATTGGGTGGTTCCAAAGGTATCGGGCAGCATGACGCGGAGAGCGCCGTCATAGGTTTGTTGCCAGAGTTCCAGCACGCGATACTGCGAAGCCTTGAGTGCTACGTCATCGGGAGCCAGAGCGGCCATGACCATGGGGATTTCGTGGGCGTTGGTTCCAATCGCTTCCAGATCGTGCTTGTGAGCCAGGAAAGCGTTCGAGGTGCCGATGAAATTTTCGCGAAGGTTGGCGGCCATGGCGACGACCACATATTCCTGCCACAGGAAACTGTGGCGGCGGCGGGTGCCGAAATCGGCGACGCTTAAGCCGGGGACACCGCGCAGGCGCTCGATCTTGTTCCACAATTTCGTCTTGGCGCGGGCGTAGAGAATGTCGAGGCCGAACTCGCTCAGCGTCTTCAGCTGGGCGCGGGTTTTCATTTCATCGAGGATGGCCAGAGCGTAAAGTTCCCACATGGTGGTCTCGGCCCACGCGCCTTCGAACGAGAGTTGAATCTGGCCGTCTTCGTCCTGCACCGAGAGATGGTAGTCGGAGAGACGAAAGTCGTGCTCGAGCCACTCCAGAAATGCGGGCTCGAAAATTCCGCGGCGTCCGTAGAACGTGTTGCCGGCGAGCCAGACAAGTTCCGACTTGCGGAAACGCAGTCCGCGCACGTGCTGCAACTGCACCTTCAATTCTTCAATGTGGATGGTGTCGGCGATTCTTACCTGAGGATGCCGGTTGGCCAGAGCGAACTCGACTCGCGTCCTGGGAAAATGCTTCCAGATAAATTGCAGCATGAGGAGCTTGTAGAAGTCGGTATCGAGCAGCGAGCGGATGACCGGGTCGAGTTCCCAGTTATGGTTATGAGCGCGTTCGGCGAGGTTGATGATCATCGGCTAGGCTTCGAGCTTCCTGGCAGCCTGGTGGACTATGAGCATACCAGCGAGGAACCGCAGAACGCATCGGGCCTTTGCCTCCAGCGATGCTTTGGCGGTTCGATCTGATGCAGAAGCAGAACCGGCTGATGCAGAGGTCAAAACCGAGAACCACTAAGGGCGCGAAGGTGCACTAAGGAAAAACTTTCGAACGGGAATCCTTGCGATTCTCATAGTGGCGGGTCAAACCTTGGCGGCTGCGGCTTTCGGCTGCAACCGTTCGTATACTTCTTCTGCCCGTCGGAGCGCATCTTGGACGTTGTCGCAGATGTTTTCTTCGCCGATTACGTCTTCGAACTCGGCTTGATGGATGAGTTTCGCCGGTTGCTCGCGCGCGCCGCAAAGAATGAGGGTGCGCTGGCTGGCGTGCAGTTGCCTGGCAACCTCTTCGATGGCGAACAGGCCGGTTGCGTCGAGCGCGCTCATGTTGCGCAGGCGCAGGATCACCACCGGTGGGAGGGTGTGCAGATTCTCGGTCACCGCCTGAATCTTGTCTGTGGCCCCAAAGAGGAAGGGCCCGTGAATGCGGAAGATGGTGGCGTAGTAGGGGATATCTTTATCTTGCAAGATGTGGACGCGCCCGTCTTCGACGTAATCATCGGTGACCTGGGAAACCGTGGTGGTTGCGGCGACGCGGCTGATGAACAGCAGCGCCGCGAGAATCATGCCAGCCTCGACGGCGACGGTTAGATCGGCGAAGACGGTCAATGCGAAGGTGACCAGCCAGATGCTGATGTCGGTTTTGGTGAGCTTCAGCAGTTGCGGAATCTCGCGCCATTCGCCCATGTTGTAGGAGACGACCATCAGAATTCCGGCCAGCGCTGCCATGGGAACGTAGCTGACCAGCGGGGCGGCGAACAGCAGGATACAGAGCAGCGTGAGCGCATGGATCATTCCGGCGACCGGCGATTGGGCGCCGGAGCGGATATTGGTGGCGGTGCGCGCGATCGCCCCCGTGGCCGGCAATCCTCCGAACATGGGCGAGAAGATATTGGCGACGCCTTGCCCGATCAATTCGACGTTGGGATTGTGACGGTCGTTACTCATGCGATCGGAGACCACGGCAGACATCAGCGATTCGATTGCGCCCAGCATGGCTACGGTGAAGGCTGGTCCGAGCAAGCCATGAATCAGGTCGGCGCGAAACTTTGGAATCTGCAGATGCGGCAGGCCAGCGGGGATTCCGCCGAACTTGGTGCCGATGGTTTCGACCGGCAGCCTGAAGAAGTAGACGGCGCAGGTTGCCAGCAGAAGAGCGACGATGGGCCCTGGGATGCGCGCGGAAATGCCGCGGCAGATAATCAGCGCCAGTACGGTGAAGGCCGCGAGCGCGGTTGCTTCAAATGAGAGCGTATGAAAGTTCGAGGCCAGCGCCTGCATGCGGAGCGAGAACACGCCCGGGACTTTGTCGAGATGGAGGCCGAAGAAATCTTTTACCTGGGTGCTGGCGATCAGGACTGCGATGCCGTTGGTGAATCCGATGACCACCGGGCGGGGAATGAACTTCACTCCTGTGCCAAGGCCGGTGACGCCCATGATGATCAGCAGCACGCCGGCCATGACTGTACACATGAAGAGGCCATCGACCCCGTGCACGGCGACGATGCCTGCGACCACCACGACGAATGCGCCCGTCGGCCCGCCGATCTGCGTTTTCGAGCCGCCCAGCAATGAAATCAGGAAGCCGGTGACGATGGCGCAGTAAATTCCCGCCTGCGGAGTCAGCCCGGAAGCGATGGAGAATGCCATGGCCAGCGGCAGGGCCACTAGTCCCACGGTGACGCCTGCGATCAGGTCGAGCAGAAATTTTTGGCGGTTGTAGTCGCGCAGGCAGAGGACAGACTTCGGAAGCCAGTTTTCGTTCAGGAAAGCATACGCCATTTTTACATTATCGGGCCTCGCGGTGAAATCGGGTAGAGAAGGGATGGGCGGGTGGCAAACGAAAGGAGTATGACCTGTGAAATCGGGTCAAACCGTGGCTCTCCCAGGGCGGGAAACCTCTTCGGCGCGCCCTGGCTGCTCAAGCGCTCCCCCCCGCGATGTTGCCTGATGCGACTGCGGGCAAGGCTCGCGAACCGTCAAAGAACAGCAGGTCCCTCCACTGCGCCGTCGCTGGCGCTCCGGCTGCGGTCGGGATGACAGGATGTTGCTTAAGCGAAACCTGCTCCCGTCACAAAGGATTGAGCAGGGTGAGTTGCGATGACGCGCGGCGACGCCCCTGTAAAATCTCGACATGCAGTGGCTGCGTGCGCTGGGATGGCTGGTCTGCGTTGTGTATTCGACCATTCCTTTGTTCTGGCTGATGGTGCATCCGCGGGCGGAGGCGTGGAGAGAAAAAGAGCGCTCGCCGTTTCGCGTGCTCATCCCGGGGTGGATGGTGATGTGGATGGGGGTCGGCGCGGTGACCGGACCGTGGCGGGGCGTGACGCTCTATTCGACGTGGTGGAGTTGGCTGCCCGCGGTCTTGTTGTTTGCCGTGGGCTTTTTTCTTTACTGGCGTGCCGGGGCACATTTCAGTTGGGCGCAGCTGGGCGGGCTACCGGAGGTGCGTGCCGGTCGCCGAGACGACCGACTCGTGACTGACGGGATTCGCGCCCGCGTGCGGCATCCGGTGTATCTGGCGCACTTGTGCGAAATGCTGGCGTGGAGCGTGGGAACGGGGCTGGTGGTGTGCTGGGTGCTGATCGGATTTGCGATGGCTACCGGAGCGGTGATGATTCGAATGGAGGATGCGGAACTGGAGAAGAGATTTGGGGAGGAATATCGCCGTTATCGTGCGGACGTGCCTGCGGTGGTGCCTCGCCTCTCTTAGAGTCGATGCCTTGGACAATACCGCGCCCGCTATAATCCCAGTTTGACTAGAAGCTCGTAGCTCAAAGCTCTCTCATGCGTTTTGAACTTTTCATTGCGTCTCGCTACCTGCGCGCCAAGCGGCGGCAGGCGTTTATCGGCATTATTACCGGGATCTCCGTGGTGGGAGTTGCGGCTGGAGTGGCTTCGCTGGTGGTGGCGCTGGCCATCAACAATGGATTTCGGCAGGATCTGCAGCAGCGGCTGCTGGGGTCTACTTCGCACATCAGCTTGCAGCGGATCGCCGATGATGGCATCAAGGACTGGCCGGCGCTCATGGAACGGCTTTCGAAACAACCGCATGTGGTGGCGGCGGCTCCGGCGATTTTTGAGCAAGTTTTGATCTCGCGCGGGCCACGGGCTCGGGGAGCTGTGCTGAAGGGGATGATTCCGAAATATGAGCGACAGGTGGGGGATCTGCTTAGTTCGGTGAAGGAAGGGTCGGCCGCGGCTTTGGATGTGGGCGGCGAAAATCCCCACTTCTCCCAAAAGCAGGGAGAAGTGGGGCACCCAAGGCATGAGTTCTCGCACACGCAGGGAGACTTGGGCGGCGAAAATCCCCACTTCTCCCAAAGGCAGGGAGAAGTGGGGCACCCGAGGCATGAGTTCTCGCACAAGCAGGGAGACTTGGGGCAGCCGGTTGGGGATACGTCCAATATGGGGGATGGGGCGTCTGCTGCTTCGGAGTCTCCGGACTCGCTGGCTGGAGTGGAGGAGCGGGTGGCGGCTATGCCGCCGATCGTTCTGGGGCAGGACATGGCGGACAATCTCGGGGCTACCGTCGGCTCGGTTGTGCTGGTGACTAGTCCGCAGGGCGAGCTGACTCCTATCGGCATGGTGCCCAAGTACACGCGTTTTCGCGTGGTGGGAATTTTCAACTCCGGCTTCTTTGACTACGACTCCAGTTGGGCCTTTGTGCGCCTGTCGGATGCGCAGCGATTGTTCGGCCTGGGGAATCTGATCTCGGTTCTGGAGTTCAAGGTTGATGACATCTACAAAGCCGACGTGATTTCGCGCCAGCTTGAAGACGCAGCCGGCAAGGGATTCATGGCTACCAACTGGATGGAGCAGAACAAGCCGCTGTTTCACGCGCTGAATCAGGAAAAGCTGCTGACCTCGATCATCATCGGCTTGATTGTGGTGGTGGCCGCGCTGAACATCCTGATCAGCTTGATCATGATGGTCATGGAAAAGACGAAAGACATTGCCGTGCTGCTGTCGATGGGCGCGCGCAAGGCGCAGGTGCGGAATATTTTCATTGCCCAGGGTGTGCTGATTGGCGTGATCGGCACGGCGCTTGGGCTTGTGCTTGGCTATGCGATCTCTTTCGCGGGCGGCCGCTACCACGTCATTTCGCTGTCGCCTGAGGTGTATTCCATCAACTACGTTCCCTTCGCGCCGCACTTGACGGATGGCGCGATCATCGGGCTGGTGGCGGTCGGCATTTCGTTTGTGGCGACGCTTTATCCTTCGTGGTCGGCCTCGCGAATCCTGCCGGCGGAGGCGCTGCGCTATGAATGATCGCCTGCACGGTTGCATCCAGCCTGCGTGCAACTACCGTGACCTCAGTCACATGACTGAAGCATGCCTGAGGGTAGAGTGCTTCTTAGAGGACCGTTCATGGGATGGCAAGGATGGGCTATTGCGCGCGGCTCCGATGACGCAAATAATCGTCCGAATACCCGACCCGCTGTACGCTGACGCCAGCGCGGCCCTGACCTGCAGCCGCGGGCGGAACGAAAGAGGCGCACAGTGCATCTAAAGGGGCAAGAATGGATGCTGCGGGTTGAAGGCCTGAAAAAGGTCTTCCGGTCCGGCGAATCGGACCTGGTGCTCTTTGAGAATTTATCGTTTGAGGTGAAGCGGGGAGAGATGCTGGGCATCGTGGGCGAGTCGGGAGCGGGCAAGAGCACGCTGCTGCACATTCTCAGCGCGCTTGATCGGGCTTCCGCAGGTGACGTATACTGCGCGCACTTGCACCTGAATTCGCTGTCGCACGACGAAGCCGCGGACTTTCGCAATCGTGAAACCGGCTTCGTATGGCAATTTCACTACCTGCTGCCGGAATTTACGGCGGCGGAAAACGTTGCCATGCCGCTGCTGCTTCGGGGGCAGAGCTGGCAACAGGCCGAACCGGAGGCTGCACGCTGGCTGCAGGAAGTCGGGTTGGAGCAACGCGCGCACCATCGCTCGGGCGAACTTTCGGGCGGCGAGCAGCAGCGAGTGGCTCTGGCACGGGCGCTCATCACGGGACCGAAATTGTTGCTGGCGGACGAACCTACGGGCGACCTGGACGGGCAGACGGCGGAAGCGGTTTTCGCATTGATTGCGCGATTACATCGCGAGCACCAGCTCACCTCTCTGATCGCAACGCACAACTTGTCATTCGCGCGCCGCTGCCATCGTGTATTAAGGTTACAGCGTGGCCGCGTCGAAGAGGTTGCGCCGGAGTCGCTGCCGGGGTAGGTGGGTGGAAGGGATGCAGCTTCGGGAATGACGAGGCTTTCGGGAAGCGCGCGATTGGCGTGCGGTTCCTTCGGTAACGTGATTAAAGGGTTACGAAATCGTTTCTGTACTTGGGATCGTGGCTGTTTTGATTGCATAATGTTCCGATAAAGAATAGAGATAGTGGAAGCGGCTGTGCAGCGCGGAATGTCCGGTGGTGGTTTCAGGTTCGGTAGGGTCGGGCAGGCAGGTTCTTCCCGGCCGGGAAGGTCAGGGGGAAGGGCATTATGTTCGAACGCTATACGGAGAAAGCCAGGCGCGTCATCTTTTTCGCACGCTACGAAGCCAGCCAGTTCGGCTCGCCTTACATCGAGACCGAGCATCTCCTTTTGGGACTCCTGCGCGAAGACAAGGCCCTGACGAATCGTTTTCTGCGCTCCCATGCCTCGGTGGAGTCCATCCGCAAGCAGATCGAGGGACATACTACGATCCGGGAGAAGGTGTCGACTTCAGTCGACCTGCCGCTGAGCAATGAATGCAAGCGGGTGCTCGCTTACGCGGCGGAGGAAGCGGAACGGCTGTCGCACCGGCATATTGGGACGGAACATTTATTGTTGGGCCTGCTGCGGGAAGAGAAATGCTTTGCGGCCGAAATTCTGCACGAGCGGGGGCTGCGGCTTTCGACCATCCGCGAAGAACTGGCGCGCACCACGCAGGAAAAAGCCCAGCCGCAGCGGCAGCGGGAATCGTCGCTGCTGGCGGAGTTTTCGCGCGACCTGACCCAGGCGGCGATGGATTCGCAACTTGATCCGCTGGTTGGACGCGAAGGCGAAGTCGACCGGGTGATCCAGATTCTTTGCCGCCGCACCAAGAATAATCCCGTGCTGATCGGCGAACCGGGGGTGGGCAAGACTGCCATCGTCGAAGGTCTGGCGCAGCGCATCGCCGACGGCGAAGTTCCGTCGTTCTTGTCCGACAAGCGGATTCTGGCTCTCGACCTGTCGCTGATCGTCGCCGGCACGAAATATCGCGGGCAGTTCGAAGAGCGGCTGAAGACCATCATGAAGGAACTGATGGAGTCGCAGAATTCCATCATCTTCATCGACGAATTGCACACGCTGGTTGGGGCAGGATCGGCTGAAGGGTCGCTCGACGCCGCCAACATTCTGAAGCCCGCGCTTTCACGCGGAGAGATTCAGTGCATTGGGGCGACCACGCCGGGCGAGTATCGCAAGTCGATCGAAAAAGACCGCTCGCTCGAGCGCCGCTTCCAGGCGGTGAAAGTTCCGCCGCCGAACGAAGCCGACGCGGTCAAGATTCTGTTCGGGATCAAAGACCGTTACGAAAAATTCCACGCCGTCACCTACACCGACGACGCCATCAACTTCGCTGTCTCGCATTCGAACCGCTATATTCCCGACCGCTTCCTGCCCGACAAGGCGATCGACCTGGTCGACGAAGCCGGAGCGCGCGTGAAGCTGCGCCAGACTTCGCTGCCGGAAGAGATCACCGAAGTGCAGAAGCGCATCAAGTTCATCGTCCATCGTATGGAGAACGCCATCGCGAACCACGAGTTCGAGAAGGCGCGCTTCTACTCCGACGAAGAACGCAAAGAGCGCGAAAACCTGCGCGCTCTTCGCGAAAAATATCATCTCGATGAATCTTCCACCGGCGTGGTCAACCGCGAAGACATCGAAGACGTCGTCTCGCGCTGGACCGGCGTGCCTATCACTTCGATCAAGGAAGAGGAAACGCAGAAGCTGCTGCGCATCGAAGAAGAGCTGCACAAGCGCATCATTTCTCAAGACAAATCGATCAGCGCGCTGGCCCGCGCCATCCGACGCTCGCGCGCCGGGTTGAAGAATCCGAACCGGCCCATCGGCTCGTTCCTGTTCCTCGGGCCCACGGGCGTCGGGAAGACGGAAGTTGCGCGCACCCTGGCGCAATTCATGTTCGGTACGGAAAAAGCTCTGGTGCGCTTCGACATGTCCGAATTCATGGAGAAGCATTCGGTCTCGAAGCTGATCGGTTCGCCTCCGGGATATGTGGGTTACGAAGAGGGCGGCCAGTTGACCGAGCGGGTGAAGCGCGCGCCTTATTCCGTGGTGCTGCTCGACGAAATCGAAAAAGCGCACCCGGATGTGTTCAACATCCTGCTACAGGTTTTTGAGGACGGCCAGCTCACCGACGGCCTCGGCAACACCGTGGACTTCAAGAACACGATCATCATCATGACGTCGAACATCGGCGCGCGGCACTTGCAACGGCGCGAAGGCCTGGGCTTCGCGTCAACCAAGGAAAACGACATTGCCGATAAAGTTGAAGAGCTGGTCAAGAACGAGGTGAAGCGCACGTTCAACCCCGAGTTCCTGAACCGGCTGGATGAAATCATCATCTTCAACGCGCTCGGCGAAAACGATCTGATTCAGATTCTTGAGCTGATGGTAATGCAGCTCAACACGAACCTGGCGCAGAAGTCGATCACGGTGACGGTGGCTGACGACGCCAAGAAGTGGATCCTGAACCAGACGCTCACCGACCGCAGCTACGGCGCGCGCCCGCTGCGCCGCGCGCTGCAAAAGTACATCGAAGACCCGCTGTCCGAAGCGCTGATTCAGGGCACCATCACCACGCGCCCGGCGTTCATCGAGGTCTTCCTCGAAGACAACAAGCTGTTCTACCGCCCGGTGGACTCGGAAAAGGCGGAGGGCGTGCTGTTGTACGAGAACTGAAGCTGTCAGCTTTCAGCCGTCAGCCGTCAGCCGAAAAGCTGGCGGCTTTTGCTTTTGATTGAAAGGAATTGCTCTGAGAGAATGCAGCTGAGAGAAAAACGCGGGGATGACCGACGAAGACACCAAACGGAGGATTTCGGAGCATCTCGGGCTGGGTCTTGGGCTGTTCCTGTCTATCCAATTCCAGGCCACGTCAACAGAGTACGAGATTAGAAACGGGCTTTCGCGTTTGTACTACGCTTTCTTTCATGCAAGCTTGGCTTTTCTTATGAGCCAGGGTGAAAACGTTGACGAGTACCGGAGGGCGCACGGGGACGTTCATAGTGCGATCGACCGACGTATGGGCAAATACTTCGGCCGGTTTATTCGCGAACTTTATCGATCCCGGCAACAGGCGGATTACGAGCCTGAATTCTTCGGCCGAAGCTATGGGAGAGACATCGAGAGAGCACGCGCGGATTCGCGAAATCTAATGGGCCGCGCGAATCGTAATTTCTACTGGATTTACAATGAATCCAGGAAAGCGTTGTAGTCGCGGGAACAACCTATGAATGAAATTGGACTTCAAAAGCAAATCGAGAATGATTTGGCACAAGCGGGCATAATGCCGCTCGTAGACCGGGATAAATCCCAGTTTCTGACAGACCTACCTGATTGGTTTGCGGAAATAGTCCTAACCGATGCCACCCGGCAGGCCGACGCGGAGCAGATCTTGAACCAGATCTCTGCCGGGCTGCACAAATCAGGAACAAATCTGGAGGTGGTGGTCCGATCGCTGTGGGATGTTGCCAAGGTGTGGTACGCGGGCCCTGCCAGAACAAAGGAGGGCGGTCTCCGGACAGCGTTGGATTTTCGTGCTCAGCTACGGTCCGGCGAGCGCGTGGTGGAAGCGCGAGTCGATGTGACAATTGCTGCGCTCATGGTCCTGCGTCAGCATCTTGGGAAAGAAGATATCGCTGCAGTCGGCTGGTCTCCTCAGAAAGGAGATGTGGACGAACAGGACATAAGCGCCGCCGTAACTAGGTACTTGGAAATTCAGGTGAGCCAAGGCGGCACGTCATATTGGGATCCGCTCTTGGAATCTCATCTGGACCTAAACGAGGCGGCAATGTCGTACGTTTTGGGCTACAGTACAGCTCTTCAGGAGCTTCGAACGGCCATAAATGATGCTTTCTCCGAGCCGGTTCTCCCAAGCTTTGTTGGAGGCTTGTCGGCATCGAAAGTGAGCATGGCGGACTTCGAAAGAGTACTGCCTGATCTTTCGAACCTGCTTGGCGGAGCATACAAGAGAGGGCAGCGGTTCAGCGTTAGCGCCCGCGAGTTGTTCGATAGCCTCACGCGTGGAGAGCAGGAGTTGTTGAGACGATACTTTCTTGTTCGGGCGCGCAGGAGTAGGAAGGAGCAGCCGGATCTCGTCCAAGAATATCCATCTGCATTCGCAAATCTATGACGGCCCCTACTGTCTTCCCTCCTCGGACCGTTACGATCTAGCGATAGCCTAATCGTGCATTGTCCCAGCTATGCCGCGACCTCCTGACGGGCTTCCGTGGCTCAATTGCCCGGTCGGACTTTAGTGTCCCTTAACAACTTCATCCCCCGCTAGCGGCTTTTGTTGTGGTCGGTTTGGTTTTGATTGAAGAAAACAGCGCTTACATTCCTGCGACCTTCGACCCTGCAGTTTCATCTAGCTGAGTGATCGCAGACTCGTCCTCGGAGTTGCCCGTGCAGAAGATCAACATTGCCCAGAAATTTTCCGAAATCAACGACTATTACCAACCGCGAATCGCGGCCGAACTGAACGGCCAGATGGTCAAGTTCGTGAAGTTCAATTCACCGTTCGTATGGCATCATCACGACCATGAAGACGAAATGTTTCTAGTCGTCAAAGGCCGTTTCAAAATGGAGTTTAAAGAGGAGAACTCCGCCGTGCGTCACGAATGGATCGAGGAAGGCGAGTTCATTGTGGTACCGCGCGGCGTCGAGCACCGTCCCGTGGCCGAAGAGGACGTTTGGGTCGTGCTCTTCGAACCCGCTTCCACGCTCAACACCGGCAACGTGGTCAACGAGCGCACGGTGCATGAGCTGCAACACGTGTAACCGCGGCCACGCGAGGAGGACCTGCTAAACCCGCGGGCGCGGCTTCTGGGTTTTTGTTGGTATTCGTCCCGCTCGTATTTCTTCGAAGCCGCTTCTATGCGGCCGAGCGGTTAACGTGCCCATCCGGGCTGTAAGATATACGGATGCAGCTGACCGTTTACTCCGCACCCTGGTGTCCTGACTGCCGCGAGGCCAAGCGATTTCTGGCCAAGCACAACATCCCTTTCCAAGAGATCGACATCGAAACCACTCCTGGAGCGACCGAGGAAATCGTCAAGAGGACTGGCAAGCGCTCTATTCCACAGTTTGTCATCGACGGCGAATGGGTCCAGCCCTACCGTCCCGGCAAAGGCTTCCTGTACGAGGAAATGTCCAAGCGCCTGGGGATCGATAATCCATAGAAGGTCACGAATGGCCGAGCGCGAGACTCAGGCAAGTGCGCATGCGGGCCGGTGGACTTGGAAACTCACAGTTCGTCGCTTGCAGGTTCATCGCTGGTAGCTGGACTTGATATCGGTAGCACCCCCGTACATCCCCTTCAGTACCGTGGAAAAGCCGCGCCAGACGGGCGAAGATAGGGCATCCAAGTTCTCAGCGCTTGCGTGTGTGCGGGCAAGCGGCTGAAACAGAACGACTTGGAGCCAGTTCCGAGGGCGCTGCTTCGACTCATGTCCGAAAACGAGAATCACGACAACCAGAATCACGAACCTCCGCTGGCTCAAGCCAAGACTATCCCGCAGGAGACCAACCCGGTCTGCGACTGCTGGCAGCAAATGATGCAGGGAGTTTTGGGCGTTGTGATGCTGATCGGCGCGCTGGCGATGGTGCATTACTATGCTCCCCGGACCGCCGAGGCAGCTCCGCCCAGCGACCTGCAGAAGCAGGTTCACGAACTCACGGCGCAGGTCGAACAGCTTGAGCAAGAGCAGGCCATGCCGGCTGTGGTGCTCAACCGGTATCGCAATTCCATCGGCTACATTTACGGCGTCTACGACGTTGGCTTTTCGAACCAGAGGCCAGCCGTGCGCGCCCGCGTTTCCGGGACGGGATTCCTGGTGGGCAACAGCCTTCTGGCCACGAACCGCCATGTGGCCCAGCCCTGGTATGGAGACGCCGAGTCGCAGAAGCTGATCGATCAGGGCGCCTCGGCGATGCTTGAAAGTCTGGTGGTGTTCTTCCCGGGATCGCCAACTCCGGTGAATCTTTCGCTCGCGTCGGTTTCAAAAACCTCCGATCTCGCCATTCTGCGGGCGCAAGATTCAGAGCTGGTCCGCGGGCTTCCGGTCTTGCCTTTATCCAAATCTCCGAGTGCTCCCGGGGAACGGGTCACCGTGATCGGATATCCCATGGGCATTGCCGGCATGGTGGCGAAGTCTCCCTCCGACATTTATGAACGGCTTGCCTATCGCCACAACGACATCAATGCAGCCGCCGAACTGGCCGCGCTTTCGCTGATCCGCCCCTCCGCCACCTGGGGACACCTCGGCGACATCGTCGGCGACAAGCTTATCTACGACGCGCCTACCGCGCACGGCGGCAGCGGCGGCCCGGTCTTCAACTCCAAGGGTGAAGTGATCGGCGTGAATTCCGCTTACATGGACGGATTCTCCGGCGGCACTCTCGGGGTCTCGGTCGATGCACTCCGCCCGCTGCTGCAGGAAGCTCAGAAGCAGCGCTAGGCGCGGCCGCCTTCAAACGGATTCCGAGTGAAAAATCCCAGCCTGCGCGATGTTCGCGTTCACTATCCACACTGTCGTGTCGGCTGCTTCAAGTGCAAAAAGGTTCATCTTGACAGGGTAATGCTCCGGGAGCAGAATCTCGGTGCCGCTGCTGTTCGTCCCCCCAAGCGTCGAAAGGAGCGCTATGCGCCCGTTTCGCCTTGTCTGGCTTGGGAGACTCAACCCGAGGATCGCACACGCGGTTTACGTCCGCCGCACGACTGCGGCTCCATCGCAGGGGCACCCCCGCATCACGCAGCATAGCTTCTTGGACACGAGTGTATCTGGGCGAAGTGTCGCGACGCGCTCGCCGTGAGGGTTGCGGCGCATGCCGGTACGGCTTGAGATCAGGATGAAACGGGCAGCCTGGTTCCGTCACTACACAACGACTGTTGGAACGGAGAGTTTCTGATGATTCGCAAATTTCGGATCTTGGCAGCAGTAGCGGTTGCTTTCAGTTTTCAGTTCAGCTACGCGGTTGCGCAAACGAATGCAGATAACGATGGGCGCGGGCCGCAAGAATCGTTGCAGCGAAACGCCCGGTCGAGCCAGATTGCGCCGCCGGGCATCGTGGCGATTCCAGCCGAGTTGGCCCTCAGCTTCCATGCCGCCGCCGTCGGTATTTCGCTGACCTCCTCGCAGAAGCTGAGCGCCAGCTTTGACGTCTCCGGCTACAGCGGCACTTTCAAACCGACGGCAGCCCTGCACTACGGCCACGATTACGAGATTGGCCCAGTGAGCTGCGTGGTGAGCGGAAGCAGCGAGACCTGCAAAGTGACGGTGGCGTTTTTGCCGACGCTGCCGGGGGCGCGCAAAGACGCTCTGTTGTTGCTGGACGGCACGACCACGCTCGCGACGGTGTTCCTGGGCGGGATCGGGCAGGCTCCGTTATCGCTGGTGCAGCCGGGGATTGTGACGAGTCCGGTGGCCAACGCCGACTATTACATTTATCAGTCGGTGGTGGATGAGAACGGAACCGTGTACTTTCTCTCCGATAACAGCAATGCAGTGTATAGCTTGACCAAGGCCGGGGTGGTCACGCAGTTGCCGATCACCGGGCTCAGCTCGCCACATGCGATTGCCATTGATGGCGCCGGCACGCTCTACATCGCCCAGAACACCTACAGCGAAGACATTGTGACCTATACCGCAGCTGGCGTGCAGGGCACGATCACGGTTTCCCCGCCTCCGCCCTACCAGCCGTGCTCCACGGTCGAATATCTATATTCGGTGGCAGTGGATCAGGTGGGAAATCTGTTTACTCTTGACATCGAGTGCAATCAGATTTTCGAGCTGGAGCCGAACGGAACCTATGTGACCAACGCGATCGATCCGGGGATGATTCAGCCTTCAGAAATCGGCCTCGACGCCAGTGACGACGTCTATATCGGCGGATATGACATCAACAAGCTGACCGCCAGCGGTGTCCAGACTCAGATCAATACGGTTGGCGCCGGCGATGGCGTGCCGCCCGACGCCGCCGAGACGATTTATGCCACCCGGTACCCCGGAGGTGGAGTAGCGGAACTGCCGGCGTCGGATTATTCAAGCGCCATTGCCAACCTTGATCCGACGGCTTCGCCGCTGGGCGATTCGGTAGCCTCCGATGGGACGGTTTACGTGGGTAATTACTACAACCTTGATAAGGTAGACCGATCGCAGGGTGCGATTGCGTTCGGCGAGCAGTTCTCGGGGGTCACCAGCTCCGTCGAAGACGTCGGTATCTACAACGGAGGCAACAAATCTCTGACACTGGCGGACGTCACGCTGGTTTCCGGCTCGGCCTTCGCCGTGAAGGCCGGCTCTCCGATAACCTGCAGCCTGGGCAAAGTGATCGCGCCCGGTTCCTACTGTAACGTTGCAGTTACCATGACGGCTCCGCACGCCGGGACATTCTCAGGGACGATCACCTTTACGACCAATTCTCTGAACACTACGGCCACGGCGCAGACGGTGGCGCTCTCGGGATTTGTTTATGGCGTGTATGCGGTGGCTTCGCCCAAGTCGCTGGCCTTCGGAAATCAGACTCTCAACACGACCAGCGCGACGAAATACGTAACGCTGACCAATGACGGAGACCTTTATTCCGCCTTTTTCGGCACGCCGGTTTCTCCCAGCCCGGTGTTCAACGTCGGGCTGGGCACATGCACGGCGTACATTCCTGTGGGTTCGAGCTGCCAGCTCGCGGTCACTTTCACCCCGACCGCGGCGCAGACCTACAGCGGCACGGTCACGGTGCCGGTCAGCAGCAGCGGCGGGGGGACAACGCCCTCGGTCACGTTCACTGTCAGCGGGACAGGAGTCGCCGCGGCTACCATCAGTTCGGCCAACCGAATGCCCTGAACGGAATTGCCTTCTGGTGCAGCGTAATCGCGAGGGAACAAAGGGGCGAGTGCGTCCGGGAGGATGATTGGGAGGGGACTTAAACTTCCGCCCCGTTTCCCCTGGCACCTTCATGCAGACGCTGATCGCCTGAGGCGGAGGCGTCTCCTGAGACGGCGTACGCCACGGCTGCTCCGATAAGAGCGGGAACAATAAAGGCATGGCCGCCGGTTGCTTCGGCAACGAACACTACGGCGGCGAGGGGCGTTTTGTATCCAGCAGCCAGGAACGACGCCATCCCGACCGCAGCATAAAGATCCAGCGAAGAACTGTGGACGATCGATTGTCCAAACGCGGTTCCAATGCTTCCGCCGACGAGAAACAGGGGCACGAACATGGCGCTCACTCCGCCTGCGGCCAGCGTAAAAAGGGTCGCGCCCAGCTTCAGTACGCTGAAAACGATGAGCTGTGCGGTGCCGTGATGCTGGCTCAGAATCGCTCCCACGGCCTCGTAGTTGGGACCGATGGGCACGAGATTTCCCGGGTAGAGAACCAGGAACAGCAGCCCGCAGAGTCCCGTCAGCAAGCCGCCCAGAGTCAACTTCATGAAGTGCGGAATGCGCCATTTTATGAAGAACCCGCGCGCCCGGCGGAACGTGATGACGAAGGCCATGGCCACCAGTCCAATAATCAGGCCGAGCAGTGCGCTCCAGTAGATGTCTTGCCGCTCGAATCCGGTAGAACCGATAAAATTGAAAAGCGGCGTCGCCCCCAGAAACGAGCTGAGCGTCACGAACGAGACCACCGACGCGATCAATGAAGGCATGAGCGCCTCGTGGGCCAAATCGTCGCGGTAGGGCATTTCCAATGCGAACACGATGCCGGTCAGCGGCGCCCGAAAAACGGCAGACATGCCGGCAGCCGCACCGCAGATCAACATGATGCGCCGGTCGCGGTCATCAAGCCGCAGCCGCAGACGCCGGAGCCTGGTCCACAGCCACGAACCGAGGGCCGCGCCGCCGTAAATGCTGGGGCCTTCCAGCGCCGCACTCCCGCCTGATCCCACGGTCGCGATCGCCGCCATCAGCTTGGGAACGAACGATCGCATATCGACTTCGCCTTCGTGCTCGTGGTAGGAGCGGATGATTTCCTCGGTGGAATGTTCGTTCGGATCCGGAGTCAGAAATTGCATGATCAGTCCGGTCACGATGAAACCGAGAACCAGTCCGGGCACAATGGACCAGTGATGGTGCAAATAGTAGCTGAGCACGGGCGGCCAGACTTTGCCCAGAATCACAACGACGACGCCGGTGATTACCAGACCGGTGGTTAAGCCAATCACGGGCGCAACGATCAGCCATTTGCGCAGATCTCGAGCGTAAACAGCCGTGAGGTCTTCACGGACCAGCGACGAATATTTGCGAAAGAAAGAATGATTGAGCAGCCGATTGGGAGCTGATCTTTGTTCTGGATTGTTCGAAGAGCTGGCGTTCATGAATGCGTGGCGCGTTTTCTTTCGTGAATCGCGGCAGGACGCTGGGAGCCCGAGTCATTGCCGTGCCGCATGACTCGCCGCAGGGCGGAGACCAGGCTGGGCGCGGCATTCTGTAACTCCTCGTGGTGGTGCATGGCCAGCTCCGTCAGGGTTCGCTCCCCCTTGGCGGTGAGCGCCAGCAGCACCTCGCGCCGGTCGTCACGGGCCCGCTCGCGGCGGACGTATCCGCCGGATTCCAGGCGGTTGATCAGTTCCACGGCGCTGTGATGCTGGATTTGCATGCGCGTGGCCAGCTCGCGAATGCGCGGCCGGACCCCCTCGGGGATGCCTTTGATGGCCAGCATGAGCTGATACTGTCCGCGCTCGAGGCCGGCGGCCTGCACGGCGCGCTCGCTGAAGTGCAGAAACCTGCGAATCTGGTAACGGAACTCCGCCAATGCCTGATAGTCCGACAGAGTGAGCCTCTTCATGCCCGCGATTGTATCGTGCCGCGATAGTCTACGGTCAATTATATCGTGAAACGATATATGACGAAAGTATCGCCAGGAAGCCTGCGGGAAGAGCGCCGTGCGGGACGGCGAAAGCCGGAGATGGACTTGAAAAGCGGCGGTTGCGGCCCCGGTCAGGGTGTGCCGGACTTCAGACCGCTGGCCGTGTAGTCGTCTGATCCTCTGATCGGTTGACTCTTTGGTGCCATCGAAGGGACTCGAACCCCCACACCGTTGCCGGTACATGGACCTGAACCATGCGCGTCTGCCAATTCCGCCACGATGGCAAGTGGACCTACATTGCAGCGGCGGCCTTGCGGCCGCCGGATCAGGAAACTACATCTCTATTCTACAGGCACGAAGCAGGGTGTCAAACACACTACTCCAGCTTGGCGTTCATCGTAATCTTCGCGTTGAGGACCTTCGAGACGGGGCATCCTTTTTCGGCCGCCTCCGCATACTTCTGAAAGGTGGCCGCGTCCGCGCCCGGCACTTTGCCGACGACGTCAAGGTGGCTGGCGGTGATCGTCCAGCCCGAATCCAGCTTCTCCATCGTCAGCGTCACGCTGGTGCTAATACTCTCCGGGGTCAAAGGAGGGGTCGCCCCGCCCAGTTGCGCCGAGAGCGCCATGGAAAAACATCCGGCATGCGCCGCCGCAATCAGTTCCTCCGGATTCGTCCCGGCAGCATTTTCAAACCGCGTGGCAAAGGAGTACTGGGTATTGTTCAGCGCCCCGCCGGGAGCCGAAAGCGATCCCTTGCCATCCTTCAGTCCGCCCTTCCAAACTGCGCTAGCCTTGCGTTGCATGACGTTCTCCTCGAAAATTTGAAATGAAGTTTCGCTTGCCATTGTAGATGCACTCATGCCTGGGCGGGAAATGGGTGATTGTTGATTTCTTGATGGTTGATTGAGAATGGCGCAAGTTGAGAAACAGAAATTGAGGGCGAATGCCTTTTTACTCAGCAGTCGACAATCAGCAATCAACAATTCCGGATCAGGTTGATCCCGCCAAGGCTGACAGCTGATGGCTGAGAGCTGACAGCTGGCCTCAGTAAAAATCCGAGCAACTCAGATAGAAGCCACACTGCGGACACTTCAGCTTGCAGCGGCTTTCGCGCAGCTTCGTCGAGCAGTTCGGACAATATTGCCCGGGGTCGGATTGAACCGGAGAGGCTGCTTGCGCTACCGCTCCGCGCTCATTCGTAGATTTTATCGGCGCTGGTTGTTGCTCCATTTGCGTCAACCTCGAGGATCTCCTCGACTTTCATGCCCGGGACTTCCATGTTCTGGACTTCCGCTATCCCTCGTCCCTTCTCCCTTATCCCTGCGACATTACGCTGCCCGCGAGTTGGCGGCAAGTGAGTAAGTCGGCCATGGCTTCACCGAACTAGAGGGGAATAGCGCCACCGGTGCCGTGAGCCATGGCTTTGACCAGCTTTTTTTCTCCCTCTTCGAGCGCGGATTTCGCCAGCCTTTCCCAGTTGTCCCCGAGATATTGGATGGCCAGCTGAATCATGGTTCCGTCGGTCAATTTTCTGACGGTCAGGTCTTTCAGCTTAAATCCCGCCTCTTGCTCGCTGACGCCTTTTGGCGACTCGCCAAGCGCTTTCACTGCCCACTCGGTGACGACGTCGGAAATGAGCTTGGGGATGCTCTCACCAAGCTTATCTGCCCCCTCTTCGAAGGCGCTTTTCAATCCCAGGTCGAAGAAGAATTTTCCGATGTGCTCCCAGCAGGCGTTGAGGAAGCGCTGCAGCGCGGCGGCCGCGCGCACGCGCGGAGGGAAGAGAGCGAAGAACGGCATCAGCGCCTTTTCCATTCCTTTCTTGTGGCATTCCGCCCATTTAATTCCGACCTGCCTGGTGGCCTGGGCGAGGTTGCTGGAAGATTGCACCAGGTGAATTTGTTCCACGGTAATGGTGTCGCCGCCGGCAGGAACCGAGGTCATGAGTTTGTCGGAGGCCTGCATGCGGACCGCGATCAGCAGTTGCTTGAAGCATTGCACGACCAGCTCTGCCATGAACCCTTCGACATAGACGCGCACGACCTTGTGAAAATCCTTCTTGATATATTTCAGGCTCACGCTGAGAACCTGGTGCTTCACATAGCTCTCGACCTGCTCACCGACGATTTTTGTTTCCCAGCCGCCGGTCAGCGCCCAGAGAAAGTTCATGACGATTTCGCTGAAGCCTTCGAGCACCTTGCCGACGAAGGCCATGCCCGCAGCCCAGTCCTGCATGTTCAGGAACTCGACCATATTCTCGTCGGCGTCGTATTGTCTGGGGCAGGGCAGGATCGTACTTCCGGCCAGAATCGACCGCTGCAGTCTTACCCCGCCTTTCCACGGATCATCGGAATCTGGATGGATTTGGCTGATACGGAACAGCACCCGGTATTCGTCGTCGGTGCCGATATCGAGCAGGAAGAACAGGAGCGCGGTGAAAGGATCGGTGCCGCTCTCGGTGAAACCGAAAGCGCTCAAGTCGCGTTTTTCGATTTTTACGGCACTGGCCAGGATGTCTCCCACGCGATACCAACTGTCGTTTTTGGAGGGGTCGGCACGCTTGGCCAGCAAAGGCGGCGGGCGCAATTGGCTCTTGTTTTTCCAGGCTTCACAGGCGAAGGCTCCGGTGTAGGTTTTGGTGAAGCGCACGCTGTAGCCGGGCGCGGTGGGAATCTTAAATGCCGCCTGCTGAAAACTCGGCCTGGCCCCGGCGCCGGATTGAGGAAGAGTTGCGCCCTGCAACGCTGCGGCCCCGTGAATCTGCGAACCAGCATGATGATGGTAAACCTGCGGATGGTGGTGGCGGTGATGCTGGTGCGACCCGTAAGGTCCGGGAACTCTACCTGGCATTGCGTTCCTCCCGGCGAACAGCTGCACGCGAGTTGCGGCGCGAGACGCGCCGACGATAGCAAACCAGACGGCAACCGGTCAATTCGATACGTGACTCCGCACTGTTGCAGCTGGCAACTGCGACCGTACCCGTCATCCGCGGCTTCTGGATTATAGGGCTGCGGTTTTGACATGGCGTTTAGAATCGGGAAACGATTCCCTTAGTTTGGAGGCTTCCGTGATCTCTCGGTTCTTTCTCGTCTTGTTGCTGTCCTGTGCGGCTTGCGGGCAGAACGTGGTGCATTACACGACCACCATCGACAATGTGAAATATTTGTTTGCGACGGCGGAGCCGGTGGCGCGGCTGAAGTCGGGCGACATTCTGGATACGAACACGCTCGATTGTTTCGGCAACGCGATCAAGAAGCCGGGCGATACGCTGAGCATGGCGAAGGGAGACAATCCGCTGGCGGGGCCGTTTTATGTGGAGGGCGCGGAGCCGGGGGACACGCTGGCGGTGAAAATTCTCGACCTGCAGGTGGATGGAAATACGGGCGTGGGGGCGTTCGCGCCGGGATTTGGGGCGATCAACGAGACCAACTACACGCCGATGCTGCATACGCCGCTGCCGGAGCGAGTTTGGATTTATCCGATCGATCATGCCGACCATACGGCGACGTTCAAGGCGCTGGATACGGATTTTTCGGTGAAGATTCCGCTGCATCCGTTCTTTGGCTGCATTGGCGTGGCGCCGGCGGAGGGCGAGGCGCGGAGTTCGGTGGTGCCGGCGGAGTTTGGCGGGAACATGGATTCTCCGGAGGCTTCGGTGGGGAACACGGTTTATTTTCCGGTGAATGTGAAGGGAGGGCTGCTGTATATCGGCGACGGGCACGCGCAGATGGGCGATGGAGAGATTGCGGGGACGGCGATTGAAGTTCCGCTGAAGGCGCGGGTGCAACTGAGCGTGATTAAGGGGCGGACGATTGCGTGGCCGGAGTTTGAGAATGATGACGCGATTATGACGGTGGGAGCGTATCGCCCGCTGGACGATGCTTTGCGGATTGCCATGACGGAACTGGTGAAGTGGATTCATCGCGATTACGGGTTGTCGGAACTGGACGCGTATGAGTTGCTGTCGCAGGTGGCGAAGATTCATTTGAATGAAATGGTGGATCCGAATTATGTGATCGTGGCTTCCGTGGAGAAGAAATATTTGCCGAAGAAGAAGTAGGGCCGGTTAGAAGTTTCCAGTTTCTAGACTCGAGCTTTTCGAGGTCGCGGCGGTTTGGTGAAGCTGACGCCACCCGGAGTCAAAATCCCCACCCTGTCGCAAAGAGCGCGACAAGGGTGGGGCAACCGCATCGATTTCACGATACAAATGGAAATCCCCACCCAACGAAAACCGCGTTGGGTGGGGCACCCGCGCAAAGTCAAAATCCCCACCCTGTCGCAAAGAGCGCGACAAGGGCGGGGCAACCGCATCGATTTTTCACCTTGAATCAAAATCCCCACTTCTGGCAAAGGCGGCCAGAAGCGGGGCACCCGTTCAACTTAACTTCTTTCTTATCCCTTCACTATTTTCTTTCCTGCGGCATCCCAGGCTGCGACCGTGTTGTTGAAGTAGGCGAAGTTGGCCAGATGGCAGCCGATGGCGGCGTAATTGCCGAAGATTTCGTTTTCGACTACCGGCTTACGGGTGCGGACCGCATTGTAGAAGTTGGCCTGATGGTCGATGGTTTCGTCGTAGCCGGGCGGCGTGGCGTAGGACTCGACTTGCTCGTCCACGCTCTCGCTGAGGGCCGCGGGTTCGGGGTGATCGGCGTGCCACTTCTGCAGATACTGGTTCCGCAGCGCGGCCGGCCAGCCGTAGATGGAATAACCTTCCGGTTCGGGACGCGTGTCCTGCGGCTTGTAGGTGAGAGTCGCGTCCTTAATGAGCATGGTGCCTTTGGTGCCATAGAAGCCGATGAATTCTCCGCCTTCGTTATTGAGATTGCAGCGAAGAGTAACGCGGAAGTTGGGATAGTCGTACATGGTTTCGATGAGGTCGGGGAATTCGCGGCCATCCTTGAAGTGAAACAGACCGCCGCTGGAGACCGCGCGCTGGGCCGGGGCGTTCGTCCCGGTGATGAAATGAATTCCGGAAATCAAGTGGACGAAGAGATCGCCGCCGAGTCCCTCGCCGTAGTCGGTGAAGCAGCGCCAGCGGAAGAATCGTACAGGATCGAAGGGGCGCTTGGGAGCGCCGACCAGAAAGGCATTCCAGTCGATGGTTTGCTCGCTGGCGTCGGGCGGAATGGGATAAACCCAGGCGCCGCTGGGCGAATTGCGGTCCCAGTAAGCGTTGATGGAGAAGACTTCGCCGAGTTTGCCGGAGTCGTAAATCTCTTTGGCTTTGGCGTAGAGCACGGAACTGACGCGCTGGCTGCCGACGCAGACCATGCGGTTGTGTTTGTGCGCGGCTTCGACCATGGCGAATCCGTCTTCGACGGTGTGGGACATGGGTTTTTCGCAGTAGATGTCTTTGCCGGCGGCACAGGCGTCTTCGAAAATGTGGCGGTGCTGGTGGTCCATGGTGGCGATGAGGACGGAGTCGACATCTTTGCGGTCGAGAATCGAGCGGTAGTCGCGAGTGGCGGCGACGCTGGGATTCTTTACAGATTCGCGGGCGGCGGTGTGGCGGCTGTCATAGAGGTCGCAGACGGCGACGCATTCGATGCCGGAGACGCGCAGCGAGGCCTCAAGGTGTTGGCATCCGCGAATGCCGGTGCCGATGGAAGCGAAACGGACGGTATCACTGGGAGCTACAGGACGTCCCGTGGAAAGACTGGCGGCGGAGAGCAGATGAGGCTGAAGAATGTTCTTGGCTACGGTGGTGGCGGCGAGGGCGCCGGTTCCGATTTGCATGAATTGACGACGGGACAGGGGATTTTTCGACATGGAAATTTTTCCGCCTTGAAATGCTTAGAATTCTCCTTAGCGCCGGTGCAAGACGGCACGGAGTATCACCGGGGAGGAATTATTGCACAACCGGGGACACCTTTGTAAAAACGATTTTCTAAGCAAGATGCGGCTGTTATGCGGGCGAGGAAGCGAGGTTAAGGATGAGGACGCTTCACCTCGGCGGGAAGAAACCCATCGTCCAGACGTTCGAGTTAGAAATGAGGGGACCGAAGGCGAGGTATTTGCCGTCAGGCGAAGGCTCCAGCGTCTCAATGCGCCAGTTTGGCTTGAAGAGTTGCTTGCCGTGTCCGGCGAAATCGAGGTGCACAATGGCGGTTCCGCGCGAGGAGAAACTGGCGGCGAACAGGCTCTTGCCATCCGCGGCCCAAGCCACGCTGAGCAGTTCGGTCCACTGAGTTTGCGAGATTTTCTGCGCGGCGCCTCCGTCCAGCGGGAGCAGGCTGACTTCGCCTTTGACGTAGCTGAATTCGGAGAACGCAACGCGTTTGCCATCGGGCGATAGATCCCATGCGGTGCGCACGTGATTGAAAGGAAGCTTCAAGAGTTCGGCCTTGCGTCCTTTTACCGGATCGAAAGAGCTAAACACGATCTGGTTGTCGCGCCGCTCGGCAACGACGCAATCACCGGATGCGCGCGGGCAACGAAAGCTGGGAAATCCGCCGGTCGTCGAGCCCGCGTAGTCTGTCAGGCTGGGATGCCCCTCAATATCGGCAATGGTCTCAGGCGCGCCGCCTGCAATGGGAGCCCGCATCAACTTACCGGATGATAAGGTCCCATCGGCTGCCTTCGACCACTGCAGGTAGACTACCCAGTTTCCGTCGGGACTGATCTGTGGCTCCCACTTGTCTTCCGGTCCGGTCGCGATCGCTTGTGGGCTGCGCTCGGTCATGCCTTGCTTATAAATGCTGAAATTGCCGTCGCGATTGGAATAGAAGAGCACGATCTTGCCGTCGCGTGTCCATCCACCCGGCCAGTTGAGGTCCTCGTTCAGCGTGAGCCGGTCCGGGGTTTTCAATTCGTCGCCGCCGCTCGCCAACTCCCCAAGGTAGACGGCGCTTTGCAGCCGTTCATTCAGAAAGACGAGGTGCTTTCCATCCTTCGTCATCGAAGCGCTGGAGAAAGAGAAGCCTGTCCATTGGGTCAACTGGCGTGGAGATCCCTGGGGCTTGCCGGTTTCCGGGTCGTAAAAGAGCTCCCAAAGATTGGAATCGTACTGGTTGGGTGGCAGCTCGCTGCGCGCGTAAACGAGCCGGCCAGGCTGATCGAGCGTGCCGTCGGTCAGCTTGGGCTCGTCCAGCAGAAGAACGGGATTGCCGCCTTGCAGGTCGCGGCTCTCAATCTTTAATCCGTGGGTGCCGTTCGTTATTCGTTCGTTTATGTAGAAGAGACGCTTTCCGTTGGGAAGCCAGACCGGGAAGTAAAGGTGGGAGTCGGCGTCCGCTTTGATGATTGAGTGGGCCTGGCTGCCGTCTGCCGCCATTACCCAAATCTCGGTACTGGCGACATTCTCGAATGCGATCTCGGAACCATCCGGGGAGAGCGTCGCCTCGCGAGCGTCGTCGCGCAGTTTTTTCAGCGAGGTGCCCACGATCGAGATCATCCAGATGCCCAGTTTCTCCTGCGCGACCGGGCCGCTGACCAGCAGTTTGGTCCCATCCTGGGACCACTGGATGCTTGCTCACCGAAAACAGAATGCGTCGGGAGTGGGCAGGGTCTGGATCTCGCCGGTGGTCATGAGGCGCAGATGCAGACCTTCCAGATCGGCGATGAGAAGGTATTTTCCGTCCGGCGAAATCGAGGTGAGGGCTACGGGATCCTCGGAGGAATTCGAAGTGAGCGCCTGCGGTTTAAGTTCGGCCTGCGTGTAAGGTCCGTGAGCGCCAAACCAGCCAGAGAAGTATCCGAAAGCAACGACGGCGATGACGGCAACGAGGGCCACAGCGGCGAATAGCAGGCCGCGGCTGCGTGCCGGCGCTCCCGCGAGAGCGCCCGATGGCGGTGAGATCGCGCTGCCACCGGCCGCCATGGTTTGCGAAGCCGAGGCTGCATTCGCCGACGGGGAAGCAGGTGCTGCTTGTGAACCAGAAGCTGTCGCAGCCGGAGCTGCCGCGCTCTTGCCAGATTCCAGTTCTCTCTTCAGCCGCTTCAGGTCGGCGCGCATTTCGGAGGCGACCTGATAGCGAAGATCCCGATCTTTCTCCAGCGCCTTGTTGATGATTCGCTCGAGTTCGGGCGAGACATCGGGATTGAGCCGCACGGGCGAAGTGGGCGTGCGATTGAGAATGGCTTCAAAGATGGTTGCGGTGCTGTCACCGCGAAACGGCAGTTGCCCGGTGGCCATCTCGTAAAGCACCGCGCCGAAGGAGAACAAATCGGTACGGGCGTCCAATTCTTTGGCGCGCGCCTGCTCCGGCGACATGTAAGAGACCGTGCCGACGGTCGAACCTGGGCTCGTCAGGTTCGGATCTTCGGCGGCGACGGTGAGCGTGTTCGCGGAGGCGATCTGACTGGAAGAACCGAGGCGAGAAGAGACCTTTGCCAATCCGAAATCCAGAATCTTGGTTGGACCGCGCTTGGTGACAAAAATGTTCGCCGGCTTGATATCGCGATGAACAATTCCGGCGGAGTGGGCGACGTCGAGCCCCTCGGCAATGTCGATGGCAATCGGGAGCAGATCTTCAATATCGAGCGGGCGGCCAGTAATGCGATGCTTCAGCGTTTGGCCGTCGAGAAACTCCATCGCGATAAACGCTTTTCCGTCTGCCTCGCCGATGTCGTAGATGGTACAGATGTTGGAGTGGTTGAGCGCGGAGGCGGCCTCGGCTTCGCGTTGAAAGCGGGCGAGCGCCTGCGGGTCGCGGCCGAGCTCTTCGGGGAGGAACTTTAAAGCGACGAAGCGGTGCAGGCGAGTGTCTTCGGCCTTGTAGACCACACCCATGCCGCCGCCGCCGAGCTTGGCAATGATCCGGTAGTGGGAGATGGTCTGGTCGAGCACGCGGCCCTGATCTTACGTGGGCAAAATGAGGGAGTCAACCAATGCGGAAACCTCTGGTGACGTTTTTCAAAGCGCGTGCAACGGTTCGAGTTTGTCCAAGGCATTGGCGCCTTTGGGATTGTCAGCGGGAGAAGACAGCACCGTGAGGCGCGCCGGTGCCTTTCCAGCCGTGCGGCCAGTCGCGGTTGGTGAAATTGAAGCCGGGGTTGCCGTCGGCGTCGTGGAACGATTCGTCCAGGGTGAGCGCGCCGGTCTGAGGATCAAACTTCAGCAGATAAAGGCGCGTGTTTCCGGTGGGACCCGGAGTGATGACGATGCGGTTGGTTTTTGCGTCCCATCCGGTCCAGTGCGGACGATAGTCGTCGGGGAATTTGTATCTTGAGACCTCGACTGGCTTGGCCGCATTCGCGATGTCGAGGACGATGGCAGAGTGGATGTTGGGCGCAGGCTGAATCAGATAGCGGCCGATGATGGTGGGAACTCCGCACCAGTTGCCGGGAAACGTATAGACGAGCTGCGAAGCGGGGTGGTCAGAGGCGATGTTGGTGATGCGCTCCAGACCGCAGCCGAGCGTTTGCACGAACACGGATCCGTCTGGACCACGACGGGGCTCTTCCGGGCTGATCTGTGAATATCGGTTCTCACCCACATCGAAATATTCCGTTTTGAGCAGCTTCAGATCGGAGAGGCGCCAGACCTGATAGGTTACACCGCGGAATACTTCCTCGATGTGCATAGACGAGTTGGTGGAGACGACACGGTCGATGTCGGGAAGGACGACCAAGCCGTAAGGCGTAAGCAGCGCGTCGGGAAAGGCGGGGTCGGCGTTGCTGGCCGAACGAATGATCTTACCGGTGTCGTCGATCTCGACCAATCCGCCGCTTTCGCCTTGCGAGCCGGAATGCATGTCCTGATGCGAGTGCTGAAAGGTGGCGAGCACGTGGCCGTTAGGCAGCCGCAGGAAGGAGTGCGGGTGCATGTAGCCGTCCATGTCGGTAAAGGACGTGACGGTTTTGGGACGCAGCGGGTCGCGGACGTCAAAGATGAAAGTGCGTCCGGCATTGTGATCGTTGGCGAAGAGCATCCCGCTGGCGGGCATGGTGTATTCGGTGTGATGGACGTATCCGGTTTTCTGGTCGGTGGCGAGAGTGGTGATGAGATGTCCGTAATTAGGCGAGGCGGGATCGGCGTCGATGACGGCGAGAAAGTCGTCCCCCTTTTGGGCGGCATCGCCGGTCCAGGCGAACAGGTAGTGGCCGGGTATCGGCGGTTTTGGTTTCTCGGCAGTGAGCGAAAGGTTGATGCAAAGGATGAGCGCCAGAATCGTCAGAAAACGCGACATGGGCGCGAAGTATAGCAGGTTCGCCCGGCATCCAGGACCGACTGTATGGGAAGAACAAAAGAGGAAGGCAAAAAATTGAAAGGGCCGTGACATTGGTTATGCTCTAGCCGCCAGCTCCTGCGAGGGAGCTAACAGCGTGGAGGCATGTACCGTCACGACCCCTTGATGCGATCACTGCTTTCGCAGTCCCGAACCCCGACTACCCCTCGCAGAGCCGTCGGTTTTTTCAGGTCCGGCTGCCTGGCAGGTTGCCCCGCCCGGCTGATCACCCAGTCTAGTTCGGATCGGCTCAGTTTCCTGTGTCAACCCTTTCGACCGTCGACGATGCAAAGTTAACAGAGCGTTCATAAAAGTCAACGCAAAGTATTGGTGCAATCGCTGGGCGCGAACCTGTGCATAAGTGAAAACGCAAATGGTTGTAACGCAAATGTTTACTAAGAGCCAATCTTAATTGGTCCGGTTTTTGCACATAAAATTGCACAAGGTTCCAGTCGGCCGCAAAACGCTGAAAGGGAATCAAATAATCGTCTTGACGGGGGAACGGGGATGGCTCATCGTGCAAAGTATGGGGAAATCCCCGCCTCTCCCAAAACCGGGGAGAAGTGGGGCACCCGGTTCCCGGAGAAGTGATGGCAGAACTGGTGGCTTACGTCGATGGCGGGTGCCTGGGGAATCCGGGGCCGTCGGGCATTGGGGTGGTGATCAACGGGTGCGCGACGGGGCCGGTGCGGATCGCCAAGTGGATTGGGCATCAGGACAACAATGTGGCCGAGTATGCGGCGCTGATGGAGGCGCTGCAGTATGCCGTGGCCCTGAAGGCGCAGAAGTTGCACGTGTTTTCGGATTCGCAGGTCGTGGTGCGGCAGATGACGGGCGAATATGTCTGCCGCAGCGCGCGGCTGTATTCTTTGCACTGGACCTGCCGCAAACTGGCGCGCTCGCTGAATTTTTCCATTTCCCATGTCCCGCGCGAGGATAACGCCGAAGCCAACCAACTGGCGCAATCGGCGCTGCGGGGTAATTTTGGCCGCCCGGCCTCGGACGTCGAACCTGAAGCTTCGAACTCCTGAGGCTTCAAACTCCTGAAGCGGCACTAGACTGGCTCCTTCCGCACTTTAGTACCTTGTCGGGCCTAAATTCTTGACACTGCATTGCCTGCGAGCGAGACTCGAATCACGACATCCTTGACGATTGAGATGGACTGCGGAGGGCGATTTACGCCCGAGCAGTTCTGACTTTTTTGAGTTCGAGGATGAGTGTGCACGCCTTGGAACCTTACTCCATGCTCGATCACAGATCTGCGGCCGACGGAAAAGATCTTGTCGGTGGAGGCAGTGTCGCGGCGAGTGCAGGGCCGACTCGGAACGAATCACCTCGAAGTGGGAGGCAGGACAACGCAAGTCGAACCGCACAAGCCAGCGTTTCGGCGGCATTGGCCGCCGCGAACGTGGGCGCTCAGGATCCGGCTGGGCGGGAATCGAAGGGGCCTGCGTTTCCGCTGCGGTTTCCCGGCGAAGATGGCGGCCATTCCCTGGCGGAGGTGGCGCAACGCAATCTTGACGCCGCTTTGCAACTGCTCGCCGACCGGGCGCAATACATCACGGGAGCAGGTGGAGCGGCCATCGCCCTGAGGCGAACTGGAAAAAACGATCTGCTGTGCCGGGCCAGCGCGGGATCGAACGCGCCGGAGCTGGGAGCGCTGCTTTCCACCGAATTCGGACTGTCCGGCGAAAGCGTGCGCACGCGGCGGGCTTTGCGCTGTGACGATGCCGAGCGCGACGCGCGGGTCAACCGGCAAGTCTGCCGTGAACTCGGCATCGCTTCGGTCGTGGTCATGCCGGTGGTCGATGATGACCAGGTGCTTGGCGTCTTTGAACTCTTTTCAGGCAAGGCGCACGCCTTCGGGGAGCGCGACCTCTCGGCGCTGGAGCGGCTGAGCCAGATGGTGGAAACGGCGGTCCGCATGGCGCGCGCGGCGGAAAGCCTGCCGGAGCGGCTCAGCGCCCCGGAAAATATGGCGCACGAGATCGTCGAGCTGCCACAGGAAGCGCACGAGCAGGTGCAGGAGACAGTGGTGGAAGTCGAGGCGGAATCGCCTTTGCCAGCGACCGCTCAGACCGGGGGTAGCGAAACTGCCGCACCGGTTCGCGTGGTTTCAACTTCTTCGGAACCCGTGACCGCACCTCAAACTGCACCCAAAACCGCACCCCAAACCGCACCTCAAACCGAGCTTCGCAAACCAGTGCCTGCATCAAAGCCGCTGTTCTGGTCGGTTGCGTTGAGCGCGAGCGGCGAGGGGCAGGCGGAAACGGAACGCCGGGAAGAAGATCAAAGCCACGTTCCGCCGTCGTTGAGAAATCTGCGCAAATGCGAGGCTTGCGGGTTCCCGGTTTCGGCTGGGCGTGCGCTTTGCGTGGAGTGTGAGGAGAAAAAGTGGCGCGGGCAGTTGAAGAAGCCGCGTTCGACACCGCAGCCGCCGGCTGCCCCCTCCGCCAGCGTGGTCCAGGCTGTGCCTGAGCCAGTACGGGCCGGAACACCGGCGAACCAGTCGAATTCGGTCCCCAAGCCTGCATCGGCAGCGGTGGAGTTGCCTTCCCTGAAGTCCGCAGAAACTTCCGAGCCGGCGCCGGCTGCCGCAGTGCAGTCGGCCGCGCCCGATTTTGTGTTGAGTGCCGGATTGGAACCCGCGCAATCCTGGTTCTCGCGCAATAAGTACATCATTGTTGCCGTCATCGTGGTGGGGGCGGCGGTGGCAGGCGCTATGCTGCTGCGCTGACCCCGGCGAGGATTGTTTCCAGCGTAGGCGCTACGATGTCCCGGCGGCCGTGAGCGGCTTAGGTATGCTCGTCCCGTCAGGGTCAGAGGACCGGACCCATGTCGTGTTCCGGGGGAATGCGGCAGTCCCAACATGGGGCCAGACTCCCCTGCTGGAAGGGTTCCGCCGATCCAGAAATTCTTGACAACACGGGCAACTCTGCTAGAGTTCCATCCAAAGGTTTTCCAGCTACACATCACGTACAGGTGACCCGCTTATGAAGAACGTTTACGAAGTGTTGCGGCAGAAAGAGATGGAGTTGACTCGCCTGGAGAAGGAAGTCGAGGCGCTCCGGCTGGTGGCCCCGCTGCTCTCCGAGGAAAAGGAAGCGATGGCAGATATGGCTAAGCCGGCGCTGGCCACGGCCGTCAACGGGCCGCAACCGACAGCACGCATTCCGATTCCGACATCGTCGGCGATTCCCGCCCCGCAACCGGTGCGCGCCGCCGCAGGATGGGAAGACTCCGCCAAGCGCTGGCCGTAGGCCGGGCCGCAAGCGCCGCCGCGCATCGCCCGCGTTACCTTCGCGCAAGTTGTGTGCGCCAAGTTGTTTTGTACAACTCGCTATGTGCAAATTGTTTTTGGGGAGCCGTTTTCCGCAAGGCTTCTGCAACTTAAGTCCTTCCAGCCCAGGGATGCGTCCCTGGGCTGAAGTGTATGCAGCAGGAATTCGCTCGAGAGGTGAGATATGAAGAATATTTTCCCGGCCCTCGCACTGGTTGCGCTGGGCCTGACTGTGGCCTCGGCTAAAGACAGCGCCACGCAAGGGACGATCGTATCGGAGAACTCGGTGCCCTGCGGCTCGCAGGCCAAGGGCAAGAAGACTTCTGAGATGATGTGCCAGGAATATGTAATCCGCACCGCGACCACCGATTACCATGTCCGGCAGGAAAAAGAGGCGCACAAAGAAATCCTGCCGATCAGCGCTCCCGTCGAACTCAGCCTCAGCAAAGACAGAATGAAATTCAAAGTGAACGGCAAGTCGTTCGAAATGCTGATTGTCTCCGAGGCGGCGGCTCCAGCGCCGGGAACAGCCGCACCGGTTCCTCCTACAACCTCGAAGCCGTAGGGACTGCTAGCGTTGTTGCCAGCGTTGTTGCGGGTGTGAGAACAGCGCCGTCAAGTAGCGCCGGCATCCTGGCTGGCTGTCCCAGGGGGCGTCCTGCCCTCTGCGCCGGGAATTACATCTCGGCTTAGCGATTTTTCTAGGCGCCGACAATCTCGCGCAACGCGGCCAGCAGGCGGTCGACTTCTTCCAGAGTGTTGTAATGGACCAGGCCAATGCGCAGGAAGCCGCCGGTTTTTTCCACGTCCAGATGTTCGGTGAGGTTTAGCGCGTAGTAATTCCCATCCCAGGTAAAGATGCCGCGATCGCCGAGCTTGGTGGCGAGTTCCAGCGGAGTGTAGCCTTCGATTCTTAGGGCGATGGTCCCGCAGCGCTGGTGGAAGCGGGTGGGATCGGTGATGCCGTAGATTTTTGCGCCGGGAATTTTCTGGAGGCCGCTCATGGCGAGTTCCAGCAACGTGCGTTCGTGTTCGTGGATTCGTTCGTAGGCGGCTTCGATGGCTGCGCGGCGTGGCGTCTTGTGGTTCGATTTCCCACCCTCCGCAAAAGGCGCGGAAGGGTGGGGCAACCTATTCATCTTCATCTGAGTTTCGTGATTGGCGGTGGAGGTTCCCAAGCCGGCGATGTAGTCGACGCAGGCGGTGATGCCGGCGATGCATTCGTGGTTGAGCGTGCCGTATTCCCAGCGGAAGGGGACGGCTTCGGTGAGTGGGCGGACTTTGTAGGGGCGCAGACGCGCGAGGTGTTGGCGCTTGCCGAAGAGTACGCCCATGTGCGGGCCGAAAAATTTGTAGGTGGAGCAGACCAGGAAATCGCAGTCGAGCGCGGCCACGTCGATCAGGCCATGGGGCGTGTAGTGGACGGCGTCGATGTAGGCGAGGGCTCCGGCTTGGTGCGCGAGCTGGATAATTTCTTTCACTGGATTGATGGTGCCGACGGCGTTCGAGGCGTAGCCGACCGCGACCAGCTTTGTGCGCTCGTTGATCTTCGAGGCCAGGTCGCGCATGTCGAGGGTGCAGTCTTCGTCATGGATTTCGGCCCAGCGGACGGTGACTTTACGATCTTCCGCCATTTGCAGCCAGGGGGAAACGTTGGCGTCGTGATCGAGGCGGGTGACGAGGATTTCGTCTCCGGGCTGCAGGTCGCGGCCGATGGCGCGTGAGATGGCGTAGGTGAGCTGCGTCATGTTCAGGCCGAAGACGACTTCGTCGGCGGCGCAGTGCAGGAAATCGGCCATAGCGGCGCGGGCTTCGGCGATCATGGCGTCGGTGCGGCGGCTGGTGGCGTAGGCTCCGCCGGTGTTGGAGTTGTGGCGGCGCAGGTAGTCGGAGATGGCGTCGATCACGCACTGCGGGACTTGCGTGCCCCCGGGGCCGTCGAAGAATGCGGCGGGATGTCCGTTGACGGTTTGGGCGAGGGAGGGGAATTGGGCGCGGATCGAGGTTAGGTCGAGGGCGGGAAAGGTTTCGGTGGCTGGCATGGCTAGTTGATTATTATCACGCAGCATGCTCGCGACTACACAATGTCCTCAATACAGCCAGCCTCCGCAGATCTTACTGATCTTCCATTCTTTGCCTGACTTGGTAAGAGCCAACATTTTTCCGTGTCCGCAAAGCCCGCCACAATTGAAGTCGTAGGTCACTATCGCGCGGAGATGTTCGCGGTCGAAGGCAATTTCTGACAAGGTAAGCAAGCCGAGATGGGGGGACTTGGGGTCTGGGGGACCGATCCGCATCTGTGGTACCTCCCAAGGGGCTACCAGAGGCAGGCCCATTCCGGCTACGACAGAGGAATCCAGTCTGTGGACTGGCGGGTGCGTGTTCTGTTCTGACGGCTCCGGAATGCCGGCGACACACTTCTCGAATGCGGTGTGCTGGCGCCCCAGCGGCGCCGTGATGTTTGCGAGCTGTGGGGAACCCCCTGGGGTGGGTTTGAAATCGGCAAGAGCCGCACGATAGATGGCGACCTGTTCGGCAGTTAACCCGTCGTTGCTGACGCTCGGTTTCGGCTCATCGATTTGCGCCGCTGACAGGATGCTCAGGGCGACGCAAGCTATCGCAATTGTTGAGATCCTTTCCATTATTGGCCTCAGCGGCTAAAGCCGCGATCAGGAACGTACAGCAGCGGCACGGCTTTAAGCTGTGCCCTTCCCGATTCTATCTTGCAACGCGGGTACTTGCTTCGTTGTGGAAGGGCGGCCGTTCGGGGCCGCGTAAGAGCGGCGAATGATGCGGGCTTTAGCCCCTGTGGGAGATGTGGAGTTTTCAATGGCGATTGAGCACAAGGGCGCGCGTCCGTCAGTGGGCTGAAGCCCGGGTTCATGTTAATGGAGGCTAACGCGGCCCTGAAGGGCCGCTCTTCCACGGTACTCGCTGCGTCCGTTCTAGTCGGCCGCTGCTCTCACGAAATCCGCGAGCGTTCCGTAGGCCGTTGCGTAGAGGCCGGGATTTTCTTCGGTGATCGCGAGGCCGGGGAAGATGTCGGTTTCGAAATGGATGTAGGACGAGGTGCCGGTGATCTTGCCCATGGGCGAGTTGGCCAAGACTTTTTCTGGCGCGACGCTGGCCTTCACGGTTGCCTTTTCGCCTTGACCCTCGCGCTTCGCGCGGCAGACTAGTTTGAAGGGCCAGCCGTCGCGCTTGGCGTTGCGGACGGCTTGCGGAGTGAGTTCGCGGATGCCTTCGCGGGCGATTTCGTCCAGGCGAATGGGCACGTCATTCTCGTTCGAGCCCATCAGGACGGTGATCAGCGCGGCGGTTTTGACGGCGGCGTCCCAGCCGTCGATGTCGTGGGTGGCGTCGGTTTCGGCGACTCCGAGGGCCTGCGCTTTTTTCAGGGCCTCTTCGAAGCTGAGGCCGTTTTCCATTTCGCCGAGGATTACGTTTGTGGTCGAGTTGAGAATTCCGTGGAAGGTCTGCAGATGAATCGTGGGCATCTGCTCGAACAAGGAAAAAATCGGCACGCCGTCCATGACCGTGGATTCGAACAGGAAGCGCTTGCCTTGCTTCGCCGCGAGACCGCGGAGTTCGCGGTAGGCGTGGACGATGGGGCCTTTGTTGGCGGTGATGGCGTGGGCTCCGTGTTCGAGGGCGGCGCGGATGTGGTCGATGGCGGGCTGCCCAGTTTCGACGTTGAGGGACGTGGCTTCGAAAAGGACGTCGGCGCGGGCGGCGGCTAGCCAGGATTTGGTTTGGTCGTATGCGGGAGTGGCCCTCAGGGGCTGAAGCACTGTCTCTTCTCGCGGCTTACCGGCACCCTTCGACTCGCCGTGCTCGCTCAGGGGAGGCTCAGAACCTAAGCCGTGCCCTTTCCGGTCCGTGCTTGGCGGGGCTGTTGTGATGGTCGCCGGCCGTTCGCGGGCAGGGGTGCCCGCGCCACGCAACTCGGTTGTGCTTAGGCCTTCGGGATCGGCGATCCAGCCCAGGGTGCGCGAGGCGATTCCGGTGATGCGGAAGGCGATTCCATGACGCTCGCGCAGTTCCTGCGCGCGGTCTTCGAGCAGGCGGACTAAAGTCCGGTTGACATTGCCGAAGCCGAGGAAGCAGAGGTTGTAAGTGCGGATCGCGAGTTCCTCGCACGGGCTGAAGCCCGGTCCAGTTTGCGTGGCTAACGCGGCGCTAAAGCGCCGCTCTTTCACGGCGATGGACGCGTTTTCCCAAGCCGACAAATGCGAGGGCCAGACGCCCTCGCGACAGCCGGCGGGACGCCGGCGTTACAAAGTTCGCCTATCCCATGACCTGTGCGTGTTCGGGCTTGATCTTGTAGATGACGCGGACTTCGCCGGGCTGGCCGTAGGGGTATTTGTCGACGCCGAGATATTTCTTGGCCATCTTGTTGATGTGGTCGCTGGCTCCGTCTTCGGTGATCTCGACCACGCTGCCGCGAATCTCGAGATAACGGTACGGGTTTTCGGGATCGATGAGGGCGAGCGAGACGCGGGGATCGCGGCGGACGTTGCGGTCTTTCTGCCGTCCCTTGGCGGAGTTGAAGATGACGTGCTCGCCGTCGAAGTCGATCCAAACGGGAGTGACTTGCGGACGGCCGTCGGGCATGAGAGTGGCAAGGCTGGCGAAGGCGCGTTTCTGAAATAAGTCGCGATACTTTTCGGGGATGACTGAAGACATGAGAGCCCTCCAAATTTGGATTGCAGCAGCATTATAGACGGATGAGGCAGTGGCGGGCTGTCGAGCTGCGCTCGACCTGTCCGGGTCTGGGACCCGGACCCACATGGACTTGTCGGGCTGCGCCCGACTGTTTAGAATTGCGGCCTTCCCCAGTCAGCAGACGAATTCATTTCGAGGAACGGTATTTCGAGGAACAGTGATGACTTCATTTCGATGCAAGGGTTGTTTTCTAGGGCGGCGGTTCACTTTGACTTTGCTGGTTGTGTTGCTTCTGGCCGCGTTGGTTGCAGGGCAGGCGTCGAATGCCGCGCCGCAGAAATATCCGCCGACCATTGTATTTATGACGGACTTTGGGGTGGTCGACGATTCGGTCGCGCTGTGCCGCGGCGTGATGTACTCGATCATGCCCGACGTGCGCATTGTCGATCTGACGCATGAAGTCACGCCGTTTTCCATTCGCGATGGGGCGCGATTTCTCTACGGCGCGACGCCGTACTTTCCGGCGGGCACGGTGTTCGTGGTGGTGATCGATCCGACGGTGGGCAGCACGCGCAAGGCGATTGTGGCGCGGTCGGGGCGGGGGCAGTATTTTGTTTTGCCCGACAATGGCCTGTTGACGCTGGTCGAGCAGCGTGACGGCATTGAGGCGGTGCGCGAGATTACGAATCCGGACTGGATGATCGGCAGCAAGATGTCCTCGACGTTTCATGGCCGGGATATTTTTTCTCCTGCCGGCGCGCACATGGCGCGGGGCGACGACTGGACGAAAGTTGGTCCGGAAGTGCCGGTGAAAGACCTGGTGCGGCTTGAAATGAAGGCGGCGACGGTCGATGAACATGGGCTGCACGCTACGGTGATTGCGACCGACGGTCCGTTTGGAAATCTGGTGACCAACGTGGCCGCGGAGGATTTTTTCAAGCTCGGCTACCAGCGCGGGCAGGAGGTACCGGTCTCGGTGAGCGGGCGGGAGATGAAGATCAAATTTGTGAAGACCTTCAGCGATGTGCCGCTGAACCAGCCGCTGCTCTACATTGATTCGCGCGGGCGGCTGGCGCTGGCGCTGAATCAGAATAATTTTGCGGCGACGTATGGAGTGAAGCCGCCGGCGGCGCTGGAGATTCCAAGGGCGAAGTGATTGATGGAGGCGCCGCGGGGCTTCGCCCTCACGGGACGGCCGAGGCGGCCGTCGCCACATGGCCGACCTAGTCCTGCAAGCCTTCTGCGATGCGCGGAAGCACGGCTCGCAGCAAGGACTCGAATGTGGACTTCACGCGCTCGCCGGTTTCCATCACTTCGGCATGGGAGAGCGGCTGATCCAGAATTCCCGCGGCCATGTTGGTGACGCAGGAAATCGCGAGAACTTTGATTCCCATGTGGCGCGCCACAATAACCTCGGCGGCGGTCGACATGCCGACCAGGTCGGCGCCGATGCGGCGAAGATATTCGATCTCCGCCGGAGTTTCATAGCTCGGCCCGAGCAGCGCAGCATAGACGCCTTCCTGCAGAGTGATGTTGAGCTTGCCCGCTTCTTCGCGGGCGATGGCGCGATAGTCCTTCGCATAGGCCTGCGTCATGTCCGGGAAGCGAACGCCGAAGCGGTCGTCGTTCGGGCCAACCAGCGGATTCGTGCCTTGCAGGTTGATGTGGTCACGAATCAGCACCAGCGCGCCCTGCGAGTAGCTGAGGTCGATGCCGCCAGCGGCGTTGGTGAGGATTACGGCGCGGATGCCCATGCGTCCGAAGACGCGGATGGGGAACGTGATTTCCTGCGCGGAATATCCTTCGTAAAGATGCACCCGGCCCTGCATGGCTGCGACCGGCACGGCGCCCGCATTGCCGACGACGTTTCCGATAACCAGGCGTCCGGCGTGGCCGATGGCCGTGGATTGCGGGAAGGATGGAATCTCGGCGTAGGGGACGCGCATGGCGTCGGTGAGCGAATCGGCGAAGGCGCCGAGGCCGGAGCCGAGGACGAGCGCGATCTTCGGGCGAAGAGGCGTGCGCGAGAGGATGAGTTGCGCGGCGGATTCGGCGGTGGTGAAGGGGTCGGTCATAAATATGCACGGCAGGGGCTAAAGCCCCGGGTATTTTATTTGAGCCTTTACACGGCCCTGAAGGGCCGCTCTTCCACGATTGCTCCGGCACGATTGCTCCGGCCACGATTGTGCAGGGCGCGTGTCACAGGTCGCCGTCAGCCAGATAGCGCCCGTGGCCGTTGCGATCCAGCCAATCATACAGAAATGTCTGGTAAAGATAGGAGGCGACAATCTCTTCGCCGAGTTCGTGCGTCTCGGTGCAGATGAAAGGCAGGCGCAGGCCGGCGAGCACCGCGAGCAGAGATTGCGTAATGCGGTTGGGGTTGGCGGCGCGATAGGGATATTCGGATTTGATCTCGCTCAGCGGCGCGGTGACGACGAGCAGGCTGTGGGGACGCTCGCTCATGCGGCGCAGGCGAGTAATGAAGACGCTTCGGTTGGTGGTGAACGACTGAATCAGATCGGCAAGATCTTTGCGCTCGACCACGCAGGTATCTTCCATGCCTTCGACCGAATAGTCGCCGAGGGGCAGGGCGCGATGCTCGATGCGCGCGAACCATTTGCGAAAGCGACGGAAAGAAAGCGGATTCTGTTCGCGGGTGTCGACGATGGCAACGGGCAGCGGAGTGCGCAACTGTGTGCCGCCGCGCTCCGCCAGGACTGGCAGAGGCGGAGGAGCGACTGGCGCGGGCTGCATCGACCAGGCTAGCGGGGACGCGATGAGGGTGCGTTTGCGCGGCATGAGGTTATCGGGGCTATTTTATCGGGCGGCGAAACCCCCACCCTTCGACAAGCTCAGGGCAGGCTTTCTCGCGCAAAGGGCGCGCGAGAAATGGGGCACCCAGGGGTTGTTCTTCCTAGAAACCTTTCTCGAACTTTACAAACTCGGACTCCAGCTTCCATTGTTCGCGGGCGTGTTCATTTGCGGAGAGAAACTCCGCACAAGCGTGCGATGGCTTTCCCGCGCCATCCGACGCGCAGGTCTTGACTGGAGTAAACGCTGGCCGCGTGGAGGCCCAGAAACTCTTGCCGGGAAGAAAACTGTGTTCCAGGCTCTGCCGGGTCATGCGTTTCAATTCGGTGTACGACAGGTTGAAATCTGCGGCCGCGCGCAGATATTCGTGCGTCATGTCGGAGCGGCTCACGCCTTCGTCGTCGGTCGAAAGCGCGACCGGCACGCCGTACTTCATATAAATCGGCAGCGGGTGGTCGTCGCCGCTGACTTCAAGAATCAAATCGTTCGAGGTCAGATTGATCTCGACCAATATATTGCGCTCGGCCATTTCCTTCATCAGGCCCAGCGGATCCTTCTCCAGCATGACGCTTACGCCGTGACCGATGCGCTCGGCGTGGCCGCGCTCGACCGAGGCGCGAATGTGAAAGGTGAGATCTTCCGGCTTGACCAGCCCGGCGGCGAGTTCGCCCGCGTGCAGGCTGATATGTACTTTGGGATACCGGGGGTGCAGATAGTCGAGCATCGCCATGTGCTCATTGAAATCGTGAATCGGAACGTACCAGTCTTCGGGCATGACCAGATTCAGCCCGACAAACCGCGGGTCGGAAGAAGCCAGTTCAAATCCGAGCAGGATCTCCGCGAAGACCGCTTCAGGTGGAAGGCCGCGCAGGACCTGATAAAGGTAGCGTACGGTGACGCTGCAGCCGGGTTCGGCCTCAGGTGTGCCGCATTTCAGTTCGGTGCGGGCGCGGGCGTCGTCTTCGGCAAGAGTCTTGCTGGTTGCGGCGGTGATTTCTTTCAGGCCACCGGCGAGAAGTTTGTCGCGCATCTTGCCGAAGTCGTCGTCCCAGCCGAGTTTGGTGCCGAGTTCCGCGGCGGCGGTTCCGTCGGCAGTGTCCATGAATTCGATGTATTGCACGTGCTCGCGGGCGGCGCGATTGATCACCGTGGCCACGCCCTCAGCGACGTGATCATGCGAAGCCAGTCCGAATTTGTCGAAGGCGGCAAAGAAGTGGTCGTGGCCGCTCTCATCGCCGGGCTTCCAGTTGCGCATCGACCATGCGTCGATGATCTGGTTGTAGAGAATGTGATCGCCGTAGGCGCAGCGCACGGAGGGTTTCGCGGTGTAGCGATCGCAGGGGTCGCAGGGCGGGCCAAGGAGGCGCGAGGTAGTGCGATCGACGCAAAAATTGTCAGATGCGGCGAAGTCGATCAGATCTTCGGCGTAGATGGCGCCGTCGAGGTGATTGTGCAGATCGCCGCCCTTGGGCATGTCGTGCAGGAACGCGAGCAGCAGGGAAGGCTGCTTCCGGATGGAGTCGAAGTAACGGGCAGTCTTCTGCTCGGCAGTTTGCGCCGCCGCGAGATCGGAGAGAAAGAAGATCGAGAGAGAGAAGATCAGAAGCCGGAACGCCGGTCGCGCAGTCTGCCTCACGAAGCATGCCTCCAAGGATCAGGAATTTTACCCCAAAGGACGCGTACGGTTCGCGAACGGCGGCGGGAACGACACGGAGGGCGTCGCTGCCCGCTCACTCTGCTACATTTGTTTTCCTATGCCCCAGGTTCCAGCCAAGCCCAGCCGCAGCTTCGCCAGCGACAACAATGCCGGAGTGCATCCCGAGGTGCTGGAAGCGATCGCGCGCGCCAATCAAGGCCACGTGATTGCTTACGGAAACGACTCTTACACGCGATCGGCTATCGCGAAATTTGAAGAACACTTCGGTCCGGGGATCGGCGTTTTCTTCACCTTCAACGGCACCGGCGCGAACGTGCTGGGCCTGCAGGCGCTGACCCGTCCTTATAACGCCATCCTGTGCAGCGAATACGCGCACATTTATTGCGACGAGTGCGGCGCGCCGGAAAAACTTACGGGATGCAAGCTGATCCCGCTGCCGCACCAGGACGGCAAAATTTCACTCGACTCCGTTCGCCGCGCCTACCATGGCATCGGCGACCAGCATCACGCGCAGCCGCGCGTCATCTCGATCACGCAGGCTAGCGAAATGGGCACGGTCTATAAGCCGGAAGAAATTCAGGTGCTGGCCCGCTTCGCGCACGAGCACGACATGTTTCTTCACATGGATGGAGCCCGCATCGCCAATGCCGCCATCAGCCTCGGCCAAACCCTGCGCCAGGCCACGCGCGATCTGGGCGTCGATGTGCTTTCGTTTGGCGGGACGAAGAACGGCGTTATGGGCGGAGAAGCGGTCGTCTTCTTCGATGGCGCGTTGGGTGAGGAGTTTCTTTATCTCCGCAAGCAAGGTATGCAGTTGGCGTCGAAAATGCGTTTCATCGCGGCGCAATTCGAGGCGTTGCTGACCAACGATCTTTGGAAGCGCAGCGCCGGGCACGCCAACCGCATGGCGCGGATACTCGAAGCGGAAGTACAGAAGATTCCTCAAGTCCGCGTCGTATGGCCGGTCGAGTCTAACGGCGTATTCGCCCAGATTCCGAGACACGCGATGGAAAGAATCAAAGAGAGGTATTTCTTTTATCCGTGGATCGAAGAAGATTGCATCGTACGCTGGATGTGCTCGTTCGACACGACCGAAGAGGACATCGCAGACTTTGTAAAGATCGTGGCGGAGGCCGTCCGGGAGTAACCACGGTTCCCGCGGCGGCTATTGCTTTTTGCCCCGGCGTTTACTAAATTGAGCATTCCCCACTGCGCGCGTGTTGCGACCCGCCCGCTCAGGAGTTCGGCATGAACCGGAAGTGGCTTGGCGTGACCGCCTTGATCGTCTGCGCAGGAGCGCTGCTGTCGTCTTCGAGTTGCGCGCGCAGCCAGCAGTTGGTGTCGATTTCGGTTACTCCCAGCACGGTGACCTTCCAAGGGGTGGGGGCTCAGGTCCAGTTCACCGCCGTCGGAACCTATATTCATCCGCCGGAAAATAAGGACGTCACCAATCTGGCCGCCTGGTCCATCGACTCCCAAAATCTGGTGACTTTCAACAGCACTCCGGGTAACGTGACCGCCATCAGCGATTGCGGCACTGGCAATGTCATGGCCAGCATCCAGGATGGCGGGAACTACGTTTACGGAACGGCGTTTGTTTCCGCATCGGGAGTGGGTACTCCCGTCTGCAACCAGGCAGTGCTGACGGTCGTGGTTGCCGGGAACGGCAGCGTGACCAGTGCGCCTGCGGGGATTAATTGTCCGAGTTCTGCGTGCTCGGCTGGTTTCCCTCTCGACCAGGGCGTGGTGCTGACGGCGACCCTCGGATCGGGATCGAGCGTTGTGACCTGGACGTGGCCTTCCGGGACTGCGGGCTGCACGAACCCTGCGGGATCAACCACCTGCAACGTCGCGCTGGACACCAACGAGACCATCACCGCAACTTTTCAATAACCGCTGAAACCACGCCGCTTACTGCAACTCGCCCACTCCAGATCGCCTACTCCAGGTCGAGCAGCCTGCCCAGTGTTGGCTTGTGCTTCTCCGGTTTTTTCTTCTTTTCCAGAACCACCTTGGCCGCCGGGGGTGAGCCGACGCGCTCCCGCGCCAGTTCCTTTACCGCGGTTACCGCTCGAAAGCGCTTCAACTTCTTTTTCTTCCTCTTTTCAGCCATGGGCTTTGCCGCTCACCCTCGATTCTGAAAAGAGTGTAGCTCGAGCCGCCGATGGCTGCGCCTACAAATCGTTGGGCGCGTTTAAATGTGCAATAATCTACAGGTAATCGACTGCTGGCGTCGGGCGGCGGTCTTGAACTTATGGAAGAGCGCGATTTTTTTGACGAGCGGCAGGAAAAAAAACTAGCTACGCTGAATTGCCCGCACTGCCAGCAGTCGGCCGAGTATGAGGTCACCTGGGTAGTGCGCACCAAGAAACGCCAACTCCCCGGCCGTGCCGACGAGCGCGACCGCGCCCGCTTTGCCAAAGCCCGTTCCTACATGCTGCGCAAAGACGACCTGATGGCCTGCAAGAACATGCGCTGCCGCAAGCGCTTCGAGATTTCGGGAGTGCAGTCGGTCGTGTTCACGGAATAGGAACGCTTGCCGATGGAGTGGTTGGTGATCCGTAGTGCCCTTCGTGGCTGAGGCTTTCCCTTCCGGCGCCGAATTGAGGCGCTACCGTCCACCGAATGCCAAGTGCGAATTGCTCAGCGCTCGTTTATACTGGCAAGTTTTGCCGTGGTCGCGGAAGTGGAAACCGATGTTGCAATCGAAGCGAGAGCGACCTCGCCAGCCTGAGGAGTGTTTCTCTTGAAAATTCTGGTCTGCATGAAGCAGGTGCCGCAGAAAGATGCGCCGCTCAAGCTCAACGAAGCCGGTACCTGGATCCGCGAAGACGTTTCCTACGAAGTGAACGAACCGGACGCCTTCGCGCTCGAAGAAGCGCTGCGCCAGCGTGAGAAACACAAAGGCGAAGTCGTGGTCATCACCAGCGGCCCGGCGCGCGCCCAGCAAGTTTTGCGTGAAGCTCTCGCAAAGGGTGCGGATCGCGCGATTCATCTGGAAGACGACAAGTTCGTCGGGCTGGATGCGTTCAATACTGCGAAAGCTTTTGCGGCCGCGATCAAAGACGAACAATTCGACCTGATCTTCACCGGGTTGCAGTCCGATGATTACGGCTACGCGCAAACCGGCGTGATCCTCGCGGAGCTGTTGGGCTGGCCGCACGCGACCATCATCATGCAGATTGAAAAGACCGACAGCGGCATTCGCGTGAAGCGCGAACTCGAAGCCGGATACTTCCAGTTTGTCGACATGCCGACGCCGGCCGTGCTGACGATTCAGTCGGGCATCAACAAGCTGCGCTACGCCACTCTGATCGGCATCAAGCAGGCCAAGAACAAGCCGCTGCGGAAAGTGGCGCTGGCGGAAGTGCAGTCGGCGATCGGCGAGAACTTGCAGAAGATCGAAAAGCTCTACATTCCACAAAAGACCAAGAAGACGGAAGTCATCGAAGGCCCGCCGGCAGAGATTGCAAAGAAGCTGGTGGATAAGCTGCGGAACGAACTGCGCGTGCTGTAAATGTGGCGCGGGCACTGTTTCCGGCGAGCCTTGGCGATTTGCTAGCGCAGGCGAGAGCAGGTTCCTCACCGGGCCTCGCCCGGTTCGGAATGACAAGGAATTATAGGAGCGAGCAGCTTTATGGCCGATGCGATTTTAGTCATCGTCGAACAACGCGAAGGCAAGCTGAATCGCGTTTCGTGGGAAACCGTCGCCGCTGGTCAGGCGATTGCCGCCGCCACTGGCTGGCCTCTCGAGGCAGCCGTTGTCGGAGGATCTGCCGCGTCGATCGCCGCCGACGTCGCCGCAAAAAAAGTAGCGAAGGTGTATGCGATCGAATCGCCGAAACTCGAGCCCTACACGCCCGACGCCTTCGCCGCCGCGCTGAAACAATTTCTCACCGCGAAGCAGCCCAGGTTGGTGCTCATGCCGCACACCTACCAGGTGCGCGACTTCGCACCAAAACTCGCGACCGCCATAGGACGCACCGTGATCAGCGACTGCATCGGCTTCAAGCACGAGGGCGGCAAGCTGGTCTTCACCCGCCAGATGTTCCAGGGCAAACTGGCCGCGGATGTGAGTTTCACCAGCGAGGCTCCGTGGTTTGCGACTTTTCAGAATGGGTCGTTCCGCGGCGATAAAGCTGAAGCGGGCGCGAGCGCTGCTCCGGTGGAAACTGTTACGGTCGAAATCGCCGACGGAGTGATTCGCAACAAGCCGCAGGAAGTGTTCAAAGAAGCGAAGCAGGCAGTCGACCTGACGCAGGCCGAGATTATCGTTTCTGTGGGCCGCGGCATTAAAGAGCAGAAAAATATCGAGATCGCCAAGCAGCTTGCCGATGCGCTCGGCGGCGACCTGGCAGCCTCGCGCCCGATTTGCGACTCCGGCTGGCTGCCCATGGACCGCCAGATTGGGTCGTCGGGCCAAACGGTTGCGCCGAAGCTGTATCTGGCGCTCGGCATCAGCGGCGCGATTCAACACATCGTTGGCATGAAGGGATCGCGGACGATCATCGCGGTGAATAAAGATTCGGAAGCGCCGATTTTCGAGATTGCCGACTACGCTGTGGTCGGAAATCTGTTCGACATCGTCCCGCCGCTGATTGAGGAAGTGAAGAAGGCAAAGGCGGGAGGGTAGGACTGATTTTTGAGATTGACCATTTTATTGACTATAGATAAAATAGTGGTCATGGCAGACGTCCCGATTTCCGAATTCAAGGCCAAGTGCCTCGGTCTGATTGAGCAGGTCCACAAGACACGCCAACCGTTGCGGATTACGCGTCACGGCCGCCCCGTGGCGGAGGTGATTCCGGCTGGGCCTGATCGCAAGCGCAAGTTCCTCGGTGACATGATCGGAACGGTCGAATTCCTGGGGGATGTTGTGTCTCCGGTGATTGATTTGGAAGAGTTTGAGGCCTACCGCGATTGAAGCTCCTGCTTGATACTCACATATGGCTGTGGAGCAAGTCCGATCCAAGCCGTCTTGGCAAGGGCGCGGCAGAGGCACTATCGAGCGCAGCCAATGAGCTGTGGCTGTCTCCAGTCAGCATTTGGGAGGTTCTGATGCTTGCGCAAAAGCGGCGCATTCGCATCGCGGATCCTTTGGTGTGGGTCGAGAGCGCTGCCTCTCAGCTGAGAGAGGCTCCGCTTACCCAGGAGATTGTTCGCACGAGCTTCGTCCTATCGCTGCCCCACGCCGATCCCGCGGATCGGTTTTTAGCGGCGACGGCGAAGGTGCTGAATTTAACTCTCGTCACAGCTGACAAGGCGCTGCTTGGCCTGGGAGAGATAGCAAGCCTCGCGAACCGGTAGAATCCGAAATGCTGATCTTCCGCAAGCCCCTCGAAGGCATTGAACGTCCGCAGATGCCGGCTGATGTCGTTATCGTCGGCGGAGGACCTGCCGGCATGGCTTGCGCTCTGCGGCTGGCGCAGTTGATCGACGCGCACAACGCCTCTCATCCCGATGCGCAACTCAGCAAAGAAAATATCTACGTGCTCGAGAAGGCGCGCGAGATTGGACAGCATTGCCTCTCCGGCGCGTTGCTCGATCCGCGGGCGATCCAGGAGCTTCTGCCCGACTTCAAGAAAGACGCGCCGCTCGATGCGGAGGTCACGAAAGAAGCTGTCTACTTTCTGACCGAGAAAGGCAAGTTCAAATTTCCCATCACGCCGCCGTTCCTGCGCGACCACGGGAACTACGTCATTTCGCTGAATAAGTTCGTGAAGTGGCTGGGGAGCAAGGTCGAAGAGGCGGGCATCACCATCTTCACTGGATTCGCGGGGTCGGAGCTTCTCTTCGACGGCGACCGCGTCACCGGCGTGCGCACCGACGACAAGGGCGTCGACAAAGAGGGCAATCGGAAATCGAATTTCGAACCGGGTTACGATCTGAACGCCAAGGTAGTGATCCTCGCCGAAGGCCCGCGCGGATCGCTGACCAAACAACTCATCTCAAAATTCGATCTCGCGAAAAATGCCAACCCGCAGACCTACGGCGTCGGAGTAAAGGAATTGTGGGAAGTTCCCGCGGGCCGTATCGCACCCGGAGAAGTCATTTACACCATGGGTTGGCCGCTCACCACGCACGAATACGGCGGCGCGTGGATTTACGGCTCAAAAGGCGAAGGCGCGACCAACATCGTATCGCTCGGCTTCGTCACCGGGCTCGACTACGCCGATCCGCGGCTTGATCCGCAGCGCGTGCTGCAGGAGTTTAAACGGCATCCGTTCGTAGTGAAGCTGCTCGAAGGCGGCAAGATGATCCGCTACGGGGCGAAGTCCATGCCGTACGGCGGATGGTGGGCGATTCCGCCGGTCGCCGGCAATGGATGGATGATTCTCGGCGACTCCGCCGGCTTTCTGAATTCCGCACGCCTCAAAGGAATTCATCTCGCGATCAAGAGCGGAATGCTGGCCGCCGAGACGGCGTTCGAAGCTCTGAAGAAAGATGATGCGTCGGCCGCCACGCTGGGCGAGTTCCAGAAAAAAGTCGAAGCGAGCTGGATCAAGGAAGAACTCTGGAAAGTGCGCAACCTGCATCAGGGATTCGAGCACGGCATGTTCGCTGGCATGATGAACACCGGGCTGCAGATGATCACTGGCGGACGCGGCCTGCGCAATCGCTATCCCGGACATGCGGGATATGAACGGATGCGCAAACTCGCCGACTTGCCCGCTGATGGGGGCGCCGAAGCGCATCTGCTGGGCGCGGCCAAGGGCGACGGTAAACTCACCTTCGACAAGCTCACTGATCTTTACCACTCGGGCACGAAGCATGAAGAGGATCAGCCCGCGCACCTGGTCATTCACGATACGAACATTTGCAACACGCGCTGCGTGAAGGAGTACGGCAGCCCGTGCCAGAATTTCTGTCCGGCAAACGTCTACGAAATGGTCGAGGACGCGAGCCAGCCCAACGGCAAGCGCATCAGCCTGAATCCGTCGAACTGCGTGCACTGCAAAACCTGCGACATCGCCGACCCATATCAGATCATCACCTGGGTGCCACCCGAGGGCGGCGGCGGCCCGAACTACGATGGGATGTGAACCAAACTTCTTTGCCACGGATTGGCGTGAATGAACTTGTATCGATCATGAAGACGCGCCGTCGAAACTAATCAGTCTTACGCTACTGGAGAATGCGCTTGCCATGAATCACCGCTGCAATCACAACTTCATCATCTTCCAGGCGATAAATAATGCGATAGCTGTAAACCATCAATTCGCGGACATTCTCGTCATCGAATTCGGGAACCTTGCGACCGGCACGCGGAAACCGCGCCAACATTTTGGTTTGGCTCACGACCTTCTTGACGACGATGCCTGCATAGGTTTGAGAATCGGCAGCAATGTATTCCGCAATCGCTTCAAGGTCGTGAAGAGCGCGCTTAGACCAGGCTACTCGGTGAGCCATTTGGCAAGGCGGGTCTCGACTTGTTCCTGAGACAACGTGCCGTTCACTTGAGCATCTTTAAGCCCGCGGCGAACCTTGTCGAGGACGTAAAGGTGATACTGGACGTCCTCCACCGAGCAATCGTCCGGAAGTTTGTTCAGCAGCAGCTCAACATCTTGTTTTGTGCTCATACAATGTACCTGCGCAAAAGATACCACAGGGGAGAAGTCTTGGTCCCGCAGCATCTGGAGACAAAATGGGTGAGATCTTGTTTGGTGCATTTCTGAATCCGCTTGCTATTCTTTTCCTCTCCATCTCGGCCCTCGCCCAGCAGCCCGCACCTTCCATCCCCTCGACCGGCTTCCCTGGCCTCGATGAGTACCGCGCCTCGCGCCTCGCCATCTACACCGATGACTTTGGCGAGCTGAAACGCTATCGTGAAGCCGATGCCGCGCTTGCCGCACCCGCGCCGAACGAAAATCGCGTCATCTTCCTCGGCGACTCGATCACCGACTACTGGAAGCTGGCGGATTATTTCCCCGGCAAGCCTTACGCCGTCATGAACCGGGGCATCGACGGACAGACCACGCCGCAGATGCTGGTGCGCTTTCGTCAGGATGTGATCAATCTGCATCCCAAAGTATTAGTTGTGCTAGCGGGAACCAACGACATCGCGGGCGTCACCGGACCCACACGCAACGAGGACATCGAAGCCAACTACGCCTCCATGGCCGAGTTGGCGCGCCTGCATGGCATTCGCGTGGTCTTTGCGTCTCTGCTCCCGGTGAACGACTACACGCTGGACGCGAAAGAGTCGTTTGCCCTGCGCCCGCGCGAAAGAATCCTGGCATTGAACGCCTGGCTCAGGAATTACTGCGCTAAAAATGGCTTGGTGTATCTCGATTACTTTTCGGCGATGGTCGACGAAAAGGGAATGCTGAAGCGCAAACTGTCGGACGAAGGCCTGCATCCGAATGCGGCCGGCTATAAAATCATGGCGCCGCTCGCCAACAAGGCTATCGCGCAAGCGCTTAACGGCAAACCCTAGCGGCGTCATGGTTGCGGCTGCAGGCTGTATAGTTAGGTATCAACGCCGTCGTCTTGCGCGCGGATTACGACATGAAATCACTTCGCACCCTCTCGAAAGTCTCGCCAGTTTTCAAGTTCACATTCGTCGTCTTGGTCGTGGGTTGCGCATTCGCCCAACAGTCCGCCCCATCCATCCCTAGCACCGGCCACTCTGGCCTCGATCAGTATCGCGCCTCGCGCCTCGCGATCTTCACCGACGACTTTGGCCAGCTCGGGCGCTATCGAGATGCCAACGCCGCTCTCCCTGCGCCGGCGGCCGGCGAAAATCGAGTCGTATTCTTCGGCGACTCCATTACCGACATCTGGAAGCTCGCGGAGTATTTCCCCGGCAAACCCTACATCAATCGCGGCATCGGCGGACAGACCACGCCGCAAATGCTGGTTCGCTTCCGTCAGGATGTGGTCGATCTGCACCCTAAAATCGTCGTCATACTTGCGGGCACCAACGACATCGCCGGCAACACCGGCCCCATGCGCAACGAAGACATCGAGGCCAACTACGCTTCCTTCGCCGAGTTGGCCCGAGTGCACAATATTCGCGTCGTTTTTTCGTCGGTGCTGCCGGTGCACAACTACACCGAGCGGGCCAAGGACTTGTTTGCCCAGCGTTCCCCGGCAAGAATTCTCGCGCTCAATGCGTGGCTCAAGGATTATTGTGCCAAGAACGATCTTGTCTATCTCGACTACTTCAGCGCCATGGTCGACGACAAGGGCCTGTTGCAGCGCGATCTGGCCGACGACGGCCTGCATCCCAATGCCGCCGGATTCAAGATCATGGCGCCGCTCGCAGAAGCGGCAATCGCCAAGGCGCTAAAATAATCGTTAGTCGCTGTTTCCGTTGTCGTTGGCCAAGAAATTGAGGCAAGCCATTCAGTCTTCATTGACGCTGGCTGCGAGGGGCCAACGACCAACGACCAACGAGTAGCCAACGACTGAGCGACGAACAACCGTGTTTCTTACCGACAAATTCGGCCGCCGCATTTCCGACCTGCGGATTTCCATCACCGACCGCTGCAACTACAAGTGTGTTTACTGCCGTACCGGGAATGAAGGCGCTCTCTACGGCGACCTGCCGTTTGGGGATTATCTGCGCATGGCGCGCGTGCTCGTCGGGATGGGCATCACGAAAGTTCGCTTGACCGGCGGCGAGCCGCTGCTGCGCAAGGGCGTGGCCGACTTTGTGCGCGACCTGGCGAGGCTGTGGCCTCAGGGGCTAAAGCCCTCATCTCTTGCCAGCGGTAACGGCACGGCTGAAGCCGCGCCCTTCCCCAGTTCGGAGCCGCTCGACATTGCTCTGACCACCAACGGGCATCTGCTCGCCGAACTCGCGCAGCCGCTCAAAGACGCCGGCCTCACCCGGGTCACCGTCTCCATGGACGCGGTGGATCCCGACCGCTTCACCCGCATCACCCGGGTGCCCGGCGGATACGACCGCGTGCTGGCCGGCATTCGCGCCGCGCGCCGTGCCGGGCTGTGGCCGCTGAAAGTCAACTGCGTGCTCATGCGCGGCTTCAATGAAGATCAGATCATTCCCTTCGGCATGTTCGCGCGCGAAGAAGGCGTGACGGTGCGCTTCATCGAATTCATGCCGCTCGAAGAGGATCGCGTGTGGTCGCCTGCGACCGTAGTCACGCTCGATGAAATTCTGGCGCGCATGGCCGAGTACCGGCCGCTAGTCGAAATCCCACATGCGCGTTCGGAAACGGCGCGCCGCTACCGTTTCGACGACGGCGTAGGCGAGATCGGGATCATCGCGCCGGTCTCGCATCCTTTCTGCGGACATTGCAGCCGGATCCGAATTACATCGGACGGCAAAATTCGCACTTGCCTATTTTCTGTCTGGGATCATGATCTGCACGCCCAGATGCAGCGCGGCGCCAGCGACGAAGAGTTGGCCGACTTCATCCGCGGAGTCGTCGCGAAAAAGGAAGAGCGCCACCACATCGGCGAGCCCGATTTCGTGCCGGCATCGAGGACCATGGTGCATATCGGGGGGTAGCGAAAGCTTCGTAGAGACGTAGCTTGCCACATCTCTGCCGGAAGCGCCGACCCCGATGCAAAGCGAGTACAACCGGGAAGGGCACGAGTTTGACTCGTGCCGCTACGCCACGCTGCAATGCGCGGCTTCAGCCGCTGAGGTCCGCTCGTCCAATTTGAAGCCGGGGAACGCCGAGCAATACCGATACTCGGCTGCTGCTTCCACCAATCCCCGTTTCACTGGATTCTGATCGATGTAGTCGCGATGGCTAATAAAGTCCTCCGCATTGCGAATGCGATGATCCGTAAATCCTCTCTGCCAGATTTCTCTGCTCCTGAACTCAAGCCCAAACGCATGCGAATACCCTCCTCTGATGAGTTGGATCGCTCGTTCCAACGTGACATCATGCGCGGGAGTCAACAACAAATGCACATGCTCCGGCATCAGAACAAAAGCGTGCAGAAGAAACTTCCCCTGCCGCCGATAGCCATAGAGAGCTTTCAAGAAAAGCCGCACATAAGGCTCGACCACGAACAGCCTCCTCCGCTGCAAAGTCAAGAAAGTCACGAAGTAAGTTCCTGGCGGAGAGATCATCCGAGTCGGCTTCACAAGCAAACCCTCAGCGGCTAAAAGCCGCACCTAGCGCCCAGCCTACTGTGGCACGAGTAGAACTCGTGCCCTTCCCGGTTAAAATATTTCTCGCGAGTTCCAGTACGGGAATCCGACATGCAGCGCGGCATCGCGTCGGCAACCTGAGCCGCGACCGATAGGGAAGGGCACGATTTCCAGTCGTGCCGATCGAACGGGAGTAAGGAACCTTAGCTTTAGCCGCTGCGGCTTGCTCAGTTAAGATCGACTCCATGACCTTGCCCCGGGCGATAGCGACGGCTGCATTGGCTTTTTTGGGCGTGACTATGCAAGCGCAGAACACGTCCTACCTCGGCTTCGACCGCAACGACTATCCCGGCGATGCGAACCTCGCGGCACTGCATCAGACTTTCTCCTACGCTGGATACTGGCTCAACAATCCTCCCGGGGAGAAGACGAACACATGGCGCGGCCATCGGGCCGCTGTTGAATCCGCCGGATTCGGATTTCTGGTCCTGTTCAACGGACGCCTCTACGCCGACCTGAAAACCGTCGCCCGCGCCACGCGCCTTGGCCAGTCCGATGCGCGGGCTGCCGCCGCGGCCGCGAAGCGCGAAGGGTTTCCGGCGAAGACCATCATTTTCCTCGACCAGGAGCAGGGCGGACGCATGCTGCCCGAACAGAAGGCTTACATCTATGCCTGGGTCGACGGCGTTACCGCTGCCGGATTTCGCGCCGGAATTTATTGTTCCGGCACGCCCGCGCCGGATGACGACAACATCGTCACCGCCGAAGATGTTCGCCAGAACGCCGGCGGCCGCGACATCACTTATTGGGTCACCAACGACGCGTGTCCGCCCGCGCCGGGATGTTCTTTTTCCGGGAATTCGCAACCTCCATCCCAGAGCGGCGTGTCATTCGCCGAGGTCTGGCAGTTCGCGCAATCGCCGCAGCGCAAAGACATGGCCGGCCACTGCACCAACTACAGCCACGACGGCAATTGCTACCCGCCGGAGATGGCCACCCAAAAGCTTCACGTCGACGTGAACTCGGCGACATCGGCCGATCCCTCGCACGGCCGAACACGCTGACAACGAACTTCTTTCACGCGGATTTGTGCGGATATGACCGGCTTCGTGAAACTCGCGAGTTACCTGCCGAAATCTTCACGAACATTTACCATTCCTTGATGAAAATGCAGAGTAAACACGCGATGAACACGTCTGAATAGCGAACCGGTTTCGATCTTTCATGTACGTTGCGACGCGAGTTGCAAAGGAGAAATCGAGATTATGATCAGCCACTTCAAAGCAGCCACTCTTCATTTCGCTTTGGCAGTCCTCCTGCCCTGCTTCGCAGTCGCCCAGGCGAAGCAGTCGCCTGCGCCGCCCGCGCCCATCCCCACGCAGATTTTCACTGCGAAAAAGGCTTTCATCGCCAACGGCGGCGCCGATGAGATGGATGAAGATAATCCGCACTTCAGCGGAGGGCCGGATCGCGCCTACAACCAGTTTTACGCGGGCATGAAGGGTTGGGGTCGATACGATCTCGTCAGCTCGCCAGCCGAGGCGGACCTGGTGCTCGAGATCAGTCTGGACTCTTCCGCCGTTGTGCTCAATACCAAAGGCTCTCCTTACACTCCTCAGTTTCGCTTGAAAATTCGCGACCCGAAGACCAATGGGTTGCTATGGAGCTTGAATTCGCGTGCCGACTTCGGCTTCGGGCAGAGTGCGAGCGACAAGAATTTCGACTCGGCCCTGGACCGGCTGGTGAACGATTTGCGGATGCTTGGAGCGCAATCGCAGCCTGCAGTGGGCAGCGCGAACAGGCCGTAATCCCAACATTTGGGGCGGTCTGAAAAAGCGCAGTCGATAGTGTACTCGCGGCCAAGCGCGAGTGGTTCACTCCTCGGGGGTGGCGTGCAGTAGAATAGAAGCATGTCGGACCGCACCTTTACCCTCGACGAATCTCAGTCTTTGCTGCCCGTGCTCGAGTCGCTGCTGCGCACCGCCATCTCCGCCAAGAAGCTCATGGACGAATTCGAAGCCGAACAGCAGGAGCTGCATCGCCGCATTTTCTTGAACGGCGGAACCTTTCTCGACGTGGTCCCGCTGGCCCGCCGCAAAGCCGAGCGCGCCAAGGCCGAGCAGCGCGCCAAAGATGCTCTCGCCGAAATCGACTCCATCGGCGTGCAGGTCAAGGATCTCGACATCGGCCTGCTCGATTTCCCCTGTGAAGTCGAGGGCCAGATCATTCTTCTCTGCTGGAAGCTGGGAGAAAAGTCCATCACGCACTGGCACGGCACTGAAGAGGGATTTGCAGGCCGCAAGCCCATCGACGAGCGCATCGCCCGCGCCAGGAAAATCAATTAGTCGGCCCTGCCCCGTGGTTGATCCGGCCTCGCGCCGATTCGCCGCTTATCGATTCAGTCTCTTCATCGATCCTGCCGCGCGGCCCGTTCCCGCGGGACATGTCCCTCGGATCCGTCCCTCCGATCCGTCCCTCTTGATCCCAGGGTCCGCCAACTTCCTCATTCGAGGTAATTTCTTGCCAGCAACATTACCCGAGGGCCAGGGTTTACATGCAAAGAACGGAAAATTGCGCCACACGTGTGCATTGGCTTCGGGTTATGATTCTGGACGCCGTTCAACGGCCCGGGTGACAGGGGACAGAGAAGTAAAGGGGACACAGGTCAATGGAGAGGAATCGGAATGCGATTGATGGCCGCCTGACGTATCGAAGCTTGATCTATCGAAGTGCAGCTCGCTGGCTGCTGTTAGGGATCATCGTGATCTCGTTTTCTGCGGCGTCGTTTGGGCAGATCGGCGTGGGCGTTTCCGTCCGCATTGGCCCACCCGCGCTGCCGGTTTACGCGCAGCCGCTCTGCCCCGGCCCCGGCTACCTGTGGACACCCGGCTATTGGGCCTGGGACGATGATGGTGGCTACTACTGGGTGCCCGGCACCTGGGTGCTCGGGCCGGTCGGTATGTTATGGACTCCCGGCTGGTGGGGCTGGGGCGGCGGACTTTACCTCTGGCATCCCGGCTACTGGGGGCCGCACATCGGTTTCTACGGAGGCATTAACTACGGATTCGGCTACGGCGGCGTCGGCTTCGTCGGCGGCGAATGGCGCGGCGGCACCTTCTACTACAACCGCTATGTCACCAACGTGAGCGTCACCACGGTGTCCCACGTCTACAACCGAAGTGTCGCGATGAACGAAAACCATGTCGCGTTCAATGGCGGCGAGGGGGGCGTAGCCGCGCGTCCTACTCCTGCGGAAGAGGCGGCCGAGCATGAGCAGCATACTCCAGCTTTGGCCGAGCAGACTCAGCACCAACAGATGGCCAGCCAGACTCGCGCCAACTTCGCCTCGGAAAATCACGGCAATCCGGCCGTCGCGGCGACCGAACGGGCGGGCGACTTCAGCAGCCGCTCCGCGGTAGCGGCTCGTTCCGCCGGCGGCGAGTATCACGCCCCGGCCATGTCGCCCAGGGAAGCGCGGGCGTCGTCGCCAGCCACGAATCGAGGCAGCTCGAACGACGGATTCCGGCCGTTCACTCCTCCTTCCAGGAGCCAGTCTTCGGCTGCCAGCGAAAATCGGAGCGAGTCGTCAAGAACCAGCGAATCGCAGTCGAAGCCGAGACCGCAGAACTCTCACAAATCGAACCCCGCGCCGCGCGGCAACCACAGGTCAAGCCCGCCGCCCAGAGAGCGCGGCAAGGGCCGGTAGAATCAGGGAGCGACACCGGGAAGGGCCCGACTTGAAGCCGGGCCTCAAGGATCGTTATCAGCAGAACGCGGCTTCGGCCGCTAGGACTGCCAGCTTTTCCCTGCAAGCCCGGTTTCGACCGGCGTTCTATCCGGGTAGCGGATTGCTCGCAGCAGGGACGATTGGCAGGGATGGTTCCGCTGCACGGTTCAGGTACTAGAGTGCGGCTTGCGCGGAATTCATCTCTGCTACAATTTTTTGAAACCGCAAGGCAGCGAAACGGGATCAAGAACCGGCGGGGCACCCCGACGCCGTTCGCGAGCAGGTGCTGTTTGCGACGTACAGACAGGGAGTTACGTAATAAAGGGGTCACGAGCAAGGAGTATTTCCGATATGTCGTCCTCGAAATCTAATTTCCGCTTGATGGGCGCCATCGCCGCGCTCGCCGCCCTGGCCTTTGCCGTCAGCTGCCAGGGATTTTTTCCGCCGGCTACCTACACGTCGATCGCGATCGAGCCGACGCCGCAAATTCCCCTGTCATCGACTCAGGGGCTTGAGGTCTGGGGAACGGATAGCGCGACCGACACCACAGCCCAGATCACCAGCGGCGTCGACTGGTCCGTCGGTACGGGCTCAACTGGAAACGCGACCATCACCGATACTGGGGTTGCCACGGGGACTGCCATCGGCTCGATCACGGTGAACGCGGAGTACGAAGGCCTGACCACCAGCGCAACCGGCGTGGTCTACCTGGCCAACATCAGTTCCATCTGCCTCAGCACGGACAACACCAGCGGATCGTGTTCGGCATCCCAAGAGACGATATCTAGCTCGGAAGGCGGCCAGGTAAATCTCTACGCGATTGCCGACTATACCAACAGCAACAGTCAAACGTTGCAAGACGACATCACGACCAGCGCAACTTTTACCGTCAGCGGCCCGGATACGACCGATGTGACCTGCACGAACACTTCGTCGCCCGCCTCCTGCGTCGTCACCGGCGGCAGCGTGACTACGACTGGCACCTATACCATCACGGTTACGTACCCGCAGACAGCCATTACGGCTACAAATACGATCATTGTGGACTAGCTGCGACGGCGGGTGGCCCGGCTCTTCGGCGGCTGGTTTTCGAATCCGCAGCGGGTCGAGCGGCCCGCTTCCCGTTGCTTTAATCTCCACCAAACGACGCCCCATTTTTCGCAAGGGACGCGAAAAAACGGGGTGCCCATCCCCTATCCCAGCAACTTTAGTTTCTCCGCACCGGCAGCGCGGCGCAGGTCTTCGTCCAGCGTAGCGAGCGGCAGGGCGCGCCGCAGAGCCAGTTCCAGATACGCCGCATCGTACAGAGTCAGTCGATGGCGCTCGGCTAGCCGGAGAGTCATATGCCAAGCTTGCTGGTGGGTGTCGCCGTCCACTTGAATGGGGAGTTGCGCCAGATCGGCGAGGGTGCCATCGCGAAAAGCCGCGCTGTGACGTTTGCGCCGGATGCCCATCTCCAGAAAATTCGCCACTTCCAGTCGCCAGATGCCCGGCACCCAGGCACCGGTCTGGCTGAGCCGATCGAAGACCTGCCGCACTGGCTCCGTGGTTTCGTCACAATAGACCCAGGCCAGCGTAACCGAGCTGTCGAGAACCAAGCTCATGCCAGGACGCTCACGGCCGGCCCTGATCCCGCAGCTTCTTAAGCACAGGCCAGTCGAAGGCTTCTCTCGGCTTGTTATTCTTGAGCCGCCTCGCCCGCTCCCGGATCCGGTCAAATGCCGCCTGCGCCTGACTCTGGTCCACGCGATTCCCGTTGGGGACGAGCCGGGCGACCGCTTTGCCGTGGCGCGTGATCACGATCTCTTCGCCACGCTCCACGCGGTCGAGCAAACTTCCCAGCGTATTCTTGGCCTCAAAAGCACCAATTTCGCTCACAACAGAACCTCCCTATCAAGCTAGCTTAGTCTAGCTTAAAAGTCGACTCGTAGGCACAAGAATTCGCTGACTCTGGCCTCTCGACAGCCGATCCTTGGGGCTAAATCGGAGCTTACATCTCGGCTCCTTGGCGCGTTCCCTAAGTCATTTGAATACAATATTTTACCCGCAAGTTATTGCAGCTCTTGGGATCCTTGCCCATTTTTCCCGCTAAATGGAGGACGCCAATCGATCGGAAGGGAGGGGTGGATATCGAAATAGTAATCTTTCCCGAAACCAGTCACAAACCCAAGAGTTCCACTTTCCCCAACACCATCCGTAACATGTCCCACCAGCCGGCCGACCGTATGATCGTAACTTCAACGACCGACGACCAACGATTAACGAGCGACAATCGGCGACCGACAACGACCGAAGACCGAAAACCGAAGACCGAAGAGTAACCGTTCATGTCCGACATACGCTGCATCGGTATCGCCACTGGAGGCGGGGACGCTCCCGGCCTTAACGCCGTCATTCGCGCCGCCACCAAGGCTGCGATCCTCGAACACAATTGGAAAGTTATCGGCATTCCCGATGGATTCGACGGCCTCATATGGCCGGAGAAATCGTTCGAGCTTACCCTCGACCGTGTCAGCGGAATTCTCCCCCGCGGCGGAACCATTCTCGGTACCACCAATCGCGGCAATCCCTTCAGTTACATGTCCGAGGAAAATGGCAGGGAAGTCGTGCGCGACATCTCGGACCAGGTCATCGCCAACGCGAAGAAACTGGGCATTGACGCCATCATCACCATCGGCGGCGATGGCTCGCAGAAGATTGGCTACGAATTGTTTCAGAAGGGCCTGAAGATGGTCGGCGTGCCCAAGACGATCGACAACGATCTTTCGGCCACAGAGCTGACGTTCGGCTTCGACACGGCGGTGCACACGGTCTCCGATGCGATCGATAAGATCCATACCACCGCCGCGTCGCATCATCGCGTGATGGTTGTCGAGGTCATGGGCCGGGACTGCGGCTGGATCGCGCTTGCGAGCGGAATCGCAGGCGGCGCGCATGTGATCCTGATTCCCGAAATTCCTTTCACCATCGACAACGTCTGCAAATACATTGTCGATCGCGAGAAGTCGGGCAGAGACTTCACGATCGTGGTGGTCGCGGAAGGAGTCAAGCTGGACAGCGAATTCACCGAGCAGCGCCGCGCCAGCACGGTGGGCAACCTCATCGGCAACGCCATTGCAAATCGCGCCAAGAGGGAGGTGCGAGTCATCGTGCTGGGGCACATTCAACGCGGAGGTACGCCTTCACCCTTCGATCGTGTGCTGGCCACCCGCTTCGGAGTTGCCGCCGTGGAACTCATCGCGAGCGGTGAATTCGGAAAGATGGTCGCTCTGCGCGCCAGTTGCATCGTAGCCGTCGACATGGCCAAGGCGATCGGACAACTGAAGGCCGTCCGGCCCGATGGCGAGTTGGTGCACACCGCGCGCGCGATCGGGATTGGGTTCGGAGACTAGGGAAATTTTCGATTTTCGATTTCCGATTGCCAATTGGAAATCCACGAGCTGAGACTTCTGCATCGGCAATCGACAATCGAAAATAACCTGCCCTACTCCTTCATCACCGCGTCAATCGTCGAGTAAAGCTGGCTGGCCGGTTCCTTGACTTCCACGTAGGGTCTGCTGGGGTTGCGGTTGCTGACGATGTAGACCGTGGGCGTATGGTCGAGCTTGATGGCCTTGCCCAGGTCGCGGTCGGCGTTGACGAGAGCCGCGAGCTTGCCGCCCGGATCGATGATGAAAGGAAAGTCCACTTTGTGAGCGGCGGCAAACTTCTCGGCGTAGCCGCGCAGGTTCTGGAGATTGATCTCCAGCTGGTTCGAGAAAACATAGTCGCGAAACTCGTCGCCCATTGCCTTGGAGTGGGTATCGAAGAAGCGAGCCATCACCGCCGCCTGATACGACCAGGGATGCCCCGGCAGCGGAAAATCGTGGATAACCAGCGGAATCTTGTAGGTCTTTGAGGCCTGCTCCACCAGCGGCGAGACGCGCCGGCACATGGGGCACTCCAGATCCTCGAAGATCACGATGGCGTATTCCGCTCCCTTGGGCGGACGAAAGACGGTCTGAGGCGTATCCTGCGCCGGTGCGGGCAGCACTGCGGCAAGCACGATCAGTGACAGGACAGGCAGAAAAGTGAAAAGACTCCGCAGCGTTTTCATTGGTGTCTGAGTATCTTCCTCACAAAGTGTTCGTAGAATGCTATCCAAGGTCGGCGCAAAAATTCCAATTTTGCCAACTCATGGGATCTGTTCTTTACCTCAGAATCTAACCTATGGTACCCGAGGTTGGTTTCCTCTGTCTTGGGGTTCAAGGGTCGGGAGACGCGCGACGGGCAGAGGAGCAAAGGGTGTAAACCTCCGTGCGAAGAAGTGGGGCAGACAACGCGTTATAGTAGAGGCAGACCGGATTTTATTACTGGTTCGTCGTCTTCTCCTGTAATCGTGAAACTGCTGGGCTCATCGCGAATCGGCTGGTTTTTCCTGACGCTGTTGTGGACTGCGATCCTTATGTTTTCCGCTTGCGATCGCGGCCGTCAACGCGTGCTGGAAGTGGCATACGTTTCTGCGCCGCAGGCCGCGCTGCGCGATCAGGTGGCCGCGATTTATAACCGCGTCGGGAATGTGAAGAATGGCGAGCGGGTCGATGTGCTGGAACACGAGAAGCGCTTCGCACGTGTGCGCACCGGAAGCGGCATCGAAGGCTGGATTGAGGAGCGCTTTCTGGTCGACCAGAAAACTTTCGACGGCCTGCAGAAACTGACACAGGACAATCAGGACGATCCCGTGCAGGCGCCCGGGGTTCTGCGCAACGAGACCAATCTGCACATTACGCCGGGGCGAGAGACCGAGCACCTTTACCAGTTGGCAGCGGGCGCGAAAGTCTCCATCCTGAAGCGGGCAACGGCGGAAAAACAGCCAGGCACAATGTCGTTCAACCGGCGCGAAGTTTCCGAGATCGTAAAGTCTGGAGGGAAGATTCCCTCGGGACCTGTGCTCGAGGACTGGTGGCTGGTGCGTGACCAGAGCGGCCGCGTGGGATGGGTTCTGGCGCGCATGGTGGACGTGGACGTCCCGCTCGACATCGCCGAGTACGCCGAGGGCCAGCGCTTCGTCGCCTTTTTCGTGCTGGACGAGGTGCCGGACGGAGACAAGAAGGTCCCGCAATATCTGTGCGTGCTGACCGATCCCCATGATGGCCTGCCTTTCGATTTCGACCAGATCCGAGTTTTCACCTGGAACGCGCGGAAGCATCGCTATGAAACCGCCTACCGCGAGCACGGCCTCGATGGCGTGCTGCCGGTCACGATCACGAAAGAGAGTTTCGACAAGGAAGGAATGCTGCCCGTTTTCATCATTCGCGTGAAAGACGACGCGGGCAACGTGACCGAGCGTAAGTACAAGCTGAACACGCCAATCGTGCGCCGTGTGCTGGCTCCCGGAGAGGTGCAAGCCAGTTCGGCGAAGCGGCGCCGGCGCTGACGGATCGCTCCCAAGGCGAGCCCAGAAGTTTCTAAATTCCATATTCTCATCGCTAATCTCTACTGATTTCGGTATCGCAGTCCGTTTCCTGCAGACTAAAGCATTGAAAACAAATTGTTTGTTCTGACCGGTGTTTGGATCGTCAGTTGCATTGTGGGCAGGTGCGTGTGTACGTGTTGGCAGCATCAGGCGTTAGTTTCCGCTGACGAGAAAGCCCGCACTTAGACGGGCGAGGCAAGGCGGTCTTAAGGGTTCTCAGTTCCCAGCTCTCACAAAGATTTGACAGATCTTGAAGCAATACCAACGGATCGCGCGATGGCTCCCAGGGCAAAGCCCTGCCAAGGCGCAGCGACCCGAGTCTGAGTGACGATATCTCCAAGGAGGCAAGAAATGCGATTTACAACATTAATCAGGCTGCTCGCGATGGCCGCGGTGCTGGCCCTGTTAGTGCCCAGCGTAATGTTGGCGCAGAGCACCCTGAGCGGCGCCATCAGCGGAACCGTGACCGACCAGAGCGGTGCAGTTCTGCCCGACGTGACGGTTACCCTGAAGAGCGTATCCAAGGGCTTTACGCAGACGGCCAAGACGAATGCCCAAGGCGCGTACCAGTTTCCACTACTGGAGCCAGGAGCGTACTCGATCACCATCTCGGCTCCCAATTTCAAGACCCTGACAGCGACCACGACGGTCAGCGTTGAGCAGAACTCGATTGTGAACGCGAAATTGGAAGTCGGCGCGGCCGGAACCACCGTGGAAGTGTCCGGTGAGGCTCCGCTGCTGCAGTCGGAAACGTCAGAAATCTCGACGACCTTCAATGAGCGCGAAATTGCCGAAGTGCCCAACGGCGGCAACGACATGAGCTTCATCGCGCAAACTTCGCCTGGAGCAGTCATGAACACGGGCGGCGGTTACGGCAACTTCTCCATCTTCGGGATGTCGGCCAGTTCGAACCTGTTCACGTTGAACGGCATGTATGACAATGACCCGTTCCTGAACCTGAACAACTCCGGCGCCACCAACCTGCTGCTCGGCCAGAACGAAGTGGCGGAAGCGACGGTTGTGACCAACGGCTACTCCGGCCAATACGGCGGTTTTATCGGCGCCAACATCAACTACATCACCAAGTCCGGTTCCAACAACTGGCACGGCAACGCCAACTACTTCTGGAATGGCCGGGCGATGAACGCCAACGACTACTTCCACACCAACTTTGCGGATCCTGCGAACGACGAGCCCCGCGGCTTTGTGAATGCCAACCAGTATGCTGCCTCCTTCGGCGGGCCGATCTGGAAGAACAAGGCCTTCTTCTTCTGGAACTACGAAGGATTGCGCGTGATCATTCCGGTGTCAAACAATCAGCTTCACGGGCCCACGCAGGACTTCGAGCAGGCGATCAACGACAATCTGACGGCCATTGGTCTCCCTGAGTCGATCCCGTTTTATAACCAGATGTACGGATTCTGGAATAATGCAAAAGGATACTCCACGGCAACGCCGGGCTATTCGGGTGGCGATGCTTTGGGCGACCCGACAGGGTGCGGCGGCCTGACCTACACCGACAACACCAGTGCTGTCCTTCCTTACGGAACGACCTTCGGAAACGTAACTGGTGGTCTGCCTTGCGTTCAAACCTTCAATAACGTAGTCGGCAACTTCACGCACGAGTACTTGACTTCGGGCCGGTTCGATTTCAACGTCACTAACAACGACAAAGTCTTCGTCCGCTTGCAAGAAGACATCGGAACTCAAGCTACCGCTACGGATGCCCTGAACCCCATTTTCGACTCCACAAGCTATCAGCCGGAGTATCAGGGGCAGATCAGCTGGAACCGCCCAATCGGAACCAAGAGCGTGAACAGTCTGCTGTTTGCGGCGCAATACTATCGCGCCATCTTTGGTCCGTCCAGCCTGAGCAACACCCTCGCTGCTTTTCCGACCACGGTTGAACTCAACGACAATTCACTTACCACTGTCGGTGGGGAGGACTTCGTTTGGCCGCAAGGTCGGAACGTTACCGGATACCAGATCGTTGACGATTATTCTTACAACCTGAGCACCAAGCACACCCTCAAGGCTGGTCTGTACTTCCATCGCAACCTGATCAGCGACCACGACTACGGGCTATTCACCAGTGGGTTGGCAATTCCTCTGTCGCTGGACGACTTCTACTACGGCGGCGTAGGCAGCGGGGCCAGCGATGGCGGTTACACTGTGCTGCTGCAGAACTTTGCCAGTTCGCTGGACCAACCGATCAAACTGTACCAGTTGGGGTGGTATGTGCAGGATGAGTGGAAGGCGAGAAGCGACCTGAAGCTGACCTTCGCCTTGCGCATGGACCACAACTCGGTGCCGAACTGCGGCACCAGTTGTTTTGCGCGCTTCTCGGGTCCGTTTGCTGACGTGGCGGACTCCACAGGAGGCACGGCCTACAACCAATCGATCGTGACCGGCCTCAGCTCGGCTTTCACCGGATTCACCAAAGTCGCAGTCCAGCCCCGCTTTGGCTTCTCATGGTCGCCGTCGGCGCTGAAGAACACTGTGTTCCGCGGTGGAATCGGGATATTCATGGATACCTTCCCGGGGCAGATTGCTGATGCCCTGTCGGGAAACGTTCCCCTGCTCAATCCGTTTACCACCTACGGAGCCAACCTCTCCCCACAGGAGAACGAAACATCGCTCTATCAGAGCCCCGTTTTCTCCACTCCCACGCAGCCTTACTACGCCTCAAGCAACAACTTCACCGCGGCGTCGAACTCTAACACCGCGCTGGTTCAGGGATTCCCGAATGGTGCAACATTGGCCAGCCTTCAGCAGCAGACCAATGGGTTCTTCACGCCGCCCAATTTTTCCAACCCCGGTCACATCGTGGCTCCGACAACGACGGAGTGGAACTTCGAAATCCAAAAGGGAATTGGGAACAGCACGGTATTCACAATCAATTATGTGGGCAACCACGGAATTCACGAGACCGCGCTGTTCAACGGGGTCAACGGATTTTGTCCTACCTCTCTGTGCCCGAACGGCTGGGTCGGCTTGCCCGCTGCAGCGCCTGATCCACGCTTCACGACGGTCACCGAATACAACACGGTGGGCGTTTCGAACTACAATGGTTTGAACCTGACCGTCCAGCACCGGTTCTCTCGCGGATTGCAGGGGCAGTTGAACTACACCTGGGGCCACGCGATCGACGAAGTCTCCAATGGCGGCTTCAATCCTTTTTACGATCCTTCGACCGGAGCCGGAACCAGCATCCTGAACCCGGCCGACGATCAGAACCTCCGCGAGTTCAACTACGGCAATGCCGACTATGACACGCGGCATTCCATCACCGCCAACTACGTATACGAGATTCCAAAAGGGCCGACTGAGTTCCTGAAGGGCTGGCAGCTTTCGGGTACGGTATTCTGGCGGACGGGCTTCCCATATACGGTTACAAACTCCGGCGTCACTGGCGAGCTCAGTCCGTTGGGTTTCGGTGGGCCTGCATTTGCCAATTACTCCGGACCGAGCAGCCATCCAACTTGCAGCGGCCCGGGACCGGGCGGATCGCAGGATGTCGGCCCAGTTGCATGCATCCCTGTGGGCGACTTCCCCGATGTCGGCAATGCTCAGAACCAGTTGGTGACAGGGACGATGAACCAGACCCGCAACCAGTTCGTTGGACCTCGTTACTTCGATACGGACATGACCATCATGAAGTACACGAGGATCCCGCACTGGGAGACGGCGAAGGTGGGAATTGGAGCGCAGTTCTTCAACCTGTTCAACCATCCTAACTTCCAGCCGCCGATTAACGACATCAACAATGGCACTTTCGGCGATGTGCTGGGAACGGTGAACCCGCCCACCAGCATTCTGGGATCGTTCCTGGGCGGCGACGCTTCGACGCGGTTGATCCAGCTGACGGCGAAGTTCAACTTCTAGGATTCAACTTCAACCCGGGCCAGCGGAATCTGGCACAGGCGGCCTCGACTGAGGCCGCCTTTTATTTTTGCAGGGTAGGTCGTGCAGATAGAGATCCTTCGACTGCGTAGCCGCTCCGCTTCGCGGGTCGCCACTACACTCAAGACGACAGGGCGGAAATGGCGGGTTACTGCGCGACTTCTTGCCGGAGGCGTTTGGACAGCTTCTCTACCTTCTTCAGTTTTTGAGCGAGATCCTTGGACAGCATTCCCTTCTGCAGTTGTTGCAGGTCCGATTGCAAGGACGCGCTCAGAGCCGCCAGTTCATCAGCATCCTGATGAATCGCGGCCAACTGCGCCTTCCGGGTATCGAGCTCGGGAGGGCTGTCGGGCCGCATCATCTTGCCGCGATTCCACATCCATTGATCGGCGCGACCTGCGATGGTGCCCTGCTGGCAGAAAAGCGGAACGGTGGCGAAAAGAAGAAACAGGGAAACGAGACGGGTGGGCATGAAGACCTCCCGAGCACAAAGGTTGAGGCGGAGTGTACACCCGATTCGGAGGGAATTCGAGGAAAAATCTTGGGGCGGGGAAGGCGTCCCGCGCCCCGACTGTTACCAGCGACCACTACTCGGCGCGACTATGGCAGCGGATCAATCGAAGGAGGGTTCTTTGTTATCGGCGTGTACCGGGAACTCAAAGACCTGAGCTCCAACCGTGACCTTCAAGATGTAATTCATTTTCTTCTTGTCCTTCTTGAAAGGGATATATCCCTCGACATTTGCGCCCGGAGCGATGGTCTTCTGGGTGAGGCCATTGTCCCGAAGCCATTGCGCCTGCTGGGCGGAGTAGGCCGCAACCTGTTTCGAAACCTGCAACTCTGAAACGGTGGGCTGGCACTGGGTGGCGACCATATTTTCGCAGTGGGCTGAGGATAATTCCTGGGACTTGGCCTCGCCGAATTTCTGGATGGAATTAGCCGCCTTGGCGGCGACCTCGGCACGCACAGTCTTATCCTTCTCATTGATCAGGATTGCCGACTGCGGATCGAAATTGATGGGCGCCTTGCCATCGTTATAGATCTGGATCCAGACCCGGTTGTATTCCGTTTCTTTGATATCGGAGAGACTGACGAAGACGTGGGCATCGGCGGTCTTCAGGCCCTCGATCTGAATGTCGTTCTTTACTTCAGACGTGGCGTTGGGCGCGCCTTCGGCCCAGCGCAGAGAGCCGGAGGAATGGCCCTGAGAGAACGCGGCGTTGGAGGGAAGCAGCGCGAATGTCAGTACAGCACAGAGAAAACTACCCTTCATTTTTCAAGTCTCCTTATGTTGGTTGCTCGCCCCACGGAGGAGGCCATTAGAGATCGACCTTGTGAAACTCCCGGAGTACGGATCGAAAATCTGCCGAATGCTTGCGAGAATTTCTGTCTTCCCCGCGGCATCGCCGACGCTAATCATAGGAAGGCCGCTTGTTCTGCGCGCTCACCGGGAACTCGAAAGTCTCGCTGCCAACTGTGATACGTAGAATGTAGTCGGCTGGTTTCTTATCTTTTCTGAAAACGATGGCGCCCTGAGCCTCCTCGCCCGGGGCTAGCGCCTTACGCGAGAGTGCGTTATTGCGCACCCATTCGGCCTGCTGGGCGGAAAACGCGGCGACCTGTTTGCCCATTTGGACCTGACTGTCGTTAGCCCCGCAACCGGCCCCTCCAGCTCCAATACTCGCGGCATGTGGCACAGGGGATGAGTGGCCCGATGACGCCATCATGTTGCAGTTGGCGGAAGACATCTCCTGAGACTCGGCTTCGCCGAATTTCTGAATGGAATTGGCAGCCTTGTCTGGAACCTCGGGTCTTACGGTCTTGTCACCCTTAAGGAGCAACGCAGACTGGGGATTGAAATCGACCGGCGCTTTGCCGTGATTCGAGATTTGCACCCAGACACGGTTGTATTCGGTTTCTTTGACGTCCGCAAAGCTGACGAAGATGTGGATGTCGTCAGTCTTGAGGCCTTCGATTTTGTGGTCGTTCTCAACGTCAGAAGTGGCGTTGGGCGCGCCTTCCGCCCAGCGCATCGGAGCGCTGTTTTGGGCGACGGCGGCGGATAATCCCAGCAAGAGGGTGGCAGTCAGGGCAGAAGATAAAGATCTCATTTTCATGCTCCTTGTGCTTTGTTTCCTGAACGTCGAACGGGGCCGAAACTTGCGTGGAGACGACATTTTACACCTTTCCACCAGCTTCCGAACCCGCCTGATCGACGATAGTTACGGCTGAGGGCGAAAATTCGTCTGGATTTCACGATCATGCCTCGGCGGGAGCAATGAGGAATAGGCCGCGTTCCGCGGCGGAGGCTTTGGAACGAAGAAGACCGTATTTTTATTTCCCGAAGATCACCGTGCTCGAGAAGTGGGAACTGGCCGCCATATAGAACAGCAGCGGGACCGACAGGAAGAAATTCGTGCGGGAGGCCAGGAATGCCTGACGGGCTAGCGCGGCGGCGTTGGCGGGAGGCGTGCCGGCCAGGGTTCCTCGGATTACTTTCTTGTTGTTGGGCCAGATGATGCCCCAGACGTTGAATAGCATGACGATGCCCATGCCCCCGCCCACGCCGATGGCCAGGACGTGGATGTCGTCTCCACCGACGGGGGTGTGGTTCACGAAGATCCAGCCGGCGGCATAAACCAGGATGGTGGTGATGATGCCAAGGACGTAACCGCTCAGGGCAAGCTTCTTGATGAGCATGAACAGGATGAACCAGACGCCGATCCAGAGCAGCAGGAACAGGCCGATGGTGCTGCCTGCGCCGCCCCCTTGCCGCTGGGCGTCGGGGCCAATGTAAGCCTGTCCCCAAAGTGCCAGCCCGACGAGAACCGTGACCAGGGCGCTCCAGCGAAACCAGTTCAGGGCCGGGAGGGTGAGGTTCTGAAAAATTTTGGGCTTGGCGGCCGCATCCACTTGCTTCATAAATGGGACGTTGATCAGGTTGAAGAAATAAAGCAGGCCGACCCAGGTGATGCCGGCCAGGAAATGGAACCAGCGCAGGAGGAGTTGCGAAGCTTCTTTGCCGGTAATCGTCGGCATGACAGATGCCGCCACTGCGACTAAGTGGTGCATGGTTTTCCTCCGCCAGATTTCGAATGCCAGGTTATGGGGCTCCGAGTGCCTGATGCGGAAGCGACTCGGCTAAGAGACCACCAGCTGCCACGAAACGCCAGACCGCGACGGCAGAAAGACCGTGACTCTCCGACTTTGCCAGGAATCCTTGCGGGCGTAACAGCGGCGCTGAGTCGAGGCAAGTCTGCACTTTGGCTGCCGGATCTGTCAACCGCAATTGTCGGCGAGACTTTGATTGGAAACTTCCTTTGGCCAAACTTACAGTTGAAATGCAAACCGGATCGCCGTATCGTTGTCACATTGGCTGCCCGGCATGTTCTGCATGAGTTGAACCTGCGCGGCGGCGTTTCCCCCCTTGTTCCCGAAGGCTGCGGGAAGGCTTTCAGGAGCATGATGTGGTTCGGGCCTGCCTCTGGCCCAAAAATGGGCAGGCTATTGTTCGCACATAGAGGAGATCGGCTATGGATAGCAATAAGCCGGCGCAGAACATCCAGGATTCCTTCCTTAACACGGCCCGTAAAGAGAGAGCGAGCATTACGATTTATCTGCTCAGTGGGGTGAAGTTGACGGGCCGCATCCGCTCTTTTGACAAGTACTCCGTGGTGCTGGAGGCGAACGGTCAGGAGCAGCTCATCTTCAAGCACGCCATCTCTACGGTGGTGATGGGCCGGATGTCGCCGGCCCATGGACCGCATGTGGCGCATGGCGAGAAGGTCGGCGCCGGCGCTGTGGCGTCGTCGACGGCCGCGGCGGTGAGCGCCTCAGGCACTGAAGGATAAGGCGTTTTCAGCTTGGGAAGTCCTCATTCCAAGAAATCCCGCGAAGCTGCGCGCGCGCGCGGACGTGTGCCTCTGGGCACCGATACGGTGCGCGACGAACCGCGACAGGAGCGCGCGTTTCTGGTAGGCCTGGATGCGCGGACGCGCAAGCGTGGGGCGAAGGCCGCAGTGACGCCGCAGGCCGTCGCGGCGCGCGATGCGGCCGAGCTGCGACCGGCGGGGACCGCAGTTGCTGCCAAGCTCGACGGCAAGCCCAGCATTCCCGAGTTTGATGCCGAAGAATCGATTGCCGAGCTGCGTACATTAGCCGAGAGCGCGGGCGCGAAAGTTGTCGGCGAGGTTCTGCAGCGGCGCGACCGGATCGATCCTGCGACGTTGATTGGGGCGGGGAAGCTGGAAGAGATTGCCGGCGCGGCCGCCTCGGTCGACGCCGACGTGCTGTTGTTCGATCACGACCTCAGTCCCTCGCAGCAGCGCAATATCGAAAAGATTGTTCAGCGGCGGGTGATCGACCGAACGCAGCTTATCCTCGACATTTTTGCCCGGCACGCACGTACCCGCGAGGGCCAGTTGCAGGTGGAGTTGGCGCAATTGCAATACATGCTGCCGCGGCTGGCTGGGCACGGGGTGGAGATGTCGCAACTCGGCGGCGGCATCGGCACGCGTGGTCCTGGCGAGACGAAGCTCGAGACCGACCGGCGGAAAATTGCGCGGCGGGTGCGGCACGTGGAGCAGCAACTGGAGAACGTGCGCCGCATTCGGGCGCAGCAGCGGCAGCGGCGCGAGTCGGCTCCGGTGGCGACCGTGGCGCTGGTGGGATATACGAACGCAGGGAAGTCGACTTTGTTTAACGCGCTGACACGGGCGGGAGTTTTATCGTCGCCGAAAATGTTTGCGACGTTGGATCCGACGATTCGTGGCGTGGATTTGCCGTCGAAGAGAAGAGTGTTGCTGTCCGATACGGTGGGATTCATCCGCAGCTTGCCGCACACGCTGGTGTCGGCGTTTCGCGCGACGCTCGAAGAGGTGCAGCGGGCGTCGCTGATTCTGCATGTCTCGGACGCGAGCAGCCGGCTTTCGGCCGAGCAGGACGCGCAGGTGGAAATCGTGCTGAAAGAGTTGGAGGCGGAGAAAAAGCCGCGACTACGGGTGATGAATAAAGTCGATCTGCTGGATGAGGAAGTGGCGAAGAGTTTGATCGCCGATGCGGCGCGCGACGGGAAAACCGTGTACGTGTCGGCGGTGGAGAACACGGGGCTCGACCGTTTGCTCGAGAAGATCGACGCGATGATTGAAGAAGATCCGGTCAGCCGCGTGCATCTGCGCGTGCCGCAAACAGAAGGCAAGATACTGGCGCTGCTGGAAGCGAAGGCGCGAATTTATTCGCGGAAGTATAAAGATGGAGCAGTGGAGCTGGAAGTCGAGGCGCCAGAGTCGGTGGTGAGAAGGGTGAGGGAGCGGGTCGAAAAATGAGCCTCGCGTCGCCGCAACCAATCCTGCCGTAGGTTGTTTAGCGGGCGCGACCCGCGGCTGTTATGAGAGGCGGAGCGAGGGTGTTGATCAGGTCCGCCTCCTCGCTTTTTCGCGCTCGCTCATCCGAATTAAGGTGAGCCAGTATATGCGTAGCGCCGAAACGAATGGCTGCCTGCTCCGCATCAAGGCTCGCCAGCCGCTGGCTTAGGCTGGAACTCTGACCTATGTATACCGCCTGCCACTTTCCTGCGGCGTTGCGCTTAGCGTAGATGTAGTTCCCGGGCTCATCCTTGAACGTTGTGTTGATCGGGTATGCCAAATAGGTATATTGGCCCAACCCGCCGCGTAATTCGACCGTCTCGATAGTCACGACTCCCTCATCATAAACCGTTCCTAGTAGTCCGGTACAGAAAGGCGCATATTACAGAACTTCGCAGAGCCCTCAACATCGGGAAAAAGCGAGCGGTGATTTATGTTCATCCTGTTCAGCGCCCGCAAGATCTCGAACCGATCGCCCTTTTTCTCCGGCACCACGATCTTTACCAAAGTTCTGTCTGTGCTGTTCCCCTTGAAATGGCTTCGGACCCATTTCTCAAGCTCAACGCCTGTAGTACCCCGAGTGAAAAGACCGCCTTGGCTTACGAGTCTTGCATTCTCGTCTGTCTCGGGAGTGATAAAGTCCACAACGTTAGGTCGAGCCGGGCTACCAACTGGCTGGTTCTTAGCGATGCCGTCGCACTTCAGATCGACAAGAGGTCGTGAGAGGGCAAAAACCGCCCGCGACCCATTCTGAGTTCTTTCAGGCTCTTCGAAAGCAAAGTAAAGCGCGACGAAGGGTGACTCCGTCCAATCCAGCAGGGGCGTCCATAGCCCATAGTGCTGTCCCAGCGCCCAACGGGCTGGCTCGCCAAGCACTTGGGGATTTACGCCACGGCGGGCCCTTGCCGCGAGCTGAAACTGCTCAAGATGTCGAGCAGTGATCCGGGCGCTGGTTGCTGTCGGCCCTAGTCTCTTCAATTCCCTGTCGAGAGAACTTTCCAGACCCCACGAGGACATCCGCTGACCCCGAAAGACATAGTTCTGCGGATTGGGCAGCCTGCGATTGATGTATGGATAAAAGTCCCGCCACGAGGCAAGCTTGACGTGTTGCACTCCACTGGCGATTGGCGAAAGGGACGCTTTGGGTTTCCTTCCCATTATCGGACCGTCCAACTGGCCCACGCACTTGGAAACGATCCCAAAATCTAAAGCCGCCCCATCCCGAGCTTTGCAAACGCGGGAGTCTCCTGAATGCGAGTTTACAATTTAAATGGGCCGGCAACCAAGAAGCGGTGACATTCCTTGGCTATCGGCCCATTCGATCCTGAATTGGATCGGAGGTGATACCTTTATGCTAATCCTGTTTACAGCGAAGTCAAGGACTATATGCAGAAATTTGCGAGACGGTACGCGAACCGGAGCGTGAGGAGCGGCTAAAGGATTTATTTTCTAGGCTTTGCGAAAAGGGCGGAGGCGAAGAGAATAACTGCTGGATAACATTCGAGAGTATAGCGCGGCTCGGGATTTTCGAGAGTTCCCAGGAAGGCGGAGCGCAGCAGAACGAAGAGGAGAAACAATCCCACGCCAAAAACATAGCGGCTGCGCAGCAGGCCCCCCGCCGCCATAGCGACATAGAGCAAGTTGATCAATCCGAAGGCGAGGCTGACTGAGAGCCAGACGGGATCGTCGTTGAACTCCCACCAACGCGGGTCGGAAGGAAACAATTCGGTGCGCGGACGCAGCCACATGTCGGCGATGCGCAGCGCGGGCAGCCAGAAATAATACCGCAGCGGCGCGGCCTGAATGCGTGCTGCAGCCAGCGCCGCAAAGCGCGCGTCGAGTTCGGGAGTCATGTCGAGATCGTGGTTGTAGTCGGCGAAGAGCGCGGTGGTCTCGGCTCGCTGTTGCGGCGAATCGAAGGCGCGGCTGGGAAGGCGCGTGATGTCCAGTGCTGTTCCCGGAACGTTCCAGTAAATCTCCTGCACGGAAACATAGTCGGCCATCCAGGTTTTGGTCCAGCGGTTGAAGCCGGGCATGGGCGATTCGTCGGAATCGTTGGCATAGCGCGGCGCCAGCGGCTCGAAGCGATGCAGGGTATGCAGGTTGCGCAGCGTCCACGGAATGAGCGGCGCTGTGGCGCCGACCAGGACGAGTGTTCCGGCCCACAGGATTGATCTGGGCCTGAGGATGGCATTGTTCGGCTCATCCCGGCTTCGAAAAAGCAACCACAGCAGATAAATGCCGATCGCTCCCAGCAGGATGCCGCCGTCGGGACGCAGGAGGATGCCGGCGCCAACCGAAAGCCCACAGCCGAGCCAGATCAGGCGGGGATTTTGCTGCGTCTGTTCCCCTCCGGCTCCAAGTGCTCGGCAGGCCAAATTCAGCGCCAGCGTGGTGAAGAAAATCTCCAGCGTCTCGGTGAGTGCGGTGGCGGAGTAGTTGGCGAGAAACGGGCAAAGGCCCGCCAGCAGAAATGCCGCCCGCGCGGCGCGTTCGGAGAGCATACGCCTCGCCATGTCAGCGATCAGGAGACATGTTCCCAGATCGAAGAGCACCTGCACCAGCAGGACCGCGCGAAAATTGTCGATGCCGAAGGCAGCGAAGATGGCAGCGAGGAAGGCGGGATATCCTGGCAGGCGCGAGAGCGTCGGCATGATGATGCCGGAGTCAGTGATGCCATAAACGCCATGCCGCAGCCAGTTTTCCGCGATGTTGGCGTAGAGGCGCGAGTCGTCGACCACGCCGGGAAAGCGGAACACCAGAAACAGCCGCAGGCCCAGAGCGGCCGCGCCCGCGGCCCAGAAGAACCGCGCCTGCTTGCGCATCAGTTCTCGCACCCGTTTCGTATTCCGTTCCAGTTTTGCGTGCAGAGCAAGTTTTACGTCGAGCGAATGATAGCGCGTTTGGATGCGTCTGGCGCGGGAAAGTGCATGTTATGATGCACAACAGAGACTCACCCTGGATCATCCAAGAATGCATCATCCAAGAATGCATCACCCAGAAATTGACCGCGTGCCCCCTGCGGCATACGATAAAAGATTCGCTCGACCTGCCGCTCAACGCTAGTTCACTATGTCTGAACCTGTCTTCTATGATCCGCGACGCGCCCGGTGGAAGCGCCTGCGGCGCCTGCTCGACGTGGTCGCCGTTACCGTCTCCGTATTGATCGTCTTTTTTGTCTATAGTGCTCTGCGCGATGAGCCTCTACCGGAATTGCTGTTCTCGCCACAAAAGCGGGCTTTCAAGGCGCTCAAGGAAAGCGAGCGGCAAAAGGCTCGCGACCGGCTCAAGAAGATCGCCGCACGCTCTCACCGCAAATCGAAATTAGCGGCGTCGCAGGTCAAACTGAATCAAGAAGAAGGGATTCGCGCCGCCTTCTACGCTCCGTGGGACGCAGCCAGTTTCTCATCGCTGCGTTCTTTCGCGCGGCAGATCGACATGCTTTATCCGGAGTGGCTGCACGTCATCAGCGCCGATGGGCGCGTGCAGGGCATTGACGAGCAAACCGGCAAGTTTTTTGACGTAGTGCAGGGCAACACGGTCCGCCCGGTTGACGACCAGGTCATGCCGTTCCTCGACGCCGAAGACCCGAGCATGGAAGTCTTCCCCATGGTGAACAACTCTGACGGCGCGAACTGGATGCCCGCGGTGGCTGATTTTCTAAGCGACCCGGATGCGCGCGCCTCGTTTCGGCGGCAGATCTTGCAGTTTCTGTCTTCCGGGCGTTTCCACGGATTGATCGTTGACTTCGAGGCCTTTCCGCCCAGCGGGCAACCCGGATATATCGCCCTGCTGCAGGGATTGTCCAGCGATCTGCACGCTCACGCCATGAAGCTCTACGTGGCGGTGCCGCCGCACAGCAACGAGTATGACTATCGGGCGATTGCCGCGGCCGCCGACGGCGTGGTTCTGATGAACTTTGACGAACATTACCCCGGCGCCGCGTCCGGGCCGGTAGCCTCTCAGGACTGGTTCGATCAGAACCTGAAGTTTGCCGAGACCGTGATCCCGCGGGAAAAAATCATTTGCGCGATTGCCAACTACGGGTACGACTGGGCGCTGAAACCGAAGACCGGTACCCTCCCGCCGGGCGAGCACGACTCAACCGTAAGCGTGCAGGATGCATGGCTGGCGGCGCGCGATTCGGAAGAGGACGTGTCGTTTGACGACGACGCCATGAACCCGCACTTCAGCTATCTCGACGAACGCGGAGTGCAGCACGACACCTGGTTTCTCGATGCAGTGACGGCGCTGAATCACATGCGACTGGCGCAGACCCTGGGCATTCAGACGTTTGCGCTGGTGCGACTGGGCAGCGAAGACCGCTCGCTGTGGCGCGTGTGGGATGTGCCGGGCGATCCCGGCGCGGCGGACAAATTAAAAGATACTCCGCCTGGCGCCGACGTCGATATGGAGGGGCAGGGTGAAATCTTGCGCATCGAAGATCGGCCGGCTCACGGCATGCGCGATCTGACCGTCGACGCCAACAGCAAGATGATCACCGACGAAGTCTTCCAGACTTTGCCGGAACCTTATCGTGTGGGGCGCTATGGCTACAGTCCGAATAAAGTTGCGATCACCTTTGACGACGGACCCGATCCGGAATGGACTCCGAAGATTCTCGACGTGTTGAAGGAGAAGAACGCCACCGCGACTTTCTTTCTGATTGGCATCCAGACCGACAAATTTTCCGGTATCGCGAAGCGGATTTACAACGAGGGCAACACGATCGGCAACCATACCTTCACGCATCCCGACGTCAGTAATATTTCCTCCACATACATGAAGGTGGAGCTGAATCTTACAGAGCGGCTTTTCGGCAGTTTGATGGGAGTTCGCGCCACGCTGATGCGTCCGCCTTACGCGATCGATGAAGAGCCGGATACCGCGGACCAGGTGCGCCCGCTGGAAATTTCTCAGGACATGGGCTACATCACCGTCGGGAACCGGATCGACCCCAACGACTGGAGCAACAATCCCCGGCACTCCGCCGAGCAGATTTCTTCGTACGTGCTGGCGCATCTGCCGCCGTGCCGGCCGGACGATCTGCGGTGCGGCAACATCGTCCTGCTGCATGACGGCGGCGGAAATCGTGCTGAGACGGTTCGGGCGCTGCCCGCCATCATCGACGGAATACGGGCGCGGGGCCTTGAGGTCGCTCCGGTGTACGAATTGCTGGGAAAGACCAGAGCCGATGTGATGGCGCCTTTGCCCCGCGGCGAGCGCTGGGCGGCGCGGCTGGACCGGCTCGGGTTTTGGCTGTTCGATGCCGGCATCGTTGGCATTACCTGGGTTTTTCTGGTGGGCGACCTGCTGATGACGGGGCGTTTGTTGTTCATTGGAGCCGCCGCGGTTTATGACCGCGTGCGCGAAAAAATGTTGGGCAAGCCGGCGGAAGTTGCGTCCTACCGGCCGAAGGTCGCGGTGCTCATTCCGGCCTACAATGAAGAGAAAGTGATCGAGCGAACCGTGCGCGCGGCGCTGAATTCCGATTATCCGAATCTGCGCGTGATTGTGATCGACGACGGTTCAAAAGATCGCACACTGGAAGTTGCCCGTGATGCTTTTGCCGAAGAGGCCGCGGACGGCAGTGTTCTCATCCTGACCAAGCCGAATTCCGGTAAAGCCGACGCCCTCAATTATGGGATCGAACACATCGGCGATGCGGAGCTGTTTGTCGGCATCGATGCGGATACGATCATCGCGCCCGACGCGATTGCGCGGCTGGCGCCCCATTTCGTCAATCCCAAAGTCGGCGCCATCGCCGGCAATGCCAAGGTTGGCAACCGCGTGAATTTGTGGACGCGCTGGCAGGCGCTGGAATATATCACCAGCCAGAACTTCGAGCGCCGTGCTCTCGACGTTCTGGGCGCGGTAAGCGTGGTCCCGGGAGCGATCGGCGCCTGGCGTGTCTCGGCGGTGCGCGAGGCGGGAGGCTACCACACCGATACGGTTGCCGAAGACGCCGACTTGACCATGGCGCTGCTGCGCCTCGGTTACCGCGTCGAATATGAAGACATGGCGCTGGCCTACACTGAAGCGCCGACCAACTCGAATGGCTTGATGCGCCAGCGTTTTCGCTGGTCGTTTGGCATACTGCAGTCGGTCTACAAGCACCGTGGAGTATTCGCGCGCAAAGGCGCTCTGGGATGGGTGGCGCTGCCCAATATTGTCGTTTTTCAGATTTTGCTGCCGCTGGTGTCGCCGCTCATCGACATCATGTTTGCGCTGGGCACGATCTGGTATTTCATCCAAAAACACTTTCATCCCGACTCGACCGACCCGGAAAGCTTCCACAAACTCGTGGCATTTTTCTTCGCGTTCCTGGTGATCGACTTCATCGCGTCGGCGATTGCGTTTGCGCTGGAACGGCGGCGTCCTGACGATAAGGAAGACATCTGGCTGCTCAGCCAGGTCTGGCTGCAGCGGTTCGCCTACCGCCAGCTATTTTCGATTGTGCTCTTCAAGACTCTGAAACGCGCCCTCGAAGGCCGCAAGTTTGCGTGGGATAAACTGGAGCGCACGGCAGCTGTAAAGTACGTTCCGGCGGAAAATCATAACCATGTGAACGTGCCGTAAGCCTGCTCTTACCGGAACAGCAACTGCGTGAACTCCACCAGGTTTCTCCGCCACACCATCCATGTGTGCATACCCGGCGTTTCGATGTCGGTATGCTGCACGCCCTTCGACTTCAGCCACGCGCGCAAATTGCGATTCACCGTGATGAGGTGGTCCTCGGTGCCGCATGCGATCCAGAGCAGGCGAATCTGTGAGTTTGCTTTCGCGTCGAGGCCGGGAAAGTCTTTCTCAAAATCGTCTGGAATCCCGCCCGAGCTGAACGCGCCGATCCAGGCGAATCTGTCGAGATTGTTCAGTCCGGTAAGCAGCGATTCCGATCCTCCCATCGAGAGCCCGGCAATGGCGCGCGAGTTGCGCTCGTTCATGGTTCGATACTCAGTTTCAATCCGAGGCATGACCTCGGTGAGCAGCGCTGCCCGGAACTTGGAGAAATTCTCGTCGCGCACATCGGTGTGGCTCCAGGCGCTCCAGCTCAGCCGGATCATTTCCATCGTGCCGTAGCCGAGCGGCATGACGACGATCATCGGCTTCACCTTGCCCAGCGCGATCAGGTTGTCGAAAATCACGTTGGCATGGCCGACGGCGGTCCATCCGCTAGCGTCGTCGCTGTAGCCGTGCAGCAGATATAACACCGGATATTTCCTCTTCGCTCTAGCATCGTAGCCCGGCGGCGTGTAGACGTAGTAGTCGCGGTCGTCGTTTGCGACAGACGATCTGTAAAAATGATGATGAATTTCGCCATGCGGCACGTCGTTCAGTTCCCAGGGAACCGACGCGCCTCCGGGAACATGCACCGCATTCGCCGGCGTAAGAAAGTTCGGCACGAGCAGGTGGTTGGAAGGATCAAGCGAACGCACGCCGTCTACGATCACCGAGTATCCGTAGTAGTCGGGAGCCAGCGGCTCGGTAGTCACGCTCCATACGCCCTGAGCGTCCTTCTGCATGGCAATCGGCTCGGCGCCTTCCCGCGCCAGCTTCACCTCGACTGCATTCGGAGCCCGAAAGCGAAAAGTAACGCTGTTATCGGAGTGGACTTCGGGCGAGACCAGCGGGGGCGGCGGCTGCAAAGGCAGAGCTGGCGCGGTCTTCGTTTGTTGCGCCGACAGCAGACTACAAAGAACAAAGCAGAAGAAAACGAAAAAGACTGATTGACGTTTCATCGTCGTATCCTCTAGAGTTCGCAACCCGGGTTTCCTCACCAGCCCTCCGAGGCGCAAATGGCAGGAGCGCTCGTTGCGGGTCGCGGCGAACCGCCTTCGGAATAAGCCGCACTTGATTCTGCGTTTCCCGCGCTGATCTCGCAACCCTCGCGCACCCTCGCATCCGCCAAGGTTTCATTGTCCAGACTGTGGTACATAGAGGCGGCCGAGAAACAACTGGGAGCAATGCCGGCCCGGCAAGCTTTTTCGAAGTTCTCGATCGCCAAAGAGGTGTTCGTGGCGGTGCCTTGTCCGGAGCGATAACACTCTGCCAGCCCGCTGCAGCCCCGCGGCCAACCTGAGCCACAGGACTGCTGAAATAGACGGAACGCGAGCCCCGGATCCTTCGCCACACCCTGACCGGCGAACGCCAACGATCCCAGCAGGAAGCAGCTCTCGCTGTCGCCGCGATCGCAGGCAGTCCGAAAAACCCCGCCATTGCCCACAGACACCAGGCGGAAAACCTGGGCGCATCCGCTCGATACGCCGAGTTCGCAGCTGTGAGCAAAGTTCTTGGCCGCCTCAGCCGGGTCCGCGGGCAGCATGTGGCCATCATCCAGAGCAACTCCCAACGCCATGCAGGCCGAGCCTGAGCCGTGATAACAGCCGATCTTCATCTGCCGAACCCACGACTCGCAGGCCGCGCCGTTTCCTCGCACGCAGGCCTTACGCCAGAATTCGGGGTCGGCGCCGGGGTGATGGCCGCCCAAGAAACCAGTCGCGGACATTACTGCAAAAAGGCAAATCCACACTCCCATGTGGCCAAGGTTCGCCCGCCCCGGAGTCCAGTCGGGAAGGCGCAGCTTCCGGAAGCGCTCCGCCAGGGCCAAGCTGAGCCGGTCCAGGGCTCGCACCGTCAAATTGAGTGGCGGAACGCAGAGCAGCTTGTCATAGAAAGTCGGAGCTCCCATCCAGCCCAGAAGCCAATACAAACCGAATACCGTAACGCCATACCCCGCACCAAACACTATTTTGCCGAAGCTTTTTCGCGGCGAAGTCGCCGGGTCCGTGACCAACAGGTGAAGACCAAGAAATACGGCTGCCGGTATATTCGTGTCGACGAAGTAGTAGAGTCCGGTTGCGTGAGTGAAAGCCAGATTCATCGCGTACAGCGAGGCAGCTGCTGAAAGTGTGACCAGCGTTACCGAAAATAAGCCCTGCACCACCAGCCCGAGCAAAAAAATCTCGAGATAGATATGCGGCGGCCGGTCGAATGAAACTGCAATTTCTTCACCCCAACTGATATGTGTGCTGTGGGTAACGATCAAGCCCACCGAGAAAACGAAAAGTGCGATCGCTGATGGATTAAAGATGTGGACGCGGCGCCCCTCGCGAGTCCAGGTAATGAACTCCTTGCATAAAACGCCCGTCGCCAGCATCAGGAATTGCAGGAAATACCAGTCTGGCTTGAACCAGAGAAACAGGTTTGTGCTCAGTACGATGGGAAAGGGGCCGAAGCCCAGGATCCAGCGGTCACGCCGCGACCAGCACACCAGCACATCCAGCGCATACACGAAGACCACTTGAGTGAGGATGAGTGGAACCTGCTGATACACCTCGCGCCAGTACCATCCCCAATACGCGAAAATGCAAGCGTGCATGGTGAGTTGTACATAGTGCACCGGCTTCGGGACGAACTCGTAGCGTAACTCTCGCCCGGCTCGGATGACTTCTCGTCGCAGGAAAAAGAGAAAGCACAGCAAGCTCCCTGCGGCGGCCCCGACGGACCACTCTAGACGCGGATTCCCATTGATGCCAGGGAGAAAAACCAAACAGCCCAGAAATAAAACAAGTGCGAATGCAAGCCGGAGCGGCGGCACGCGATTCGTTGAGGTTGCGGCGTGTTTGGTCCGAGTCGCCATCGCCCGATGTCTGTTTCTTGGACCTTTTAGTTATAACGTTTTTTATTCCAATAAGTGCGGAAACTTCTAAGCCGGGAAGCGGATGAATTCCAGATTCGGAGGTTATCTTTTCCCGGCGACGTCCAGGCGGGCTTCGGCACGCTGCAGCGCATCCAGCGCGCGCTCTACGTCGACGTTGGTGTCGCCGCTGGTGAGGCGCTGCTCGGCGCGTTCTTTGGCTTTGCGCGCGCGGTCCACGTCGATCTCCGCCGGGCGTTCTGCGGTTTCCGCAAGGATGGTGACTTTGTTGGGCAGTACCTCGGCGAATCCCCAGGCGACCGCGAGATGCTTCGCGGTGGAACCGGAATTGTCGCGAAACGTAATCTCACCCACCGCAAGTTCAGTGATCAGCGGCGCATGTCCGGGCATGATGCCGAGATAGCCATTCTTGCCGGGGATCTGAACTTCTTCCGCCGCCGTGTCGACGACTTTCTTTTCCGGCGTCACGATTTCGAGTTGAAAAAAATCTGCCATTTATCGTTGGTCGTTGGTCATAAGCTCACTCGCTTGTCGTCGGCGCTGTTCCGCTAACGACGCACGACGAGCGATCAACGACGGTTGTTACGCTGCCGCCTTCATCTTTTCCGCCGCTTCCAGCACTTCTTCGATCGGGCCCTTCATGTAAAACGCCTGCTCGGGGATATCGTCGTACTTGCCCTCGACGATCGCCTTGAAGCCTTTCACCGTATCCGCGATCTTCACATACCGTCCCGCGGCGCCAGTGAACTGCTCGGCCACATGGAACGGCTGCGAAAGGAAACGCTGAATCTTGCGGGCTCGCGCAACTGTAAGTTTTTGATCCTCACTCAATTCGTCGATGCCCAGAATGGCGATGATGTCCTGCAGGTCTTTGTAGGTCTGCAGCGTCTTCTTCACCGATTGCGCGACGTCGTAATGTTCCTGGCCGACAATGCGGGGATCGAGAATTCGCGACGTAGAGGCCAGCGGATCGACTGCCGGATAAATTCCAATCTCCGTGAGCGCACGCGATAGCACCGTAGTCGCGTCGAGGTGAGCGAACGTGGTTGCCGGCGCGGGGTCGGTCAAATCGTCGGCGGGAACGTAAATTGCCTGTACCGAAGTGACGGAGCCTTTCTTGGTCGACGTGATCCGCTCCTGCAGTTCGCCCATTTCCGTCGCGAGGTTGGGTTGATAGCCTACGGCGCTGGGCATGCGGCCCAATAGCGCCGAGACTTCCGACCCCGCCTGAGTGAAACGGAAAATGTTGTCGATAAAGAGCAGCGTGTCGGCGCCCTCGGCGTCGCGGAAATATTCGGCAACCGTCAATCCGGTCAGCGCAACCCGCAGTCGCGCGCCAGGAGGCTCAGTCATCTGGCCATAAATTAGGGCCGCTTTCGAATGCGCGGGATCACCCGGCTTGATGACGCCCGACTCCGACATTTCCAGCCACAAGTCGTTGCCCTCACGCGTGCGCTCGCCGACGCCGGCGAATACCGAGAATCCCCCATGCTGTTTGGCAACGTTATTGATCAACTCCTGAATAAAAACGGTCTTGCCCACGCCCGCGCCACCGAACAATCCGATCTTGCCGCCTTTCAGAAACGGCTGGATCAAGTCGACAACTTTCACTCCCGTTTCAAACATCTCGGCGGTGGTGGACTGCTCGTCGAACGCCGGGGCCAGGCGATGGATCGGCATCCGCTCTTTGTATTCGATCGGGCCGAGCTGATCCACGGGCTCGCCGATCACGTTCATCACGCGGCCGAGCGTGCCATGGCCTACAGGCACGGAAATCGGGCCGCCCAGGTCAATGACCTTCATGCCGCGCACCATGCCGTCGGTTGCTTCCATGGCGATGCAACGCACGCGGCCTTCGCCCAAGTGCTGCTGCACTTCAAGAATGACCTTGATCTCGGTGGGGACGTTGAAGCCTTCACTCACAACCTTGAGCGCTTCGTAGATTGGAGGCAGCGCGCCCTCGTGAAACTGTACGTCCACGGCAGGGCCTGCGATTTGAATGACGCGTCCTACGTTTTCTGGCATAAAACCTCGGCTCTTAGCTGTTAGCTCCTAGCTTTTAGCCCAATCTCGTTGCTGCATACGGAGCCCCCGCTACTTTACAGTGTCTTTCACGCCTAGGGCTCCAAAAACTCCCGCACTGATTTTCACCAGAAGCTAAAACCTAAAGGCCAATTAGCTGGAAGCTTCTTCTCACATCGCCGCCGCGCCGCTGACGATTTCGATAATCTCTTTCGTGATCTTCGCCTGGCGGGCGCGGTTCATGACCAGCGTCAGAGAATCGATCATGTCAGTGGCGTTGTTGGTGGCCGAATCCATCGCGGTCATGCGGGCCGCATGCTCGGCGGCTACTGACTCCAGCAGCGCTCTAAAAATCTGGATGCTCACATATTTCGGCAGCAGCGCGCGAAACAATTCTTCCGGCGGCTGCTCATAAATGTAGTCGACCGGCGACGTGCCGAACTGCGACGCAGCTTCTGGCGCACCTTCGGTGCCGTGCATGCCCACGCCCGCGCTTACTGCAGCTTCTTTGGCCCTCTTCTTTTCTTCTTCGGACATCTCCTCAGTCAGGCGCACGGCTTGTTGGCCGATTTCTTCGATGGGAAGGACTTGCTCCACCAGAAGCCGCTGCGCGATCACCGACTTGAATTCGTTGAAGACTACATATACGGCGTCGATCTCTTCGCGGCAGTAGCGGCCGATCACGTTTTCGGCCAGCGCGGAAGCCTGCGCAAATTCGACTTTGCCAAGAATGCCGATGTGCTCTCCTGTGATTTGCGTGGCTGCGGCGCGCTCCGCCGGTTCAGGCTCGGTTTCGACGGATTCCGCCAGCTCGGCCAGGCTGCGCGTCTGCACCTTCGCCGCCGGATAGCGTCGCCGCAGAAAGTCGCGGCCCTTGCGGCCCACGGCTTCGATGTCGATATTCTTCCCGGACTTCGATTCGAGGAACCGCATCGCGGCCTTCGTGATGTTGGCGTTGAAGGCGCCCGCCAGTCCCTTGTCGCCGGTCACCACGATCAGCAGGATATTTTTTTCTTCCCGGTGCGCCAGCAGAGGATGCTTGGGCTCGCCCGTCTCCGGATCATAAATTTCGGCGCGCGCCACCAGCGACTTCAGCACATTGGTCAGCATGTGCGCATACGGACGCGCCGCCAATGCACGCTCCTGCGCGCGGCGCAGTTTAGCCGCCGAGACCATTTTCATGGCCTTGGTGATCTGCCGCGTGTTGATCACGCTGCGGATACGGCGCCGGATGTCGAGAATGTTGGGCATTAGCCGTTGGTTGTTAGTCGTCGGTCGCCAGTCGTCGGTCGCTGGCCAAAATCAAACCTTGCCATCCTGAACGCAGCCGTTCTTCAGGCGAAGCGAAGGACCTCCGCCACTACAAGCCTCGCTACTTCGGCACTGCTTCTCGCGACGCCACAAACTGCTGCTTCGCTTCTTTAATCACGTTCTGCAACTGGTTCTTCAGCGTGTCGTCGAGAACCTTCTTTTCCATGATCGTCCGCAGCAAAGCGGGATTGGTCGAATCCACGTACCGATACAGTTCTTTCTCGAAGTCGCGTACCTGAGCCACCGGCAGGTCGTCGAGGAATCCGCCGGTACCCGCCATGATGATCAGAATCTGCTTGGAAAAGGGCAGCGGTGAAAACTGGTTCTGCTTCAGCAGCTCGACCAGCCGCTGGCCGCGATTCAACTGCGCCTGCGTGGCCTTGTCGAGATCGCTGCCGAACTGGGCGAATGCCGCCAGTTCGCGGTACTGCGCCAGTTCGAGTTTCAAGGTTCCGGCAACCTGCCGCATGGCCTTGATCTGCGCGCTGCCGCCGACGCGGCTCACCGACAGGCCGACGTTCACCGCCGGCCGCACGCCCTGGTTGAACAGATCCGTCTCGAGATAAATCTGGCCGTCGGTAATCGAAATGACATTGGTCGGAATGTACGCCGACACGTCGCCGGCCTGCGTTTCAATCACCGGCAGAGCGGTGAGCGACCCCCCGCCCATCTTGTCGCTCAGCTTCGAAGCCCGCTCCAGCAGCCGCGAGTGAAGATAGAAAACATCACCGGGATACGCCTCGCGTCCGGGCGGACGCCGCAGCAACAGGGAAATTTCACGATACGACGCCGCGTGCTTCGACAAGTCGTCGTAAATCACCAGCGCATGGCGCTTGCTGTCGCGGAAGTACTCGCCCATGGCGCACGCCGCATAAGGCGAAATGTACTGCATCGGCGCGGGTTCCGACGCCGACGCCGCCACGACGATGGTGTACTCCATCGCGCCGGCGTCTTCGAGAATCTTGACCACCTGCGCAATCGAAGACCGCTTCTGCCCGATCGCGTTGTAAATGCAGATCAGGTCGTTTCCCTTGCTGTTGATAATGGTGTCGAGCGCGACCGCAGTTTTTCCCGTCTGCCGGTCGCCGATGATCAGCTCGCGCTGGCCGCGGCCGATCGGAATCATGCTATCGATGGCTTTCAGTCCCGTGGCCATCGGCTCGCGCACCGGTTGGCGGTCGATCACGCCCGGCGCGATGCGCTCCAGAGCGATGAACTTGTCGCTCGAGATGGGGCCCTTGTCGTCGATGGGCTGGCCCAGGGAATTTACCACGCGGCCAATCATGGCGTCGCCTACCGGCACGCTCATGATTCGGCCGGTACGCTTCACTTCGTCGCCTTCTTTGATCTCGGTATATTCGCCGAGCAGCACCACGCCCACCTGATCTTCTTCCAGGTTCATGGCGATGCCGGCCACGCCGTGGGGGAACTCGAGCAGTTCGCCGGCCATGACCTTGTCCAGTCCATACACGCGCGCAATGCCGTCGCCCAGCGTGATGACCGTGCCGGTTTCGTCCACCGAGATCTGAGATTCGTAATTCTCGATCTGCTCGCGGATCAGTTTTGTGATTTCGTCTGCCTTGATTTGTGCCATAGGATCAGCTCTCAGCCTTTAGCCGTTAGCTCTTAGCTTCTCGTCCATTTGCAAGTTACGTCAAAAGTGTCTGGTCTTGTTCTCTGGCTTCAAATCCGGCATCGCACCGGTTCAAGCCAAAAGCTAAAGGCTAAGAGCTAATAGCTTCCTTAATCCTCTCCAATTGCCCTTTCACCGAACCGTCATAAATCGTGCTGCCTACGCGGACGACAGCGCCGCCGAGCAAACTTGCATCCATGCCAAAGTGCGCCCGCACTTTCTTCCCGGTCAGTTTTTCGACCTGCGCCTCCAGCCCTCGTTTTTCGGCGTCGCCCAGTTCGCGGGCGCTGGTAATGTTCGCCTCGGCGAATCCCAGGCGGGCGTCGAGCTCTTTCTCGAGTTGCTGAATGATGCGCTCCAGGAACGGAGTACGCCGGTGATCGATCAGCACTGCGACCAGGTTGCGCACATGATGTTCAATGCCCTCGCGATGCACGATCGCATCCAGCAGCTTACGCTTTTGTTCCGAGGGAACGGCAGGATTTTCCCACACTCGCCGCAATTCCGCGCTTTCCGTCAACAGTCCGGCAATCCGGCGCAATCCGCCGATGGCTCGATTCGCGTCCAGATGCGCATCGAGAACCACGTCGGCGAATGCTCGGGCGTACGTGCTGGCGACAGAAGCCAATTTTTAGTTCCCATCCTTTCGCCCGCCGGAGGCGTCAGCCGTGCCCAACTGGCCGGCGAAGTTGCGCACCAAAGCCTGGTCGGTAGCGGCGTCCACACGAATCTGCTTCTGCGCTAGCGCTACTGCCAGATCGGCCGCATGGGCGGTGAGCTGGCGCCGCGCCGCCTTTACTGCCGCAGCGATTTCCTGCTCCGCCGAAGCTACAATCTTTCGCGCGTCGTCCTTGGCGGCGGCTTCGATGCGTGCTTCTTCCGCCGCGCCTTCCTTTGCGGCGGCGTCGCGCATTATACCGATTTCAACATCCAGCTTCATCAGCCGCGCTTCGATGTCGGCCAGTTTGCGGCGTGCTTCTTCGCTTGCTTTCTGCGCTTCCTGCATTGCCTTCTGGATTGCTGCCGTCCGGTCGCGGAAGATTCCCGGCAAGTACTTGCGGCTGGCCCAGAAGGTGACGATCGCGATCACCACGAAATTCGAGACTAAGCTCAGCCAGTAGGAACGTTGCGGATTCAATCCGGTAAGCCGTGAGATGAAAAGCACCGACGGCGACTGCTTGAACTCGGCGAACTCGTCTTTCTCGACTCCTGCGCCTTCGTTGCTGCTGCGCGCCAGTTGACGGCCCGGACCGCCGGAATGGTGCGCGTGTTCGTTCGTCAACTCCGGCTTGGGTGCGGCGCCAGACTGCGTCTGCGCCTGCGCCGACAAAGACACCAGACCTGCGCTGCTCAAAGCGAACAACATCAGCACGCCCGTTCTCACCAGTGCGGATGTTGCGGCCCCGATTTTTCCCGGTAGAGTCATCGCATCAAAGTTCCGGAATCAGCATTCCGGAATCAGCATTCTGAAATCAGCATTCTGAAATCAGCATTCTGAAATCAGCGTCCCGCTCCAGCCGGCTGCAGCACGCGCCGGACAATTTCCTGCGCCAGCGCCGCCGACTCCGTCTGCAAACCTGTCTCGGCCGCGGCGCGATCAGTCTCAATGTCTTTCTTGGCGGCCTGCACTTGCGCCTGCGCTTTGCTGCGGGCTTCATTCACGGCCTTGCCGCGAGCCTGCAGCGCCGCCTGCCGCCGCGCTTCCTGCGCGCGGAATACCGCCGCACGCGCTTCCCGCAGCCGCTCCTCATATTCCGCGGTGCGCGCTTCGGCTGCGGAAATATCGGCCCGCGACTTCTCCACGGCGCCTTCGGTCTTGCTCCGCCGCTCGGCCAGCACCCGCTGCAGCGGCTTGTGCACAATCGCCGCGTAGAGCGCGTACAGCAATGCCACCAGAATCACCGTCGGCACTGCTCCGAGCAGTAATTCCCCTAGTTGACGGAGCGTTTCATCCATGTGGTGCTTATTGTAGACCGGAAAATGAGGGCTATAAAAACTGTTAAGTCTAACCTCCCAAGGAGTTTGGTGTCAACGCAGGCTTGGAGCCGGAAATGCCGGTTAACGAATTTTCAGGATCGTGGGATTGGTTTTGCTTCTGCCCGCGACGCTTCTCCGCTTTCCAGGAACCTATTCGAGCCCCGCTGTGGTCGGCCTAAATCCGCGTGATTTCGAGCATTCCAAGGATATTACGTGGGATGGAAAGATGCATCTTCCAAAATCTGAATCGAATGCTATGTCAGACCGCATTAGTCACGGTTGTTATGAGCCCCAAACCACTCAAAATTCGGCTTGAAAGTGGTGGTGCAACAGTTGCACAATACGGCCCCATCAAGAGCCCGGGGTCTCACGTCTCTGTCTAATTTCCTGGGCACACATTCCAGAGAGTAACGCCCACACGGGTGAAGGAGCGTCTATGCGTTCTGCCTCACGTGTAGTTGCTGTGTTGTCTGGATTTCTTCTGGCGTCTGCGATGATGTGGGCGCAGGTGGCCACAACGTCCGTCAAAGGGGCTGTGTACGACGCCAAAGGCGCAGTGATTCCACAGGCCTCGGTCGCCTTGGAAAATCACGCCACCGGCTTCTCGCGCAAGACGAAAAGCGATGGCCAGGGCGTGTACGAATTCATCCAGATTCCGCCCGGGACCTACACTCTGACCGCGTCAGCCCCCGGATTTGCCACGACAAGGGTTAACAACATAACGCTCCTGGTGAATTCTCCAGCAACGCAAAACTTTACTATGGAGATCGCCACAGCGGCCACCGTCGTAGAAGTGCAAGGACAGACCGAGTTGGTGAACACGCAGGACGCGTCCATTGGCAACGCATTCGACTCGAAGCAGATCCTCAATCTGCCGTTTGAGGGCCGTGACCCCGTGGGTATTCTCAGCTTGCAGCCCGGGGTGGCTTACGTTGGGGGCCAGAATGTCGACCAGTCATATGACAGCCGGGGAGGATCGGTAAACGGCGCACGCAGTGATCAAACCAACGTTACTCTCGACGGGGTGGACGATAACGACCAGAACCAGGGGTTAGCTTTTCAAGGAGTGCTACGCTCGACTCTGGACTCCCTGGAAGAATTCCGCGTGGCCACGAGCAACTCGAATGCTGATTCTGGCCGATCGTCTGGCGCCCAGGTTTCGCTTGTGACCAAGAGCGGAACCAATAACTTTCACGGCACGCTCTATGAATACAATCGAACCAGCCTCGGCGAGGCCAACGACTGGTTCAACGAGCAGTCGCAGGATGAAAGCGGCCTCCCGAACAAGCCCGGACAGTTGATTCGAAATACGTTCGGGGTTTCGCTCGGCGGCCCGATCATCAAGGACAAACTCTTCTTCTTTGCCACCTACGAGGGCCAGCGAACTCATGAGAATCTGCAGGTCACACGCACCGTCCCGAGCTTGCTGCTGCGGGCGGGGACCATCCAGTACCTTGATGGCAGCGGAAATTTGCAAGCCCTTAACCCGACGCAGATTGCATCCATGGATCCCAATTGCAGCGGACTGGGCACTTGCCCCCTCGGCCCGGGAGTGAATCCGGCGGTGCAGACCGTCTTGGCCACCTACCCCACACCCAACGCGACGAACTGCGGCGACGGTTTGAATTTTGTCTGCTACACATTCCCCGGGGCAGTGCCCTCGAAGCTGGACACCTACATCGTCAAGCTCGACGCCAACCTGACCTCACATCAAGCGGTTTTCGTGCGGGGCAATTTGCAGAATGATCACTTCGTGGATGCCACGGTCGGCAGCGCCCCTCAATTTCCCGGGTCTCCAGCCGACCTTACCAACAAGAACAATGTGAAAGGATTGGCGGTCGGGCATGTATGGACGATCGGGAACAATCTGATTAATAACGCTCGCTTCGGGTATACCCGACCCAACGATGGGTCCGCTGGACTGCAGAGCCAGCCGTTCATCACATTCCGCGGTCTCGACAACCCCGTGGGACAGAGCCCCACTGACATTATTCTCGCGCCCGTGTACAACTTTGTGGACGATGTGAGCTGGAGAAGAGGAGCACATACTTTTCAGTTTGGCGCCAATTGGCGGATCATTAACGACATCCGATCGGCCAACGACCTTTCCTTCCTTGGCGCGGATACGAATCCTTCCTGGCTGACGGACTCGGGGTTCGCCAACACCGGGCAGAGTCTTGACCCCGGTGCGTTCGGATTTGATCCCGTTGGGCCGAATTTTGAACAGTCCTATGATTTGGCAATGGCCACGCTGGCAGGGGTTATCTCCGAGGGCTTCTCCAACTACAATCGAACCAAGACCGGATCAGTCCTGGGCCAGGGAGTGCCGGCGCAGCGCCATTTCAAGTCAAACGAGTACGAGACCTACTTTCAGGATGCCTGGCGAGTACGTCCCAACTTCACGCTCACGCTGGGCGCGCGATACACATTGCTGCAGCCCCCATACGAAACGACGGGGCTACAGGTGGGCACCACCACCAGTATCCATGACTGGTTCGAGCAGCGTGCCGCCGCGATGCAGCAAGGCCAGACTTATGGGCCGCTTCTAACCTTCGCCCTCAACGGAAAGGCCAACAACGGGCCTCCCTACTGGGCCTGGGATTACAAGAATATCGCCCCGCGATTTGCCTTTGCCTGGTCGCCAAGCGGTTCTGGGGATGGTTTCGGCAGCAAACTGCTCGGCGGAAGCGGAAAGACCTCGGTGCGCGGTGGCTTCGGCATCTACTACGACCACTTCGGCGAGGGCATCGTCAACTCGTTCGACACGAATGGATCGTTCGGATTAACCACTCAACTCTCCAATCCAGCCGAGGTGCTATCGCCCGACACGGCCCCCCGTTTTGGCGGCTATAACGACATCCCCTCTGGAGTAATCGTTCCCGCCCCGGCTGGATCCTTCCCGATTACGCCACCGTCGTCACTGAATGGCGGAGGGTTCGCCATCACCTGGGGCATGGATAACAAGATCCAGACGCCTTATTCTGAGGTGATTGATTTCTCGCTCACTCGTGAACTCCATTCCGGTTATGTAGTGGAAGCATCCTACATCGGCCGGCTTTCTCATCACCTGCTGCAAGAGGAAGATCTGGCTATGCCGCTCGATATCCGCGATCCACAGTCCGGGATGGACTACTTTACGGCAGGAACCATGCTGTCGAAGGCCTACAACGCGGGTACGAACATACAAAGCCTAGCGCCCATACCTTACTGGGAGAACATGTTCCCGGGTTCGATCGGAGGCCCGGTCGGTGTATTCGGATGCGCTCCGGGTTCTTCAAGCTTCGCAGGCACCGCCACCGCTACGCAAAGCATTTATGACATGTGGAGCTGTTTTGTGGGCAATGAGACGAGTGCACTGTTCTATCTGGACCTGCCCGGCTTGATTAATTCCGGTTGCTTCCCCTCCTGCTCCAAGCTCGGACCTTACTCCTACTTCGATTCTCAGTATTCCTCGCTCTATGGCTGGCGCAGTATAGGGAACGCGGCTTACAACGGCTTGCAGTTGATGCTTCGCCACAAAGGCCATGGATTGGACTTCGATTTAAACTACACGTACTCCAAGTCGATCGACGTCGGCTCCAATGCGGAGCGCATCAACCAATTTCAGGGCGGCGGTTTCGCCAGCCAAGTCATCAATTCATGGGCACCTGCACAACTGCGTGGCCCGTCCGACTTTGACACCACGCACCAGTTCAATGCGAATTGGGTATATGAGTTGCCGTTCGGAAAGGGTAAGTATTTTGGCGGCGGCATGCATGGTTTGGCCCAAGCCGCATTCGGAGGCTGGATGTTTAGCGGTATCTTCCGCTTAACCAGTGGATACCCGTTCACTGTGGAGCCCGGACTGGGCTACTGGGCAACCAATTGGGAACTTACATCCGCCGACTTCCAGACTGGACCCGTCACGACGGGAAGGTATACCGATCCTAGTGGGAATCCCAATGTGTTTAAGGGGAATCCTCTGGATGTAGCCGGTTCCTTCCGTCTGTCCTACCCGGGAGAATCCGGGCAACGTAACGAGTTGCGCGGTCCCGGATATTTCGGCATCGATTCGGGTCTGGCCAAAGTTTTTCCAATTACCGAGAAGCAGAACCTCCGCTTCAGCTGGGAAGTATTCAACGTAACTAATACCCCACGCTTCGATGTGGGCAGCTTGCAGAATATCGGCAATAACGCGGTTGATATCGGGTCAACCTTTGGCGAGTACACCAAGACCATGACCACCCCTCGCGTGATGCAGCTTGCGTTGCGCTATTCGTTCTAGCAGTCGGCAGATGTCGTCTCGAAGGGGCGGAGAAATCCGCCCCATTCTGGCTGCAGTCGACCCTTGTTGGCTGTTTTGTTTCTGGCAACCGCGCCAGTCCGATCCCTACAGAGCTGCCTCACCCCAGCGGCGAGTCGCTCATGCGGAAGCGCGTGCGCACGTGCTCGGAAATCAGCTCAATCGCCGGCCGGTTCTGCACCGGGTCGGCCTGGGCCAGATACTTCATCGCCTCAACCAGCAGGCGTTGCCCGTCGACATAACGAGGATCGGACTGGCGCACTCTGCGTTTATTTCCCAGTTTAGGAGGGACTGTAATCGTAAAAACCTTGGCCATGAAGGAACCTAAAATGAAGTGGGGCCAGTATATCGTTCCCCTGTGCAAATCTCAGCACATTTCTTGCTCTTTGATTTCAATAACTTAACCGTGTGGTGTAACAATCTGCGTCTTGCTCGTGGTCTTCAGTTTGAAAATGCTGTCACTGAGTTTGTCTTTCGCTTGAATTGAGGAGTACTTGGTCAGCCGGTAGTCTCCCTGTGGCTCGATGAATTGCTGCTGCACTGAGATGCCGCGATCAAGATCGATCCAGAGAAAAATCTCCTTGAAATTATTGCGGACTCGTTCCGATTTGGGAACGAGATGCAGTTCGGCGGTCGCGACTCCGTCGATTTCCTCCGGCTTGACGTAAGTCACGTCGAACGCCTTGACCAGATCCTGTCCGCTGCCGCCAAAACCGAGAACCAGGTAGCTTTCGAAGTCGGTGGCATTCTTGCCCAGGTCGTAGACTGTAAGCTGGTCGACTCTGGGCAGATACATCTGGATCTTGCCGCCGCGGAAGAGCACAAATTTCGGTTCCGGCTTCAGCGTAGTCAGGCTGTCTCCATCCATTTTGACGTCGGCCATCATTTCGATATCTTTATCTCGGCCGCTGCGACGGTAGTAGATGGTGCCGGTCTGCACGTCATCGACTTCGCCAATCACTTTTTCGTAGCGGTCCCATTCGAAGTTGGCCTGAAGGGCGCGAAAATCGGCCGCGGCCGTATCCATTCTTTTCAGCACAGAGGCCAGGTCGGCGGGGCTGGCGGGCTTCGGCTGAGGCCGGGGACCGAAGCCCAGAAGGCTCCAGGCCATCACGATGGGAAAGAACATGGAGAAAACTTTCATGGGCAAGGGCGACTCCCCAGTCGCCTGCGGCTACTCTCTGCGCACCACAACTTTGTAGATCTGCACTTTGCCGTTGCGATCGGGCACCGCCTCATAACTCACGATCGACACTGCACCCGAAATCGGCTCGATGATCCGCAGCAACTGCTCGCGCACGGCGTGGTCGTCACCCGGCGTGACGGCGCTCGCCGAGACTTGATAAAGCAACCGGCCCTCGAGATCGGTTGTGACCTCTACTTCAGTCGGATGCGGATTGCGTCCGATCGGTTTGTCGTTGAATTCGATCACGCGCGGCGAGAACAGAACGAAAATCAGGATCAGCGTGACCATGATGTCGTAGTGGAGCGTGCCACGCTCGTATTGCCACAGAATGTATCCGCGAATTGTTCGCCAGACGGCGTTCATCGGCAAGGGCGCGCCGGACGGGATCGTATTGACTTCAGCTCTCTGCAAGTCTAGTGACCGCCTATTCTCTTGGCAACAAGGCAGCTTCGAGTTGTGAGTTTCGAGCTTCGAGTGGGAGTCTTTGAGCTCTTAGCTCGCGGCTCATAGCCTGCCCACGCTAGGGTTTGTCATTCCGAACCGGCCAAACAAACTTTGTCATTCCGAACCGGTATGAAAAGACCGGTGAGGAACCTGCTTTTTCATGCCGCGCCGCGGCCCCAGCCCGTGATACGACCCCGCAGTCCATCAGAATTTCTTCGGCGTAATCCGCTCCGCCCCAATATAAGCCCGCAGCGCCTCCGGAATCATGACGCTGCCGTCGGCCTGCTGATAATTCTCCACAATCGCCACCCACGTCCGGCCCACGGCCAGTCCGCTGCCGTTCAGCGTATGCACGAACTCGGTCTTGTTCTTCCCCTCCGGGCGATAGCGGATGTTGGCCCGCCGCGCCTGGTACGCCTCAAAATTCGAGCACGAAGAGATCTCGCGAAACAACTGCTGTCCCGGCAGCCACACTTCAATATCATACGTCTTCGCCGAAGCCGCGCCCATGTCGCCCGTGCACAACGCGACCACGCGGTAATGCAGGCCGAGTTTCTGCAGAACGGTTTCAGCGTTGCGCGTCAGCTTCTCGTGCTCGTCGTACGATTCCTCCGGCCGCGCAAACTTCACCAGTTCCACTTTCTGAAACTGATGCTGCCGGATAATCCCGCGCACATCTTTCCCGTACGATCCCGCCTCGCTGCGAAAGCACGGCGTGTAAGCAGTGAGTGAAATCGGCAGCCGCGCCTGCTCCAGAACTTCGTCGCGATAAAGATTCGTCACCGGAACTTCGGCCGTGGGAATCAGCCAGAGATCTTTTTCCCCATGCGGCACGCGGAATAGATCAGCGGCAAATTTCGGCAGCTGCCCCGTGCCATACATCGAATCCGAATTCACCAGACATGGCGGCAGAACCTCGGTGTATCCATGCTCGCGCGTGTGCAGGTCGAGCATGAAGTTCGCCAGCGCCCGCTCCAGCTTCGCGCCCAGATCCCAATAGACTGCGAATCTTGCGCCCGTGAGCTTTACCGCGCGTTCCAGATCGAGAATGCCGAGATCGGCTCCGAGGTCCCAATGCGCCTTGGGAGTGAAATCAAACTTCGGCGCCGTGCCCCAGCGGCGGACTTCGACATTGTCGTCGGCGCTATGGCCAACCGGCACGCTGGCGTGCGGAAGGTTCGGAAGACCAGCCAGAATGTCGCGCAGCCGCCCGTCCAGATCGCCAGCAGTCTTTTCCAAAGTCTGAATCTTCTCGCGCAGTTCCTTGGTCTGCGCCATCGCCGCCGTGGCGTCTTGCCCGCTCTTCTTTAATTTCGCGATTTCTTCCGACGCTTTATTGCGCTGGGCCTTGCTGGTCTCGGCTTCGGTAATAGCCTGGCGCCGCTGCGTGTCGACCTCGCGGAAGTCCTTCAGCACCACAGCCGGATCCATGCCGCGCTGGCGCAGCTTCTCTTCCACCAAAGGCAAATTGTCGCGAACAAAATTCAGATCAAGCATGGGAATTTATTACTCTATCGGAAAAGCGCCGCAGAATGCACGCCGTGGTGGGCAAAGGCAAAGCATCAACCACAAGGGTCACGAAGTTACACGAAGGGAACCTGTGAAGCCCTTCGTGAACCTTCGTGGTTTTATGGTTTTGCTGATTTCGCCGGCGCCAGCGACTTCAGATAAGCCACGATTGCCTGCGCGTCCTGCACATTGAAGCGGAACTGCGGCATCGGAGGACGCCCGGGCAGTCCGTTGTACGCGATGCCGGTCATCAGAAATTTGATGGCCGCATCTTTTTCCCAGCCGGGAAGTCCGGCGATATTCGGCGATTTGTCGGCCCAGACCGGCATGGGAACAGTCAGCTTGAAGTCGATGGGCGCGCCCTTCAGCCACTGCCCTTGGATAAATTCTCCCTTGTCGTCGCGTGGCGTATGGCAGTCGCCGCAGAGTCCAACGTCCTCGACCAGATACTTGCCGCGGGCTATCAGCGCCGCTGAACTTGGGTGTGGCTTCGGCTTCTGGCCCGCGAGTGCGGGAACCAGCAACAACAAGCCGGCAGTTATGCCGCAAACCAGTCTTCTCATCAATCGAGGCTCCTCTATCTCAAGCGAACTCGGCGCAAGGCATCTTAGCACTCCATTCGCCCCTCGGCTGGCGGATCAGTTTTGGCCAATACCCTCCGCCTGTGTAAACTACCTTCGCGATGAGATTGTCCCCCCGGTCAGCCGCACGCCTCACATTGCTGGTGATGTGGTTCGCCCTGGTCGGCGCCTCGGTCCGAAGTTTCGCCTCCGCTTACAACGGCCATCCCAAGCTTGTTGTCGTGATCGTGATCGACCAGTTCCGCGGCGACTACATCGAGCGCTATCGCGACCAGTTCGGCGACTCCGGATTTCGCTTCCTGCTCGATCACGGCGCGTACTTCCCCAACTGCAACTATAACTACGCCAACACTCGCACCGCTCCCGGACACTCCACGCTCTTCACCGGCGCGTATACGAACGGCCACGGCATCGTCTCCAACGAATGGTGGGACGAGAAAAAGAAGCGCATGGTGACCTCGGTGGAAGACGACGACACCAGGCTGGTAGGAGTTGCAGACAAAGTCGCCGGAGAAAAGATCGTCGGAGAAAAGTCCGCCGGAGACAATCCCGCGGCGGAAAAGCCCGGAGCCTCTCCGCACAATCTTCTCGCCGACACGATCGGCGATGAGTTGAAACTGGCCACCGAGGGCAAGTCTCGCGTGTTCGCCATTTCCCTGAAAGATCGTGCCGCAGTTCTTCCCGGCGGATTCTCCGCCGACACCGCCTACTGGATCGATCCGAAGTCCGGCGACTGGATCACGTCGACGTACTACCGCGACCAGCTTCCGCCCTGGGTGCAGAACTTCAACTCCACGCGCCCGGCAAAATATTGGAATCGTGACTGGATCGACGCGCAGGGCATCAAACTGCGCTCGACCGCGCATCGCAAGAGTAAAGATGGTTCCGAAGCCGGCTTCTACGAAGTCGTCGGCCCCACCAGCTTCGCCAACCAGTACGAATTTGAATTCGCGCGCGAACTGGTCGTCTACGAAAATGTAGGCCGCGGCCCGGATACCGATCTGCTTGCAATCAGCCTGTCGCCCAACGACATTCTTGGCCATCAGGTCGGCCCCGATTCACCGGAGATGCACCAGATGGCGCTCGATCTCGATCGCGACCTCGCCGACTTCATCAATTTCCTCGGCCATCAGATCGGCCTCGCCGACGTCTGGATCGCGCTCTCCGCCGATCACGGCGTTTCTCCGCTGCCCGAAGTCGCGAAAAAGCTGCGCATCCCTGCCGCCAATCTGGATACGGCAAAACTTGCGTCGCAGATCGATGCCGCCGTCTCCGCCAAACTTTCTTCCCGCCACACCACGTCATTCGTCAGGCTCGACTACCCGCTCGTCTGGCTCGACCAGGACGCGTTTTCCGCCCTCCACGTAAGCGAGCGCGAAGCCGAAGCCGCAGTCGGCGAAGCCATGAAACAGGCGGGAGCGCGCGGCTATTACACCAAGTCGCAGCTCGCTCTGGGCGAAGTTCCCAACACCGCGCTGGGACGAAAATATCTCAACAGTTATTCGCCCGAGGCCGGCTGGTACGTAATGGCCATCCCCGATATTTACACGGTAGGTCCGGGCAAAGGTACCGATCACATCTCGCCCTACAGTTACGACACCCACGTGCCGCTGCTGCTTTTCGGCATCCCGTTTCAGCCGGGAACGTATCGCACCAGCGTTGAACCGGTCGATCTCGCTTCCACGCTCGCATCCCTGCTGGGAATTAATGCGCCGACGCACTCCGTGGGCCGCGTGCTGACCGAGGCCATCGCGCCCGCAAACCGCTTCACGGACGGGTCCGACCGCCCTGGCCCTGGCGAGGGAGGAAAGTCGCAGCCATGACTCCCGATCTCAGTGTCAGCGTAGCCGGCATCCCGCTCAAGAATCCGGTGATCGCCGCCAGCGGCACTTTCGGCTACGGCGTCGAGTTCGAAGACGTTGTCCATCTCAGCAAACTGGGCGGCATGGTGGTGAAAGGCTTGTCGCAAGAACCGATGATTGGCAACCCCCCGCCCCGCCTGTGGGAGACCGCCGCCGGCATGTTGAACGCCATCGGCCTGCAGAACATCGGTGCGCAGGCGTTTCTGGAAGAGAAGCTGCCGCGCCTGCGCGAGATCAAAAACCTGGTCGTCATCGCCAACGTTTTCGGCTACACCCGCGAAGACTACGAGCACACCATCGAAATCCTCAACCAGGGCGAAGGAATCGCCGCCTACGAGCTGAACGTTTCCTGTCCCAACACCCAGCACGGAGGCCTGCAGTTCGGCAGCGATCCACGCTCGCTCGATGAGGTCGTCACCACCGCCAAGCGGGTGGCGCGTCGGCCGCTGATCGTCAAGCTCTCCCCCAACGTCACCAGCATCGCGCAGATGGCCTACGTGGCGCAGGAGGCCGGCGCCGACGCGCTCTCGCTGATCAACACCTTCGTCGCCATGGCCATCGACCCGGAAACGCGCAAGCCGCGCATCGCCAACGTCACCGCGGGACTCTCGGGTCCGGCGATCAAGCCGATCGCCGTGCGCATGGTCTACGACGCTGCCCACGCAGTAAAAATTCCCGTGATCGGCATGGGAGGAATCTCGACTGCCGCCGACGTGATTGAGTTCATGTTAGCCGGAGCCACGGCGGTCCAGATCGGCACCGCCAGCTACTGGGATCCCTGCGCCACCGAAAAGATTGTCGACGAACTGCAGGCCTGGTGCGGCGAGCGTGAAGTCGCACGCATCGCCGATCTCACCGGCGGCATGCAGTTGGAGTAAATGCACCAACTCCAAGGAGCGGAAGTGGAGAAACTTCGCCCTTGCGCTCATTGACTGCTGTCGATGGAATGGGATCTGGCGGCCCCTACCGTCCCCGCGCGTACCAGATCGACCCGGGAGACTTATAATCGCGTCCCTCGCCCCACACCGCGTGAGTCGCGCCATCGCTGTCAATCGCGAGGCCGAAATAGTCGCCGAAAGGAAACCGGAATCCGTTCGTCAGGATGTAGTCGTAGCCGCGAGCCGGGCCGGAAAGCAAAGATTCGGCGCTCCAGGTCGCGCCGCCGTTGGTCGAACTGCGATAGAACGTATTCCACAGCGGACGATTCGGATGTCCCGCTTCCGTCGCTCGCGCATCCATCCACGCGACGCGAACGTCGCCCGACGCGCCGGCGACGATCGCCGGGAAACAATGCTCCACGCCCGGCGGCGCATCCGAGACTTCCACCCGCGCCGACCAGCTGGCTCCGGCGCTGGTTGAAGAGGAAAAATACATGCGCTCCGGCCCGCCATTGCTCGATCCCGCATTCCACAGCGCATAGAGGGCGCCCGCCCCGTCCGATGCCAGTGCAATCTGCGCGCCGAGGTATCCGGTCTCGCAATTCTGCGCCGCGCAATCCGGAGGAGCGCTCGAAATATCCAGCAGAACCGTGCTCCACGTCCGCCCGGCATCGCTCGACCGGCTCACGAACACGCTCACCGGGCGGGTAGACATTTCACGCCGCGCATAAGCCGTCCATCCAAAATAAACGTTGCCCGCGGGGTCGACCGTCGCTCCGCCCGCCAGCGACCACCCCGGTTCGGCATTCGGATTCACGTCCGCCACTACAAACGTCTGTCCCGCATCGTGCGAAGCGGCCACCAGGAATTCTTCTTCCCGGTTGAATCCCACATACACATCCGCGCCGCGCACCGCGAGGACGGGCTTGTCGGCCTCGTCGTTGCCCCGCTCGGCGATCGAGTAAGACCAGGTTTGCCCCGAATCCTGCGAGCGCGCCACCACAACGTCCCGCTTATTGTTTTGCAGCCACGAGGCATAAACCGTCTGCCGGTCCGCCGGATCGACCACGATCTGCGGATCGAACTGCCCCGTCGGGAAAGGCGACATTACGCGTGAGGGCTGCCACGACAATCCGTTATCATTGCTGATCAGCAAGGCCATCGTGGGAATGGTGCAGCGGGCGCAGCCGGGAACGGCGCCGTACTGAGGGTAGAGAACATAGACATGCCCGTGGCCGTCGGCCGCCATGGCCGGTTCCCACTGATCGCCGGTAAAATAGCCCAGCCTGGTTTGCGGAGTAAACGCCGACACGGCCAACGCCGCCGCAGAGAAACTCAGCGCCATAGCAACAATTGCAGCCGCTTTCTTCACGGTGCTTCTCGCGTTTTGCAGATGGCTGGACGAATGAGGCACAAACGAGACTCTCGAGGACGAACTTGCCCGACTTTACCGTGAATCCACCGGAGCGTCAATTGCCCGGCGAGAAATTCACCAGCTTTTTACAAGTGTGTGACTTTTCTGGTACTTAGTCATCTAATGAGATGCCGAAGCATAAACTAACGTAATCGTCTTAGCGTGAGGAAATTTCAATGGAAAAAGCCACATTTGCCGCCGGATGCTTCTGGGGTGTCGAAGCCACTTTCCGCCAGATTCCCGGCGTCATCTCCACCCGCGTCGGCTATACCGGCGGCAAGACCGACAACCCCACTTACAAAGAAGTCTGCACCGACCGCACCGGCCACGCCGAAGCTGTCGAAGTCGAATACGATCCCGCCAAGGTCCGCTACGCCGACCTGCTCAAAGTTTTCTGGGAGAACCACGATCCCACGCAACTGAACCGCCAGGGTCCGGATTGGGGCACGCAATACCGCTCCGGCATTTTCTATCATTCGCCCGAGCAGAAGGCCGAAGCGCAGGCCTCAAAAGAATCTCTCGAAAAGGCGCACCGCTTCTCGAAGCCGATCGTCACCCAGATCGTTCCCGCGGTCACGTTTTATCCGGCCGAAGACTATCACCAGCAATATCTGGAAAAGCGCGGCCTGGCCAGCTGCCATATCAAGGCTTAATGGCGACCTCTGTGGGAAGGGCACGGCTTCAGCCGTGCCACCCGGACGCGCGCCATTGACGCGGCTTTAGCCGCTGAGGGCAAAGGCGGCCATATCCCCGCATGCAAATTTTGAAACGGGTTCCGAGGATCAAGCCGCGGTCAAAAGGATCGGCTGGCCTTTCGTGATCACCAGCGTGTGTTCGTAGTGAGCCGAAGGCCGGCGGTCCGCCGTCAAGACGGTCCAGCCATCCTGAGCCACCACGGATTCTCCCGATCCCGCTGCAATAATCGGTTCGACGGTGATCACCAGGCCCTCGGTCAAAATCTGGTTCGCATGCGGATCGGGATAGTTCGGCACGCGCGGCGCTTCGTGGATCGTGCGTCCGATGCCGTGGCCTCCCAGATCGCGAATCACTGCGAAGCCGTTGCGCCGCACCTCGCGCTCGACCACTCTTCCGATCTCTGAAACGCGGAAACCGGCTCGGGCTACCAGCATCGCTTTCTGGAAGGCGCTTTCCGCGCAGGCAGCCAGACGTTGACGCTCTTCGGTTACCTCGCCCACTGCAACGGTGATGGCCGCGTCCGCCATGAATCCGTCCTTTTCGGTGGTCACATCGAGCTTAACCAGATCCCCATCCTGAAGTCGCCTTTCACTTGGGATGCCATGAACCGCTTCCTCGTTCACACTGATGCAACTGGCGCCGGGAAAGTGGTAGACCAGTGCCGGGGCGGACCGCGCTCCCTGCTGTTGCATGATGCGGGCGCCAACTTCATCCAACTCTGCCGTAGTTACACCCGGTTTGACAGCCTCTTTCATGGCCGCGAGCACCAGACGAACCACGGCTCCAGCGGCGCGCATGCCCCACATCTCCTCCGGCTCCTTGATGGACATTAATTTCTCCTGCGCGGAATTAAGCGCTGGCCGGTTGTTGCGGCCGGAAGAAAAACAGCAGCACGAAGCCGCCGATGTAGTAGGGAACGCATTGCTGGAAGTTGCATCCCAGGAAGCGCAGGATCAGGCCAAACAAAGCCAGGGCTTCGCAGAGCGCGTAAGTGGCAACATAGCCTGTGCGCCAGTGGTTGAGGCTGAGATTGTCGTCGGGATGAGTGGCCAGGCTTTCGGCGGCCCGCAGCACCAGCGTGCGCCGGACTACAAAGATCGCTCCAACAATCGCCACGCCCAACGTAGTGAAGACGTAGCTGACCGAGGGATCCACTCCGCGCACGCCCCGGCCGAAAAATTCCCCCACTATGCCGTATAGCAGAATGCTGCCTAGTAAGGACCACTGCATCGCCCGCAGTGTCTTCATGGCCCGGTTCATTGCAATTCATATTCTCGCGCAGTTCATTGTGGAATGTATAGCAATTTACAAACGGAATCCCGCTGGGCAACAGTGGGATTCTTCCACTCGACGCGCGTAGATTTCATCGCTGGCTACTGCGGAGCATCACCGTCTATGTCCCGGTGATTTTAATGCGCAGTTCTTCGGGCAGCCGCTGCCGGATTTCCTCGGGCAGCCGGTCATGCACCCGCCGCGCGCCTTCCTTGGCCGCATCGAGTACGGTGACCGGCGCCGGGGTTGCGACCGCCACGCCCAGCCAGATCAATGCCGATAGCGCGAATCCGGTGAGCGCGGCAATTTCCAGCCAGAAGGCATGCCGCGGCGCCAGATGCCAGATCACGCCAAACGCCAGCAGGAAAATTCCTGCCGAGACCGAGGCCAGAGCGATCAGCCCCACGTCGATCATGCGATGCATTTGCTGCCGCTGGTGGCAGAGCGCGCAGGCTGCCAGATGGCTCTCATAGTCGCCGCGCATTTCCGGCGCCAGGCCGGATATGTCGTACCGCCAGCCCGCGAGAATCTTGCCAACGATCGGATCAACGCACTGCTGACTCATGGGGAAGGTAAATGCTATAAGTCCAAGCTACTCAGCCAAAAAGCCTCAAACTGCGATCTGTAAGCCAACAGCTAAGAGCTCAAAGCTAAGAGCTAAGAGCCAAAAGCTAAAACCCCTACAATCGAATCGGCTGCAGCGACTCGGTTTGCGAGGCCAGCAGCACCCGGTTCGCAAACAGGCTGCCCCGCGCCGCCAGCGCCTTTTCCGCCTCTCTCCGGGCTATTTCCGGATGATTGTTCTGCTCTGAGAGATGCGCCAGCACCACAAACGTTGCACTATTATCATAGTCGTTGCTGAAGAAATCCGCGAGCGCCAGGTTCGACAGGTGTCCCACCCGGCTCATCACCCGCTGTTTCACCGACCACGGATACGGCCCCACCCGCAGCATCTCCAGGTCATGATTCGATTCCATCACCAGTACATCGCAGCCCTGCAGGTGATCGCGCACGCTGGGCGGGATATATCCCAGATCGGTGGCAAATCCAACTTTGATGCCCTCGGTGCGAAACGTGAAGCCCACCGGATCGGCGGCGTCGTGCGGAATGGTGAACGGCTTGACTTCAATGTCGCCGACCTGAAACCGATGTCCCGATTCGAAGCGTTCCAGTTTTTCCAGTTGCGGCCGCTCGCCGTTTTCGTTGCGCAGAGCCCGCGCCCACGCCTGGTGGGTCGCACCGGTCATAAACACGGGGATGCGCAGCTTCTTCGCCAGCGTGGCCAATCCATAAATGTGATCGGAATGTTCGTGCGTGATCAGAATCCCCGACAGCCCATGCGGATCGTCGCCCAGCGACTTCATGCGCTTGAATGTCTCGCGCCCGGAGATGCCCGCGTCGACCAGAATCCGGGTGCGGGCGCTGGCCACCACCGCGCAGTTTCCACGGCTGCCTGAGGCCAGCATCGAGACGGTCACACCCATGCTCGCAGCATACGCGCCCATCCTGTGGATTCGGGAGTTACTTCTTAGTCAGCCCGATACCTACGAGTGGCCCCGGCCTTCACCCCCCAGCTCTCAACCCAATTCGGAGAAGCCTCGCAGCGCGAACCAAGTACTGAGTACTGAGTACTGAGTACTGAGTACTGGGTGAAGATCTCGCTGACCAAAGGTCTCTACTTGCCTTCCCGCAGATTGTCGATCACCGCCCGCATCATCGATCCTCCATAAGCCCCCGCGATGCCGGGAAAGAATGCCAGAAACGATCCATAAACCTGCGCCCGCGTCGGCTTGACCGTGAGAATCCTATAAGCTGCGAACTCCATCAGCGGAACGAACATCCCTACCACCAGCACCCACCGCCAGGGCCAACGCCGCCGCCACAGCCCCAGCGCCATGCACGAGGCCAGCACCAGCAGCGCCGTAACCAGCAGATCGTCCACCTCAACGTCAGCCCAGCCGGCGCCAAGGCCGCACAAAGCTGCCAGCAGATAAATCCACCATCCATCGCCCCTACCCGTTTGTTCAGAAGAATTCATGCCGGAAAAAGGTTTTCACCACAGAGCCACAGAGCCCCAGAGAAAGCTGCCTTCTTGTTTTTCTCTGTGACTCTGTGTCTCTGTGGTGAAGAGATTTTTCAATCGCCAATCGCCAGTCGTCAATCGTCAATCGTCAATACTGATAAAACCCCCGCCCGCTCTTGCGTCCCAGCCAGCCCGCATCCACCATCTTGATCAGCAGCGGGCACGGCCGGTACTTCGGGTCGCCCAGCCCCGCCTGCAGCACCCGCATGATGTCGAGGCAAACGTCGAGCCCGATAAAATCCGCCAGCGTCAGCGGCCCCATGGGATGCGCCATCCCCAGCTTGAACACTTCATCGACCGCTTCGGCCGTGGCCACGCCCTCCATCACCGCGAACATGGCCTCATTCAGCAGCGGCATCAGCACGCGGTTCGAAACAAACCCCGGCGCGTCATTCACCTCGACCGGCGTCTTTTCCAGTTTCAAAGCCAGGTCGCGAGTTTCTGAAAACGTCTCCGCCGAAGTGGCCAGCCCGCGAATCACTTCCACCAGCTTCATCACCGGCACGGGATTGAAAAAGTGCATGCCGATGACTTTGTCGGGCCTCCTGGTCTTCGCCGCCAGCTTCGTAATCGAAATGGATGAAGTATTCGACGCCAGCACGATCTCGGGCCGCGTGATCCGGTCCAGGTCGCGAAAAATTTCGGCCTTGATATCAAATTTCTCCGTCGCCGCCTCCACGACAAAATCGCATTCCGCAAGCCGCCCGCGATCCGTCACCGTCTGAATGCGGCCCAGCGCCGTGCCCTTGTCGCCCGCAGTCAGCTTGCCCTTCGCGACCTCGCGATCGAGATTCTTGCCAATCGTCTCCAGCGCCCGCTCCAGAAACCGCTGCTCCACATCGCACAAAACAACCTCATACCCGCCCCGCGCCAATACATGCGCGATGCCATTTCCCATCGTCCCCGCGCCGACTACTCCCACACGTCGAATCTCCATAGCTCCGCCTCAATGAAAACGTTCGAGTCTACCACCCGGCAGGCGCCCGGCGACAGAACCTCGGCGGCCGCACCTCGGTATAATTTGCCAACTCGGTTGCAGCTCTGTGTCTAACCACAGAGGCCGATTTCATGCTGCTCAAAATATTTGACGACAAAGTCGCCCTGGGACGCGCCGCGGCCGAGCAGGCCGCAACTGCGATTCGCCGCGCCATTGCCGAGCGCGGCCAGGCACGCATCGTGGCCGCAACCGCCGCCTCGCAACGCGAGTTTCTCGATGCACTGACACAGATGCAGCGCACTGACTGGACAAAGCTCGACAGTACAAAGCTCGACGGGACAAAGATCGACAGAGCAAAGATCGACTGGACGAAGGTCGAAGCCTTCCACCTCGACGAGTACATCGGCCTGCCCCTGACGCATCCCGGAAGCTTCCGCAAAATGTTCATCGAGCAGTTGATTGCCAAGACCGGAATCGCTCGCTATCACCTGATCCCTGGCGACGCCGACGATCTGCCTGCAGCCATCCGCGAAGTTGGCAATCAGCTGACCTCGGCGCCCATCGATGTCGCCTTCCTCGGCATTGGAGAAAACGGCCACATCGCCTTCAACGATCCCCCGGCAGATTTCACAACCGAAGACCCTTACCTCATCGTGGATCTCGATGAAGCCTCGCGCCGGCAGCAGGTCGGCGAAGCCTGGTTCTCCGATATTTCCCAGGTGCCGAAGCGGGCCATCTCCATGTCGCCGCGGCAGATTCTGAAAGCCGGCGAGCTGATCGTGATCGTTCCCGATCAGCGCAAAGCCCAAGCCGTGAAGGCTTGTCTGGAGGCGGAGATCAGTCCCATGGTGCCCGCGTCGATTCTGCGCACCCACCCCAACGCAACCCTCTATCTCGACCGCGCCTCCGCCTCGCTGCTAAGTCCGCACCAATGAAGAGTGCACCAATGAAGAGTGCGCTACTTGAGACGCCGCGCCCAATATTCGGGGCGCCTGCTGCCATGGGCGACGGCCCAGATCGTGATTACGGACTCTCGTTCGGAGTAGATGATGGAGAACGGAAATCGCCAGAGCAGGAATCGTCTGGTGTTGTTCTTGCCTGCTGGCCAGCGATCCGGGGCGTCACGGATTGTTTCAGCGGCTCGATGTAGCTCTTCGATGAAATCCAGGGCAGCTTTGGGGCTACGCTTCTGATACCAGGCAACTGCCTGCTTAACATCCGCGGTTGCACCCTCGTGATACGCCACCGCCCTGACGCTCATTTACCGCGCTCATCTACCATAGCCAGGAGCTCGCGATGCAGTTGTTCCCAGGGGACGGTCACTGCCCTGCCGGCCTTCAGGTCGTCCATGCGCCGCGCCACTTCCTCATCCCAGGCCTCCTGCACAGACTGATCCGTCGCCTCCAGACTGTCGAGCAGTGTGTTCGCCAATGCCGCCCGCTCGTCCACAGGCAGCGCCATCGCCCGCTTCAAAAGCTCGGAAACCTCTGGACTCATCGCTTTATTCTCCTGCCCAAGTCTGCCATAACTGCGTCGCTCGTTTCGACCTCAAATATTCGCTGAGACGCGAGGGTGCCCCATTCGAACGTCGCGCACTTTGCGACGTTCGAGTGGGGACTTTGGATTCCCCTGCGATCGCTCCATGAAGTCTCCTGGAAAGCGCAGCCAGAGTAGAATGGTGGCGCTTCTCGAAGCCAACCAAGCAGGTCGTCGTGGATGTCAAACTCAACGTCGACGTACCGCATGTCTGGTACGACCTGATCGGCAGGGTCATCCCTGGAGCATTTCTGATCGTAGGCCTTGGCGCCGAATGCCTCCGGGATACGTTCGCCGACTACGCATGGGAGCACGCAGCAATTTTTGGACGCTGAAATTGGACGCTGAAAAAGGCCAGAGTTCCCCACCCGCCGCTCCTTTTTCCACAGCCGCAGCCGGTTCCTTTGTGACGAACAACCTTTACTCTGATTCCAGAAGAGCGTCAAATTGGAAAAATGCGCCAGGGATCAGCCAAGCCGTTCGATAGTGGCAAGGTCTTACCCGGCTCGAAAGCCGAAGCTAACTCCTTATTCCGCAATATTTTGCCTCTAAACCATTGCGCCTCAATATTTTACCCGGATTGCCCCAGATCCGACACAGCAAACTATTTAGAATCAGTATCTTGCCGAGAGAGCGAGAAAAAAAACGCACACCCCGATACCCCGCCTGCTCCCCGCCCGATCCGACCGAACCTCGTCCAATCCAACCTCGTCCAACCGAACCTCGACCGCCATCAGGCTCCGTCCTGCTTTCCTCCCACCCGGTCCCGCTTCTTTACGAGGTGTAAACTAATCAAACTCAAGAACAACGAAGATCAAAAGATCAGATCCGTCATCTTCGAAAGGATTTCTCCCATGGCCATCCTCGAACCTCCCGTCCGGCCGCAGCCGCGCACCAGCCTGCATTCCGGCCCATTCGTCACCGAGCCGTTTTTCGATTTTCGCAACGAAGAAAACGCCCGCCGCATGCGCTCGGCCATCGCCAAAGTCCGTGCCCAACTTGGACGCGAATATGACCTCGTCATCGGCGGCAAGCGCGTCAGGACTCCTGAAAAGATCAAGTCGTTGAATCCGTCGAAACCCTCCGAAATTGTCGGCATCCATCAGAAGGCCGGCAAAGAGCACGTGGAGCCCGCGATGCAGGCCGCGCTCGCAGCCTTTGAGTCGTGGTCTCGCACCAGTGTGGAAGAGCGCGCCGGACTGGTCTTCCGCGTCGGCGATCTGCTGCGCCAGCGCAAGATGGAATTCATGGCATGGCTGGTCTTCGAAGTCTCGAAAAACTGGGCTGAAGCCGACGCCGACATTTCCGAGACCATCGATTTTGCCGAATTCTATGCGCGCGAAGCGCTGCGCTTTGCCAAGGCGCAACCCCCCATCCAGCTTCCCGGCGAGCACGACACGCTGCACTACATTCCGCTGGGCGTGGGCGCGGTAATTCCGCCCTGGAATTTTCCCTGCGCCATCATGGCCGGGATGACTCTCGCGTCCATCGTCAGCGGCAACACCGTAATCTTGAAGCCATCGAGCGATTCCCCCACCATCGCCGCCAAGTTCGTCGAACTGCTGGAAGAAGCTGGGATGCCCGAGGGCGTGGTCAATTTCTGTCCCGGCGCTGGCGCCAGTTTCGGTGACGCGGTCGTCGCGCATCCCAGGACGCGTTACATCGCCTTCACCGGCTCGCGCGAAGTTGGACTGCACATCAACCAAGTCGCGGCCACGCAGGCTCCCGGACAGGTCTGGATCAAGCGCACCATCCTCGAAATGGGCGGCAAAGACGCGATCATCGTCGATGCCGACGCTAACATCGATTCCGCCGTCGAAGGCGTCGCGCAAGCGGCTTTTGGGTTTCAGGGACAGAAGTGCTCGGCCTGCTCGCGCGCCATCGTCGACGAGCGCATCTACGACAAGTTCCTCGAACAGCTGAAAGCCCGCGTCGAGAAGATTCAGGTCGGCGATGTCGCGGAAAACGCCGCCATGGGCGCCGTCATCAACGAAGGCTCGATGAAGACCATCCTCGGCTACATCGAGCAGGGCAAGAAAGACGGACGCCTCATCACCGGCGGCCAGCGCGTCACCGAAATGGGCGAAGGTTATTTCATCCAGCCCACGGTCTTTGCCGACATTCCTGCGAAGTCGAAACTCGAGCAGGAAGAAATCTTCGGTCCCGTGCTGGCCGTGATCAAAGCCCGCGGTTTCGACCACGCGCTGGAAATCGCCAACGACACCGAGTTCGGACTCACCGGCGCCGTCTATACCAAGTCGCGCGACAAAATCGACCGCGCCATCCAGGAATTCCACGTCGGCAATCTCTACATCAATCGCAAGTGCACCGGCGCAATGGTGGGCGCGCATCCTTTCGGCGGCTTTAACATGTCAGGCACCGATTCCAAGTCCGGTGGTCCGGATTATTTGTACCTGTTCACCCAGGCCAAGTCGATAGGAGAGAAGATCATTTGAGGCAAAGCGCGATGAACCTGCTGGCTCCTGGTAGTTTCGGTCGATATGAGTCAGGACATGTGGTCTCGAATCTCCCTGTCGTACTCGAGCGCGGACCGATTCAGCGCCTGATTCGTCGCATTACCGGCACAGAGGAAACAACAGGCAACGATCACGGAGACGCGGTTGTCGCGGCCCTGCTGGCTCGCCTGGCGTCTCTCGAAAAGGAGATCGCTCGCCTGACTTGCCTCGCCTCGAAGGAGCAGGATGCCATACGACAAGAGGGATACTGGAGCTTGGCGCGGGATTTACAACGCGAGGCGCGAGAGATCCGGAAGAAGCTTTGCTGACTCCCCTCACCTCGCGCCCGGCGCAGCTGCCGCGGGATTCCGCTCCAAAAACTGCCGCTGATGCCAGTAGGGATAGACCGGCGTCACATCGCTGGCGGCGTCCAGCGTGCTGACCTGCGCGGCCGATAGATTCCATCCCACCGCATTCAGGTTCTGGCGCAACTGCTCTTCGTTGCGCGCGCCGATGATTACGGTTGAAACCGAAGGCCGTTGCAGCAGCCAGTTGAGCGCGACTTGCGGCACGGTCTTTTCGCACTCCTGGGCAACTTCCTCGAGCGCAGCAACCACCTTGTAGAGGTGCTCATCGTCACATTGCGGCCCCAGATCGGCCGTCTTGTGCAGGCGGCTCTCCGCCGGCAGCGGCTGGCCGCGCCGAATCTTCCCGGTGAGGCGTCCCCAGCCCAGCGGACTCCAGATCAACGCTCCCACTCCCTGATCTTCCGCCAACGGCATCAGTTCCCACTCGTACTCGCGCCCGATCAGCGAGTAATAGACCTGATGTCCGGCATAACGCGCCCAACCGTAGCGGTCCGATGCAGACAGCGACTTCATCAGGTGCCAGCCGGAGAAGTTCGAGCACGCAATGTAGCGCACTTTGCCGCTGGTCACCAGATTGTTCAGCGTGCTCAACACTTCCTCGACCGGCGTGAGCGCGTCGAAGCCGTGCAGATGATAGATGTCGATGTAATCGGTGCCGAGGCGCTTGAGACTGTCTTCACAGGCGCGAATCAGGTGGTAGCGCGACGAGCCCAGATCGTTCGGCCCGTCTCCCATTTTGAAGCTCGCTTTGGTCGAGATGAGAACCTGGCCGCGCCGCCCGGCAACCGCTTTGCCGAGGATGGTCTCGGACAATCCGTTGGAATAGATATCCGCGGTGTCGAAAAGATTCACCCCGGCATCGAGGCAGATGTCGACGAGCCGAGTGGCCTCGGCCACGTCGCTCGTGCCCCAGGCGCGAAAGAACTCGGTGCCGCCGCCAAAGGTTCCCGTGCCATAACTCAGCACCGGTACTTTCAAACCAGAGCGTCCCAGCGTTCGGAATTCCATGCGGAGTAGATGCAGCCGGTGGCGGCAAGGATGCGGCTGCGAGGTGCGGCTCGCGCGCAAAAGAAATAAAGGCCGCCCGCAGGCGGCCTGAACTTTTCAGCGTGCGAAAAACTATGTTCGAGAAGCTAAGTTCGAGAAGCTACGGCGAAACTCCCGCCGGCGGCTGTGCCGGCGCTCCCGCCGTGGTCGCGGCGGCGGCTTCATTCAGAATCCGGTGATGAATCGTGAACAACGCCAACTCCAGCCGGTCCGACACGCCGATCTTGTCGTACACATTACGAAGATAATTCTTGATGACCTGCTCGGTGGTGCCCAGCTGCGTGGCGATTTCTTTATTCTTATAGCCCTGCACGATCAACGCCACGATGCGGAGTTCTTTCGCGGTCAGCCGGTCGCGCACCCGCAATCCGACCATGTCGTTTTCGGTGAGTTCGCTCGGCACGGCGACATCCTGCACCCAGGTTTCGCCGCGCGCCACTTTGCGCACACAGTCCACGAGTGCGGCGCTGGTCACGTTGCGATAGACCACGCCATGGGCTCCGCTCGACATGTGCTTCTGCGCGCTCTCGCCGGTGTCGGCAAGCACGATCACGCGCGTCTTCGCCTTGTTGGCGGCCTGCACAATGGCGGCAAAGTCGTTGTGGAATCCCGCCGCCACCACCAGCACCGCGGCGCGGAACTTGTCGAGCGCCATGAACATCTGTTCAGGGGTTTGCGCCTGAGCCACGATGCGCATCTCATCTTCCACGGCCAGCACTTTGGCAATGCCCGCCCGGAAGATCGCCTGGTTATCGGCCAGAATCAGTTTGAGCATGTTGTCAACGCTCCAAAAAAGTCCGCTTCAAATATTCCCGCTGCCAAGAAACCCGCAAAGAAATTACGAGTTCCTCACGAACTCGTAAGAGTCGATCACGCACGCTACGCCGCGGCCTTCGCCGCCCTCGCCGGTTTCGTCAGCCCGCACCACCCGGCCCTTGCACTGAATGGTTACGTTCTCCTGACCACCCGTCATTTCCGGCGGCAAAGTGATTTCAAATTCCACGGGCGAACCAATCTCCATCGAGGCATCGGCGCGGATGTACACGCCGGCCGCGCTCAGATTTCCCGTCACACCTTTGGCGTCTCCGCCCACGTCGCCGTGATGAATCTTGATCGGCAATTCCAGCGGGAATCGTTTCCCGGTCCGTGCTTCTTCACCCACGGTACCTCCTCTAGGCTGGCCCGCTCTATTTTTGTTTTCTGTTTCTGCGGCCAACGCCGTCACACCCAAGTTCGTCAAACCAAGCTCCTGGCGGGCTGGGACCCGCATTTGTGCTCAGGGGCGGTTATATCACGAAAGTTACTCGCGTAAAAGCCTGATAACCCGTTAGTTAACGGTAATAACTAGGTTCCCCCCGCCAGGAAACCAGGAAGCGACCCGAGGACGCCCAGAAGATGGCCGGTCAGGCGACCAGAAGATGACCACCCCAACCTCCCCCAGCACAGGATCGACAATCTTCTCCACGGAAGTGCTCCGGCCGAGCAATGTGGGACTTTGGAGCAAGGCCGCTCGTCTGGGGTCATCCGGCCTGCCCCATACCAGGATCGCATTGGGAGAGGCCTCTTCCATATCCGCCATGAGTCTGCTGTCCTGAGCCGTATCCGGCAAGGCGTCCACGGTAGCTACCAGCCGCGCTCCGCCAAAATATGCGGCCTTATAACCCGCCTCCCACCCCACGCCGTGCTCGGGAAACGGCCCTGATCCCAGGCTCACGATTCTAAGCTGCCCGTGTGCCTTCAGCCGATTGCCGGCGTCGTAGCAACTGACCTGGAAATCCCGGGTCAGAGTGCGAAAGGGAGACGAACGGTACGTCAGCGAAACGGCCATACCAGCAATCACCAGAGCCTGACAAACCCTGCGCCAACGCAGGTGGAATTCGCTGTCCCCGGCCAGGAAGCTCGAAGCGACAAGCAGCAGCAACGGCACCAGAGGAAACAGGTAGCGCGGGTCGAACACCAGCATTGAGTAAGCCCCCACCAGCGCAGCCGACGCAATCGCCGAGACCGCCACGAAACGCCACTCCGCGGGATACTGGAACCTGCGGCGGAAAGCCGCCACCAACGCGAATCCGTAAGCCAGCAAGCCTCCAGGCGTCGCCACAATCAGAATCTCCTTGAGGACGAGCGGGACGTTGTGCTCCTCTGCCCGAAGGATGGCGGGCACCAACGTCTTGATATCGCTGTGGTACGTCCAGGTCCACGAGCCCGGCGGCATTGGATCCATCACTCCGTAGGCATCCAGTCGCGGCGCGAGATTGGTCAGAACCGCATAAGTTGGGTCGCGGTGATCCCGAATCGCATGGACTGTCCACAAAAGCAGGTTCGCCTTAAACTGGCTGCCGGTGGTGAAGACGCCATATTTTGCATGCAGCACGCCGGCCCATCCGGAGGCGATCAGCGCGGGAAGCAGGGCCGCGGCTGCCAGGCGCGTAACTGTTGTCCTCCACGGCTTGCCCGACAATGCCAAAGCCGCCACGGTGCACACCGCCAGCCAGGGCAAGGCAAACGCCTTGGCCAGAAACGCCACGCCGTGAATAGCTCCCAGCAAGAGCCAGTCCTGCCAGCGATCCTGCCGTAGCGCCCGCAACAGCTGCAGAAAGTAGATCAGCGCCAAAGCCGCGAACAGAAAGTCGGGAGTTACGACTTCCACCGCCGCAGCCGCGAAACCCCGAGCCAGCGCGAACAGTAAAGCTGCCAGCGAGCCGGCCAGGCGTGACCTCCACAAACTTCGTCCCAGCGCGTAGGTCAGCGCTAGAGACAGCATGAAACTCCCCATGCTGACCAGCTTGCCGATGTGCACGTAGTCCGCATTCCCCCATCGGAAAGCCGCGATCAGCCACGAGAGCAACGGGCTGCGAAATGCGTTGATGGCGGTGTGGAAGTCGCCCTCGCGCAAGTGCCGCGCGATTCCCGTGTAGGCCATGCCGTCGAAGTCGATTTCGTTGAAGCAGGTTCGGCTGAACCACCACAGCTCGAAGCCGCAGCACAGCACGGCCGCACCCAGCGTGACCGCCCACAAATTACTCTTGAAGGATGCGGGTTCGCCCCGCGATTTCGGAGTCTTGGTCAAAGCCGGCGTCATCTAAAGTTTGGTCGTCTAAATGTTCTTATCCAGGTTTCGTCAACCAGGTTTCGTGACCCAGGTTTCGTCGCCCAGATTTTGTTACCCAGATTTCGTTACCCAAAATTCTGTCACACAAGTTTCAATTTGGGAGGATGGTGCAGTCTACAGCAGCAGGGAGGGATCCGTATGTCCAATTCCATTCATACCGGCACACGTTATACCGGCACACGCGGCTATGCTCGACACAGTTACGCTCGACGCTTCCAAATCTTCGGCGTGAGCATCCTGTCTTTCAGCGTAGCGGTTCTCAGCCTGTTCTCGTTCGCACCGTTACTCCGGGCGCAAACCGCCAACTCGAAGCCCGCTGCCCTCGAGCCGTCCCAGGAACAGGGCGGCGAAGCTGAAGCGCAGAGCAAGCCCTCGCAGCCACCTGCGGTTTTGCTGCAACTGAACAACGCCCTGGAAAGCCTTTCTGCGCGCGTCTCTCCGGCGGTCGTGCAAATCCTGGTCACCGGATACGGCTCGCTCAAAGACGACGAAGACCGCTCCGACACCGCGCTCATCGTCCGCCAGCACGCCGTTGGCTCGGGAGTCATCGTCGATCCCGACGGCTACATTATGACCAACGCTCACGTGGTCGAGGGCGCGGAACGCATCCGCGTCGCTCTGCCGCTGCCCGGCGACTCCAGCGGTCAGGTGCCGATTGGCAAGCGCCGCATCTTCGAAGCCCGCCTTCTGGGTGAGCACAAAGAAACCGATCTTGCCCTGCTCAAGATTGACGCCACCAATCTGCCCACGCTTTCTTTCCTCAGCGGACGCCCGCGGGTGGGGCAACTCGTCTTCGCCATCGGCAGCCCCGAGGGCCTGCAAAACTCCGTCACCATGGGCGTGATCAGCGCGACCGCCCGCCAGGCCGATCCTTCGAAGCCGCTCACCTACATTCAAACCGATGCGCCCATCAATCCCGGTAACAGCGGAGGACCGCTGGTCGACATGAACGGCTTCGTCGTCGGCATCAACACCTTCATCCTCTCGGAAGGTGGGGGCAGCGAGGGTCTTGGTTTCGCCATCCCCGCCCGCATCGTCGATTTCGTCTACCACAGCCTGCGCGCCCACGGACACGTGCATCGCGTCGAAATCGGCGCCGTCGCCCAGGAAATCACTCCCGACCTCGCCGCCGGCCTCGATCTTCCCATGCGCTGGGGAGTCGTCGTCTCCGACGTGAAGCCCGACGGCCCCGCTGCCTCCGCCGGACTGAAGATCAACGACATCATTCTCTTCGCCGACGGCCGCCGCATCGAAACTCTGCCCTCACTGTCGGCTGCGCTGTATCTGCACCGGCTCGATCAGGTGGTGAAGCTGGAAATCCTGCGCGGCAAGGAAAGAATGACGCTTAACGTCCCGGCTGTCGAGCACCGCGATCACATGGATCAACTGCTCGACGCGATTAACCCGGAAAACAGTCTGGTCCCCCGCCTCGGCGTGCTCGGCATCGACCTCACTCCCGGGCTGCGCGCGCAGCTGGGTTCGGAGTTGCGTATTCCCTCCGGCGTGATTGTCGTGGGCCGCGCCGCAGACCTTATCACCCCCGATACCGGCCTGCAGGCCGCCGACATCATCCACCAGCTCAACACCACGCCCATCGACTCCATGGAAACCCTGCGCAAAGCCGTAAGCGCGCTGAAGACCGGCGACCCCGTCGTCCTGCAAGTCGAACGCGACAACGGACTGATGTATCTGAGCTTCGAGTTGGATTAGACAAACGGCGGGAAAATAACGTTGCCGTTCGGGAAAAAGCCGAAAACAAACGTTGGCGTTCGAGAAAAACCCGTTGTCATTCCGGGCGCAGTGAGGAATCTGCTTCTCTGGGTTTGCGGCGCGCCCCTTGACCGGCTCTCCGCCCCTTGTCTACAGTGAGAAGCCGCCTTCCATTGTCACTAAACCCAATGATGGCCGCCGAGGCAAATTCCTGATGACCACCAGAACTCCCTCCCGCAAGACCGGACTTCGTCAAAAAGCGCAACTGATGTCAGCCTCCGAAATCGAACGCACCCTGGTTCGCCTGGCCTACGAAATCGTAGAAAAAAATGGAGGAGTCGAAGGACTCGGTCTCGTCGGAATCCGCCGCCGCGGCGTGCCCCTCGCCGAGCGCCTCGGCAAAATCATTACCCGCATCGAAAACGCCAAAGTTCCGGTGGGCACGCTCGACATCACTTTTTACCGCGACGACCTCTCCACCCTCGGCCCCAAGCCGGTCGTCCAGGAAAAAGAAATTGGTTTCGAGATCGAAGACATGAGCATCGTCCTCTGCGACGACGTCCTTTATACCGGGCGCACCACGCGGGCCGCGCTCGACGCTCTCTTTTCCCACGGCCGCCCGCGCCGAGTGCAGCTCTGCGTCCTGATCGACCGCGGACACCGCGAGATCCCCGTCGAAGCCACCTACGTCGGCCGCAACGTCCAGACCACCGACAACGAAGTCATCGAAGTGAAATTGCAGGAGATCGACGACGCAGAGAAAGTTCTGCTGATGGAAAAGTAGGAGAAGCAGGCCAGCATTACCCCGCCGAGGGGCGTAAATTGAGGCTTTTCACCACCCTCCGGCTATTTTGTAGTGGTTTCGGACAGGCTCGTGTGTTACAGGCATTTCGTAACTTATCCAGATGGAATTGCCGTCCCGCTGTCCAGTATATTTACCCGGACCTACAGGCGTGCATCCCTTCCGACGTTCGTAGCAGTCCAGTAACGCGTGCTCGCCGTTGATGATTACGTACACCATTGAATTATCTGTGTGGGTTCGCCTCCCAGTGAGGCCGTTTACGACCGCTCCCGCCGCTCCTCCGCTGGTGTTCCCACGAGTGTCCTGTGATTGTGTTAGGTTCTGCGAGTCAACCACTTCGACGATCAAAGCTCCAACTATGGCGTGGCATATGTCCCTCACGGACGCGGTCAGGCTTGCCTCCGAGCTTCCGACGATTTTGTGGCTGTGGTCGGAAAGAACAAGGCGGTACTCGACACCACTGTTGGAATCGGGTTTTTTGATCGCGTCGACAATGTAATCGCTCTTTGTTGTGTCCTGCGTAATGGTGACGTCCGGGCAGCCCTTGCGGAGAGACTTCAACATCTCGTCGGTAGGAACATTGGATCTTTCCGTCAGCGCAATGCTTTTGGAAGTGACTTGAGCGCACACCGGGATCGCAGCCAGCAAGGCCCCAGCTACGAAAAACGGACGAAGATGGACTCTCATTTCTAAAGCCCCAAATCTGGCGGCGTTGGCGAGGCGCTCCTTGAGGAATGGTCCCCCACCCTACACGGTTTTCGTAGGGTGGGGTTTTGTTTTTCCGCCAAACATACTAACCGATCCGCGCGCACACCGCTTTCGTCTGGGTGTAGTTATTGAGCACTTCGTGCCCCATTTCCCGTCCCCAGCCGGATTGCTTGTAGCCGCCGAAGGGCAGCGCCGCGTCGAAGATGTTGTAGCAGTTGATCCACACCGTGCCAGCACGCAGATGTTCGGCCATGCGATGCGCCTTGCCAATATCGCGCGTCCACACCGCGGCCGCCAGCCCATACTCGCTGTCGTTGGCGCGAGGAATAATTTCCTCGGGATCGGTAAACGGCATCGCCGTCACCACCGGCCCAAAGATTTCTTCCCGCACCACCTTCATATTTTCTTTCGTGTTCACCAGCACGGTGGGTTCGACGAAGTATCCGCGGTCGCCCGCTTTGTGCCCGCCGGCTACGGCCTTCGCGCCTTCCGAGAATCCGGCCTCGAGATATCCGCAAACCCGATTGAGTTGCTCCACCGAAACCAGCGGCCCCATCTGCGTTTCCGGATCGAGCCCTGATCCAACTTTGATTTTCCTGGCGGCTTCGGCGACGCCGTCGACCACCTGCTCGTAGACCGATTTCTCCACATACAGGCGAGAGCCCGCGCAGCAGCATTGGCCATGATTGAAGAAGATCGCGCTGGCCGCGCCCGGAATCGCGGTTTCAAGATCGGCGTCCTTGAACACGACATTCGGAGACTTACCGCCCAGCTCGAGCGACACTTTCTTGAGATTTCCGGTAGCTGCGTGCACGATCAGCTTGCCGACTTCCGTCGATCCGGTGAATGCAATCTTGTCGACGTCAGGATGCGCCGCCAGCGCCGCGCCCGCCGTCTCGCCGTATCCCGGGACAATGTTGACCACGCCCTCGGGGAAACCGGCTTCCACAATCAGTTCGCCCAGGCGCAGCGCCGAAAGCGGAGTCTGCTCGGCCGGCTTCAGCACGATCGTGCAGCCCGTGGCCAGCGCCGGGCCAAGCTTCCACGCCGCCATCAGCAGCGGAAAGTTCCACGGAATAATCTGCCCGACCACGCCCACCGGCTCGCGCAGCGTATACGCCAGATATTTCGCACCCGGCGTGTAGGGCACCGAGAGCGGAATCGTGTTGCCTTCAATTTTCGTCGCCCATCCCGCCATGTAGCGGAACAGATCGACCGCGAGCGGCACGTCGGCAGCCTTGGCAATGTTCAGCGGCTTGCCATTATCGAGACTCTCGATGTAGCCGAACTCTTCCGTGTGTTGCTCCAGCAGATCGGAGAGCTTCCAGATCAGCCGCGCCCGTTCCGCAGCCGTCATACGGCGCCACGGGCCGTTGTCAAACGCCTTGCGCGCCGCGCGCACCGCCTGTTCGATATCTTCGCGATCGCCTTCCGCCACCTGCGCCAGCACTTCGCCAGTCGCAGGATTGTAAGTCGGGAAAGTCTTGCCGGAAGCGGCGTTGACCCACTTGCCGTTGATCAGCATTTTGCGTGGCTGGTCGATGAACTCAGCAACTTGCGGATGAATTTGCGGGGAAACTGCGATACCCATACGTCCTCCTTAGGTCGACGTGGACTTGCAGAGAGAAAGATTCCCAGACGCAGGAAAGCGACCAGCAAATGCTAGCCCCGCGCGAGTACAAATGCAATCCCAAGGATGAATGCCAGACCCACTGTCGCCGGGGCAGGGGGCGCGGGGGCGGCGGTCACTCCCCGTAAGGCACCCAGATATTCTTCACCTGCGTGGCATGTTCCAGAAACCAGCGTCCCTCGCCCTGTTTGGCATCGAACCAATCGATCACACGCCCCTCATTCGTCCAAACCTGCTTCAGATTCCCCACCGACATCGCCTTCGCCGCCGAGACCGTTGACTCATCCCCATAGCACCAGATCGCGTCCACGTCATCGTGCTCGGCCAAAGTTTTCAGCAGTTGCGACGCGTAGCCGGTGACGATGTTCACCGCGCCGCCCGGCAGATCGCTGATATCGAAAAGCTGGTACAGATCTCCCGTAATCAGCGGATATTTCTCCGACGGCACCGCGATGACCGTATTCCCCATGGCCAGCAACGGCATCGCCAGCGAGAGAAACCCCAGCAGCGGCGCATCCGCCGGACAAATCACTCCGACCGTCCCAATCGCCTCATTCATCGCAATCGAAATATTGCGAAATGGCGGATTGTGCACCGCGCCGTCAAACTTGTCGGCCCAAGCCGCGTAAGAAAAGATGCGCTGAATCCCCAGCTCAACTTCCGCCACAGCCTGCCTCTCATCCACAATCTCCGCCAGCCGGCGGGCAATCTCATCCCGCCGCTGCGCCAGATTCTCCGCGCAGTAGTAAAGCACCTGCGCGCGATTATGCGCCGTAGCCTTGGCCCACGCTGAAGCCTTGTGCGCCGCCTCGACCGCGTTGCGAATATCTTTGCGATTCCCCAGCGGAGCTTCGCCCAGCAGCCGCCCATCCGGCGCCCGCACTTCCATGCTGTAACCCGAATCCGGCCGCGCCTGCTTGCCGCCGATATAAAGCTTGACGGTACGGTCAATGACAGGCGTACTAGCATCAGGATTCTCATCGGAACCGGGCACGGAACCGGGTGCCCCATTCAAGCCCGTTTTTGGCTTGAGTGGGGATTTTTCATCGTGACTAGAAGAACTCATCCTAGGCGCATGTTTGAACCACGCCGGCTCCATGTATTCCAGCATCCCCTCGCGTCCGCCCTCGCGCCCGAACCCGCTCTCGCGGTATCCGCCAAACCCGCAAGCCGCGTCGAAAAGATTCGTGCAATTCACCCAAACCACTCCCGCCTTGATCTGCGCGGCCACATCCAGCGCGACGTTGATGTTCTCGCTCCACACGCACGAGGCCAGACCGTAGACCGTGTTGTTCGCCAACTCCACCGCTTCGCGCGGAGTCCGAAACGTCATCGCCGCCAGCACCGGCCCAAAAATTTCCTGCTGCGCCACAATCGACGTCGGATGCACGTTGCTTAGCAGCGTCGGCGGATAGAAAAATCCGCGCACCGGCAACGAAACCTGCGGCTGCCAGCAATGCGCGCCCTCGGCCACGCCTTGCGCCACCATGCGCTCAATGCGCTCCAGTTGCACCCGCGCCACGATCGCGCCTATGTCGATGGCCTTATCGAGCGGCGGCCCGATGCGCAGCGTGCTCATGCGATCGCGAATCTTTCCGAGCAGCGGCTCGGCAATGCTTTCCTGCATCAGCAGCCGCGACCCCGCGCAGCACACCTGCCCCTGGTTGAACCAGATTCCGTCGACCAGCCCCTCAACCGCGCTGTCGAGATCGGCATCGTCAAAAATAATGAATGGAGATTTTCCGCCCAACTCGAGTGAAAGCTTCTTATGGCTCGCCGCCGTTGCCCCGCGAATCGCGCGCCCCACCTCGGTCGATCCTGTAAATGCAATTTTGTCAATATCCGGATGCTTGACCAGCGCCTCGCCCGTCGAGCCATCCCCGGTCACAATATTGACGACTCCCGCGGGAAGCCCGGCCTCCACGCAGAGTTCGGCGAAGGCGAGCGCGGTGAGCGGAGTGAACTCAGCCGGTTTGAGCACCACCGTATTCCCCGCCGCCAGCGCCGGCGCAATCTTCCACGCCAGCATCAGCAACGGAAAATTCCACGGAATAATCTGCCCGACCACGCCGCATGGCTCATGCTCAGGAAATTCCTGCTCGATCAACTGCGCCCAGCCTGCATGATGATAGAAATGCCGCGCCACCAGCGGAATATCGATGTCGCGGCTCTCCCGGATCGGCTTGCCGTTGTCCATCGTTTCCAAAACCGCCAGCAGCCGCGAATGTTTCTGCACCAGCCGCGCCAGCGCATACAAATATCGCGCCCGCGCATGTGGAGTCAGCGCCCGCCACTTTGGCGAAGCTGCCCGCGCCGCCCGAACTGCAGCATCAATATCGGCCGCGCTGCCCTGCGCCACGCTCGCGAGTTTCTCTCCGTTCGAAGGATCGACCGTGTCGAAGTATTCACCCGCAGCCGGCGTCTGCCACGCGCCGCCTATAAAAAGTCCAAATCGCCGCGAGTGCCGCTCCAGCCAAGCCGCCGCTTCCTTCGCATCCTCCGGCGCCGGCCCGTACTCCATGCTCACGAATTTTTCCGCAATACTCATACGCTCTGAAAACGCATGCTCTGAAAACGAACCGGGTGCCGGGTGCCCCATTCTAGCCGCGTCTTTTGCGGCTAGAGTGGGGATTTTGACTTCGCGATTCACGCCACCGGATGCCGGTACTCCGCAGAATACCTCCCGGTCGCATAGTGATCCAATTGCCGCTCGATATCGCCCAGCAATCCGCTCGCCCCAAAGCGAAACATCTCTGCCCGCAGCCACGCATCGCCCAACTCCTCTTTCATCATCGCCAGCCAATCCAGCGACTGCTTCGCCGTGCGAATCCCGCCCGCCGGCTTGAACCCCACCGCCATCCCGGTCTGCTGCGCATATTCGCGGATTGCGCGCACCATCACCAGGCTCACCGGCAGCGTGGCATTGACCGGCTCCTTGCCCGTCGAAGTCTTGATGAAATCCGCGCCCGCCATCATGGCCACAAAACTCGCCCGCTCGACGTTGCGCAAAGTTAGCAAATCGCCGGTGCCAAGAATAACTTTCATGTGTCGCGCGCCGCACGCCTGCCGGAACTCCGCGATCTCGTCGTAGAGCGCCTGCCAGCGCCCGCCAAACACATGCGCCCGCGTAATCACCACGTCGATCTCATCCGCGCCCGCCTCAACCGATCGCCGGATTTCCGCCACGCGCTCGGCCAGCGGCGACAGCCCAGCGGGAAATCCCGTCGACACTGCAGCGACATGCACTCCGCTGCCTTCGAGCGCATGCCGCGCCGTTTCCACAAACGTGTGATACACGCAAGCCGCCGCCACTTTGATTCCCAGTTCTTCGACCCCCAGCTTCTGCACCAGTTCCTGCTGCAGCGGTTGCCGCGCTTTGGCGCACAATCGCCGCACCCGCTCGTCGGTGTCGTCGCCGGAAAGCGTGGTCAAATCCATGCACGAAATCGCCCGCAGCAGCCACGCCGCTTGCCATTCTTTTTTCACCGTGCGCCGCGCCACCTGCGACTGCGCCCGCCGCTCCACCGCGCTGGTGTTGACGCGCACTTCCTGAATCCAATTCAAATCGAGCGGGATGCCGCGGTTCGATAGCAGCGGCCGCCCGCCCAGCGTGGCAATCGACCGCGTCGCGCCCTCGCTCAAAAGTGACTCGTGAGCCACGTTCTGTTCGTTGTGCGGCAGGCTGTGGCGCCGCCGGTTATCGCGTAGTGAAGACATATGCTCTAGGTTGGACGACGAACCGTCTCTCTCCGCCGCAAAATTTCCCATTACCGACGTGCAATTCTACGGCAAACAGCAGCAATCCACATGCAGAGACGGCGGGTGCCCCACTTCTGGCTGATTTTGCCAGAAGTGGGGACTTTCTCAACCGTCAACAGGAGACCGCAACTCCCCAAAACTCCCCAGGGTTTACAATGGCGCTCACTTTATGTCCGGAAAGAAAATTAGTCCAGCGATGCGGAAGAAACTCGAGCACGCCGCCGCCAAGGCCACAAAAAACGCGTACGCCCCGTACTCCAATTTCCACGTAGGCGCCGCCATCCTGCTCGCCAGCGGCAAGATTTTTTCCGGCTGCAATATCGAGAACGCATCGTACGGCATGACCAACTGCGCCGAGCGCACCGCAATTTTTTCCGCCGTCGCCGCGCTCGGCCCCAAAATCGAAGTTCGCGCCGTCGCCGTCGCCAGCGACCAAGGCGGGCCGTGTTCGCCCTGCGGCGCTTGCCGTCAGGTGATCTACGAATTCGGCCCGGACGCCATCATTTTCTTTCAAGGCAAGTCCTCTCAAGGAAAAACCGGCCCGAAGCAAGCTCACATCACCGAACTTCTTCCGGAAGGATTCCGCCTCCAGTGACTGCGAAAACAGTGACTGCGAAAACAACGACTGCCAGAACAGTGACTGCCAAGACAACGACCGCAGCCGCGCCGCAAACCTTCCGGGCCATCGACGTGATTCGCAAAAAGCGCGATGGCCAGGAACTCTCTCGCGCCGAAATCGAAGGCCTGGTCGACGCCTACACCAACGCCGAAATCCCCGACTATCAAGTTTCCGCATGGCTGATGGCCGTCGTTCTCCGTGGCATGACGCGCCCCGAAACCGCCGCGCTCACCGACGCCATGCTGCACTCCGGCGAAGTTCTCGATCTTTCTTCGTTGCCGGCGAAAAAAGTTGACAAGCACTCCACCGGCGGCGTCGGCGACAAAACTTCGCTGGTGCTCGCTCCGCTCGCCGCAGCGGCGGGCGTGGCTGTACCCATGATCAGCGGCCGCGGTCTCGGCCACACCGGAGGCACGCTCGACAAGCTCGAAGCCATCCCCGGCTTCAACGTGAATCTTCCGGTCGGAAAATTTCGCCGCGTGCTCGAAACCTGCGGCTGCGCCATGATCGGCCAGACTGCGGAAATCGCTCCCGCCGACCGCAAACTTTATGCCTTGCGCGACGTGACCGGCACGGTGGAGAGCCCATACTTGATTTGCGCCTCGATCATGAGCAAGAAACTAGCCGAAGGCATCGATGCGCTCGTGCTCGACGTGAAGACCGGCTCGGGCGCATTCATGAAGAACGAAAAAGACGCCGCCTTCCTCGCCGAACTCATGGTCGAAACCGGAGAGCGCATGGGCAAGCAGGTGGTCGCGCTCATCACCGACATGGATCAACCGCTCGGCAACATGATCGGCAACGCGCTCGAAGTGGTCGAGTGCGTCGAAATCCTCCGCGGCGCGGGCCCGCAAGACCTGCGCGAACTGTGCCTCGAACTCGCCGGGTGGATGCTGTACCTGGGCGGCGCGTCGAAATCTGTCGTGGAAGGAAAACAGCAGAGCGCAAGTCTGATCTCCTCCGGCCATGCCCTCGAAAAATTCCGCCAGATGATCGAACTGCAAGGCGGAGATCCACACGTCATCGACGACGCGAAGCATCTTCCGCAGGCACAGCACAGCACGCAAGTCGCAAGCGCGAAGTCCGGCTTCATCGCTTCCATGCAGTGCGAGCAGATCGGCACCGCCTGCGTCATCCTCGGCGGCGGCCGCGAGCGCAAGGAAGATTCCGTCGATCCCGCCGTCGGCATCGTGCTGCACAAAAAAGTCGGCGACAAAGTTTCCGCCGGCGAGCCGCTGGCCACGATCCACTACAATTCCGAATCCAAAGCGCAGCGCGCCCGGCAGTTGATCGAGTCAAGCGTAGAGGTTGCAGCCGCTGCGCCCGCAAAACGGCCACTGATTCATAAGGTCATCGGGAAGCAGAGGTGATGCAGCCGCGTGGGGGCGATACTAGTTCCTTGAAGTATGCGGATATTCTCATGCCTTTGAAGATGCTCTCTCAACATGCATGTCATCCTGAGCCGCGGCGAAGCCGCGGTGAGGGACCCTACGTCAGTCGAAGCAATGACACAGCGGACGGGAATATCCCGCCGTATGTGGCGTCAGACGCAGGCAGCGCGGCAGACCGAGAACACCAGTAGCAATGGATGAGCAGCGTAAGATCCCTCGGAGGGCTTTCCGCCCTCCTCAGGATGACATCATCTTACTGACGTCATCTCGCGATCAGGGAACGGTCAAGAAGTAAAGAAGAACCCGCGCGCAGGAGAAAACTGAATGGGACGTTACACCGGAATCCTCGGCCTGTTAACCATGCTCGGCCTGGCCTACGCCTTCTCCACCAACCGCCGCGCCATTCGCGTCAAGACCGTCGCCTGGGGACTGGGCCTACAGATCGCTTTCGCCATCTTCGTCCTGCGCATCGACTACGGCCGCCGCGCGTTTCAGGTCATCGGCGACGCCGCCAACAAGGTCCTCGGCTACTCGTTCTTCGGGTCGGAATTTGTTTTCGGGCCGCTCGGCAAGCAGAATTCCAACATCGGTTTTATCTTCGCGTTTCAGGTTCTCCCTGTCGTCATTTTTATCTGCGCGTTGTTCGCGATTCTCTACCACCTCGGGATCATGCAGATCGTCATCCGCGGCATGGCCTGGGCCATGACGCGCCTCATGGGCACGAGCGGCGCCGAATCGCTCAACGTTGCCGCCAGCATCTTCATGGGACAGACCGAAGCTCCCGTGACCATCCGTCCATTTCTGCCCGATCTCACCCGTTCCGAACTGATGACCGTGATGACCAGCGGCATGGCGCACGTTTCCGGTTCGATCATGGCTGCCTACTTCGCCTTCGGCGCCGAACCGCGCCATGTTCTCAGCGCGGTGATCATGACCGCGCCCGGAACGATTCTGGTTTCCAAAATGCTCGTACCCGAAACCGGGCAGCCCAAAACCGCGGGCACGGTCGTCATGCCCGAGAGCGAAGAAGAAAAAGAGAAACAGGAAAATCTGCTCGGAGCCATCGCCCGCGGCACCGGCGACGGCCTGCACATGGCGCTCAACATCGGCGCCATGCTGATTGCCTTTATCGCATTGATCCACTTCCTCGACGGCATGATGGGCGGCATTCACCACCACTTCGTCTGGTTCCCCGCGAGCCTGGAAGGAATTCTGGGCGTGCTCTTTGCGCCGGTCGCGTGGATCATCGGTATCCCCTGGCACGATTGCCACATTGTCGGGAATCTGCTGGGCACGCGCATGGTGCTCAACGAACTGGTCGCGTTCTCCATGCTCGGCCCGCAGAGGGCGATGCTCGATCCGCGGTCTTTCACCATCGCCACCTTTGCGCTGTGCGGCTTCGCGAATTTAAGTTCGATCGGAATTCAAATCGGCGGCATCGGTGCGCTGGCTCCCAACCGTCGCGGCGATCTGGCCAAGCTCGGCATCCGCGCCATGCTCGCCGGCACCATGGCCAACATGATGTCCGCCTCGATCGCGGGGATGTTGCTGTAACGCGTTGAGCGCGTCGCGATGGAATTAGCAAGCATTGTCATCCTGAGCGAAGCGAAGGATCTATGCAATTTGCCGGCAGCGAGGCGCCTCCCGCAAACTGCATAGGTTCTCCGGGCAATGGGCGCGCTCCGGATGACGATGACAACCATAAACTTTCTACGATAGCTGCGGAAGAGGAGCGTCCCGTGAAACGAATCATCTCTTTGTCTATGCTTGCAACTCTCATGTTCGTCTTCTGCGTTCTCACCGGCGCATTCGCCCAATCCCGCCGCGTCATCATCGACACGGACCCCGGCATCGACGACGCCATGGCCATCCTGCTCGCGCTGAACTCGCCCGAACTCAAAGTCGAGGCGCTCAGCGTGGTCGCGGGAAATGTGGAAACCTGGCAGGGCCTCGAGAACGCGCTGAAAATCGTTTCGCTTGCCAACCGCTGCGACGTCACCGTCGCCGCCGGCGCGCAGCATCCCCTGAATCAGAAATTAATCACGGCGCAGTATTGGCACGGACCGAATGGCTTGGCCGGAGTCGAATTGCCCGCCTCGAAGTGCAAAGCCGACCCGCGCTTCAGTCCCGACCTCATCATCGAACTGGTGCACAAATATCCCCACGAGATCACGCTGATCCCCGTCGGCCCGCTCACCAACATCGCGCTCGCCGTCTCGAAAGACCCGTCGATCGTTCCGTTAGTCAAGAACATCGTCATCATGGGCGGATCGATCACCGGCGGCAACGTCGACGGCGCGGCCGAAGCCAACATCTACAACGATCCCGAAGCCGCCTCCATCGTCTTCAACGCCGGATGGACGGTCACCATGGTCGGCTCCGACATCGGCGAGCGCACATTGATCACGCGCAAATATCTCGACGACCTGCAGCAGTTGCACGGCCCGGAGAGCGACTTCGTTTACCAGCTGGCGGATTTTTATCTCACGCGCTCCGAGAAGAGCGGATACTCCGGCGCGGCCATGTACGACCCGCTGGCGGTCGGTACGGCGATCGACCCCACACTGGTTGCGCTCAAAGACATGCACGTCGACGTGGAAACCAGAGGCGAGTTCACGCGCGGCGAAACCGTGGCCAACCGCATGGGCTCGGATGAAAAGAACGTCCTGCACGGCGACCACTACGAAATCGAAGGCGTGATCGAACTGAAACCGAACGCGCGTGTCGCGACAGCCTCCGACGCCGAACGCTTCCTGAATCTCTTCATCAGCCGAATCAAGGGGAAGTAAGCACTGGGGAAGTGAATAGTAGCGTGCCCATTTCCAAGCCTTGTCATCCTGAGCGAAGCGAAGGATCTGTGCAACTCGCATGCAGCGAGGCGCCGCCGGCAAATTGCATAGATCCTTCGCGGCAAAGAACGCCGCTCAGGATGACAAGCAGAACGTAGAGTGGCACGGCATTATCCGTTCGCCCGCGCCACCAGCAGAATCGCCAGCGCGTAAAACAGAAACATCAGCGCCAGATACATCTTCGCTTTCGATCCCGATCCGGCAAATTCCTTCCACGCCAGCACGCCCCACAGCGCGGCGACCATGGGCGCGGATTGGCCGATGGCATAGGAAATCGCGAAGCTGGTCGACTTGCCTGCGACCACGTTGAACATCGTTCCTGTCCCCCAGATGATTCCGCCCAGCAATCCCAGCAGATGTCCCGAGGGCGCCGCGCTGAAAAATCCGCTGAAGTTCACCGGCTCGCCGGCCAGCGGCTTCTTCATGAAATAAATATTCCAGACGAAGCACGAGAGCAGCGCGCCCAGCGTCAGGAACACGACCGAACTGTAGGGGGTGAGCGCATTTCCCCGCGTGGTGCCATACGTCGTGAACGGGCTCCACAATCCCATCAGCACTCCGGAAACGACGCAGGTGACGATGCTTTTGCGCGAAACCGAACGCCCCATGCTGGCCAGGCTGCCATACGCCTTGCCGTCAAGGATCACCGCAATCAGCGCGCAGGCCACGCCCCCGGCGAGAAAAATCAGATTGCCCTTGGGCTGCAGAATGTAGTTGAGCAGAGTTCCCACCACCAGAGCGATTCCAATCGATACGGGAAACGCGACGGCGAGCCCCGCCATGTCGATCGCGGCGACGAGCAGAAGATTGGCCAGATTGAAAATCGCGCCGCCGACCAGAGTGGAAACCATGTTCGAAGCGTCGGCCGACCGAAGGTTGTTCACGAAACTCAACCCGTTGTGTCCGCTGCTGCCCATGGTGAAGGCGAGGACGAGAGAAATCAGAAAGATGCCGATGGCGTAGTCCCAGTAGAAAAGCTCGAAGCGGTAATTCTTGACGCCCTTGTAGGTGTTGGCCCACGATCCCCAGCAGATGGCGCTGGTGATCATCATCAGCAGCGCAATCGTCAGACTCGGCGGCGTGAACATGGCGGTCTCCCGTGGTGGCTTCTAAATGTTGGTTCTTGTGGAAAGTTTGTAACTGTACTCTTCTTCGTTCCGTCCAACAAGGTTCCGTCCAACAAGCCGACAAGCCGACAAGCCGAAAGCTAGGGTAGGCATGTGGGCAGCGCGCCTGGTGAGGGAAAGCCCGGCTCTCTGCCGGGCATTACAGGAAACAGTCCAAATTTGGACTTCCCGTTTTGCCACGAAAATAGTGCAGTGCCCGCTAAGCCGTAGATGTCATGCGCTTTGCAGGCGGGAGTGCCTGTGCAAAAATTCTTAGCTAACGATCTGATAACAAATGGGTTACGGCGACGCGAGTTAAATCGATTGAACTTGCCGCTGGCGCGCGGGCAAATCCCGACCACCCTGAGGGTCGAGTCGGGCTCCGCTCGCGCGGCCACGCTCAGCAGAACTCTCGCACGGGGCATTCTGCGAAGCCGGCAGATGCTCCCTCGCACCCTTTGCGGAACGCTTCTGGCACTACTACGCGTTCACCTGCGCGTAGGTCGCGCGTCGTAGGAACTCTCCCTGCCCGGCGCGTCCCAGGAACTTGTCCCCTTCGACTACGACTCTCCCGCGCGACATCACCACGTCTGCCATGCCCGTAACCTGGATGCCTTCAAACATCGAATAATCCACGCGCATGTGGTGCGTCTGGGCGCTGATGGTGTGCTGGCGTTTGGGATCGAAGATGACGAGATCGGCGTCGCTACCGACGGCGATCGTTCCCTTGCGCGGATAGAGTCCGAACAACTTTGCGGGAGTGGTTGAGACCAGTTCGACAAAACGGTTCACGCTGAAGCGCCCGCCGGCCACGCCGCCGGAGTAAATCAGGCTCATGCGGTGCTCCACGCCGGGGCCTCCGTTCGGGATTTTCGTGAAGTCGTCTTTGCCCAATTCTTTTTGTTCTTTAAAGCAGAACGGGCAGTGATCGGTCGAGACCACCTGCAGATGATCGTGTTTCAAGCCATTCCAAAGTTTTTCCTGATTCCATTTTTCGCGCAGCGGCGGAGTGAACACATATTTCGCGCCTTCGAATCCGGGCGCGTCCATGTTTTCGAGCGACAGATATAAATACTGCGGACAAGTCTCGGCGTAGACGGGCAGGCCGCGGTCGCGCGCCTCGCGAACTTTTTCGAGCGCGTCGTTGCAGCTCAGGTGCACGATGTAAAGCGGCGCTCCGGCCATTTCCGCGAGCGCGACGGCGCGGCCCACGGCTTCGGCTTCGGCAGTGGTGGGCCGCGTGAGCGCGTGATACTTCGGCGCTTTCTTGCCCTCGGCCAGCGCCTGCTGCACGATCACGTCGATGGCGCTGCCGTTTTCCGCGTGCATGCAGACCAGCGCGCCGTTCTTCGCCGTATTCTGCAGCGCCTTGAAGATCGAGCCATCATCGAGCATGAAGACGCCGGGATACGCCATGAACAGTTTGAAGCTGGTCACGCCTTCGTGGATGAGGTCGTTCATCTCGCCCAGCTGTCCGCCGGAAACGTCGGTGACGATGCAGTGAAACGCATAGTCGCAAACCGCTTTGCTCGCGGCCTTGCTCATCCAGGTGTCGAAAGCCTGGCGCAGCGGCTGGCCTTTGTATTGAATGGCGAAATCGATCAGCGTGGTGGTGCCGCCAAAGGCCGCGGCGCGCGTGCCGGTTTCAAAATCGTCGGCGCTGGTGGTGCCGCCGAAGGGCATGTCGAGATGCGTATGCACGTCGATGCCGCCGGGGAGCACGAGTTTGCCGGACGCGTCGATGATCTTCGTGGCGTTGTTGGTCGGCAGATCGATTCCAATCGCGGCGATCTTGCCATTGCCGATGGCGACGTCGGCAGCGTAGGTGTCGACGGCCGTCACCACTGTGCCTTTCCTGATGATCGTATCGAAGCCCATACGTCCCCTCCGGAGATTTATTTCTGGAATGTCATCGTGAGGAGGGCGACAGCCCTCCGAGCGACCCTACGACGGCCTTGGCTGGCCATGTGGTCGATGAGAACGGCAAGGTAACCGGCAGCATCGATACTCCTGAATGTAGCTTTGCACTTTCGACCGACGTACGGTCCTTCGCTCCGGCATAGCCGGAGCTCAGGATGACAACCAGGACGCGGTCGGAGCGCACGTTCTATGCTACACTGCCGCTCTTCCTCTTCACCAAAGGGACCAGCTATGCATTTCGGCATCACGTTTAAGCCCGACATCTCGATCGACCGCATTGTGGGGATGACGCGTCAGGCGGAGGCCGCGGGATTCGAATACACGTGGATTTTCGATTCGCACGTGCTGTGGATGGAGCCGTATCCGCTGATGACGCTGATGGCCATGAACACGCAGAAAATGCACATTGGCACCTGCGTGACCAATCCGGCGACGCGCGATCTGACCGTGACGGCGAGCCTGTTCGCGACGTTGAATCTGATTTCCGGCGGTCGCATGGAACTGGGCATCGGCCGCGGCGACAGCTCGCGGCGCGTGCTGGGCAAGAAGCCGGTGAGCTGGTCGCAGCTGGAAGCGGCGGTGCAGGAATTTCGCGAGCTTACTTCAGGAAAGGAAACGCAGCACGACGGCCAGCCGACGCGGCTGGCGTGGGCGAAAGATTCTCCGCGGGTCTGGATTGCGGGATATGGGCCGAAGGTTTTGCACATGGCCGGGCGCGTGGCCGATGGAATCATTCTGCAGTTTGCCGATCCCGATCTGATTGCGTGGTGCCTGGGATTCGTAAAAGAAGGCGCACGGGCTGCGGGGCGCGATCCGGCGAAGATTGAGGTGATGTCGGCGGCGCCGGTGTGGGTTTCCGACGATTTGAGCGTGGGCCGCGAGCGGGTGCGCTGGTTTCCGGCGCTGGTTTCGAATCATGTGATGGATCTGATCCGGCAGTACAAGCCGGAAGATCTTCCTCCGGCGCTTACCTCTTATGTGCAGGACCGCGGCCATTATGACTATCAGCATCACTGCGAAGTGGGCAGCGACAACGCAGAATTCGTTTCTGACGAAGTGATCGACCGCTTCTGCCTCATCGGGAATGCGGAAGCTCATCGCAGGAAGCTGCGCAAACTTCGCGACGTGGGCGTGACCCAATTCAATATTTACCTGATGTGCGGCGATGAGGAGCAGACGCTGGTGGATTATCAGCGGGACGTGCTGCCGGAATTCTTGTAATGCCCCGATTGTTGTCATTCTGAACGGCGGCGAAGCCGGCGTGAGGAACCGTACGAGCGTCGGAAGATATGAGAACGTGGGCGGGAATGCCCTTGGCGCAGAGGGCGCGTCGGTCCCGCGGGCTGCAATGGGCGTGCTGAGCGACGTAAGGTCCCTCGAAGGCCTTGGGCCCTTCTCAGGATGACATGGCTGGAGTTTTTCGCGATTGCACCAGGGCCGGGTGCATCATCGCGTAGTACGCGACGAACGACACTGCAAATCCCACGAACCAGGAATAGTCATATAAGGCGCGGACGGACGGGACGGCAAGGCCTATCAACGCCGTGCCTGCGCCGAGCGCCAGCGCGATGACCGCGCGCCAGTTGAATCCGCTGGAATATTCGTACGCACCGCCTCGTAAGTACAAATCATCGAGAACCAGCGCGCGGCCGCGGATTACGAAATAATCGCAGATCATGATGCCCGCGATCGGGCCGAGGAAGGCGGCGTAGCCGCCCAGCCATCCCATGATGAAGGTGCTGTAGCTGGAGAGCAGCTTCCACGGCATCATGGCCACGCCCATGAAGCAGGTGATGACGCCGCCAGTGCGGAAGCTGATCTTCTTCGGCCAGAGATTCGAAAAGTCGTTGGCGGGGGAGACGACGTTGGCGCCGATGTTAACGTTGAGCGTGGCCAGCAGTATTGCGATCAGCGAGATCACAACAGCAACGGGGGAATGAAAGCGGCTGAGCAGTTGGACCGGGTCCCAAATGGCGGTGCCGTAGATGACGACGGTGGCCGACGTGACCACGATGCCGACGAAGGCATAGAGCGTCATGGTGGTGGGCAGGGCGATGGCTTGCCCGATGATCTGGTCGCCTTGATTCCGCGCGAAGCGGGTGAAGTCCGGGATGTTGAGCGACACCGTGGCCCAGAATCCGACGGTGCCGTTCAACGCGGGAACGAGAAATTTCAGGAAGTCCGGGAAGTTGGTGAAGCGCGACTGGACCGAGAACATGGGGCCGAAGCCGCCGGCGGCGTGATAGGCCCAGCCCAGCAGAAGCAGTCCGACGCCGAGCAGCACGGGCGCGCTGATACCTTGCAGCACGCGAATGTACTCGATTCCCTTGAGCACGACTGCGAGGTTGATCAGCCAGAAAATAAAAAAGCAGACGCCTGCGCCGTAGGGAAAATTCTTCCATGCAGGAAACAAAGTTGACAGCAGCGTGCTGATGGCTTCGCCGCCGATCCATGTCTGGATGCCGAACCATCCGCAGGCAACCAGGGCGCGGAGAACCGCGGCGACGTTGGCGCCCAGCACTCCGAACGAAGCGCGGGCAAGAACAGGAAAAGGAACGCCGTATTTCGCGCCGGGATGCGAGTTCAGCAGCATGGGCGCGAGCACGATCACGTTGCCGATGAAAATCGTGAAGACCGCCTGCTTCCAGTTCATCCCGCCTTTGATCAGGCTGGCGGCCAGCATGTAGGTGAGGATGTTGACCGACATCGACACCCAGAGCGCGGCGAAGTTGTAGGTGCCCCAGTGGCGCTGCGCAGGCGAAGCGGGCGCGAGGTCGGGGTTGTAGAGCGGGCTGGATTCGATGCGGGAGCGGAGTCCTTCTCTTGGATTTACCATGTCCTCTGGCGGCGTGGCGTCGTCTATTTCTGCTCAGCTACAGCCTGTTCGAGCGCTAGTCGAATAAAGCGCTGATAAGGCAACCCGGCACGGGCTGCACGTTTGCGGACCGCTTCAAAAAGCTCTTCCGACAAACGCAAATTGATGGACTTACCCTTGCGCTTGATCTCGAACCGGACCAACTGCGCTCCGGAAAGGTCATAGTGCGACAGGTCGGCGCGGTCGACGAAGGCGGCTGCCGCGCGGTCACTCTTGAAGGCCGGAATTTTCTTTTTCGTAGGCATCGATTTCCTTCTTATGCATGTAGCGAGCGCTGATGGGCCGGATCAGAACTTCAGAGCCTTTGCTCCGAAGGGTAAATATGACGAACACTGCACGTCCTCTTTCCGTGCGCCCGATCGCGCGAAAACGGTGCTCCTCCTGCGAATGCGCTGAATCCGGCAGAATGGCGAGAGGGCGCGCGAAAAGTTCTTCGATTTCGCCAGCAGAGAGCCCGTGTTTCTCGCATTTAACCCTGTTTCCACGATCCCATTCGAAACCGTCGGCACGCAAATTCATCATAACTAAGATGTATGCAAATGTATAGGCATGTGTATTGGGCCCGGTTCCTAGTCCGCGGCGGCCGATTTTGCGCCGTACGACGCGCTTTGCTGGGTCAGGGGGCCGTAGCTGTCCGGCCTTCGGTCGCGGAAGAACTGCCAGACTTTTCTCACTTCGGCGATCATGTCGAGGTCGAGATCGGCGACCACGACTTCGTCCTTATCGCGGCTGGCCTGAGCGATGATCTTGCCACGCGGATTGCAGAAATAACTCTTGCCGTAGAATTCGCCGATGCTCCACGGCTTCTCGGTGCCCACGCGATTGATGGCGCCAATGAAGTATCCATTGGCCACGGCGTGAGCGGGTTGCTCGAGTTCCCACAAATATTCTGACAGGCCCGCGACGGTGGCCGAGGGATTGAAGACGATCTCTGCGCCGTTCAATCCAAGGATGCGGGCGCCTTCCGGAAAATGGCGGTCGTAGCAGATGTAGACGCCGACTTTCGCGTATTTGGTCTCAAAGACGGGATAGCCGAGATCGCCGGGCGTGAAATAAAACTTCTCCCAGAAGCCGGGATGGCAGTGCGGGATGTGATGCTTGCGGTACTTGCCGAGATATTTTCCGTCAGCGTCGATGACGGCAGCGGTGTTGAAGTAGACGCCGGGCATCTGCTCTTCGTAGACGGGAACGACGATCACCATGCGATGCTTGGCCGCGATTTTCTGCATGAGCTTGGTGGTCGGGCCGTCGGGGACGCGCTCGGTGAGTTCATACCAGCGCGCGTTTTGCTCGGCGCAAAAATACGGGCCGTAGAAAAGTTCCTGCAGGCAGAGGATCTGCGTTTTCTTTTTCGCGGCGTGCTCGATCAGCTTCAGGTGTTTGTCGATCATCGATTTGCGAATCTGCGCGAGCGGACGATCGGTGGGGATCGCGTTGCTGGCTTGAATCAGGGCGCAGCGGACATTGCGGGGCATGGGCATCTCCCGGAAGTACGGTTGAGGAAGGAAACTATAGCAGAATTGCGGGAGCGTTCCAGAATCGAGTTGGCAAGTTTTGGATTGGCGACTCAGCCGCGCAGGTCAGCGGGTGCAACTCGAGATTTTCGCCGACGATCCTCTTGCGATACCGCAAGCTCCACAAAGCCTGCGCGGTCTATTTGCCCTGTGGGGATTTTGAGTTCAACGCCAGTGAAACTCGTTCAGAGTCAGCGCTGTTTAGTCTCATATGCTGAAGAAGAAGAAAACCTTTGTTCGCGTCTCGGGCATCGTAACTCAGCGAGAATCGCGGGTACGGGAGAAAATAAAGATGAAAACGATTGTTTCGGCCGTTTGCTGTGTCGTTCTGGGTTGCGTCCTAGTCTGTGCGCAAGGTTCAGCCCCCGCCATGACCGACCAACAGTTTGTGGATTTCGCCGCACAAACCGACATGCTGGAGGCCCATTTAGGACAGTTGGCCGCTGCCCAGGCGTCTTCACAAGGCGTCAAGGATTACGCTCAGATGCTTGTCACGGATCACACTCACGATTACACACAACTGGGCGTGGTAGCCGGTAAGGACAATCTCGTGGTTCCGAAAGGCCTTGATGCAGCCCACGACAAGATGATTGCTCCGTTCCAAAAACTTAAAGGCCCAGCCTTCGATCACCGCTACATTCGGGAGATGATTGCAGGACACACCGCAGCGATAAAGGTTTACACGAAAGAAGCGGCGGATGCGCAAAGTGCCGATCTGAAGGCTTACGCGAACGAGACGCTGCCAACGCTCCAGAAGCATCTCGATGGCGCTAAGAATCTTGCGAAGGCTAAGCCGTCTTCAAAAAGCATGTAGCAGGAGTGAAGAAGCTGACAGTTAATTAAGAACGTCAAAGACTCCACTACCGACAGACTTTCAAGGACTGGAAGCAAATCTCTGCAGCGATGCCCAGGCCCAGGCACGCGCGCGGACTCCGGCACGAGTCGAAGCCGGCCTCTGGTTTGCATGTCGGCGGGGGCTTGTCCGCGTCTCTCGCGACCTGGACAAGGCGTTGACACGGTCCTACGAGCTGAATAGACTCGGCCTTCTTAAATCAGCACGCAAAGAGTTCGACATCTCATGGCAAAACGGCCTCGCATTGCGGTGGTTGGCAGCGCCAACATCGACCTGACTACTTTCACCGACAAGTTCCCAAAACCCGGCGAGACAATGTTTGCGCCTAAGTTCGATCTGGGTTTCGGCGGCAAAGGGGCGAATCAGGCGGTCGCGGCGCGGTTGTGTGGCGCCGAAGTTTTTATGGTGGCGCGGGTGGGCAGCGATTTGTTCGGTCCGGCGACGATTGAAAATTTCCGCCGGCAGGGGATCGATCCCACGCATGTGAAGCAGGTGGAGGGATTGTCGAGCGGCGTGGCCCCGATCTTTGTCGAGCCGAACGGGCAGAATCGCATTCTGGTGGTGAAAGGCGCGAATGACGCGCTCAAACCGGCCGATGTGGATGCGGCCGCCGAGACGCTGAAGTCCGCGGATTGCATTGTGCTGCAGTTCGAGATTCCTCTGGAGACGGTTTATTACACGGTCGGATTCGCGCGGAAGCATAGGATCCGCTGCATTGTGAATCCCGCGCCGGCGCAGCCGGTGGATATGGCGGCGCTGAAGGATCTCGATTACTTCGTGCCGAATGAAACCGAAGCCGAGGCAATTACCGGGTTGCCGGTGAAGAATGTCGACGACGCCAAGAAGTGCGCGCAGAAATTCTTGGATGGAGGCATGCGGCGGGTGATCGTCACGCTGGGGGCGAACGGGTCTCTGCTGGCTGGACGCGATGGCAGCGAACACATTGCGCCCTTCGCGGTGAAGAGTGTCGACAGCACCGGCGCGGGAGATGCGTTTATCGGCAGCTTCGCGGTGTTTCTCGGCGAGGGCATGGCGGAAAAAGAGGCGGTGCGGCGCGCCAATCTTTATGCAGGGTTGTCGACGACCGGCGTGGGCACCCAGAAATCGTTTTATGACCGCGCGCGCTTCGACTCGGAGTGGGCGGCGCGGGGCTGAGATTCTTCCTATAAAGTTGAGATTCTTCCTATAAAAAAAATTCATCTCCGGCTAACAGTCAACAACACATTGTCTTGGCGTGTCAGGCCGCGCAGAAACCGGAATCGCCGCGTTTTCCACTGCGAAACTTCTTGACTAACAGCTACTTAGCGATTTATAAGCGCTGTCTTGCAGACTTGCGGACCTCCTGCCTTCCAACGAAGGGGAGGGTCTTTTTCTTTGGGGCGGGGTAGCAACCGAAAGGCATAGGAATGTCGACCAAAAAGATGTTGTGCGCGGTGGTTTTGTGTTGGCTGGCGTGTGTGATGAGCCCGCTGCTCTACGGTCAGGCGAACGGCAGTTTTTCGGGCACGGTCACGGATAACACGGGAGCCGTGGTGGCGGGGGCGAAAGTCAGCGTGATTTCCCAAGCGACCAACATCACGCGCGAAGGCATCACCGACGGCACCGGACATTACACCGTGCCGTTGCTGGCGGTGGGAGACTACACCCTTCGAGTCGTAGCTTCGGGCTTCAAAGCGGGGGAAGCGAAGAACGTGCGTCTGCAGGTCGACGAACAGCGCGAACTCGATTTCAAACTCGTTCCCGCGGCGGTGAGCACCAGCGTGGAAGTGAACGCGACGGAAGTGGCGGTGGAAACGACGACTCCGACTCTCGGGCAGGTCATTACGTCCGAACAGGTAGCCGAATTGCCTTTGAATGGTCGAAATTTTGTGCAGTTGGCGACGTTGGCCCCGGGCACCACTCAATCGACCAGTCCGGTGAGTTTCTTCACCAACGCGGCCAGCAGCGAGGCGGCCACACGGGGAGCGTTCTCGCTTTCGGTGGGTGGTTCGCGCGAACAGGAAACTGATTGGCTGCTCGACGGCAACGACAACAATCAGCTGGATGAAGGCGGCATCGCCATTTTTTCCGATATCGACGACATTCAGGAGTTCAAAGTCCTCACCTACAACTACTCCGCCGAGTACGGAGAGCGCGCCGGTCCGACCGTGCTGGTCACAACGAAATCGGGATCGAACCAGTATCACGGAACAGTGTTTGAGTTTTTCCGCAACACGGACCTCGATGCCACCCGCTATTTTTTTAACTCACCGCAGAAGTTCAATCTGAATCAGTTTGGAGCGTCGCTCGGCGGCCCGATCAGAAAAGATAAGACATTCTTCTTCTTGGATTACCAGGCGAAGATTCAACGTGAGGGTGTGCCGTTCACAGGATATGTACCCACAACTCAAGAGCTCACTCCAATCGATGTTGCCGGCGACCTGGACCTGAGCACGAACCCGCTTGGCATTACACCCCTGACCAATCCGTACTCGGGCACAGCATTTCAGTGCCAGGCCAATTCGAACCTCCCGGAGCCGGTGCTCGCCAGCGGAGCCCAGTCTGCCGGTACCCCTTGTGACACCATTCCGGGGAGCATGGTAAATCCGATTGGGCTCGCGGTAGCTCGGCTTTATCCCGCGCCGACTCCGGGTGTTTCGTCCACTGCCGGTTTCAACTACAGCAATCAGCCTACAAGATCGCTCAACGAAGGCACGTGGGACGCCCGCGTCGATCATAGTTTTTCCAACAAGGATCAAGTGTTCGGACGTTTCAGTTATGACCAGGCCACCAACTTTGTGCCCGGCGGTTCGCCTACCTGGTCAGAAGCCAACGCATTCGGCAGCAACCAGCACATCAACAACCATGGCCGCAACGCGGTGGTGACGGAAACCCACGAGTTTTCTCCGAGTACAATCAACCAGTTCACGGCCGGCTACAACCGGATTTTCAACCACATTCTTTCGTATGGCACGGGCACTTGCGAAGCCGCGATCATCGGCATTCCGGGTGCGGACTTAGGCAGTCACTGCGACGGCATCACCGGTTACCCCGCGAGTTTGAACCAGTCGACTAAGGACTGCGAGAGCTGCGGAATGACGTCGTTCCAGATGTCGGCCTATTTCTCGCTCGGCGATCGCGGCTATGCGCCGTACCAGGGTGGGACTAACGTCTATTCGCTCTCGGACAAACTCGATTTGATTCGCGGCAAACACAACATCAGTTTCGGCCTGACCTATCGCGCCGAAGAGATGAATGTGCGGAACAATGCCTTTCAGGACGGCTATGTCGTCGAGGATGGCTTTGGAACTGGCGACGACATTGGCGATCTGCTGTTGGGAAGCCTTGGAGTTTTTGCCGCCCACGATCAGACCTTCCTTGGCGCTACCACCGGAAGGCGCTGGAAACTGATTCGGCCATTTGTGCAGGATGACTGGCGCTTAACTCCCAATTTGACCCTCAACCTGGGCTTCGCCTGGGCCCTGGCGACGCCTGAAACCGAAGTCGAAAACCGGCAGGCGAATTTCAACATTCAGAATCTTGAGTGGTACGTGCCTAACGGAAGTCCGACGTTAAGCAGTTGCACGATCTGCATTCCAACCGATGGTCGCGTGGGTGTCCAATTCGACAAAACTGCTTTGGAGCCACGCATCGGGTTGTCCTGGAAGCCCATGGGCAGTGATAAGACTGCAATCCGGGCTGGGTATTCCATATTCCATGACTCCGCTTGGAACCAAGGGGGACAGGGCTTGTGGCAGAATCCCCCGTACTACGCGGAAGTTGATCCTTACCCAACCGGGGTTTGTACTCCTTTCGGCAGCACCGGTTGCGGTCTGTCGAATGGATTTCTGGTAGCGGCGGGTACTCCATCGAGCACGCCTGTGCCTGGGGGTGCGGTCCTCAGCTCGCCGGTGAATCCAGCTGACTACACGGGAACCATTCAGTCGCAGAACCTGAATTTCAAGCAGGGAATGATCCAGCAATTCAACTTAAACGTTGAACGGCAGCTGCCTGGAAACGTTGTTTTGACCGTGGGCTATGCGGGATCGCGCAGCGAGCGCATCCTTGTGAGTCAGGTGAACGAAAACATAGAGTCGCCCAGTATCTGCTTGCCTACGGCTACGAATTCTTCCGGCGCGACAGCCGTAAATCCGTACTATGGAACCTACAATGTGGGCTGCGGCATCAACAATTGGCCTTATGCGGAGCCCTTTCAGAGCGTGGCCAGCAATAACAGCGTAGGCCAAGCCCGCTACGATTCGCTGCAAGCGAAAGCTGAGACCAAGAGCGCGCGGCACGGTCTCTACGCTCTGGTGAGCTACACCTATTCACGCAATTTCGATTCCGGGATGCCGGACGGTCTGGGCACCAATCCCGGCGCTTTGTATTGGCCGCTGCCTGGGGCGCAGAAACTGGATTGGGGTTTGTCACAACTGAATCTCAACGATAACTTCACAGCCAGCGTCATTTACGATTTGCCCTTCGGGAAAGGCAAAGCCTACGGGAGTAATTGGAACGGGGCTGTCAACGCTATTTTGGGGAATTGGCAACTGGATCTGATCGAGCACGCGACTTCCGGATTCCCCCTGTTCGTGGTCGACAGTGCGGACGAATCGGGTGTCTATTTCTCGTACAACGGATTCACATTCCAACGTCCGAACGAAGTGGGGAATCCGAATCAGGCTGGTCCAGTTGCGGCGAATCCGGCCTGCAATGCACCAGCGAAGATTCACACGCTGCAGAATTGGTTTAATCCCTGCGCGTTCGCTCCAGCGTCGACGTTCACTTTCCCGGCCGTGCCGATCGGCGGGGGGCCCTCCCAGAATTTTACGGTAGGGGAGCTCGGCACCGCGCCGCGCGCTCCGGTTTACGGTCCGCGTTTCGTGAATACCGACTTCTCGGTGATTAAAGACTTCCCGCTACCCTTGCGCGAGGGCATGAATCTGCAATTCCGCGCTGAGTTCTTCAATCTGCTCAACCACGCGCAGTTCTACATGGACGGCGTGGGCGACAGCGGAGAGCAAGATATCAATACGCCCTCGAGTTTCGGTGTGATCAACAACACCGTGAATAACCCGAGGCTGATTCAGTTTGCGTTGAAGCTGAGATTCTAGTGGGATCGAAACAATTCATTTTTGGGCAGGCTGGGGCGATGCCTCGGTCTGCCCTGATTTTTTGCGATCAAAGCTCGAAAAGTGTGGAATTGGGGAATCACTTGAGAAATCGTAGGTGTGGAGTTGTTATGTCGGTCTTGCTCGTTTCGTTGGCTTCCGCGCAGGCGCGGCGGAAAGTCATTGTCAACGAAGACTGCTCGGGGCCGGGCGGGAGCAATATGCAGACGGTGGCGGTGATGGCGCAGTCTCCGTTGGTGGAGGTGCTGGGGGTTACCGTGGTGAGCGGGGATCAGTGGCGCGATGAGGAAGTGGCGCACACGTTGCGGCTGCTGGAGATTATGGGGCGCAGCGACATTCCCGTCGTTCCCGGCGCGGAGTTTCCGCTGGTGCGCACCCGGGGCGAGGCGCAGATGTGGCAGGAGCGCTACGGGAAAGTCGCATACGCGGGCGCTTGGGACGACCGGTGGTGGCATGAAGCGTCGGTTATTCCGCTGTTGCCGGAGGGCGCGCCGACGACCAAGCCTTTGGACGAAGATGCGGCGCACTTCATGATTCGCATGGTGCACAAGTATCCGCATGAAGTGACGATTTATGAAGGCGGACCGATGACGAATCTGGCGCTGGCGATTTCGCTGGATCCGCAATTTCCCGAACTGGTGCAGGAGCTGGTGTTCATGGGCGGCAGCCTGAATCCGGATACCGACAATCCTGAGTTCGCCAGCAATCCGCGGCATGAATTTAATTTCTGGTTCGATCCGGAGGCGGCGGAGATCGTGCTGCGCGCGCCGTGGAAAAAGATCGTATGCACGCCGACCGACATTTCGATCAAGACGCACATGACGGCGGCGATGATGAAACAGATCGAGGCGAGCGGGACTCCGCTGGCGAAATATCTGGCGAAATTTTTGCAGCTATGGCCTGGAGCCGACATTATGTGGGATGAGCTGGCGGCCGAGGCGTGGATCGATCCTTCTATTATCACGAAGAGCGAGATGCGCTATATGAGCGTGGATCTCGATCGCGGCGCGGGGTACGGGAACACTTTGACCTGGAGTGCAAGCGAGAAGGTGGCGGGGGCGAGGCTGGTGGAGATTCAGGTGGATCTGGATGCGCAGAAATTTTATCGGATGTTTGTGGAGTTGATGAGCGCGGCTTCGCCTTCTGCTTCTCTTTCGCATTGAGGTGCGTGGGCAGCCGGACTTGCGCTCGGCATGACCGGTCGGCAGACCCGGTCCCACACGGACATTAGTCCTACGCTCGCCTTGTATCTGCACAGATCTATTTATCTGCACAGATCCATGTATCTGCACAGATCCGGTCCCGCATAGATTCCGCCCGCGCTTTGCGCTGGGCGGGACGGCCGAAGGCGGCCGTCGCCACACGAGTTGTGGCTATCTCCACTTCGCGCGCTGGCACTGAATTTGCGAACAGAATACAATGTTGCACTGAGCCTTCCCAACATGTCTCCCATTCCAGACGATCTTTCCACGATCAAAGACGACATGATTGCCTTCATTGAAGGGCATGGCATGCGCCGCTTTCACGGCTACGTGGACTATGAAGAGGTGCAGTGCGTGATGTGGGAGATGGGCGACAATCCCGACGGCTGGAAAGATTTTGTCGAGCTGGCGAAGGCTTCGAGCGCGCCGTTTCTGACCATGCACTCGTGGACGCTGCAGCGCACCGAGCTTGATGAGATGGTCGAACGGTTGACGAACTCCGAGTTCAGCGACGGCGACGATGTGGAAGACGCGCGCTGGCTGCGGGCTTACGTCGGGAAGATCGGATTTCTGCAGCTGGGCTGGGCCTATCAGGGCTCGATGTTTTTGTGCGAGGTTTCGACCGAGTGGTACGACCGCTATCAGCGGCTGCTCGAGGTTTCCGACGAGTTCGGCGGCCTGACCATGGATGAGCCGGATCAGGACGAAGAGAATTAACCGTGCGCTGGCAGGTCGCCTCCGAAGATGGCGCGCGGGTTCAGGCTTTGTCGCAATCTCTTGCCGATTTGCCTCCGCTTCAAGTTAGACATTCTTCCTCGCAAGCAATCGCGTCTCCCGTGATGACGATGACGATGACGGCGACGCTGGCGCGCTTGCTGCTGCGGCGCGGCATCGTCGATGCGGAGTCGGCTGCGGCTTACCTCTCGCCATCCTTATCTCATCTTCATGCTCCGGAACGGATGACTGGGCTGCCTGCGGCGGTGGAGCGGATTGACGCCGCCATCGAGCGCAAGGAGCTGATCCTGATTTACGGCGACTACGACGTCGACGGCACCATGGCGGTCATCGTTCTCAAGACGGCGATCGAGTTGTGCGGCGGTTCGGCGGAGTTTCATGTGCCGCACCGGATTCGCGAAGGCTACGACATGCGCGACGATGTCATTGAGCGCGCGGCCGAGGCTGGCATTCGGCTGATCATCAGCGTCGATATGGGCATTCGCGCGTTTGCGCCTGCGGAGACGGCGCGGCGGCTGGGAGTCGATCTGATCGTGACCGACCATCATCTGCCCGGGCCTGATGGCGTGCCGAAGGCGCTGGCGGTGGTGAATCCGAATCAGGCGGGATGCGAGTATCCGTATAAGCAGCTTTGCGGCGCGGGCGTGGCGTTCAAGCTGGCGCAGGGATTGATGCAGCGGCGACTGGATGCGAAAGATCAGGACAGACTTCTGTTGTCGTTTATGAAGGTGGTGGCGATCGCGACGATCGCGGACGCGGTGCCGCTGACCGGAGAGAATCGGGTGTTCGCGTCGCTGGGGCTGGAGGCGCTGCGATGCGCGGTGAATCCGGGATTGAAGGCGCTGCTCGAAGTGGCCCAGATTTCGGCGAAGCGTCCGCCGACCTCGGGCGAAGTGGGATTCCGCATTGCGCCGCGCATCAACGCCGCCGGGCGCATGGACGTGGCGCGCGATGTGATTGAACTCTTCAGCGTGAAAGATATGGCGCGCGCGCGGGAACTGGCGGCGAAACTCGATCGGCTCAATAGTGACCGGCAGGAAGAAGAGCGGCGCATTCTGCGCGCGGTTGAGGAGCGCTTCGCCGGCGATGCGGAGCTGAGCGAGGCGTATTGCATCGTCATTGACGGCGAGGGCTGGCACCGCGGCGTGATCGGCATTACGGCGACGCGCATTGTCGAACGGTATAACCGGCCTACGGTTGTGATCTCGCGTGAAGGCGAAGAAGCGTTCGGCTCGGGGCGGTCGATCCGGGCATTTCATCTGCTGGAAGCGATTGAGTCGTGCAGCGGTTTATTCTCGCGCTACGGCGGTCATGCTCACGCCTGCGGATTTGCCATGCCTGCGGCCAACGTTGGCGATCTGCGGGCGCGGCTGGACGAGTTTGCGCGATCGCGGCTCACGCTGGCGGATTTTGATCCGGTGCTTGATCTGGATGCCGAACTGAGTCTGGGCGAGGTTACGCCGGAACTGTTTCAGGCGTTGCGTCTGCTGGAACCTTATGGCGTGGGGAATCCCGAACCCGTATTCGCGGCGCGCGCGGTGCAGCTGACGGCTCCGCCGCGCATTCTGAAAGACAAACATGTGAAATTCAAGTTGCGGGAGGGCGAGCCGGTCGTTGGAGTGGCGGAGTCCTCGGAGCAATCATCGCAGCTTTCTGCGGCGGCCATTCTTGCGACGCCGCGCTGCCATCCCGATGGCGCGGCGATTCGGCGCGCGGATCGGGCTGCGACGGTTGCCGAAGTGGGGGATGGAAAATCCCCACTTCTGGCAAACCCGGCCAGAAGTGGGGCACCCGGCGCGATCGATGAGGCACCCGGCGCGACCAGTAAGACGCCCAGCGCTCCCAATGGCGCGGCCACTCGTCTGAGGATCACGTTCGATGCCCTGGGTTGGCACATGGCCGAGCGGCTCGCTCAAACTCCGCTACTGGCGGGCGATATGGTCGATATCGCTTTCACCGTGGATCACAACGACCATCCCGAATACGGCGGGCTGGAGCTTTCCCTGCGCGATTTCAAGATACCTGCGATATGAACATCAGCGATCGATCGCGGCACTGCCGCAGTACGCTGCCGAATCTCACCACAGGTGGTAGTGGCCGTTACGGCGGGCCATTTCCACGCTGACGCCGAACAGGGATGCCAGACGGTCGACCTCAAGGATTTCTTCTTTCGGGCCGTCGGCGACGACTCGGCCGCGGCTCATCAGCACCACGCGCTGAATTTCGGGAACGATGTCGGCCAGTTCGTGGGTGACGAGAATGATTGCCGTTCCGGAGTTGGCCAGCGCGCTCATGGTTTGCCGCAGGCTGTGCTGAGCGGCCAGATCGAGCGAGTTGCAGGGCTCGTCGAAGAGCAGAGCGCCAGGCTTGTGCACCAAGGCGCGCGCGATCAGCACACGCCGCGCCTCGCCCGACGACATTTCGCTCACCGGACGTTCCGCCAGATGCGAAACTTTCAGCTCGGCCAGCGCGGCATCGGCTTGCTCACGCTGCCTGGGATCGACCGTGTGGTTGGGATAAATCGCGGTGCTGCTGAAGAAGCCTGAAAGCACGACATCGCGTCCGGAGGCATCGCCCGTGCAGGAGAGCATCAGGTCGTTCGAGACGATGCCCAGCCGGGCTCGCAGGGCGAACACATCCCAGGTGTCTTCTCCCAAGATCGACATCGAAGAATTTTCCCGCACGACCGGATAGCATTCGCGAGTAATGGTCTTGATCAGCGTGGATTTGCCGCAGCCGTTGGGTCCGAGGATGGCGACGTGTTCCTGGGCGCCGACACGCAGAGTGAAATCGTCGAGAGCGATTTTTTGTCCGCGCATGACGCGGAGATTGCGGAAGTCGAGAAGCGGCGGAGACTGGGCCATGGCCATGATGACGGTTACGGGCTTCCAGTGTAGATGAAATGGATCGGGTTCCCGTGCCTGACTGCGGGGTGAGACCTCCCTGCCAGGTTCACCTGTCAATCTGCGGGCACGGGGCCCTTCGACTCGCTCCGCCTTCGGTGCATTAGACTACAAGCAGATGGCGCTTCCCATTTACCGGTTGCGACGGCTGCTGGCTGCGACTGCCATAGTGCTTACGGCGGTCGTGGTGGGGATGTATTTCTATGCGCGTATGCGCGTGCGCGACGTGCTTAAGGAAGTGCCGAACAAGCTCGGGTACGACGTCCGGCAGACGGCGAACGGTTTCCAGATTTCGAAGTCCGACGGAAAGCGCACGCTCTTCACGGTTCAGGCCAGCAAGGTAAAACAGTTCAAGCTCAACGGCAACGCCGAACTGCACAACGTCAATATCGTGCTTTACGGCCGCGATTCGTCGCGCTTCGACCAGATTTACGGCGACGATTTTTCCTTCGATCAGAAGAGCGGCGACATCACCGCCAAAGGCGAAGTGCAGATCGATCTGGTGGCGAATCCCGAGGGAGCGGTCAGTCCCGACCAGTCCGCACCCAAGGAAATGAAGAATCCCATTCATCTCAAGACGCAGGATCTGGTCTTCAACAAAGATACGGGCAACGCCGCAACCGATGCCCGGGTCGATTTCAGCGCGCCCCAGGCCAGCGGCTGGGCTGTGGGTGTGAGATACGTGGGCAAGAGCAACACCCTGACTTTGCTGTCGCAAGTTCATATTGCGATGAACGGTCCCAATGGCGGGGTCATCGAAGCGGAACGTGGAGTGGTCACCAACGACCCGCGAGTGATCGTGCTGGAGCATCCGCGTCTCGATCGCGAAAGTGAAACGATGCAGGCCGACCAGGCAAGTTTCTATCTGGATGCGAATGACAACGTGCAGCGGATTGTGGCGAGCAATCATGTGACCGCCGAAACCCGTCCGGCAAAGAAAGCCGAGGTGAAGAAAGCCGAGGCAAAGAATGCCGAGGTGAAGACAGCCGAGGTGAAGACAGACAAGGAAGCGGCGAATCAAGGATCGAATAAGGGGTCGGCGCCCGGCCCAGAGCCGATTCGGAGCCGCGCCGATCAGGCGGAATTCCTGTTTACCGGGCAAAATCTGCTGCGCACGGGAATCCTGACCGGGCATGTTCACGTGGAGCAGGCAGGGCCGCAGCCAATGCAGGGCGACGCCGGCCGTGTGATCCTTGATTTTGCCGGAGACAACGAACTGCAAAAGGTTCATGCGCTCGATGGCGCGCGATTAGTCCAGATGGGATCGCAGGCCGGCGCGCACCCGGCCGGCCGGCAAGCTGCGCAGGAAGCAGCGGCAGCCAGGAATTCTGGCATCGCGTCCGGGCCGCAGGATTTCGAACTGGCGGCTTCGGCGATCGACTTCACAATAGGTGCGGAGAGTGTCTTGCAGCGCGCGGTTACCTCAGGCGCGGCACAGATCACGATTTGGCCGGCGTCGGAGTCAGGTGTTCACGAGTCGCCTGCGGTTGAGCCCGGCGCGGCGGTTGCTGTGGCCGAGAGGACGGTGGTGACTGCCGGGAAATTCGACGCGCAGTTTGCGATGGTCGACGGGAAGAACCAGATCACGAAGATGCACGGGGCGCCCGATGCGCGCATCGTGAACTCCAGTCCGGGCGAGCCGGACCGGGTCAGCACCAGTGAATCGGTCGAGGCGCTTTTTCAGCCGCAGGGCGGCATCGAGTCGCTTACCCAGCAGGGAGACGTTGTCTATACCGACAATCAGTCCCCGGACAAGCGCATGCAGGCCTGGGCGAATACGGCGCGCTACACGCCAGCGGATCAGCTGCTGGTGCTGACCGGGAATCCGCGGGTGACTAACGGCGGCATGGCAACCACGGCGAAAACTGTGCACATCAACCGGGCGACTGGCGACGCGGTGGCCGAGGGCGACGTCAAAACTACGTACAGCGACCTGAAGGAGCAGCCGGACGGCGCGTTGCTGGCGTCATCGTCGCCAATTCATGTTACGTCGCGCACCATGACGGCGCACCACGACTCCGGCATTGCGCTTTACACCGGCAACGCACGCCTCTGGCAGGACGCCAACATTATTGAAGCGCCTTCGATTACGTTTGACCGCGACCGGCGCTTCGTGACCGCGCAAGGGACGGCGGCGCAACCGGCACAGACGGTTCTGGTGCAAAAGGAGAAGGCTCAGCCGGATCAGAGCCAGGTGGAGAAGACTTCGGCCGGGAGCAAAGGGCCTCCAAAGAGTCCTACACAACCGAAAGGAGCCGGCGCGCAGGGGGTGAAGGCGGATCCGCTGGGCGGTTCGAGCCCTATCGCCATCACTGCGCTGAAGCTGACCTACGCCGACTCCGAGCGCAAGGTCCACTACGAAGGCGGAGTCTTTGCCAAGGGTGAGGATTTCACAGCGAAGGCGAGGACGGCTGACGCGTACCTGGTGCCGCGCAGCCAAAGCTCAGGGAATCAAGCGTTTGCAGGGCCCGGCCAGCTCGACCACATGGTCGCCCTCGGGGATGTGGTCATCACCCAGCCCAGCCGTCACGCTGACGGGCAGAAGCTGGTTTATACCGCGGCCGACGACAAGTTTGTGCTGACCGGCGGACGTGGGAGCGAACTTCCTAGCATTTTTGATGCCGAACAAGGCAAGATTACGGGGGTTTCGTTGACTTTCTTCAGGACCGATGATAGGGTGCTCGTAGAAGGCGAAGCGAGTACTCCTGTGGTAACTCAGACGCGAGTGGCCCATTAATTGCCTATTCGCATGGCTCGATAAATGCGTACTCTGGCCACAGAAGAAATCGGCAAGTCGTATCGCCGGCGGCGTGTGGTAAACGGAGTCAGCCTGCGCGTCGATCAGGGCGAAGTGGTTGGATTATTAGGCCCTAACGGCGCCGGCAAGACGACGACTTTTTACGCGATTGTTGGCCTGATCCCTCCCGACACTGGCCGCGTGCTGTATGACGGTCAGGACATTACTGACGTTCCCATGTACCTGCGGGCGCGTCAGTATGGCATCAGTTATCTCCCTCAGGAAGCTTCGGTTTTTCGCAAGTTAACGGTAGAAGAGAACATCCTCGCAGTGCTGGAGGCGCAGCCCATCAGCTGGCACGAGCGCCGCGAGAAGATGGAAAAGTTTATCGATGAGCTGGGGTTGGAGCACATCCGGCAGAATCGCGGGTATGCGTTGTCTGGCGGGGAACGTCGGCGGGTGGAAATAGCCCGCTGCCTGTGCATCAATCCGACGTTCATTTTGCTCGACGAACCGTTCTCCGGGATTGACCCAATTGCCGTGCTCGACTTGCAGAAGATAATCAGCGGTTTGCGGTCGAGCGGCATTGGGGTGCTGATCACCGATCACAATGTGCGCGAAACCCTTACGGTGACGGACCGGGCCTACATCATTGATGACGGAAGAATTTTCCGTCATGGGCCGCCTGAGGAGTTGGCGAGGGATGCGGAAGTGAGAAGGGTGTATTTGGGCGAGAGTTTCTCTTTGGTCTAAGGTTTCAAAGTTTCAAGGTTGCAGGGTTTCAAAGTAAAAACCGGGGACCTCAGGAGTCATTGAAAACTCTGCGTCCTTGAAACTTTGAAACATGGTCCTGCACGGCTGAGGTAAGCGGCTATGACGATTGACGAACGGCTGGAAGCTTTGACTCGCAATTTGGAGCTGTTATCGCTGGAAAGCGAAAAACATGATCGCCAGCTTGACCGGGCGGCAAAGCTGGTCACCGAAGTCGCTGAAGGCACGGCGAGGCTGTTGCGGGTTGTAGAGATGCATGAACACCGGCTTGACAGCCAATGACGAGCGGCTGGACAAGCTGGAGTAACTGAGGCGAACGGCTAACGACTAGCGACTAGCGACTGACGACTAACGACCACGACATGGTCCTTCTTCAACACAAACTCAGCGTAAAGCTCTCGCAGCGCCAGATCCTTACTCCTGGCCTGGTGCAGATGGTGTCCGTTCTGGCGCTCAACAAGCTTGAGCTGAAGGACATGATTACGGCTGAGATGGTCGAGAATCCGGTTCTCGAGGAGCTGGAAGATTCGGTTCCGCTGCTCGACGAAGTCGGCAAGAAAGAAGAAGACCGCGAGCGCGCCGCGACGGCGACCACCGAAGAAAATCCCATCACCGCGGCGGAGAAGAAAGATCCGTTCGAAGAGATCGACTTCGGTTCGTTTTTTCAGGACTATCTCGATCCCGGCTATCGCACCCACAGTGAGATGGAAGACATCGAGCGGCCGTCGTTCGAGAACTTTCTCTCCAAGCCGACTAATCTGACCGACCACCTGGCCTGGCAGCTGGGCGCGTTGAGTTTACGCAAGGAAGTGCGCGAGGCCGCCGACCTGATCATCGGCAATTTGAATGAAGACGGCTACCTGATCGCGAGCGATGATGAGTTGATGGGCGTGGCGCCGCCGGCAACGCCTGAGGCCGACGCGGAGACTGCAAAGAAGATTGTCAATGAGGCGCAAGCGCTGGGCTTGGCCGAGGATGCGCCGGTTGGAGGGGATGACGCCGAGCCCGCGAATGCCGATGAGGCCACTGCGATCGACGAATCCGAAACCAGCCCTAGTCCAATTCAAATCGCAGACTCTGAGGCAAGCGACGAGTTGCCGCGCGAAGCGTCTTTCTCGTCCGGAGCGGGAGATTCCGCCGCGGCAGTCGCGCCCGCGCCAGAGCGTGCGGAGCGAAATGCGGTTCAATCGGTGCCCGCTTACACGCCCAGATTCTCTCCTGCCGACCTGCAGGAAGCGCTGGAAGTGGTTCGGCAGCTCGACCCCCCGGGCGTGGGATGCCGCGATCTGCGCGAGTGCCTGCTCTGCCAGCTTCGCTATCACCAGGCGCAACTCGCGCTGCACAAGAACGGCAACGGCACGGCGCAGGTTCTGAACGACGCCATCGCGGTGGTCGACCACTTGCGCGCCCTGCAGAACAAGCAATACAAAGAAATTGGCAAGGCCATCGGGCGCCCCATAGAAGCCGTGCAGGCCGCGCTCGAATACATTCGCACCCTCGATCCGCGCCCCGGCCTGCAATACAACAAAATTACTGCGCGTTTGATCGAGCCCGACGTCGCTTTCGTCAAGCACGGAGACGAGTGGCTGGTCATCATGAACGATGAGGACCTGCCGCAGCTCCGCCTGAATCCCGCGTACAAAAAACTGGTCACGCGCGAAGGCTCCAACGACAAATCGACGCGCGACTACGTGAAAGAACGCTACAAGAGCGCCATTCAGCTCATCAAAAACATCGAACAGCGCAAGCAGACCATCACGAAAGTTTGTTATTGCATTGTTGCCCGCCAGCAGGATTTTCTGGAGCGGGGCATCGATCAGTTGAAACCCATGATGATCAAGGAGGTGGCCGAAGAAATCGGCGTGCATCCTTCGACGGTAAGCCGTGCCGTGGCCAGCAAATACGCGCATACACCGCAGGGCGTATTCGAGCTGCGATATTTCTTCAGCGAAAGCGTGCAGGGCCCGGAGGGCGGCGGCACATCGCTGCTCATCCTGAAGCGCCGCGTGAAAAAGCTCATCGAGGAAGAAGATCCCAGCCGTCCGCTGACCGACGAGCAGATCACCAGGATTCTGCAGTCGCAGGGCATTCAGGTGACCCGGCGTACGGTGGCCAAATACCGCGAAGACATGCGCATCCCGAGCACGCACCAGCGAAGAGTGAAGAAATAGTCGTTTGTCGTTGGTCGTTAGCAAAAGCATACCGACTGGCACCGGATGGCGAACGACTAACGACTAACGACCAGATGCAGTGCCCAATTTAACTCGATCTACCGAACGATTCAGGAGGGGCGCTCATGAACGTGGAATACACCGGAAGACAGTACGAAGTTACCAACGCCATCCGCAAAGAAGTTGAAACCGGCCTGGTTAAAATCCGAAAAATTCTGGGCGACCGATTTGAAACCAAGGTGATCCTCGCCGTCGAGAAGCACCGCCACAAGGCTGAAATCACCATCAGCCCGCGCAACGGCCCGCTGGTCGGGCTGGCGCAGGCCAAAGATATGTCGATCGCGGTCAACGAAGCGCTTGATCATCTGGAGAAGCAGGCGCTGAAGTACAAGTCGCGCTGGGAGACGAAGAAGCGCACTGCGCGCAAGAGCGAAGAGCAGAAAAAGTGGAATGGCCACTCGGCCCAGGAAGATATCCAGGTCGTGGTGGGGCTGTCGGAAAAGACTGCCGTGCCCGTGGCGGTGCACCGCTATCCCGCGGTGGCGAAAACCACCGAAGTTCACCTGGTACGCTCCGACGACGCCGTCGCCATGCGCCCCATGACGCTCGAAGAGGCCATCAAAGAGGCTCATTTTAAAGACCGCGATGTATTTGTTTTCCGCGATCCCAAAGGCAAGGTGATGGTGCTGCACCGCAAGCGCGACGGGAAGATGGAGTTGATCGAAGCGCCGTAGAAGCAACTGTCGGCTCTCAGCAAAAACATCGGGTGCCCCATTTCTCGCGTTTTGTGCGAGAAGTGGGGCTTTTGATTGATAGGTGCATTGATACGTTTTAATAAAGGGATTTGCGTGCTAGAATTCGCCGCCGAGGGGATTCTGTGATGCTGATCTACGGGTACCGCAGGCGTTGTTTCGTTCTGGTCGCTTCGATCCTGTTTCTGGTTTTGAGCATCCATGAGTTGATTCATGCACAGGCCGCGCCGCCGGCTGCCAAGCTCTCCGTGCATTGGGAAGAACTGACGGCTGCGGACTTTCGCGAGGGCATTCATCGTTCGCAGGGGACGTGCCTGTTGCCCTTCGGAATTCTGGAAAAACACGGGCCGCATCTGCCCCTGGGAACCGATCTGCTGGACGTGCGCTACGCGGCGCTGCACGCGGCCGAGCACGAGTATGTGATCGTCTTCCCCGAGTACTATTTCGGCCAGATCGCCGAGGCGCGGCACGAGCCTGGGACCATGGCTTACAGCCGTGAGATTCAACTGGCGCTACTGCAGGAAACCACCGACGAGATGGCGCGCAACGGCTGCAGGAAAATCCTGATCGTCAACGGCCACGGGGGCAACGAGTATCTGCTGCCGTATTTCGCGCAGACGCAACTCGACAAGCCGCACGATTACGTGGTCTACGTTTTCGACGAGCGCTCGCCGCAGCATGGCGGTCCGGCGAAGAAGACCACCATCGATATGCACGCCGGCGAGAGCGAAACTTCGAAGATGCTGATCGCGCGTCCCGACCTGGTACACATGGATCGCGCGAATCAGGAGTCTGGAGCGGATCAGGCGCGGCAGAAGATTCCAGAAGACGTCTACACCGGAATCTGGTGGTACACGCGATTTCCGAATCATTATGCCGGCGACGGCTCGGCGGCTACGAAAGAGCTTGGGCAATATCAGATGAACTGGTGGATTGAGGCTATCGTAAAGTCGATTCGTGCAATTAAAGCGGACGACGTCAGCCTCAAGCTGCAGAACGAATTCTACGAGAAGAGCACGCACCCGCTGGATACGCAGCCGTAAGCAGAATTTTCGATTGCCGATTTTGAAGGCAAGAGCGAGCGTTCAACAAATCGTCAATCGGAAATCGGCAAATTCATGAGCTCCCGATCAGCACGCCCGTGATAAACACCAGCACTCCGCCCAGCCCAACCTGCAGCGCAGCGGTGACCCACGGCGTATCCATGTAGCGCTTGCGGATCCAGGTAATCACGCCAAGTTCTGCCAGAACAACAATTCCCGCAGCCCATAGCGCCATGCGGAAATCGTGAATCAGAAAGGGCAGAGTGTGGCCGATGCCCCCCAGGGCGGTCATGGCCCCGCAGATTACGCCGCGCACCCAGGGGTGACCCCGGCCGGTGAGGCTGCCGTCATCGGAAAGCGCCTCGGCGAATCCCATGCTGATGCCGGCGCCCGCCGAGGCCGCCAGGCCGACCAAAAATGCGTCCCAACTTTTTTGCGTGGCCAGGGCGGCCGCAAAAACCGGCGCCAGGGTGGAGACCGAGCCGTCCATCAATCCGGCCAGCCCCGGCTGCACGATCTGCAGAACGAACAGGCGGCGCTGCGCGACTTCCTCGTCGGCTTTCACATTATCGGGCAATTTTTGCTTATCGAGCTCCTGGGCGCGGTTTTCATGTTCGCGCTCTTCATTCGCCAGATCGTCGAGCAACTGCCGGATGCTGGCGTCCTGGGTGCGGGCCGCGGCCTTTTCGTAGAAGCGGCGGGTTTCCACTTCCATGGTCGATGCTTCTTTGCGCACGGCTTCGATGCGCAGCGGGCGCACCAGCCAAAGCGCCGGACGTTCCACGAAGCCGCGCACATCCTGGCGCCGGATCAGCGGTATGTGCTCGCCGAATTTCTTGCGAAACAGCTCAATCAGCTTGCGGCGGTGTTCCGACTCTTCTTCGCGCATGGCCAAGAACATGGAAGTGGTTGCGGGATAGTCCTGCCGTAAACCTTCGGCGAAGTCGGCATAGACGCGCTCGTCTTCTTCTTCCAGGCCGATGGCGAGGGCGAGAATTTCCCGTTCGGTGAGGTCTTCGAACTTTTTCATGACGCACTAGATTACAGGGCTGTGCGGGCGGAGACAATCGCCATTTCCGATTTTCGATTGCCAAATCTCGATTGCCGATTCTGATTCAGTCACGCGGTATCTCAAACGGCAATTGACGGTGGAAGCGCGGGTCGTGCTTCGATGCTACTATCCAGTGCATGGGGCAGGGCAAACCATCGGGCCACTTGCGCAGAGGCGCGAAACGCGGCGGCAAAAAGTCCCGCGGCAAACTTCTGTCGCCGGAATTGGTGATCATTACGGGCATGAGCGGGTCGGGGAAGGCCTCGGTGCTGAAGGCCTTCGAGGACCTGGGCTACTACTGCGTCGATAACCTGCCGGTTGATCTGATTCCGCAATTCGCTGAACTGGCGGTGCAGTCGGCTGAGATTCGCCGCACCGCGCTGGTGGTGGATGTGCGCGAAGGCTCGAAGCTGGAGAAGCTGCCGGGCATTTTGAAGTCGGTGCGCCGCATGATTCCGACCAAGGTAGTTTTTCTGGAGGCTTCCGACGCCGTGCTGGTGCGGCGTTTCAGCGAGACCCGGCGGCCGCATCCGCTGGGCACGGACTCGCCGGTAAGAGCTTCGCTGAAAGCCGAACGGCGGCATCTGAGCTCGATTCGCAGGCTGGCTGACTTCGTCATCGACACTTCGAAATTCAACGTCCACGAGCTGCGGGCGCACATTCACGAGCGCTTTCACGAGAAGTCGTCGGAAAAGGGAATTCTGGTTTCGTGCGTGAGTTTCGGCTTCCGGGAGGGCGTGCCCGAGGACGCAGACCTGGTGTTCGACGTGCGCTTTCTGCCGAATCCGCATTTCGTGCCGGAGTTCCGGCCGCTGACCGGGCGCAACGCGCGCGTGGCCAAATACATTCGTTCGTTTCCGCAGACGCGGGAATTTATCTCTCGCATTTCCGATCTGCTGGTTTATTTATTGCCGCACTACATTCACGAAGGCAAAAGCTATCTGACGATCGCCTTCGGGTGCACCGGCGGGCAACACCGGTCGGTGATGATCGCCGAGGACGTGGGCAAACACCTGCGGCGCGCGGGATATCGGGTGAAGGTGGGGCATAGAGACAGTCCGAAGTAACGATGAAAGAAGTCACGGCACGTCGAGGACTCAAGTAAAATAAGGCCTTGCACCCCATGCCTATTCGACCGGCAGCAAGCGATTGCAGCCTCGTCCGCGCGGGAGTCCCATGCGGCAACTGATGCGGCTGGTCCGCTACGTCGTTCCTTTCCTGCTGCAGTTGTTGCCCGGCGTGTTGCTGCTGGCGGCGGTCGGTTTTCTGGAAGCGTTCCGGTTAATCCTGCTGAAGCCGGTGCTCGACCGCGTGCTGAACCCTTCCTCCGGTTCGGAAAATATCGTCCTCTTCACCTGGCCGCAGAGCGGGCAGCCGGTCTACCTGCAGCGCTTTGTTCCCACATACTTCCACAACGCGTGGACGATTGTCGCCTTTGCTCTGGTGGCATCGACGGTGCTGAAAGGGATCTTCGATTACACCGGCACCTATCTGGTGAATCACGCGGGCTTCGGCATGATCACCAACCTGCGCAACGACCTCTACAACTCTGTGTTGCGCCGGTCGGCGGCGTTTTTTACCAAGCATGCGACCGGCAGCCTGATTTCGACCATCATCAACGATATTGAACGGGTGCAGTTCGCCATGTCGAGCGTGCTGGCGGAATTTCTGCAGCAGTTTTTTTCGTTCGCCTTTACTTGTGTGCTGGTGGTGATTCTGGGCCGCGGGCTGGCGTGGGTGCTGGTGCTGTTTATACCGTTCATTATTTATTCGGCGGTGAAGATCGGGCGGCGAGTGCGTTCCACAACGCGGCGCGGGCAGGATCAACTGGCGGATGTGCAGAACATTTTGCACGAAACCATCACGGGCAACCGCATCGTGAAAGCCTTTGGCATGGAGTCCTGGGAGGTCGCGCGCTTCCGGCAGGCGGCGCAGCATCTTTTCCGCGCTAACCTGAAATCGGTGGCAGCCGCGGCCGTAAGTTCTCCGCTGATGGATATTTTTGGGGCTATCGCCATTGCGTTGCTGCTGTTGTTGGGCAGGGAGCGCATTGCCCACGGCGAACTCACTCTGGGCGCGTTCGTTACATTTGTGGCCGCGGTTCTGAGCATGTATAACCCGGTGCGCAAATTCGCGGTTTTCAATAACAGTTTTCAGCAGGCCCTGGGAGCTTCGTCGGAGCTCTTCACATTCATGGACACCGAAGATATCGTTCGGGATAAGCCCGGCGCGAAGCGGCTTCCGCGCTTTGCCGGCAGCGTCCGCTTCAATGGCGTTTCGTTCGCCTACGAGGGCACGGACGAAGGCGCGCGCGAGATCCTTCGCGGCATTGACCTTGAAGTGAAGCGCGGCGAGGTGCTGGCCGTGGTGGGATCGAGCGGCGCGGGCAAGAGCACGCTGGTGCATCTGATCCCGCGTTTTTTTGATGTGACTACCGGGCGGCTGTCGATTGACGGCTATGACGTGCGCGACGTGACCCTGGCTTCGCTGCGCGCGCAAGTCGGCATTGTGACCCAGGAAACGGTTTTGTTCAACGATACCGTGCGCAACAACATTGCTTATGGCCAGCCGCACGTTCCGCAGAAGGAAGTTGAGGCCGCGGCCCGGGCGGCCCTGGCGCACGATTTCATTCTGGCGCTGCCTTCAGGGTACGATACAGTCATTGGAGAGCGGGGCGTGCTGCTTTCGGGCGGCGAGCGCCAGCGGCTGGCCATTGCGCGGGCGCTGCTGAAGAACGCGCCCATCCTGATTCTCGACGAGGCGACTTCCGCGCTGGACAGCGAATCGGAATCGCTGGTGCAATCCGCGCTGCACAATTTGATGACCGGACGCACTGTGTTCGTGATCGCGCACCGGCTTTCCACGGTGCGCAATGCCGACCGGATCGTGGTGATCGAAAACGGCGCGATCGCTGATATCGGCACGCACGATGAGTTGATGAAGAAGCTGGGCGTTTACCGGCGGCTTTACGAATTGCAATTCGCCAATATGGAATCGCACAGCGCAGTGGCGGAGTCTTGAGTTTCCAGAAAAGCGGCCCCATGTCCATTCGATCGATGACGGGATTTTCGCAGGTGAGAGGCGAGATACAGCGGGAGTCCGCCGGGAAGGCTGCGCCGGCATCGCCTGCCGGCTCCGATGGCCGGCTCGCTTTTGGTTTGTCTCTCAAGTCGGTCAACCATCGTTTTCTCGATCTGCATTTCCGCCTGCCGTCGGGCACCGACTCGCTCGAGATGCAGTTGCGGCGTCTGCTGAAAGAAAAAATGGCGCGCGGGCACGTCGAAGTCACGGTGAGCCTGGAGCGCACATCGAACGAATCGTTTTCGCTGAACCGCCAGCTGGTCGGGGGGTACATCGCGGCATTTCGCGCGGCGGCTGCGGAATTCTCGCTTTCTGCCGAGCCCGACTTGAACGCGGTTCTGCGTATTCCAGGTGCATTTGACTCCTCGAACGAAAGTGCCGATGGAGATATTGAGGCCGCGGTCATGGGCAAAGTCGGCGAGGCGTTGGAGCGGCTGAATCAGATGCGCGAGGAGGAAGGCCGCGGCATCGCCCGCGAATTGCGCGACCGCATGGGGCATCTGCTCGAAGCCAGCCGGAGTGTGCACCAGCATCGTCGCGCCGTTTTGCAGAACTACAGCGAACGGCTGAACTCTCGCTTGCAGGAATTGTTGGGTTCCAACGTCGACAAGGAACGCGTGCTGCAGGAAGCTGCGCTGCTGGTCGATCGCAGCGACATTCAGGAAGAGATTGTGCGCCTGGAAAATCACGTACAGCATTTTCTGGGGCTGCTCGAACAGGGCGGCGAGATCGGCAAGAAACTCGACTTTCTGCTGCAGGAAATGAATCGCGAGGCGAACACGCTGCTTTCCAAGACGTCCGGACTTGCCGGCGAAGCGCTGAAGATCACCGAAGCCGGTCTGGCGATGAAGGCGGAAATCGAAAAATCCCGCGAGCAGGTGCAAAACCTGGAATGAGTACTCTGCACAAGACCATCGTCTATATCATTTCGGCGCCGTCGGGCTCGGGGAAATCTACCTTGGTGAACGAGATCCTGAAGGCCGTCCCCGGCCTCGATTTTTCGATTTCCTACACCACCCGTCCGGTGCGCGGCAGCGAGCGCAACGGCAAACAATATCACTTTGTCACGCGCGAGGAGTTCAAGCGCATGGTGGACGCGGATGAATTCCTCGAGCACGCCGAGTTCGATGGAAATTGCTACGGCACCGCCCGCCGCTTTCTGACGGAAGCGGACCAGAAGGGCACGGATCTGCTCCTCGATATCGATGTACAGGGCGCGGCGCAGATCCATGGAAAACTTCCGGATGCAGTCAGCATCTTTGTTCTCCCCCCCGATAAGAGGACTTTGGAATGGCGCCTGCGAAAACGGGGCGAGAACGACGAGCAGACCATTCGCCGCCGCTTAGAGACGGCCAGCCGTGAAATCGAGGAATACGATCGTTACAACTTCGTCCTGGTCAACGACAAACTCGAGAAATCAATCGAAAGGCTCGAAGCCATTGTGCTTTCCGAGCGTCTGCGCCGGGAGGGGCGAATTCTTTCCGATCGGGAAAGTGCGATCGTTGAACGCGCAGAACGCCTGCGCCTGGCGAATCTCAAGGAGAAGGTCCAGCCCATCCTGGCGTCCTTTCGTACCATGGCGCCCTCGGCACGGTCATAGATTTCGCGGTATTATTTCAGGAGCGCCCGGAACGGCTTTGGGCGGCGGTTCCAGCGGGACAGGCGAAAGCGGGCGTGTTCTGCAAACGAGTAATTCGGGTCGGCACTGATTACACTTCAATACGTTTCAAGGGAGAGTCCCCATGAAGTTGATCGAAGGCTTCGACAGCAATTACCGGTACATTCTGGTGGCGGCGCGTCGCGCGCGGCAGTTGCAGTCCGGCGCGCCGCCGGTGGTCGACACCACCTCCCGCAAACCGTGCCGCATTGCGCAGGATGAAATCCGCGCCGGCAAGGTGAAATGGGAAATTCCCGAGACCCGCACTGCCGCCGAGCAGGCCGCGGAAGTGCTGGACAAGGCGCTAGGTCAGGACTAGGCGCTAGGCCAGGACTAGGAAGAGGTTCCGATTTGCGATGGCCCATTGCCGCTTCGCTCCCCGCTCGGGTTGGCAATCGAAAATCGGCAATCGAAGATTTTTATGAAGATTGCTCTTGGTGTTACCGGCGGCATCGCAGCTTATAAGGCCGCGGAGATTGTTCGCCTGCTGCAAGAGTTGCTGCAAGAGAAAGATGGCGGCATCCGCGTGCAGGTCGTGATGACGCGCGCCGCTCAGGAATTCGTTCGGCCCCTCACCTTCGCTGCACTCTCCGGTGAAAAAGTGATTACCAGCATGTTTTCGCCGGGCGATGAGGCCTCTCCGAATATTGATTCAGCCATCGAGCACATCGCGGTTGCCCAATCGATTGATGCGCTGGTCGTGGCTCCCGCCACGGCCGACATTCTGGCGCATTTTGCGCAGGGAATCGCGAGCGACTTCCTGACTACGCTTTATCTTGCGACTACCGCGCCTGTGGTCGTTGCTCCCGCGATGAACGTCAACATGTGGAATCATCCTGCCACCCAGGCGAACCTGGCAATTCTGCGCAAGCGCGGCGTCAGGATCGTTGAGCCGGATGCGGGCTACCTGGCTTGCGGCATGACCGGCCCCGGACGCCTTGCCGAAAACGATGCCATCGTTACCGCCGTGCTGGAGGCGCTGGGCGCGACGCCGGACCTGCAGGCCGAAACCGTATTGATTACTGCTGGTCCGACGCGCGAGAAAATCGATCCGGTGCGCTACTTGACCAATCGTTCCAGCGGCCGCATGGGATATGCCTTGGCCGAGGCCGCGCTGCGGCGACGCGCGCGCGTGCTGCTGGTCAGCGGGCCTACGTCGCTCACGCCGCCGGGGGCGGCGGAGGTCACCCGCGTCGAGTCGGCGGAAGAAATGCGCGAGGCTGTGCTTGGGTTGCTGCCGCAAGCGAGCATTGTGATCAAGACTGCAGCGGTTTCCGACTATCGCCCGAAGGCGGCGGCGAGTCAGAAGATCAAACGCAAGGGGCCGATGACTCTGGAACTCGAAGCCACGCCTGACATCCTGAAAGAGCTTTCGGCCCGGAAGACTTCGCAGATTCTTGTCGGATTCGCCGCCGAAACGGAAAACGTTTTGGAGAATGCGCGGCAGAAGTTGCTCGCCAAGAATCTCGACCTGATTGTGGTCAACGATGTGTCGCGCGATGGCGTGGGCTTCGACTCCGACCGCAATGCCGTCACCATCATCACGCGCGAGGATGTGGTCGAGGTTCCAGAAACCACGAAGTGGGAAGTGGCGCAACGGGTTCTTGATCAGATCGTACGGGTGCGCCTTCGTCAGCGGCACAAATCGGCGGTGAAAATCTAAGAGCTTTTTCTTCTCGCATCTGCATTAGAATCGAAACACTCATGCCCACAGCTTCTTACCCGGATATGCGCCCGGAGTTGCGCCGCGCGCTCGCCGCGCGTGTGCGCTACTACAACGAACTCGGCATCTATGATTTCTACCGGCGTGAGCCAAAGGCACACGAAGCCAGGACAGTTGAATCCGAATCACCTTCCACACTCCAGCCAGAATTGCGAGAGGAAATGGCCCCGAAAAAATCTGCCATAGCGCCGAACACCGCCGCAACCGTAACCGAAGAGAATATCTTCGAAGTGCTGACCCCGAGGCCTGAGCAATCCGCTTCCGACCCCGCTGCCGCTCTCAAGATCATTCGCGAAGATCTCGGCGATTGCACCCGCTGCAAGCTGCACCAGCAGGGGCGCAAGCAGATTGTTTTCGGCGTGGGCAATCCGCACGCGGAGCTGATGTTCGTGGGCGAAGGCCCCGGCGCCGACGAAGACGCGCAAGGCGAACCGTTCGTCGGACGCGCTGGCCAGTTGCTGAATAACATGATCAAGGCAATGGGCATTCGCCGTGAGGATGTCTACATCGCCAACGTGGTGAAGTGCCGTCCGCCGGGCAATCGCACGCCGGAACGCGACGAATGCGAGACCTGCTCGCCGTTCCTGATGCGGCAGATTGCGGTGATCAAGCCGAAAGTTGTTGTTGCTCTCGGCGCGGTCTCGGCGAAGAATTTGCTGGCCATCAACGCGCCCATGTCGGAGCTGCGCGGTCGATTTTATGATTTCATGCCGGCCGGGGCGCGCAGGGACAGCTCATGGGACGGGGCGCGCCTGGCGGTGACGTACCATCCCGCGTTTCTGCTGCGCGATCCACGGCAGAAGGGCGAGGCGTGGAAAGATTTGCAAATGGTGATGAAATATCTGGGGCTGAAACCGCCTGCCAAGCCTGCAGAATAATTTCCTCCCGTTGGTCCTCAAGCGCCGCTGTTATCCTCGACATCGATGCCTGAATTCTGCGACGTTGCCGTGCCCGTGCCGCTCGACATGGTCTTTACCTACCGTGTTCCTGGCGGCGCCGCGCCGCCCAGCGCCGAGGTCGGCGCTCCGGTGATCGGCGGGCGCGTGCTGGTGCCGTTTCGCCAGCAGCGGATGAGCGGGATCGTCGTCGATCTGCATGATCGCAAGCCTTCCGTCACGGCGAAAAATATTCTGAGCGTCCTCGACGCCACTCCGGTGCTCGACCAGCAACTGCTTCGCCTTGCCCGCTGGATTGCCGACTACTACCTCGCTCCGATTGGCGAAGTTTTCCGCACCATGCTTCCGCTGAACGCCGAGTTCAAGCGCACCATCGGATACCGAATCACTGAAGATGGCCAGATGGCGCTACATCTGGCAGGAATGTCGGGATCGTCCGCGCGTTCACGACGCACACCGGAGGAGCAGGCCGCGGAGTTTCGCGTGCTCGACTATCTGGCGGGGCGAGAAGCGGTGCAGGGGGCAGCAGATGCCGTTCGCGAAGAAACTCTGCGTTCCGCCACGCGTGCATCGCGCGCCATTCTCGGCGGAATGGTGCGGAAAAACTGGCTGGCCCGCGAAGATCTATCGGCGGCGCAGGACGCCACGCGAAGGGTCAAGATCGCAGTGTTGGCGAGCGCCGACGGCAAGCTGAACGGCAACCAGCAAATCATCATGGACACGCTGGCTGCGTCCGGTGGCCGGGTTCCGGTCGAGACCCTGCAGTCGCTCGAAGTCCCGCGCACCACGCTAGGGACGTTGGTTCGGCGCGGGCTGGTGCAGATTGTCGAAGAACCCGCGAACTTTACGGTGTCGCGTTCCACGCCACGGCCTTCGCTTTTCGATTTTGATTTAAATGCGGCGCAGCAGGCCGCGCTTCGGCGCTTGCGAGACAGCGTCGCGGCGGGCAAATTCTCAGGCATGTTGTTGCACGGCGTTACCGGCTCAGGCAAGACCGCGGTGTATCTCGCAGGGATGCGGGCCGTGCTCGAAGCTGGCCGATCGGCGATCCTGCTGGTGCCGGAGATCGGCCTCACCCCGGCCGTGGCCGCCGACTTGCACCAGATCTTCGGCGACGAAGTCGCCATTCTGCATTCGGCTCTTTCCGATAGAGAACGGGCGGAGCAGTGGCATCGCATCAAGCGCGGTGAGGCGCGGATGGTCGTCGGCACACGGTCAGCGGTTTTTGCGCCGGTCAGCGATCTCGCGCTGATCATCGTGGATGAAGAACACGATGCGTCTTACAAACAGGAAGAAACGCCGCGGTACCACGCCCGCGACGTTGCCGTCATGCGCGCCAAGATGGCGAACGCGACGGTGGTGCTGGGCTCGGCGACTCCGTCGCTGGAATCGTATTTCAATGCCAGAAAAAACAAATACGCGCTGATCGAGCTTCCCGACCGCGTCGAGCAGCGTCCTTTGCCGGAGGTCGAGATCGTTGACATGCGGCTGGAGTTTCAGGAAACCGGCCGCGAGCAGGTAATTTCGCGCAAGCTGGCGGCCGAGATCAAGGAACGTTTAGAGCGCAAAGAGCAAGTCATGGTGCTGCTCAACCGCCGCGGATATTCTCCGGTGGTCCTCTGCCGGACCTGCGGGAAGAAACTCGAGTGCGCCAATTGCGCCATCGCGCTCACGCATCACAAACGCGAAAACAAAATGGTCTGCCACTATTGCGGTTATACGGCGGCCGTTCCCAAGGCGTGCGTGCACTGCGGCAGCGAATACGTTTATTTTCTGGGCACAGGCTCGGAGAAGCTGGAAGAGTTGCTCCACGGCATGTTTCCCGAGGCGCGCATCGCTCGGCTCGACCGCGACACGGTGCGCGGCCATGAAGACTTCGAACGCACTCTGAACGCCCTCAACGAAGGCGAACTCGACCTGGTCGTCGGCACGCAGATGATTGCGAAGGGCCACGACATTCATGGCGTGACCCTGGTTGGAGTGGTCGGTGCCGATGTCGCGCTGGGACTGCCCGACTTCCGCGCCGCGGAACGCACTTTCCAATTGCTTACCCAGGTTGCCGGGCGCGCCGGACGCGGCCAGTCTCCCGGCAAAGTGATTCTGCAAACCTATTTTCAGGATCACTACGCCGTGCAGTACGCCGCGCGGCACGATTTCATCGGTTTCTATGAAAAGGAGTTGCAGTTTCGCAGCTGGATGCACTATCCACCGTATTCGGCGCTGGCCAATGTGCTGGTGCGCAGCGACAAACTCGATGAAGCGTTGCAGTGGTCGGGCATATTGGGCAAGTGGTTCGACTCAACTCGGCATGAAGGCGTGCGCGTGCTGGGCCCGGCAGCTGCGCCGATTGTGCGTCTGAAGCGCGATTACCGCTATCACTTCGTGCTGAAGTCACCGAGCCGGGAAAAGCTGAACACGACCCTGCGCGCAATGCTGGCTCATGCGGCAGCCCGGAAAATTCCGCGCACACAAGTCATAGTGGACGTGGACGCGTTGTGGCTAATGTAAACCATCCGCGAGTTTCGAGTGATGAGCTGTGAGTTCCGGCTCACTTTACTTCGAGTTGATTGCTCCTCGAATCACCGTCACCGAAGCGGGCGGCAGTTCATACATTGTGTCTTTGCCCGCCGCTTCCTTCGTTCGCGCAATCGGTCCATCGGGATCGGCCCAGCCTTTGGTGTAGGCGACGATTGTCTTCTCTGCCGCGCGCTCGGCGTGCGCTTCGAAGCGCGTGCGCGCCGGATGCCAGTGATATTGCGAGCTTCCAAACGTCGCAATCTCTACCGGGCCGGAAAAACTTTCCGCAGCGCCTGAGTCGGGTTGAAATGCGATCCGTACCTTGTGGCTAATCTCCTGATCGCGATTCACCAGCATCAGCGACCATTGTCCATCCGGACGCTTCACCGCATACGCGGTCACCAGCTCATGCCCGGCGCCGTCTTCGAGATCGCCCTTCGCCGAGAATACTTCGTGCTCGCCGCCGCTCGGCTGCACCCAGTCCAGATTGATCAGCTGCGCCACGAAGAACTGTGCCAGCGGTTGCTGAATCTCATAGTTCCCGTTGATGGTGAACATGCCAAACGTGCCCGGAGAACTGTTGCAGCCCGGTTCCATGTGAAGCGGCAGATAGTGAAAAAAATAAACCGCATTGCCGCCGGCGTTCAGGAACGATCCAATGTAGTCGGCCAGCCACACGCCGGCAAAAATATCCTGAAACGTCTCGCTCGCGCCCGACGACAGATTGCCCTCCGTAATAAACATCGGCATTCCGGCGGGAATGCCGTCATCATGCCAGGTCTGCATGATATGAGTCACCAGCTCCGGCTCGTCGTAGAGCATGCCCCACGGGATGCGGCACGGATCAAACGGATAATGTTCGAACGAAAAAAATGCGAGATCGTTCATGCGTCCGTGCTGCTTCAGATAGTCGATAAAACGCCCCAGCCAGGAGACCTTGCCGTTGGCGTCGGGCCAGACCTCGATATCGCGATTCACCCCCTGAAACGATGGCCCGCCGAGCTTCAGTGCGGGGTCGACCTTATGCAGCGCGGTCGCCCATTGCAGATAAAGAGCGCCGTAATCCTCGGGCAGCATGTACTGACCGTCGGCCTCTTCGCCCATCTCGATGTAAGAAATCGGATAGCCGCGCTTCTCGATATAGGCAATCTCGGCGGCGGAATTTTCCGGCGTCTCGTAAAGCATCGCCACCGGAATCATCGCCGGCAGGCCGCGCGTCACCCCGCTGGTGAAAAACAGATCGAATCCAACTTGCGCCTGCGTGTTCGATTCGAGGTTGCTGGGCTCATGCCAGGAGTCGACCGACGAACAGTACGTTGTCGTCTGTTCCTGATCCGGAGTGTGGCGCACTACGTCGTGAAACGCGCCGTCGTCAGTAGTTGTTCCCAAGTAAAGCTCGCGGATGGCGTAGCCCACGCAATTGCGTGGATCGGCGGGACCATCGGCGTCGCAGGTGTTTGACGATTCGGTCATCCATATGCGCACGAAACGCACAGGAATCGACCCGGCGTTCAGCCGCACGGTTTCCGTCCCGCCCTTTCCGTGCTCTATGGTTCCTTGCAAAAACGTCTGCCAAATGCCGCGCGTCTGCGCGTGAACCGGATCGTCGCCGCCAGTCCAATACTGCACAATATATTTGCGGGCAAACGGCTCGCCCCACGCGATGCGGATGCTGTCGATCTCTTGCGTCTGCGCCAGATCGAGAATCACCCACTGTGGATGCAGCGCATCGCTTTCTCCGGTAAAGCGCTGGGTCAGGTAGGGATTGCTCTTCCAGAAACTATGCAGATCGCCATCGGTGAGGCGCGAGAAACCGGCGTTGTCGGTGCCGTCGTTGCGGGTGAATCCGCGGCGCGGCAGGCTGTAGCCGTAGGAGTAACGAATCGTTTCCGTGGGCGTTGCCGAGCCCACAAAGTATCCCTTGCCGTGGTCGCTCCATGTGCCCTGCGGATTCCAGTGCCAGGCTTCGACTGCGAGCTCGGTATTTTGGCGGTACGTCACCGGCTGCCAGCCGGAGGCTTGCGCCTGGCCGAGCGAAGGTTGCACCAAGTCCTTGTCGATCGCCTCGACCGCGATACGGTCCACGCCTGCGCCCAGCGTTTCTTTTGGCACGAAGTGATTCGTGGCGTGCGAAATATCGACTTCAACGGTTTGCGCAGCAATTGCAGCGGCCGACAGAAGAACAGCAAGAAGAGTGAAAGCGGACGCAGTCGCCTTTATTGTTTTCGGCACGGAGGGTCGCCTCGACTTTCCATTAAAACGATTGAATAGCGAGTATACGGGAGATGACGTTATGAGTGCGAGGCTTTCGCGAAGGGAACAGCGAACCAAGAAAACTCAGTTCGTCCGGAACGGGGAAACGGTAAATGTCAGCGCAAGCATGACAACTCCCGCCGCCGCAAGCAACCAGCGGCTGGCAGGCAGCATGGGATACTCCGGCGCCTGCTCCTGGCGATACGTGAGAACGTTCATGATGACGATCAGCCCGCCCCAGAACCACCATGCGTAATTGAATCGGCCCAGGTAGGCGAGCGCCGCCACTGTAAGCCACGAAATGGCCCGGTGGGCGCGGGGAGCGAGCGCATACACAATGTGGCCGCCATCCAGTTGTCCGCTCGGCAGCAGGTTCAATGCAGTGGCATACATGCCGACCCACGCCGCGATCGCCGTCGGATGCAGATAGATTCGCCACAACGGCAGTGCTGCAATGGGATGCCCGGGAGCCAGGCTGCGCAGCAGGTGATGCATCAGGTAGAAGATCTCAGGCAAACCCAATTGCAAGTCAGGTGCGGCCATGCCGGGCGCGAGCGGTTTGGATAAGTTCATGGCGGCGAACAACGTGACCAGCGCCACGACGAACCCCGCAATCGGCCCGGCGATTCCGATATCGAACAATGCAGCCCGGGTGCGGATCGGCGCCTTGATGCGAATCACCGCGCCCAGCGTCCCAATTACCGTCGGAGCCGGAATAAAGAAGGGAAGCGTGGCCCGCACCCGGTAATAGCGGCAGAACAAGTAATGCCCCATTTCATGCGACAGTAGAATCATCAGCAGCGTCGCCGAAAACGGAACTCCCAGCAGCAGCCGCGAGGGCCGCGCCAGCACCCACTCTATGGGGAAGAATGGTATGACTCCATTTCCCATTGTGATCGCCGGCAGGTTGTGCTGAAAGTTGAATTCCAGCCGTGCCCCGACAATCAGCGTGGTAAAGACCGTTGCCAGCAATAAAAGCGCGTGCAGCCAGTACCGTTCGCGTGGCCCCCGAAACTCAGGCTCGGGAAGCCGTTGATAGTACTCGATAGTGGAAGTGGGAATGGAGAAATTCGGTTCTGACATGCAGTCTGTGGTTGGGTGCCCGCAACCTGAGAACCGGGACACTCTTTGATGCTACTACGAGCAGCGAAAATTGGGAGAGGAGCAAGCTGAATCGTGCGCTCGATTTCGCTGACGTGAGATTGTTCTCACATGAATCCGGGCTCACGGCTCAACAGAACAAATCCGGCGGGGCCAACTCAATCCACTCGACTCAATCGATTGACTCAATCAATCCTGACTCAGTCATTCCTGACTCAATCGATCCTGACTCAGTCAATCGACTGCAATTCTTTCCCCGGTTTGAAGCGCACGGCCCTTCCGGGCGGGATGGATACTTCTGCGCCGGTGCGCGGGTTGCGCCCGATGCCGGTCTTGCGCGGACGCACGTTGAACACGCCAAATCCACGCAGCTCAATGCGATTGCCCGCGGCCAGCGCCTTCTTCATGCTTTCGAAGACAGTCTCCACGGCCAGCTCGGCCTTGGTCTTGGTGATGCCCGTCTTAGCCACCACTTCGTTGATAATGTCGAGCTTGATCACGCGCGGCTCCGGGGTACGGGTTCAAAATCGTGCTTCAAGTTATTGATGCTAGGGGAGATAAGTAAGATTGTCAACGGGAGCACCTAGCCCGTAAACTTTCACCACCGGAATGACTGGCCTGACCAACGACGAGACGCGGGCCCACCTGACTGCTCACACAGAATTGAGCTGCGAGGGGCGCGGGCTTTGGTTCCCAGGGCCTCAGTCGGCTAAGATCAAAATCGATCTGCGGGTTAACGAACCACACCAGCTTATATACCTGGCGCGCCTTATCGCGCACATTGGATACGATGAGATTCACTTCTCTCATGCCTGCCTTTGGCTCACTACTTGGGGCGTTTGGGATCAGCAAACGGAAGCAATTGGCTTTAAGATGTTCGAGCAGATTCGTCGCAGTTATGGCGAAAATCGGTCGATCGAGGCCGCTCCCGGCACCTACTTTAGGCACGACGAATTCACGGTATCGGCCTCCTGTCTGTTGCAACCGATGCTGATTGGGTGGGACGCTTACTACGTTCCAACGTGGGTTTGGGGCACGCTCGACTATTTCGTCTTCGTAAGCCACGATGGCTTCATTGAGGTCAACATAAGAACACAAGAGATGCACCAGAGGGCTACGGAGATCTTGGAAGGTCACGGCTGGATCAAGCCGTTATTGAAGTGAGCCCCTCCACCGATGCCACGGGAGTCCCTACCGCTGGTTCTCGCCCTCTTTGTACATGTATTTGATGGCCGGCTTGTAAATCATCAAATTTGGCCCGCCCGACTCGCGGTTGACCTTGATGCAGTTCTTGTCGTACCACTCGATGATGCCGTGAATTTGCTCGCCGTCGCGCAGCACGATGACCATGGGCGTCCGCGACTGCATCTGCTTCTGATAGTAGAAATTCTCGGCGTTGGTCTGCTCGGGAGGAGCGGGCTTTTTGCCCCCTGCGCCCATAGGACGCTCGCCACGCTCGCCTCGGTCGCCACGATCCACGCGTTCTCCGCGGTCATGCCGCTCCGGGCGCTCGCGACGCTCTTGCGGAGGCGCCGCGGCCGCATTGTGATTCGCGTGATTCTCCACCCGCGGCAGCGTCGGCCGGATCAGCTTGCGGTTGGCGAAGTTTTCCTTCTCCGTCGATTCACCGGCGGGCATGGGTTCCATGGTTTCCTTCATCGTGGCGCTTCCTTAGTTACGCACATTCAGTTACACGCATTCGCGCAACTCGGCACTTAGGGGAACCTATGAATATTCTACGAAGGCGTGAAATTTTACCTACCGTACCACAGGAATGTCCCGCTGACAATGCTTCCCTTCGGTAGTACGGTCGAGTATGCCGATTCTTGCACACCCCTGAAAAATCGACTCTGCCGCGAGTTCTATGCGGTATTCGACAGGTCGGCTCCTCGGCGTTCTCGGCCGCTCCAGGTCACGATGGCCACCAGGCTCGCCACGATCAGCACGGTCCATCCCAGCACGGGCGCAAAGCTCCCTCCATAGCGTCCCTCCGCCAGCTTTGCCTGGATTACCGAATTGCGGGACGAGAGCAGGTTGCCGACCTGGTAGGCAAAGCCGGGGAGGGTCCCGCGCACCGCCGGCGGCGAAAGCTCGTTCAGATGTGCGGGGATCACTCCCCACGCTCCCTGCACCATGAACTGCATCAGAAATCCGCCCAGCGCCAGCAGCGGCACCGTATGCGAAAACGCCCACAGCGGGATGATGGGAATCGACAGCAGCGCGGCAACCACAATCGCTTTCCGCCGTCCGATCTTCTCTGACCAGGTGCCAAACAAAACTCCGCCCAGAAGCGCCCCAAGGTTGTAGACGAGGGCGATCAACCCCACGGTTCTCGGCGTGAATTGCAGATTTCTCTGCAGAAAGGTCGGATAAACGTCCTGCGTCCCGTGGCTGAAAGAATTGAACGCGAACATCAGCACCACCACAAAAAGAAAGAGCCCGAGGTTCGACACGATGTCTTTCCACAGCCGGCTCTCCGCGTCTCGCGATACCTGACCCTGCACCCACGCGGGAGACTCATCGACCTTCGTCCGAATGTAGATGACCAGAAACGCCGGCAGCGCGCCAATCACAAACATGCCGCGCCAGCCGACAAAACTGAAGATCGTTCCATAAATGAGCGACGCAAACAGATAGCCCATGGCGTAGCCTTCTTGCAGCACGCCCGAAAAAAATCCGCGTCCCTCGGCCGGCAGCGTCTCGAACGCCAAAGCCGCGCCTACGCCCCATTCCCCGCCCATGGCAATTCCGAACAGCACCCGCGAAAGAAGAAAGAGTTTGAACGAGGGAGCGAAAGCCGTGCCCAGCTCAAACACGGAATAGGCGATGATGTCGATCATCAGCGTGGGCCTGCGCCCGAACTTGTCGGCGATCACTCCGAATAAAAATGCGCCTGCCGGGCGCATGGCCAGCGTCAGAAAGTTCGCTTCCAGAATTTCCGAAGGCTTCCTGTGAAACTGCGTAGCCAGGGCGCTGACGCAAAAAACCAGAATGAAGAAATCGAACGCGTCGAGCGACCACCCCAGAAAACACGCCAGGAACGTATTCCGCTGTACCGGCGTCAGCCGGCGAAAATGTCCGAGGAATTCCATTTGGGTTCTTCCGCTGAATTGCGCACAACCGGGAGTCCTGCGGATGCTAGCATAGGTTGTTCATCGACAATCGCAAATCGGAAATTGGCAATCGTAAACCGCCCCATGCCCGAACTCGACCTCCCGCAACGCCAGGCCACCGACACGCTGATGCTCACCGGTTTCTGGTACCGCGCTCTGCCTGCGGATCACGTTCAGCGAAATCAGTTGTATAAAGCGACGTTGCTGGAACTGCCGCTGGTCATCGGCCGCGACCGCGCCGGCCAGCCCTTCGCACTGCGCGACGCCTGTCCGCATCGCGGCATGCCGCTCCGTTGCGGCCAGTTCGACGGAGAAAATTTGGAGTGCTCCTACCACGGCTGGCAGTTCGACGTCCACAACGGCCAATGCCAGCGAATCCCCTCCCTCACTTCCGACCAGACTCTGAAAGTCGATCGCATCTACGCCGGCAGTTATCCCTGCGAGGAGGAAGATGGATTTATCTGGGTCTACATCCCCGATCCGCCGCCCCAGGGCGCGGGTTTCGCCGCGCCAGCGGAAGCGCCCGACGCCGCTCCGCAGATCGACAAATTCAGCGAAAAATACAAGCTCGCCTATCTCCAGGCCGAAATGCCGGTCAGCATCGACCACGGCATTATCGGCCTGATGGACCCGGCGCACGGCCCGTTCGTGCATCAGGCGTGGTGGTGGCGCTCGCAGCACAGCATCCATGAAAAAACGAAAAACTTCGAGCCCATCCCCAACGGCTTCCGCATGAGCGCCCACACTCCCAGCTCGAACTCCGCGCCCTACAAGCTTTTGCGCTTCTACGCCGACGCCGACTCCATCACCACAACCATCGATTTCGTCCTGCCCAACATCCGCACCGAAACCATTCGCGCCGGAAAATATTGGTTCTCCAGCCTGACCACGGTCACCCCGATCACACGCAACCAGTGCCGCATCGATGTGGTCGCCGCCTGGAACATTTTTCGCTGGGTGCCCTTCGGCTCCGAGCTTTTGAAATTCGTCTTCGCCAAATTCGTCGAGCAGGACCGCCGCACCATGGAATCGCAGGCCGAAGGCCTGAAGCACAACCCGCACCTCATGCTGATCGACGACGCCGACCGTCCCGCCAAATGGTACTTTCAGCTGAAAGCCGCACATCTCGAAGCCAAACGCAGCGGCACGGAGTTGAAGCACCCGATATCAGGCCCGGTTACGTTGAAGTGGAGAAGCTGAGACGTTGTTGCGGGCATGAGCCCGCAGCCAAAATCCCGTGCGCTTTATGCGAGGGATTTCCAGTGGCGGCGGCGCGGACCTACCAGATCAACTTCAGTCCGCTATAGCTGCTGAATCGCCTGTCTGGAGTTACCACCGGGATATCTTCCGATAATGCTTGAGCAATGATTTGCCGATCGAAGGGGTCGCGGTGATGCGCCGGTAATTCGAACAAGCGGAACCCATGGTCGGAACTGAAAGGCAGGATGTGTACGTCCAAGTCCTGAATCGCCTGACGCGCAATTTGTGCTGAAAAATCTAGCTTGCCTAACGTAGCTTTGACGGCGATCTCAGTAATAGAGATAGAGCTCAACTCGCGAACGTTGTCAGGATTCTTCAATACCGCGAGCGCTTGCTTGCTCAGCCGATCCGGTGCTTCTGCCGCGAAAATGAAAACTGCCGTATCCAGGAGCACCCGCACTCACTCGCCCCCTCCAAAAAGCTCTTCGACTTCCTCATCCGTCATCGGTTTCCACCAGTCCGGATCGAAGATCTGAATCTTTCCCTTCAAAGTTCCAAACATCGGTTTCTTTCGCGCAGATTTCTTGGTGCGAACAATGTCCACCACCGGCACACCCCTCCGGCAAATGGTCACAGGTTCACCATCTTCGACGGCCTTGATCAGTTCCGGCAGCTTATTCTTGGCGTCGGCCACGCTGACTTGCATAAAGGCATTATAGCTACCTTAGATAGCTATGTCAAAATGAGGTTACTCCGCCACCAGCCACTCCATCGCTTCTTCCCGTGATTTGAAAGTAGGAAGCTCCCGCTGCGAGAAGCTCTTGAAGTTTTCAAAAAAAACGTGCGGCAGACTCTCGGCTCCCACCCACGCCGACTTCTTCACATACGGACGGTCGAGCACCAGCACTTCCTTGACCCGCGTAGCGACTTTCTTATCGACCTGCGCTCCGGTGACGTCGGCCAGCGTCAGCACGGATCCGGGTGCATGCCGCGCCACATCGGCCCGCACCTGATCGAGCAGCAGCATCATTTCCTTGGGCGAGCAGTGGCTGAGGTCGATCAGGAAGATCGCCTGCCCCTTGTGCTTGATGAAGCGCAGCCGTTCTTGTGCAGCGTTCTCTGCCGTCATGCGAGCAGCCCCTCCACCACGCCGTAAGCCCCGTCCAGCGCGGCATCCAGCGCGGACGCATCTTTGCCTCCGGCTTCCGCCAGATCCGGACGTCCTCCGCCCTTGCCCCCAACTTTCTGCGCCACCGGTCCAATCACTTTTCCCGCCTGCACGCGCGCCGTCAGATCTTTGGTCACGCCCACAATCAACGCCACATTTCCATTCGAAGCCGACCCCAGCACCACCACTCCCGACCCAATCTTGTCGCGCAGTTGATCCACCAGCGTCCGCAGCTGCGCCCGCTCCAGATTGTCCACGCGATGCGCCAGCACCTTCACGCCTTTGATTTCTTTCACCCGTTCGCCGATATTCGCCGTCGAAGACGAAGCCGACTTCATCCGCGCCTGATCCAGTTCCCGCGCCAGCCGCTTGATCTCGGCATCTTTCTTTTCGAGTTCGAGTTTCAGCAACTCCGCGGGGGACCACGATGACTCTTCGTCGTCTGCGCCATCCCCGGCCGTGGGTGCCCCATCCTTTCGCGTTTTTTGCGAAAGGGTGGGAGATACGAACGCAGACACCACATGTTCCAGTTCATGGTCCTTGCGAAAGTGCCGTACCGATCCCTCGCCCGTAATCGCCTCCACCCTCCGCACGCCCGACGACACGCTGCCTTCCTTCAAAATCTTGATCAGCCCAATCTCGCCGGTCGCCCCCGTATGCGTCCCGCCGCACAGCTCCGTCGAAAAATCGCCGATCCTGATCACGCGCACGCGATCGCCATACTTCTCTCCGAACAGCGCCATCGCGTGATATTCATTCACCGCCACATCGATCGGCACATTCTCGATGACTTCGACTTTCCGGTTGCGCAGCACTTCCTTGTTGATGATGTCCTCAATATCCTGCAACTCTTCGTCTTCCACGGCAGTGAAGTGCGAAAAATCAAACCGCAGATGATCCGGCGCCACCAGCGACCCGGCCTGCTTCACATGCTTCCCCAGCACCTCGCGCAACCCGGCATGAAGCAAATGCGTAGCCGTATGATTCCGCATTGTCGCCAGCCGAAAATCGGAATCGACGACAGCATCAACCTTATCCCCAACCTTGAGGGTGCCCCATTTCTCGCGCGTATTCTGCGCGAGAAGTGGGGATTTTTGAATTCCGAGGTTGCCCCACCCTTCTTTCGCGTCTTTTGCGAAAGAGGGTGGGGTTGTTGAACTCCCACCCCTCATCACCACCTGATGCGCCCGCACTCCCTGAATCGGCGAATAACATCCCTTCACCTCGGCGACCACCGTATTGTGATCGTCCGAATAAAGCCATCCCCGATCCCCGACCTGCCCGCCCGACTCGGCATAAAACGGCGTGTGATCGAGAATGACCTCGCCCTCTTCGCCAGCCTTCAGTTCCCGCACACCCTGCCCGTTATGAATAATCGCCAGCACTTCGCATCCGTCGGACCGAGTCTGCCGATACCCCTCAAACACCGACTTCGGCAACTGCTGATAAGCGGGATTCGCCGTCTGCTTCGCCGCACCCTTCCAGGAAGCGCGAGCGCGAGCTTGCTCCCGGCTAAGAGCCTCCTCAAAACCTCGGCTGTCGAGTTCAACATCGTGGTCTCTTAAGAAATCCTCAATGAAGTCCCGAGGCATGCCAAATGTTGACGTGTAATAGAAGGCTACATGGCCATCGAATCCGCGCCTGCGATTGGGGAATTGGCGTTGCCAGTCGCTGGGGCTTGCGCCCGGCTTCTGCTTGCTAAACTCTTCTACTTCGCTAACGCGTATCGGGTTTTCTGCTCGCAGCGCCTCTGTCAGACCATCTAAGCCGATGCGAAGCGTGTGACCGAATCGCTTCTCCTCAGCAAGTACGATTGTTGCTACCCGCTCCCCCGTCTCATTCAACTCCGGATACGCATCCTGCATCCCATCACGCACCGCAAACACCATCTCATGCAGAAAGGGCCTCGCCTGCCCGAGCAGCCGCCCGTGCGTGATCGCCCGCCGGATAATCTTGCGCAGCACATACCCGCGTCCTTCATTCGATGGCAGCACTCCATCGGAAATCAGAAACGTCGCTGCCCGTGAGTGGTCCGCAATCACACGCAAAGAAGCCGCCGACTTCGTACTCGCTTCCTTGTTCAATTCCTTCCTCAACGAAGTTCCAGTCAGCTCCGCCGCCCTTTCAATCAGCGGCGTAAACAAATCCGTCTCATAATTCGAAATCACGCCCTGCAGCACCGCCGTCACCCGCTCCAGCCCCATGCCCGTATCGATCGACGGCTTGGGCAGCGGAGTCAGCTTGCCCGACGCGTCACGGTCGAACTGCATGAACACCAGATTCCAGATCTCCACATACCGCCCGCAATCGCACGTGAACGCACAATCGGTATGACCCTGGTCCGACGCCGCCGGTCCCATGTCGTAATGAATTTCGCTGCACGGACCGCACGGACCGGTGTCGCCCATCTGCCAGAAATTGTCCTTCAATCCCATCTCAAAGATGCGATCCTTCGGCACGCCTTGCGCCGCCCACAAGTCATACGCCTCGGCATCGCGCTGCAGCCCGCCTTCGCCGTTGAACACAGTTACGTACAATCTTTCCGCAGGAATCCCGTACCACTCCTTCGAAGTAATCAACTCCCAGGCGTAAGCAATCGCATCCTTCTTGAAGTAATCGCCAAAGGAAAAATTTCCCAGCATCTCAAAAAACGTATGATGCCGGTTGGTGAACCCGACATTCTCCAGATCGTTGTGCTTGCCCCCGGCCCGCACGCACTTCTGCGAAGTCGTCGCCCGGTTGTAATCGCGCTTTTCGAGGCCCAGAAAAACGTCTTTGAACTGGTTCATTCCCGCGTTCGTAAACAGCAGCGTAGGGTCATTTTGCGGCACGAGCGGAGACGAATGCACCTCCCTGTGCCCCTTCTGCACAAAGAAGTCCAGAAACCTGCGGCGAATTTGCGAACCGGTGAGCATGCCAATCACTGGGAAAGCTCAATTCTAAATGAAAAGAAGAAAACCACAGAGCACACCGCGAGCGCAGAGGTATGTTCAAGCTAACCTCTGTGGTCTCCGTGTTCTCTGTGGTGGAGGGTTGCCCCGGCTACTTCGCGGGATCCGCGGGTTTGCTGTCGTCTTTCTTCGACGAGCCGCCTATTTTTTTCACACCTTTCTTCACCGCGCTGCCGGTCTTCTTGGCGCCCTTTTCCGTATCCTTCCCGACCGTCTTCGCGCCTTTCCCGGTATCCTTGGCCGCAACTTTCGCGCCCTTCTCCGTATCTTTCGCGGCGACCTTGGTGCCTTTCTCCGTGCCCTTTGCCGTGGCCTTGGTGCCCTTCTCCGTATCCTTCGCGGCAGTCTTTACGCCCTTGCCGGTATCCTTCGCCGCAGTCTTGGTGTCCTTCTTCATGGCGCTGCCCGCGCCCGTGGATTTATTCGCGTCGGTCGTGCTGGTGGCTTGCCCGTAAACCAGCGGCGCGGCCGTCAGCAGAACTCCTATCGCAATTGCTGCCCACTTCGCTTTCATGGTCTTTCCTCCTGACATAGATTTAGCCGGATGGTTTCGGAGTATGCAATAAAATCGCTCTCCTCTGCAACTCGCGCAGGTCGAAATGCAGCGCCAACATTTTGCGGAGACATGGGATCGGCTCCTCAGGCGGGCCATACCGCCACGATCACGCGTTCTCGCCTTCCAGCGCGCTTAAAGTTTCGTCGTCGACATCCCACTTCTTCAAAATCGTGAAAATCGTTTTCGTGCCGAAGCCCGCGCGCGCCAGTTGCCGGAAAATCCGCGCTGTCTGCTTCTGATCCTTCGGCTTCTCCAGCCGCTTCTTGCGCAGATACTCGCGCGCCTGCTTCTCTTCGTTCACGCCCTCAAACGTGGCTTCGACGGCTTTGTCGATCACATCTCCATGTACGCCCTTGATCTTCAAATCGGTGACCACGCGCATTCGTCCAAATTTCTGGTTGTCGCGCCGCAGCGACGAGAACGACGCCGCATACTGCGAATCGTTCAAATACCCTTGATCCTTCAGGCGCCGGATCACCAGTTCCACCAGCGTCCGCCCATATTCCGAGTCGGCGTCTTCAATCCGCGCCCGCATCAGCCGTTTCAGTTCCGCCACGGTGCGCATGCGCCGCGCCAGCGCGCCGACAGCGTATTCGTACAATTCATCTTCCGAATAGGATTTTCTCTTCGGACGCGGAAACGCCATAGGCTAACCATAGCGCAATTAGTCTTGAGCTACGAGCCCCGAGTCGGGAGAAAGAGGGAAGGCGGGAGAGATCAACTTTAAGGCGATGTCATCCTGAACGGCGGCGGAGCCGTCGTGAAGGACCTTACGGACCGCAAGGGGTTTCCGGGAGCGTGGAAAAGATTGTCGCAATGTTTGCAGTGTGGCGGATCCTGACGACTGTATCGGTGCTGCACGGCATCGTCAGGTCCTTCGGACGGCTGGCGCCGTCCTCAGGATGATACTGCGGCTGTCCGCACCCGCAACTCGGGACTCAGGGCTAGCGACTATCTTCCCCCAAACCCCGCCGACTGCATCGACTGCCGCGAAATATCTGCCGTCGACGCGATGCCCTGCATACGCAGCTTGAAGTCGTCGGCGTTCGACGCGTTCTCGAGAGCTGTTTCGTAATTCACCAGCCCGGCCTGGAACAGGTCCCAGAGCGACTGGTCGAATGTCTGCATGCCGTATTGCGATGTGCCCGCCGCAATCGCATCGCGAATCGATCGCGTCTTTTCCGGCACCAGCACGCACTCGCGAATGAACGCGGTGTTGATCATTACTTCCACGGCGGGCACGCGCCCGTCGGAGTCGCAGCGGCGCACCAATCTTTGGCTCACAATCGCCCGCAGCACAGCCGCCAGCTGCATGCGAATCTGCTTCTGCTCCGGCGGCGGGAAGATCGAAATCACGCGGTTGATGGTTTCCACCGCGTCCAGCGTGTGCAGCGTTGAGAACACCATGTGGCCGGTTTCGGCCGCGTGCAGCGCGGTTGAAATCGTTTCCAGATCGCGCATTTCGCCCACCAGAATCACGTCCGGATCCTGACGCAGAGAAGCTCGCAGTGCCGCGCCAAACGACGGCGTGTCCACGCCAATCTCGCGCTGGTTCACATATCCCTTTTTGTCGCGATGCAGAAATTCGATCGGGTCCTCGATCGTTACAATGTGTTCGGCGCGCGATGAGTTCACGCGATCCACCATCGCCGCCAGCGTCGTCGACTTACCCGAGCCGGTCACCCCCGTCACCAGCACCAGCCCGCGCGGCATGTCGCAAATCTGCTCGACCACCTTGGGAAGAAACAGTTCGTCGAGCGCGCGAATCTTGGTCGGAATCACGCGCAGCACCAGCCCCACGTTCCCGCGCTGCTGAAAAATGTTTACACGGAAGCGCCCCAGGCCGGCCACGCCGTACGCCATATCGATTTCCGTGGTCTCTTTGAATTTCTGTTTCTGCCGCGCCGACATCATGCTGAACGCCATGTTCAGCATATCTTCGGCACTGATGCGCGGCTGGTCGGTCAGCGGCACCAACTCGCCGTCGATCCGCAGGTGCGGATAGTTCCCCACCTTCAAATGCAAGTCGCTGGCTCGCCGTTCCGTAGCAATCCGAAGCAGATCATCAATATTCATTTCGAGTTTTCCCGTGGGAGGTGCCTGAAACCGCTCTGGGCATGGGAAGGGCATGGCTTTAGCCGCGCCGTTACACGCCGAATCCTCGCCGGCTTTAGCCGCTGTCGGCGACCACCCCAAAGTCCTCTCAGCATCATCGCCCGAATCGTCACCTTCCCCAAGATGACCTAGGTAACAAGGCCCGTCCGGCGCCAGGACAGTGCCTTAAGTTTTCGATAATTCGGCGGTCGACCCGTTGAGGGCTATAATTGGCGCGACCCGAATGCCTCTCAGTTCCGGCACGAAACTCGGCCCCTACGAGATCCAATCACCGCTCGGCGCAGGCGGCATGGGAGAGGTTTACCGCGCCCGCGACACTCGCCTCGACCGCAGCGTAGCCGTGAAAATCCTCGCTCCCCATCTTTCCTCCTCGCCGGAACTCAAGCAGCGCCTGGAGCGCGAGGCCCGCGCCATCTCCTCTCTCAACCATCCCCATATTTGCCAGCTCTACGACATCGGCTCCCAAGACGGCGCCGACTTCCTGGTCATGGAGTTTCTGGAAGGCGAAACTCTGGCCGAGCGCCTGCGCAAAGGCGCAATCCCCCTCGCAGAAACCTACAAGATTGGTATCGCCCTTGCCGACGCGCTCGCCGTCGCCCACCGGCAAGGCATCGTGCACCGCGACCTGAAGCCCGGCAACATCATGCTCACGCAGGCCGGAGCCAAGCTCATGGATTTCGGCCTGGCCAAGCCCCTGGGCCTGCGGAACACGGCTTCCGGTTCGGGAGCAGCGCCGCCACCCTCCTTCACTGCCGCCGCCACGTTAAGCGGACAAAGCCCGCTCACCCCGCTCAGCCCGCTGACCACCGCCGGCACGATCATCGGCACCATTCAGTACATGTCGCCCGAGCAGATTGAAGGCAAAGAAGCCGATGCCCGCTCCGACATTTTCGCTTTCGGCGCCGTGCTCTATGAGATGACTGCCGGCAAGCGTCCCTTCGAAGGCAAGAGCCAGCTCTCGCTCGCGTCCTCCATTCTGGAAAAAGATCCCGACCCCATCACTACTCTCAAGCCGCAGACGCCGCCCGCCTTCGAGCACGTCGTCACCACCTGCCTGCAGAAGAATCCTGAAGACCGCTATCTCGCCGCGCACGATATCAAACTCGAACTGCAATTCGTCGCCACGGAAAAGATTGCTGCCGAAAAACCCGCCGCCGCTGCTCCTCTGGCCGCACCCACGCGGCCGCGTCCCGGCAAGCTCATCGCACTCCTGGTGACTGCCGTCGCTCTTGGCCTCGTGGCCGGATTTTTCATCCCCCATCCCAATCCTCCGGCCCAGTCGATCCGCACTGTAATCGACCCTCCGGAGAAAACCATTCTGAACCTGACCGGAGATTCCGCCGGGCCCCCGGTGCTCTCGCCCGACGGCGCATCGATCGCTTTTGCCGCCTCCGGTTCCGACGGCAAGACCATGATCTGGGTGCGTCCGGCGAATTCACTCGACGCGCATCAGGTAGCCGGCACCGATAATGCTATCTTTCCCTTCTGGTCGCCCGACAGCCGTTCCCTCGGATTCTTCGCCGACGGCAAACTGAAAGCTGTCGATCTCAACGGCGACTCCACGCAGGTGGTCGCCGACGCTCCTTTCGGCCGCGGCGGCGCCTGGGGCGCCGGCGGAGTCATCATATTTTCTCCCAACACGCAAGAGGGACTGATGCGGGTTAACGTCAACGGTGGCGCCCCCGTTCCGGTGACGCAGCGCGATCTTACCCAGCACACCTCCCATCGCTGGCCGATGTTTCTGCCCGACGGCAAGCACTTCGTTTATCTGGCCATCAATCACGATCCCTCCCGATCGGCCGCCAATGCCATCTTCTACGCTTCCGTCGATGGCCGCGAGAATCGTCTGCTATTCCATTGCCAATCGAATGCCGTGTATGCGGACGGCTATTTGCTCTTCGCGCGCAACGATCAGTTGCTTGCCCAGGCCTTCGATCCCGCCAACGGAACTCTAAGCGGAGAGCCGCAGATCGTGGCCAAAGGCGTGGTCAACGACGCTTCCACCTGGCACATGGACGCTTCCGCCGCCGAGTCGGGACTGCTGATTTTCGGTACCGGCGGCAGCGGCGACTGGCAGCTCTTGTGGATGGATCGCAGCACCAAGCAGCTCACAACCTTGGCCGACAAGCTGCCGAACCTGCAGACGGCCAGCCTTTCGCCGCAAGGGGATCGCATCGCCCTGCAGATCGACACCGGTACCAGCGACATCTGGATTCTCGATCTGCAGCGCGGCGTCCGCACCCGGCTTACCTTCGGCCCCATTCAAAACACCTATCCGGTCTGGTCGCCCGATGGCAAATGGATCTACTACGATAGCGATCGCAACGGCCACTCCAATCTCTGCCGCAAGCCCGCCGACGGCAGCGGCGCCGAGGAAATCCTGTTCACTGACGACATGATCGACGTGCCCACGGATGTTTCTCCCGACGGCAAAACTCTCATCTACGATCGCGGCCCCGCCGGAACCGGTGACATTTATGCCTTGCCCCTTGATGGCGAGCACAAGCCAAAGCTGATCGTTTCCCACTCCGCCAATTCCGGCACCGGCAAGGGCATGGTTTCCCCGGACGGCCGCTGGCTGGCTTACATGTCCAATGAGTCCGGCACGCTCCAGGTGTACGTCGTCGCCTTCGGCGGCGGGGAAGGCAAGTGGCAGGTGTCAGTGAACAGCGGCGGAGCCCCGCAATGGAGCAAGGACGGCAAAGAACTCTACTATCTCGACATGACCTACGACCTCTTCGCTGTTCCCGTCAAAGAAGTGAATGGCGCCCTGCAATTCGGAGCCGCCCAAAACATCGTCAGCAACTGGTCCGCGCCCCAGGTCTTCTATGACGTCAGCCCCGACGGCAAGAAAATCCTGCTCGACCGCATCTCCCAGCAAGTCAACCAATCCGTAACCGTAGTATCGAACTTCACCGCCGGCCTTAAAAAATAAGCTGGGGTGAAGCAACAAGCGGGAAGGGCCCGACGTCAGTCGGGCCGTTAGAGCGTACAAAATGACGTGCGCTTCAGCGCCTGAGGCTCTTCTTTCCATTCCCACAGATGCCAACGAGACGTGGAAGAGCGGCGCTTTAGCGCCGCGTAAAGCCTTCCTACCCCCGAAGGCTTTAGCCCCTGAGGCCCGCCGCCGCTACTCCGGCATCACCACCATCTCAGCCCTCGGAATCGCGTCCAGCGTAGCCTTATCAATCCCCAGATGCGCCATCACCAGCTCCGCCGGCGTGTGCGCCAGCCACTCCGACAGCGCCAGATCCTGATAAAAGCTGCTCTTGAACATCTCCAGAAATTTGAGATCAGTCTGGCCCGTATTTTCTATATAGTGGGGCAGCGTCTTCTGAATGTAGCCCACGTCCCCAGCCTGAAAGTCCATGGTCCGTGCCCGCCCTCCGGTTGCGAACACCGTCATTCTTCCCTGGCCGCTCATATAGTACTGCCACTCATCGGCATTCGGATGCCAGTGCAACTCCCGAATCCCTCCCGGATGCACGGTCACGATCGCCGCCGCGATCGTGGTCGAAACCTTGAATTTGCTGGAATCGACAATCTTGACCTCGCCGCCTTTGGTGCGTTTCGTCACCGGCATCTGCGCCGTACGAAAACTGAAATCCACCGGCGACAAGCCCAGCGATCCGGCGGTCGATTTCCGATCCGCCTCCAGCGGTCCCGGCACCGCCGCCTGAAAAATAAACTTCTCGTGCCGCACCATCTTCTGCATCGCCGCTTCGCTCACCCCGAAATTTTTCGCCAGCACCTCGCGCGGCGTGTGCGCCATCCAGTCGGTGAGCAGCACGGTTTCATACTCGGAGAAATTGCCGTCGTCAAACACCAGCAGAAACTCGCACCCATCCGGACCCAGCCCCTGAATCGAATGCGGAATCCCCGTCGGGAAATACCACAGATCGCCCTCCGTCACATCCTCGACAAAACTCTTGCCCTCCGCGTCCAGCCCGGTAATCCGCGCCTTTCCGTAGAGCATAATCGCCCACTCCGCCGCCGTGTGCCAGTGCAGCTCTCGTATTCCACCCGCCGTCAACCGCATGTCCACACCGGCAATGGTCTTCGAAACCGCCAACTCGCGGATCGTCACTTCGCGCGACCATCCACCTTCCTGCATGCGCTTGTGCGAGAGCCCGAACGGATATTTGAACGTCTGCACTCCGCCCGCATCGGTCTGCGGCGGAAGAAAAGAATCCGGATTTTGCTCGTCGATCTGCGCATTCCCCGGTCCCGGAGCGCTGGCGCTGCGATCCTCCTTGCTGGGATAAGCCTTCTGTTCTTTTTCCTGCGCCGCGGCCTCCGTAGCCGAAAGCATCCCCGCAGCCGCCAGCGCCGCCGATCCCATGCCCAGAAATCCACGCCGCGAAAAAGTATCCTTCATCGTATCGTCGCTCAAAGCGTTCTCCTTTTCGGAAACACAGGAATATCCGCGTCACACTTCGGCTTGCGAGAATTATTTGCAGTGTACAACAGTCTCAGCTGTGTTTTTCGCGCTGGAATCAGCCGAAATCCGCTACCCCAGCCCATCTTAGCAGGCCTCAAACGCTTCGCCCGCGCAAGGTCGGCTATGTTTTCGGGAGGTTCACCCTTGTTGAGACCATCGTCGAGAAATAGCCGATGGAATCGATCAGCGGGGATGCTATGCCGATCTGCCAAACTGCCCAGTGCTGAGGGTGAATCGGGGCCAGTTTTGAGGGAACAAGGCCCGGAAGGAAAAAAGCCCCCCTCCGGACGAATTGGTATATGACATGCCGACCATTTTGGGGGTTGTGACCATAAGTCCACTAAATACTAGGGGGAGGTAGACATGGAAACAATTATTGGGGTTTTCTCCTCGCGTGGGCATGCTGAAAACGCCGTTCGCGAGTTGCTGGAGAAAAAGATTCCGCAGGAGTCCGTTGTTTTCCTGAGCCGCTCCGAGGTCGAAGCCAAAACCATTGGAAAACAGTTTGGAGCGGCTGTCGGCGGCTTTGCCGCTGGTGCAGTCGGCATGTCGACGGGTGTTGTCGCTGCAACTCTGTTGATACCGGGATTGGGCCCTGTGTTTGCTTTGGGATTTGGAGCCGCCGCGTTATTCGGTCTCTCTGGCGCAGGCGCGGGAGCGGCGCTAGGGAAGAAATTGGTTGGCGAAGGACTCCAGACTACCGCCGAAGCCGAATGTCCACAGGACATCGCGTTCTTCCAGGATGTGTTGAGCGCAGGTCGTTCGCTAATTGTGGTTCGCAGCGAGTCACCCGAAATTGCCCGCACTGCTGGCGAGGTGCTGGATAGACTTGGCATAAGTATTCGCGGTTCGGTGCCAGTTCCCATGCAGACCGCTGTCAGGCAGGTTGCCGACGTGGCGATCGTCACCGTTACCGGAAGGCTTACATCGGGGCAATCCAGTCTGGACTTTCGGCAGACAGTACGAAACCTGTTGGATAACAACACCGATAGGATCCTGATTGATCTAAATGGCGTGGGTTACATCGATAGTGCGGGTCTCGGAGAGCTGGTTCGAACTTACAGCTCTGTGAGAAATGGGGGAGGACAGGTCAGGGTCGTAAACCCCAGCAAAAGGGTGAACGATCTCCTGCAGATGACACGACTCGCGTCGGTCTTCGAGGTCCAACCCGACGAAGCTACCGCCATTCAGTCGTTTACCCGCAGGGAACCGCAAGCTGTAGCGTAGGCATAACAAAAGGCCTCATCCCTTTAAATTGGTTGGGGCCTGCCTTACTTGCCACGCTCTCTCCCGGTCCAGTCGAGCTCGACCGCTCCAGCCGCAAATAAAGAAGCCGCCCGTGCAGGGCGGCTTTTATATTTACGTCTATCGCTCTACGCCGCGGTTTCCGCCGGCTCCGGCATCTTGAACGGTTCATCGTGGCTGCCGCCATAGATCGCCGGCACCTTCGATCCCATCGGCCGCAGATACGTCGCCAGCTCCCCGCGGTGATGGATCGTGTGGTTGTTCAGAAAACCGAGATAGAGCACTGCCGGGAAGTTGAAGAGGCCCGCGAAATTGATGGGTGTCAGCAGTTGCTCGCCTGACATTTTCTCCAGCCGTCCGAGACCATCCTGCAAGTGCTGGCCGTACCAGGCAACGATGTCCGCGATCGTAGCCGGTACTTCGTGTGACTCGCCCGACATGTCAAACTTCAGATTGGCGATGCTTTCCGCGAAGTGCACGTCGCTGGTGGCGATGTGCCAGGCCAGGTCTTTCGCCGTCCGCGCATTCGGATCGGGACGATAATCCGATTTTGCATCGGGCACAGCCAGGATCACTTTCTTGGTAATTTCCGCTTCGCGCTTGACGCCACCTACCATCATGTCGCGATAGGTGACGACAAATTCAGGAGTCAGGCCTTGAGACATAGTTATTCTCCTTTAAGGGGTGTTATGTTTCTCCGGGTCAGAACGGTTGAAAAGGGGCGCCTCTTTTAGGATGCGCCCCTGCATAGATGAGTGACGAATCGAACCGTCGCAAATTATAACCCGGAACTTAACCCGCAGCCGTCATCCCCAAGCCTCGGGGCGAGCCTGAGGCTGGTCCCTTCTTATTGACTGCTTGAGCAGTCGCCTTTGGCGCCGAATACCAGCACGCCAGAGTCGACCTCCGTACCATAGAACTGCTCATAGACGCCCTTACCGACGTGGCCGTTGCTGGTGCCGGCGATGAACAGGAGCGCGCCGTTCTCACCCGTGCCACCCGGTTGTGTGAAGGTCACCATCAGGACTCCGTCGATGACCTGGAATGTTCCCTCGCTCGTGCCCTCCTGGGGGACGAGCTTGGCCTCTCCGCTGTGCGGCCAGCCCAGGCTGCCATCGTCGTTCAGGATCACGCAGTACGTGCCATTGCCGTGGTGCGACTGGCTCACGGTCGCCGGCCAGTTACCGCTGTAGCTCTGCGCCATGGCGGGGGACGTCAGTGCGAAAGCCACAATGGGCAACGCCATTGCCATGAGTGTTCGAATGTGCCTGACCATTTTGCTCCCTCCTGATGAGAATTGTAAGTTGGTGTTACTAATTGGTGTTACTAAGTTGGTGTTACTCGGAAACACTGATCGAAAAGACTCAGCCCATTGTCATGGAAACGTAAAGTGCTCGCAACACGGCTGATCCCAGCCAGCCGCTCTGTGATGTCGTGTTGGGGATGGAGCATGCCTGTGAGCACGAACTTTGCCCCAGCGGAGGCTGCCGCGATGCGGATAGTTGTGATTCCGGCTTCCAAACAGAAGCCGAGCGTAAGAACTGAAACTGCTGTTTCCGCTACACGCCCACCGGTTGCTTCGCCCGCACCGGAACCGGGGTGAGCCAGTTGTGGCGGTCTGCTTCTTCGCCCCGCACGATCGCGTAGAACTCTTTCGCCAGCGCCTTGGTGACCGGACCGACCGCACCCTTACCCACCTTGATCTTGTCCACCGAGCGAATCGGCGTGACTTCCGCGGCCGTGCCGGTGAAGAATACTTCGTCGGCAAGATAGAGCATCTCGCGCGGAATCATCTGCTCTGCGATCGCGATGTTCAGGTCGCGCGCGATCTGCAGAATCGAGTCGCGGGTGATGCCGGGCAGCACGGAATTGCCCAGCGGCGCCGTGATCAGCTTGTCGCGATGCACGATAAATAAATTCTCGCCCGAGCCTTCGCTGACGTATCCATTCACGTCGAGCGCAATGCCCTCGACGTAGCCGTTGGTGATGGCTTCCATCTTGATCAGCTGCGAATTCATGTAGTTCGCGCCGGCCTTCGCCATCGCCGGCAGCGTGTTCGGCGCCAGCCGCGTCCACGAAGAGACGCAGACGTCGCAGCCTTCCACTTCGCCGCCCAGATACTTGCCCCACGGATAGTTGATGATGTAGACCTCAGTCGGCGAGTTGAAAGGATTCACGCCGGCTTCGCCGTATCCGCGCAGCACAATGGGGCGCACGTAGCAGGGCCACACGCCGTTGTGCCCAACCGTTTCGAGCATCCCCTTGACGATTTCGTTGCGGGTAAAGGGCACGTCGATGCGATAGACCTTCGCCGAATCGATGAGCCGGTCGATATGTTCGTTGGCGCGGAAAATCGCGGGACCGCTGGGCAAGTCGTAGCAGCGAATGCCTTCGAACACCGATGAGCCATAGTGGATCACGTGCGACATCACGTGGATAGTCGCGTCTTCCCACTTGATGAGCTTGCCGTTGTGCCAGATCTTGTCGGTCTTCTGGATGGCCATCGAAACTCCTTAGAACAGCAGTGTGGCAACGAGGCGGAAGCTTTCCTGCGGGCAGCACAGGGGGCGATCGGAGAGTAGCCGAAGCGCGACCCCCACCAGCGTTACAGAACATTATAGCCGAGGCGGGCATGGTCCACTGGAACTGCCCTGCATGGGGTCGGGGATCTGGCCTGAATGAGTAAAAGATGAGTAAAAGAGAGGAGAAGTGTTACTGCAGGAACACTTCTCCAGTCTGTTAGAAAGTGTTTCTTTCATAGCATGTTACCGCACAGATACGTACATACACAAACATACATCAAACGTGAAAGCCTGCGGATTGTTGCACTTAGGGAAAGCCTATCTTCCCGTTGGCGCGCCGCCGCTGAGAGAAAACCGGCCAAAAACCGGCTCATCAGCGCGCCGCTGCGCAATGAAGCGCCGCCGCCGACATTAGAACGGGCATAGGCCGCAACTCATTCAGGCACGACCATTCAGGGCATGGGCATTCAGCCATGAACCAAGGTTCCGCCAGCGCCTGAGCAGAAAAGCGCTTCTCCTGCCGATATTCCTGGCATGAGCTCTGCGACGCGGGCGGTGTTCGTCCTTGGGCTGGCCGGAGCCTCCGGCAGCGGGAAGTCGACCGTGGCCAGGCGCCTTGCCTCCCGGCTGAACGGGCACGTCATGTCCATGGAAACCTATGCGGTCGCGGTCAACCATTTCTCGTTCGACGACCGCGCCCGGCAGGACTATGACGCGCCAGAGGCAATCGACGTGACCCTGCTGGAAAGCCACATCCGCAAGTTCTGCACCGGGCAGGCGATTCAGGCTCCGATTTACGATTTCGCGCAGCACTTGCGGCTGCGCGACCGGACGCAGCATGTGCTGCCCAAGCCGCTCCTGATCGTGGAGGGCATCCTGGCTTTGCACTTTGCGCAGCTGCGCCCTTATTTCGACCTGTCCATTTACCTGGAAGCTCCCGACGACGTCTGTTTCCATCGCCGCAAGGTCAGGGACATTACCGAGCGGCAACGCTCCCTGGAACTGATCAAATGGCAGTACGAAAACACGGTGCTGCCGGCGGCGCGCATGTATTTGCTGCCAAGCAAGCGCTATGCCGACCTGGTTATGGACAGCACGCCCGATCTACCGACAGTCGAACGGTGCATCGAAGATGCCATCGCGCACAGGCGGCCAAAGGCTGCAACAGCGCCGTGAAAAGCTCATTCCCCGGCGGCAGCTCGACTACGCAACGTCTCTAGTTCATGTCTTTGGTTTATTGTGCGGTTGCAACGAAACCGCAATTCTGGGGGGGCTGGCCCACGCATTCGATTGTAACCGGCAGCGCCGCGAAAAAGGCTGCCCCACTCGCCGCGTTTTTCGGCGAGTGGGCACCACGGATCTCGATGCGCTTGGCTACTGTCAAGCCAGCAAGTGTCCGTCTTATTGCGTACTGATCAGCTTTGTCATTCCGAACGCCAAGCGAAGCGCCGGCGGAGGAACCTGCTGTTCGCCAGGGCGGGTCCGAATTTCAGACTGGAAAGAGGGCGGGTGACCCAGCTTTCCCTTGCACCATTCCCACAGAGGTTGCCCCATCCTTGCGCTCTTTGCAAGGGTGGGCAGCGATGCCGCAGGCGCAACTTTTGTCCGTTCTACGCTGCCCGTTGCTTATACCGTCGTCGTACCCGCCCTTCGCGAAGTACGCGAACGCCGAGGCACCCACAGCTGTGGCGGCTTCTCCGCTTTGAAGGCCGGGCCACCGGCACGTGACAAAAGTTTCTAATCTACTGAACCCTACCACCAAGCTCTGCTTGGGGTACGACTTCCCATCGATGGTCATCCGCGCCCTTCAGAGGGTAGTGCTCGACAAGCCGATACACGACATTCGACACCCTGTCCCTGTACCATCTCTCAGTTCCATCTTTGGACGTAGCAACGTTGGCGGGAGTTGGCAAGGCTTCGACTGATCCACGGCCTACAAGGGCCTCAAGGTTCAGCTTCATGACATGCGCCATCATGACGCTTATCTGGCCGGTCTTAAAACCGCTCAGTGGAGCAGGATCGGGTGTTCCGAGGTGTTCAAGTACATCTACTTTCTGCCATCTTGGGTACACCGGCGGGTTTGGAGGGACATAGCCGTAAACCTCGCCGGTCTGGGGATCGAGAAACCACTCCTCGCTTTTCCCGCCCCAGACTGCCCTTAGTACCGGAACATTCCTCACGCGTCCCGACTGAACGGCGAGATTGAGTCGTTCGACAAAAGCCACCCAATCCGAGTACTCCGTGATTGTAAGACCCTCCGTTAGTGATTTTAGAATGCCAGTCATAGCTCCTCAAGGGCCCGGAACGGAAACCTGAACCCACCACCAGTATAGCCATAAGTGGGCTCAAGGCTTCCCGCTACTTCTCCTCTCCACTACTGCTGAATATCGTCCAACGGCCATTCTCTCGGTGCAGCTCAAAATTGAATCTCACTTTCGCTTTTTCGTATTGGAAGTCAGCCTTGACGGATGCTCTCCAACGACTCGGATTCCGCCATTTTCGAACTGCCATACCCTCCTGCTGCACAGCTTTGAGAACACCAAACTTGGCCTGCACATCGTGTTGATATTGAACGAAGCTGGCAAGAGTAATTCGCTCTTGAAATTCTGGACTGTGATAGCCGTATGCCTCTTCAAACTTCTGGTTGACTAGGGCATCCGCATAACCGGAGAAAGTTTGCCTCACAACCTTTCGCTCTGGCCAGACAGCAGTAAGTTCCGGCAACGTTGCAATCATCGCGAAAAGCCATATACCGACAATCACCAACAGAATCTTGTAGCTTCTCTTCATAGAGTCAGTTCCACTCTGCGGGGGGCTGGCCCACACATTCGATTTTAACCGGCAGCACCGCGAAAAAGGCTGCCCCACTCGCCGCGTTTTTCGGCGAGTGGGCGCCACGGATCTCGATGCGCTTGGTTACCGTCAAGCCAGCAAGTGTCCGTATGATTGCGTACTGATCAGATTTGTCATTCCGAACGCCAAGCGAAGCGCCGGCGGAGGAACCTGCTGTTCGCCAGAGTAGGTCCGAACTTCAGCCCAAAATGGCGGGCGACCCAGCTTTCCCTTGCATCATTCCCCCGGAGGTTGCCCCATCCTTGCGTTCCTTGCAAGGGTGGGCGGCGATACTGCTGACACTATAGCCCTGAAGGTCAAGCCACATTCGCGCTTGGGCCACCGGCCGTTTGCAAAGAACGGTTGGTTTGGCCATCCGCCTGTCATCCCGACCGGAGCCGCCGCGTCAGCGACGGCGGAGCGGAGGGACCTGCTATTTTCCCCAAGTGCCCCGGGCGGGTGGCCCAGCTTTCCATTGCACCATTCCCCCGGAGGTTGCCCCATCCTTGCGCTTTTTGCAAGGGTGGGCAGCGATGCTGTCGGCACAATAGCCCTGAAGGTCAAGCCACATTCGCGCCTGGGCCACCGGCCTTTTGCGAAGAACGCAAGGGATAGGGGCACCAGTTGTTATAGTTTCGTGTGAAAGGCCGAGCCAACCGCGCGCCTCAGATGTACTATGCCTTGAGAGAGCATCGCGGAGGGCAAGAGAAATGTCTAAAGATGGACTCCCGAGTTCAGTTCGTTACGTCAAGAACGGGCGCAGCGGCCGATGGTGGAAGTCTGCTCAGAAAAATGGACAGATACATGCGGGATGGAAGAACATTCCGGATGAACTCTTGTTGAAGAAGGACCTTCCCGCGATTGAGACGCTGCTCAGAGGGGAGTACGGAGACAAGCCGGGAGCGAGACAAGACATCAATCAAGTGCTTAACCTGTTGGATGGTCCGAGCAAACACCTCTGGATAACGTTTGAAGACGACTACCTCTGGTGGTGTACCGTCCGCGACGGCGTCGCCGCGAACCCTGACGGCGAGACCGCAGCGAGCGGCCACTTCTGGCTGACGTGCTCTCGACCTTGGTCAAACACCTCCCTCAATGGGAGACTACTTGCCACATCTGAACTACCGGGTACTGTGACGACGACCAAGGGGTTTCGGGCGACCGTGTGCACGCCCAAAGACTCGGAGGCTATACTGCGGCTCATCAAGGGAGAGACCGACAAAGATGCAATTAACTCAGCGGACCGCCGCAAGGAATACCAACTCGCCGTCCATAAAATCGTGCAGCGTCTTTCACCGCAGGACTTCGAGCACCTCATCGACCTCATCTTGGCCGGAACTGGTTGGGAACGAATCGCAGTGTTAGGTGGTACGCGGGAAGGCATTGACGTTGAGGCCGAGAATCCTGCCGCTGATGAAATTGCCTTTGTCCAAGTCAAGAGTGCTGCGGGCCAAGATGTTCTGGATGATTACGTCGAACGATTCAAGCAGCGACGAGAACGCTATGCGCGGATGATATTTGCGGTTCACACTCCGCGTGGACGTTTGACCGTGCCTCTTGGACTACCCGTGCAGGTCTGGACGGGCGAGAAGGTCGCCGAACTTGTCGTGCGGCTCGGCTTGGGCAAGTGGGTCGAGAGCAGGCTGTCCTAGAGGGTTAACGCCTCACATTTCCGCAGCGTAGCCTCCGGGCCCCCATCCTCGACGTTCCTTGTCAGGCGTTGGGCTCCACGGCAGGCGGGCGGCGCACTCTTGATGCCGGCGTATATCCGGGGTGGCTCATCCTCTGCGTTCTTTGCAAGGGTGGGCTCGCCACAAAACAGTCCGCTTTCCACCCCTGTCAAGCACAAAATAATCCCACCCGCCTAACCCATTGCCACCACAGCCACTTAGGCCGCCCTACCAGAAAAGCCGAACCCCGCCCAACTGCTACAATAGACATATGGGGAGCTGTACCGGGACCGAACCCAGAAAAACCATCCCCACCCCAGCTCGCGGAGCGGATAAACCACGTAACTCCTTATTCTGGAATATTTTACCCGCAAGTCCTTTCCTTCCAAGATCTTGCGAAGAAAACCCCCGATACCCCACCCGCAACTCGAATCGAATCAGGATCTTAGGGAAAAGCGAAAAAAAGATTTTTGTTTACCTATCAGTAAACGGTCGAGGGCTTGACCTACTGGTCTTCCAGATCCTGCCGGAACACAGGTTGAGACGGGTCAAGGCTGCCATCCATAACGGAGACCAGCAAATTCCCGTAGGCGTTCGTTGCCTCGGGCAGAGAGCCGTAGCCGCGTTCCGACTGCAATCCGCCCCCGGCCGCATAGATCAATGTGAAGTAGCGGCCCGAGGAATATTGCAGTTCCAGCAGCGCGTTAGGACGGTCAGGGTCGCCTTCCTGGCCCAGCACGTCCATCAGTGCCACGGTCCACTGCCGGCCTTTGGGGTCGGTGACGACCTCGCGCTCCAGGTACTGCCAGTCATCCATACTCCACATCAAACCAGCTCCCCAGCGGGATATTCGGTTATCCCAGCAACTGATCGAGCGCCCGAGCCACCTGCGATGCCGTGAAAGGTTTCGGAACCAGCAGCACTTTTTGCGCCTTGCGCGTGCGCAGACTCGAGTCCGCTTCGTCCGGCGTATCGGAGATGATGACGACCGGGAACTCGCCGTGGTTCGGATGCGCGCGCACCGCGTCGAACAGCGCTTCGCTCATGTCGTAAGCCGTGCAGTCGAGCACCAGCGCGTCGGCATGTTGCGCCGCGATCAGATCGTTGACCGTGGGCGTGAATCCCTCGGCGAAGACTTCGTAGCCGAGGTCGCGCAGCGCAAACGTGAGTAGCTGTGCGATCTCCGGCGTGTCATCGATCAGCAGGATGCGCCGCAAAGGGCCGCGGCCCGACGAGGATGACCCCGACGAGGATGATCCCGATGATGATAAGGGTGCCGCGCTCATCCTTTAGCTTTAGCAGCACCGGTGCCGGGCAGCCGCGGCTTTTTGCCCTCGCAGCGTTCCAGATCGAGCACCCACACGCGGCCGCCGGCGGTGTAGTACCCGCGCTTGTCGTTTTCGACGACGACGCCCCAGGCTTCGAGGGTACGCATGACGAAGGTGACTCCCTCGAAGTTGGCGCGCGCATGGCTGAGCACTTCGTTGCTGTGCCAGTTGTCCGTCAGGATGGCGTCACCGCCGTGCACGCGCAGCACGGTGTAGTAGCGGTCGAAGGCCGCTTCAGGCCGCACGTCGCGCGTGGAACCGCGCTTCTTGCCTTCGGTGACAATGTAGCTTTCCTGCGCCTCGGCAGGAGTGGATGGAATCGCTTCTGGGCTCATACGGTCTCCGCAATGGCCTCGGCTTCTGCCGCGGCCGCCATGTTCACTTGGTTCTTCGCGTCGGCGGCCTTGATCAATGCTTCCGGCAGCTCGACGCCCATCATCCGCCATTGCTCGTTGGCGAACTTCTGCAGGTTGGCGATATGTTCGGCATGAAGGTGGCCGAAGCGTCCCTGCAACTTCAGGTATTCCGACACCGGCCGCATGCTGGCCGGCCGGAAGCTGTAATCGAAGGCGCGCTTTTCGGGAATCCATTCCCACATGGGATAGAGTCCGCATTCGACGACCAGGCGCCCGAGATCGATCGAGCGCGGCGTCTCATAGACGAATCCCTTCTGACACGGAGTGTAGACCATGAGGTACGCAGCGCCTTTATGGTTGAGGCCCTTGCGGACCTTGTTCATCAGATCGATGGGGTAGCCCACGCTCGCAGTGGCCACATAGCAGTGCGGATGCCCGGCGGCCATCATGCGAGCGAGGTCTTTGGGGAACAGCTTCTTGCCTTCAGGAACTTCCGGGCCCGGAGGCGAGAACGTGGTCATGCCTCCATACGGTGTGCGCGACGACGCCTGGATGCCGGTGTTGGCGTACTGCTCGTTGTCGTAGCAGATGATCAGGCAGTCGTGGTTGCGATAGAGCGCGCCGGAGATCGACGCGAGGCCGATGTCGGAGGCGCTGCCATCCCCGGCTTCGCAGATGATGTTGGGATACTGGCCCTTCCACTTGCCTTTGCGGATCATGGCCTCATAGGCGGCGGCGACGCCCGCGGTGAAGCTGCCCGCGCTGCCGATCTGGGTGTGCGCCCACGGCACGTTGTAGGGCGTGCACAGGTACGAACTGTTGGCGACGTACATACATCCGGTCGGTCCCACCAGGATGGTGTTGTCGCCGGAGGCCTTGCTCGTCATCCGGTACTGGATGGACGGGCCGCATCCGGCGCAGGTGCGATGGCCGGGTACGAACGGCTCCGACGACGGCAGCTCAGGATTGTAGAAGCGTGCGCCCTGGTTGGGACTGCCAAGAATCGGCAGAATTTGCCGCTGAACTTCGATGGTTGCCATAACGGTTTCTCCTCAACTCCTAATCTTAACGTGTCGATGGTTCTCGCTGCTCTTCTTGGCTTACTCTTCGAATCCGACCCAGTGCGTGCGCTTTTCGATCTTTCCGCGCTTCTGCACGTTCATCATCTTCTCGGTCATCCAATAGAACTCTTTCAGCACGATGGCTTCGCCGCCCATGCCTGCCATGAACGACAGGACCAGCGGACGCTGTTTGGCTTCGTAGAGCGCGGCACAGGCGTCGGCGTAGAGCGCGCCGCCGCTCGCAGGACTCCCCAGAGCCATGTTGGTTTCGATCACCCCGACCACTTTGAACTTGCTGAGGACTTCACAGACGCGATCGGTGGGATACGGGCGAATGGTGCGCAGGCGCACCATGCCGACTTTCAATCCCTTCTCGCGCATGTGCTGGATGGCGAAGCGGGCGGTCACCGCATGAGCGCCCTGCAGGAAGAAGACGACCTCGGCGTCGTCGGTCATGAACTCTTCCACCCACGGGTCGTACTTTCTGCCGAAGATCTTCGCGAACTCGTCGTGAACTTCTTCGATCACCGCCATCGAGGCCTCCATGGCTCGGGCACGCTCCAACTGCAAGGGCGGGCCCTGTTCCGGCATGATCTGCGGGCCATGCGAGACGGGATGCCTCGGATCGAGCGGATAGGGATGCTTGTAGGGCGGCAGGAATTCCTTCACCTGACCGGAGTCGGGCAGTTCGACGTCGCCGGTGATGTGGGAAACGAAGAAGCCATCCTGACAAACCATTTGCGGCAACAGCACCCGCGGGTCTTCGCCGATGCGGTAGGCGATCAGGTGATTGTCGAAGGCTTCCTGCGCGTCACAGGACCAGCCCATCAGCCATCCCATGTCACGCGTCGAAAGAGCATCCGTATGTTCAGAGCCGAAATCGCCGGGAGGGTCGAGGGTGCGGTCGGCGACCATCATTTGCACCGGCATGCGGCTGCCGGAGATCGGCGAGTAGAGTTCGTAGGCGAATTGCACGCCAACGCCGGAACTGCCAGTGAAAACGCGCGCGCCGCTGGACGACGCGCCGTGCGAGATGCTCAGTTGCGAATGCTCGCTATCGGCGACGATGTATTCGGCGTCCAGTTCTCCGTTGGCGACCATTTGCGCCAGCGCCATCATGGTTGCGGTGTAGGGACGAATGGGATACGCGGCGATGACGTCGACGTCGGCATACTTGGCGGCTTGCGCCGAGGCGACGCAGCCGTTGATGCGGACTTTCTTCTTGCTCAGTGCGGTAGCTGTTGGCATGACTTGCTCCGATTCTAAATATCGTTCTGAAAATGATCTTCTTATATGTCCTTGGCTGGGCGGCTCGACAGATTTATCAACTCCTGGGCCTGACGTCCGTGCAGGCCGGGGGAGATGGCGAAAGCGGTATCCATGCGCACGACTCCGGTGTCGAAGTCGAGTTCGGGAACGCCTTCGAGGCAGCCCGTGGGACATTCCTCGATGCACACGCGGCAACCTTTGCAGTAGTCGACCAGAATCTTGTACAGGCCGTTGGAACGTTCGGGACGCGCAATGCAGGGTTCGGGACAGACCAGATAACAGTTGTCGCAGGCATTGCAGGTGCCGCAACTGAAACAGCGTCCGGCTTCCTCAACCGCCTGCTCTTCGGAGAATCCCTGAATCACTTCCTCCTGCGTCTTGCGCCGGCTTACCGGCGGCAGCAGTTCTTGCGGCACGCGCGGGAAGTGCGGGAAGTAGGTCATGTTCATGCGGTTGAGATCCATGATGACGTCGACCGCAATGGTGCGCGGCTGCAAGGCTTCGCCGCGAAGCGCTTTGTCGAGGTTGAAGGCGACGCGCTTGCCGTCGCCGACGGCGTTAACGACCATCAGCGGCTGGCCGGAACCGAGTTGTACGATGTCGCCGGCGGCGAAGAAATTGGTATCGCCGAGACGGCCGAAGCGGTCAATCTTGATGGTGCCGCGCTCGTTCTTGAATTCCTGCGGCAGCCACGCGAGCGAGGCATGTTGGCCGACGGCGATGATGACGTTGTCGCAGGCGAAGCGTTCGTGAGCCACGTCGCGGTTGACGGTGATCGGCGAGGCGTTGACGGCGCCGGAGAAGCGCGCCGGATGCAGTTGCAGAGCTTCTACTTTGCCGTTACCGAGAACGGCGGTGACGGCGCGGCCGTGCATCAACTCGACTCCCTCTTCGAGCATGTCGTGGAGATCTTCGGCGACGCAAGGCATTTCTTTGGGATGCCCTTCGACGGTGATCATGGTCACTTCGAGCGCGCCCTGGCGCAGGGCTTCGCGAGCGCAGTCGATGGCGGTATTTCCGCCGCCGATCACGACAACGCGCGAGCCCAGCTTAACCTTTGACGTGCCCATACCGATGTCGCGCAGGAAGGGAAGTCCGTAGAGGACGCCTTCTTTGTTTTCGCCTTCGGCGCGAACGCTGTTGGGTTCGGTGAGTCCGACGGCGAGAACGCAGGCGTCGTAGTTCTTTTTCAGATCGTCCCAACTGACATCTTTGCCGACTTCGCAATTTGTCTTGATTTCGATGCCGAGCTGTTCCAGGCGCTCGATTTCGCGATCGAGCACATCCTGCGGAAGAACCCAGTCGGGAATCCCGCCGCGATTGAGTCCACCGGCTTTCGGCGATTTTTCAAGGATGGTCACTTTGTAGCCGAGGCGCGCGAGTTGGTAAGCGGCACTGTGACCGGCTGGGCCGGAGCCGACGACGGCGACTTTCTTGCCGTTCGGCTTGCCGGGTTTGACCACGTCGTTGGTCAGGGCCTGGCCGAGATCGCCGAGAAAACGCTCGACGGCACGAATCGAAATGGCCTCGTCATACTTTCCACGATTGCAGGCCTGCTCGCAGGGGTGGTAGCAGACGCGTCCGGTGACCGACGGGAAAGGCATGTCCTCTTTAATGAGCGCATAGGCGTCAAGATATTTGCCGCGCTTCACCAGGTCGAGATAGCCCTGAATTTTTTCGTTAGTGCCGCAGGCGTTGTTGCAGGGTGGCAACTTGTCGCGATAGACGGGGCGAATGGCGCGCCAGTTGCCGGTGGGAAAAAGGTTCTGCCCTTTATCCTGCGAAGGGGCGGGCGTGATGCCTGCGAAGGGTACGGTAAGCCAATCGGGAATTTTTGTGCCTTTTGTCGACATGAAGTCCTTCCTACACAGCCACAGGGTTTAATTGCATCACTTTCAATTCTTCGAGCGCTAATTTGAATGCATGCTGGTTGGCGACCATCGGCTGGATGGTCGCCATCTTGACGATGTTCGTCGTCTTGATGACGGCGGCAATGAGCGGAGCGGCGATATCGGGAGCAACTTTTTTACTGCGCTCGGCGGCGCCTTCGGTGGAAAGGCGGTCTAGGCCGAGTTCACCAAGCCGGTAGTAGAGCCACTTGTGGTCGGCGATATGGGCGGCGTCGACACACACGAGTTGCGAAAGGCGCTCCGCGCCGGGGACGAAGCGGATCATGTACTCGGGCGAATAGTGCGTGTTGATGACGAGCGTGCCGCCGGGAGGCATGCCGCGCATGTAGTCCCAACCTTTGACCATGGTGCCTTCGACCAGCACGACGATGTTGGGGTGCTCGTTCTCGTAGGTGAGTTCGTTTTCGAGGACGGTGTCGCTCACTCGGCAATATTTGCGAGTGGGCGCGTTGGTGCGGTCAGGATTATCGACGTAATTTTCCATTGCCTGCGCGAACTTGCCCTCGATGCGGGCGGAGGCAGAGATGGAGTTGACGATGTCGCGGCCTTCTTTATCCATGATGATGCCGCGCGTCCAGACGGTGAGTTCGGTGTAGCTCATAAGATTCAACCTCGTTGATCTTCTTTGGGACGATCTTCTTTGGGACAATCTTGTTTGGGACAATCTTGGTTACGATCGCTATCAAGAACTGCGCGGAAATCGCTTCGCAAGACTACAAAGGGCGCGAGGCGGTTGCCGTTTTGAAATTCCACAATGGCCGACAGCGTTGCCTTCTTGCAGAGGCTTTCGATGTCCGCGCCGGTGAAGCCCGCTGTTTGTCCGGCGAGCTCGTGGAGATCGACGTCCGGAGCCAGCGGCACGCGGCGACAACAAATGCGCAGGATGGTTGCGCGATCGGCGGCGTCGGGGCTGGCGAAGGGAAGCATGTAGTCGAAGCGGCCGCTGCGCAAGAGCGCGGGCTCGATGCGCTCGGGACGGTTTGTCGCGGCCAGCAGTATGACGCCCTTGACGTCGCGCAGGTTGTCGATTTCACGCAGAAGCTGGCTGAGAATTCTTTGGTAGATGTCGGTGCCGAACTGGTCGGAGCCGAACCTGGGCGCGAGGGCATCGATGGTATCGAAGAAGAGAATGCAAGGCGCGGCGCGGCGGGCTTTTTTGAAGACTTCGCGCAGGGCGCGTTCGGATTCGCCCAACCACTTCGAGTAAAGTTGCGGGCCATCGATGGCGATGAGCGGAAGCTGTTTCTCCCCGGAGAGCGCGCGGGCCATGGCAGTTTTGCCGGTGCCGGATGGGCCGACCAGCAGAATTCCACGCGGCGGTTCGAGACCGACTTGTTCGTAGATTTCCGCGCCGACGTGGGAGTGATCGACCACGGCTTCAAGCAGACGTTTTATTTCGCTCAAGCCGCCGAGGGATGCGAACGTCGATGAACTTTTTTCGATGAAGAATTCACGCGTGGCACTGGGCTCGACTTCTTTCAATCCAGCGAGAAAGTCTTCGCGCGTCACCTGCAAGCAGGCTAAGTCTCCCGACGCGGCGGCGTCGGTTTCCAGAGGCCATGCAGCGAGAAAGCCGCGCAGGGCAATCATGCCCACTTCCTGGCACAGGGCTTCCAGATCGGCGCCGACGAAACCGTGAGAGTGCTCCGCGATTTCTTTGAGATCGACGTCTGACGCGAGCGGCATGGCGCGAGTGTGGATTTTGAGAATCTGCAGACGCGCCTGCGTGTTGGGAACTCCGATTTCGATTTCGCGATCGAAGCGGCCGGGACGGCGCAGAGCCGGGTCGAGAACTTCGGGAATGTTGGTAGCGCCGATGACGATGACCTGGCCGCGCGCGACGAAGCCATCCATCAGGCTGAGAAGTTGTGCGACCACGCGCTTTTCGACTTCGCCGCTGACTTCGGCGCGCTTGGGCGCGACGGCATCGATCTCATCGATGAACAGGATGGCCGGGGCACGGCGAGCGGCTTCTTCGAAAACCTCGCGCAGCTTGGCCTCACTCTCGCCATAGAACTTGCGCATGATCTCGGGGCCGTTGAGGTGAATGAAGTGGACACGGCTCTCAGCGGCGACGGCGCGCGCGAGCAGCGTTTTGCCGGTGCCGGGAGGGCCGTAGAGCAGCACGCCCTTGGGGGCGAGAATTCCGAGGCGCTCGAAGACTTGCGGGAACTTTAACGGGAGTTCGACGATCTCGCGCACGCGGGCGACTTCGCGCTCGAGCCCGCCGATGTCTTCGTAGGAAACCGCCGGGGCGCGCGACGCTGTTTGGTCGCCTTCGACGACGCGGATATCGGTGCGCTTGCCGATGACAACCGGGCCGGAGGGGATGGTGCGCACGACCTGGAAGTTCACGGCCTTGGCAAACGTGGGCACGCGAACCACGCAGCCGGCGATGACGGGCACGCCATCCAGATCTTCGAGCATGCGCTCGGGAGCGATCATGGCCGGCGGAGCGCCCACCCACAAGGGCGAGAGGCGAACCGCGACGGCTTGCTGGGATTCGACGGGCGCGACCGACACCTGCTCCTGCAATCCGGCGCTGCAATTGTTGCGGCAGGTGCCGTCGATCTGGATCATGCCTTCGTGGCTTTCGTCGCCAAGTTCGGCGCGCCCGACGGCGATGGCGCCGCCGGTAATTTTCAGAATGTCGCCGGGATGAGCATTCATGCGACGAAGATCGGCTGGGGCGAGACGGGCGATGGCGTGGCCGACGTCTTCAACACGAGCTTCGGCAACCCGCAAGATAAGAGTCGATCCCGAAGCAGAACGATCTGAAGTGTGGGAGGGTGCGGCCTCACGAGGCAAGTTGTTTGCGAAGTCAGTCACTCGGATCGGCTCGGATACGGTCGTCTTTAATTCGGTCGTCTTTGATGCACTCGTGTCTAATGCACTCGTGCCTAATGCGCTCGTGCGTAGTTCACTCGTGCGTAGTTCAGTCATTACCTTGTCGATGATCCCCAGTTCGATCGTCGCTGATGCAATCTTCCCCAGCGCAATCGCCCCAGCGCAATCGCCCCATTCACCGGGAGCGAACGGTGCGACGGCTCAAGCGCTCACTTCGTGCAATACGATTTCTTCGACATCTTCAATGTGGCGGCGCATGGCTGCTTTGGCGGCCTCGGCGTCATGGCGCCGGATCGCTGCCAGAATGCGGCGGTGACCGGCTAAAGATTTCTGCGGCCGGCCTTCGACCTGGAGGCTGCGCTCCCGCGTGTCGCGGAGCAGATCCATAAGAATGTCGAGTACCTTCAGGACCACACTGTTTCCGGACGCCATGGCGACGGCGTAGTGGAATTCCGAGTCTTCGGTGATGGTGCTCTCCGATTTGCGCAGTTTCTGCTCCTGCCGGTTCAGGATGTCCTCCATCTCAGAAATTTCTTCCGAAGACGCATGAGTGGCGGCGCGGCCGGCGAGCGGCGGCTCAAGGATACGGCGAAAATCAAGCAGCTCACTCATGAGCTCTTCTTTGCGCTTAAGGGCGTTGGCCAGAGGATTGGCGACGGAACTTGCGGTAACTTCGCGAACAATTGTGCCAGCGCCCTGGCGCGGCTCGACCATGCCAGCGAGCTCCAGGCTGCGAATGGCGTCGCGGATGGAACTGCGGCTTACGGAGAGCACTTCGGCGAGCTCGCGCTCGGAAGGCAACTTGTCGCCCGGGCGCAGTTTTTTGAGGATGAGGCGCTCGATCTGGCGGGCTACGTCTTCGTAGACTTTGTTGCGGCGAACGGTTTCGAAGCCGGAAGTGAGGGTTGAGGCCACGCTAGACTCCAAGTGGTCCGATAAGTGGACCAGATGGAGTATACCCCCGCTGTCAAGTCTCCGGCAATATTCGCGCTTCAGGGGAAAAAGTGCAATGGCCGGGAGAGAAAGCAGCGGTTCAGGAACGTCCCGCCCGCGGGATCAGGGTGCCACTTCCCAGCAGTTTCGCGCAACTGTAGACCGCGCGCGTATGCGGCATGGCGACGCCCACTTTTTCGCCGAGTTCGACGACGGAGCCGACGAGCGCTTCGAGTTCCATGGGACGGCCGGCTTCGAGATCCTGCAGCATCGAGGTTTTATGCTCGCCAACTTTTTCGGCGCCTGCCATTCGCTGTTCGATGGAGACCGGCAACTCCATTCCTAGTTTTCGAGAAACGGCTTCGACTTCGAGCATGATGCTGCGAATCACGTCTGCAACGCCGGGGTCGCGGATCATCTGAACCACGGTGGAACGGGTGAGCGCGCTGACGGGATTTAAGGAGGCATTGCCGAGAATCTTGACCCAGATTTCCTGGCGGATGTGTGTGGTGATGGGACAGCGCAGGCCTGAACCTACGAGCGCCTCGGCGATGCGGCGGCTGCGTTCGGAGCGAGTTCCGTTGGGCTCGCCGAGAGAAATGCGATTGCCTTCAGTGTGCTGAATCACTCCCGGTTCGATGATCTCGGTGGAAAAATAGACGATGGAACCGACGACGCGGCCGGCGTCGATTGCCGCAGAAATTATTCCGCCGGGATCGATGCGCTCGAGGCGAAGACCGTTCCATTCGCCGCCAAGATTTTGGAAGTACCACCAGGGAATGCCATTCTGCGTGCTGACCACGGTGGTGTCTGGACCGAGGACCGGCTTCAATTGCGGAACGAGTTGCGGCAGGCTGTGGGCTTTGACTCCGAGGAAGACGACGTCGGCTGGTCCGGCTTCTTCGAGCGAGCCGGCAATTTTCGGGTGAGCCTGGAAATCGCCGTCGGCGCTGCGCACCTGCACGCCACGCTGCTGCATGGCTTTCAAGTGTGGACCGCGGGCGAAGAGGGTCACGTCGAAACCGGCGCGCGCCAGGCGAGCGCCGAGGTAGGCTCCGATGGCTCCAGCTCCCGCGATCAGAAATTTCATTTCCGGAGTCTCATGCGGGGCTATCGAGCAGGGCGGCAGCGACGGCGCGCCGGCGAATTTTTCCTGTGGCGGTCGTGGGGATGCTGGTCACGAGATAAAGTTTTTTGGGGCACTTATATTCTGCCAGAAAGTCGCGACAGTGCTTTAAAAGTATAGATTCGGTGGCGCCATTCGGTTCGTGGAGCACGACGGCTGCCGCGACTTCCTCGCCTAAAGTGGGGTGCGCGAAACCGAAGGTGACTGCGGCGGCGACCGCGGGATGCTTGAGCAGGACTTCATCGACTTCGTGAGGCGCGACATTTTCTCCGCCGCGAATGATGATGTCTTTAATGCGGCCAGTCAAGTGAAGGTAGCAGTCGTCGTCGAGAAATCCTTCGTCGCCGGTACGGAACCATCCCTTGACTAAAGCGCGCGCGTTGGCCTCGGGATTATTTTCGTATCCGCGGAAAACGCTGGCACCTTGAATGACGATCTCGCCACGCTGGTTGGTGCCGAGCTCGTTGCCCTCTTTATCCATGACGCTGATGCGAATGCCGGTGCCGACGCCGACCGACCCGGCTTTGCGATAACGCGGCGGGAGGGGATTGGAGGTCATCTGGTGGGCGGCTTCGGTCATGCCATAGGCTTCGACAAACGGAACGCCGAAGAGTCCTTCGATTTTGTTGATGAGTTCAGGCGATAAGGGTGCGCTGCAGGAGCGGATGAAGCGGAGAGTGTCCGCCTCGGGAGGCTTGTTGTGGGCGCGCGCCATCAGAAGCTGATGCATGGTAGGCACTCCCGAAAACCAGGTCACGCGATGGTCGCGCACGGTGCGCCAGAAGGTGAGCGCGTTGAATTTCGTGGGAACTACCAATGTTCCGCCGGAGAGAAGCGTCGACATGGCCGAGCCGATCAAGCCATGAATGTGGAACAGCGGCATGACGCACAGCGAAACGTCTTCCGACGAAAGCGCGTAGGTGCTTGCGATGGTGGCAGCCGACACCGCGAGATTGAAATGGCGCAAGGGAACACGCTTGGGGCGTCCGGTGCTGCCGCTGGTGTGGAGGACGAGCGCGATATCGTCGGCGGTGGGCTCGGGAGCTTTCGCGCCCGTGGGAGCGTCGATCAGGTGAACGATTCCCTTGTCGGTCATGCCCACGGGGAGAATTGGGATCTTGAGATCGGCGGCGGCGCTGAGCGCGAAGGGGACGCCGGCGGGCGGGCAGAGCAAGACGCGCGCGTCGGTATCACGGAGGAAGAACAGGAATTCCTCGTAGGGATATGCAGGATTGAGAGGAGCGGCGGTTCCGGCGATGGAAGCGGCGAGAAAGCTCACGATCGCAGGCAAGCCGTTGGGCATGGCGATGGCCACGCGGTCTCCGCGGCGAACGCCGGCGGAAGCCAGCGCGTCGGCCATCGCCAGCACTTGCTGGCGCAACGATTGGTAGGTCACAACGATTTGTAACTCGGGGACAGCGATAGCGGCGTGGCTATCCGCGAAATGCAAAACATCGAGCAACGTCGCTACCGACTTCAGAGTAAGTCTTGTAGCCATGGGTGAAGTCCTCAGCCCGGCGTGTTGAATGCGATATCGGAGACTAGATGCGCGCTGTGCTGCTTGGGTCCGTCGGTCTTGCGTCTATCAGTTCGGCAAGCCAATTTCTTGGCAATCTTTATTTTGAGGAATCCGGGATGCGCGCTACATGGAATAACCTTCCGACTTCAGCGCTTGCTTGAATTCACTCAGGAAAAACTGGACGTTCGCTTCGGTGGCGAGCGGTCCCATCAGGCCGATGCGAAAGACCTTGCCGGCGAGCGGGCCGAATCCTCCGGCGATTTCAATGCCAGGACCTTGCAAAAGGCGTTGGCGAACTTTGGCGTCGTCGACTCCCTTGGGAACCAGGACCGTGTTGAGCGTCGGAATGCGGTGGATTGGCGGGACGTGCATGCCGAGGCCCATGGCTTCGATTTGGCTGACGAAGAATTTGTGAGCGCGGCGATGGCGTTCCCAGCGATTCTCGAGGCCTTCTTCGGCGATCACCAGCAACGCTTCACGCAACGCGTAGAACATGGAAATGGGGGCGGTGTGGTGATAGCGGTGCGATACCGTCGAATAATCGTGAATGAGTTTGAGATCGAGATACCAGCTGCGAGAAAGTGTGGTGCGGGCGCGCAGCCAATCCATGGCCCGCTGCGAGAGGGCGAGCGGAGACAATCCCGGCGGGCAGCTGAGGCCTTTTTGGGTGCAGCTGTAGGCGATGTCGATGCCCGTGTTGTCGAACTCGACCGGCAATCCGCCGAGGGAGGTGACGCAGTCGGCGATGACCAGAGCTTTGGCGTCGTGTGCGGCCGCGCAGATTGCGTGACCTGACTGCAGCGCTCCCGTGGATGTTTCGGCGTGGACGTATCCGACGACGGCCGGCTTTTCACGATGGATGAATTCGGCGGCTTCTGCGTCGGAGAAAGTTTCGCCCCAGGCCTTCTCGAAGCGCACGACATTGGCGCCGTTGCGCTTGGCCATATCGGTAAGACGATCGGAGAAATATCCGTTGGCAAAGACGGCGAACTTAGAACCGGGCTCTACAAAATTGGCGACTGCGGCCTCCATGCCTGCGCTGCCGGTGCCGGAAATGACCAGCGTTGAGCCGCTCTTGGCGCCGTAGACCGACTTGAGCTGTTCCTGCACGTCTTGCATGACCTGGATGAAATAGGGATCGAGATGTCCGACGATGGGTGTGGCGAGCGCTTGATAGACGCGCGGGTCGACCATGGTGGGACCGGGTCCGAAAAGATAGCGGGCGGGCGGATGCAGTGGAGCAAGCAAATCGCGGGGAACTTGTTGCACGGTGCTCATGAGGCCTCTCTCGAACCAAATTAGATTGCGCAGGAGCGTAAAAGGGCAACGTTGTGCGCCAGCGCCTGCGAGATAAAGAAGTAGTCTGGCAGTGAATAACGTTCTGCAAAAGTAGTCAAGTTAATTCTGTTTGTCGGATCGATTAGTTTTTCTTATGATCACGGGCTCGTTCTACGCGAGTGTCGACGTAAAAACAGGGCGGGGAAGCGCGATCGCTCCCCCGCCGTGGCGCAGCCTTTCATGGTAGAGCTATTTTGTTCTGCCGCCCTCAACCTTCAATTTATCGCTGGCACCGGCTTGCGCCGCAGCCAAACGAGCAGTCAAAACGCGGAACGGGGAACAGGCCACGTAATCCATACCGACCTTGTGGCAGAACTCGACCGAGGAAGGTTCGCCGCCGTGTTCGCCGCAGATACCGACTTCGAGTTTCGGGCGGGTTTGCCGGCCGCGTTCGATGCCGATGCGGACCAGTTCGCCGACGCCATCGCGATCGATGACGGCGAACGGGTCCTGTTTCAGAATTCCTTCCGCGAGATAGGAGGTCAGAATTTTGTTCACGTCATCGCGGGAGAACCCGAAGGTAGTTTGCGTGAGGTCGTTAGTACCGAAGGAGAAGAATTCGGCTTCCTTCGCGATTTCGTCGGCGATGAGGCAGGCGCGGGGCAATTCGATCATGGTGCCGACCAGATAGTGCACATGCTTGCCTTTCGCTTTGAACACCTCTTCGGCGATACGCTTGACGATGGCTCCCTGGTTCGCCATCTCTTTGACGGTGGCGATCAGAGGGATCATCACCTCGGCGTGGGTCTTGATGCCTTTTTTCTCGACAGCCACCGCCGCTTCGAAAATGGCGCGGGCCTGCATCTCGGTGATCTCCGGATAAGAGATCCCCAAACGGCATCCGCGAAGCCCCAGCATGGGATTGAACTCATGCAATTCTTCCACGCGGCGCAGCAACTCCGACAGAAGCTTCTTCAAATCGCCCACGCCTTTTGCGCCGTACTCTTTGTACTCTGCGACCAGCGCCTTTTTCTGTTGTGCTTTCGCGCTGGGAAGCGAAGCGATGTCGACCATCAACTTCTCGCGCTTGGGCAGGAATTCGTGCAGGGGCGGATCGAGGAGGCGAATGGTCACGGGTAGACCGTCCATCGCCTTGAACAGACCCTCGAAATCGGCACGCTGATAGGGCAGCAGCTTGTTGAGCGCCTTGCGGCGATCTTTTTCGTTGTCGGCAAGGATCATCGCGCGCATGTGAGGGATGCGATCGGGCGCGAAGAACATGTGCTCGGTGCGGCAGAGACCGATGCCTTCTGCGCCGAAGGCCTTTGCCTGGATGGCGTCGCGAGGGATGTCGGCGTTGGCGCGCACTCCGATCTTGCGAAAGGGCTCGGCCCAGCCCATGAGTTTTTGCAGGTCAGCATTTTCGGCGGTTGGGGGCAGCGTGTTGAGTTTGCCTTTGATGACGCGTCCGGTGGTGCCGTCGAGCGAAATCCAGTCGCCTTCGTGAAATACCTGGCCCTTCGCGCGCATCTCGCGCGCGCGCTCGTTCACTTCAATCTCGCCGGCGCCGGCCACGCAGCACTTTCCCATGCCGCGCGTGACGACGGCAGCGTGGCTGGTCATGCCGCCGCGCGAAGTCAGAATGCCGGCCGCGACCTCCATGCCGTGGATATCTTCGGGAGTGGTTTCGGCGCGCACCAGAATGACGGGATTTTTCTTGTCGCCATGACCCGCCTTTTCGACGGCATCATCCGCGGTGAATACGATCTGTCCCACGGCCGCGCCGGGAGACGCTGGCAGGCCCTTGTCTGTCAGCAAATTCTGCGGCTTGATTTCCTTCTCATCCAGAGTGGGCACGAGAAAGTCGTAGAGCTGATTGGGTTCGACGCGGAAGATGGCGTCGTTCTCCGTGATCAGTCCTTCTTCCACCATCTCGATCGCCACGCGAACCGCGGCCCGGCCGGTGCGCTTGCCATTGCGCGTCTGCAGCATGTAGAGCTTGCCATCCTGGATGGTGAACTCGAAATCCTGCATGTCTTTGTAGTGGTTTTCAAGGCGCGTCGTGATGTCGCGCAGCTGGTCGTAAACGTTGGGCATGATCTTGTGGAGCTCCAAGATATGTACCGGAGTGCGGACACCCGAGACCACGTCTTCGCCTTGCGCGTTCATCAGGAACTCGCCGTAAAATTCTTTCGCGCCGGTCGCGGGATTGCGGGTGAAACCTACGCCCGTGCCGCTGGTGTCGCCGAGATTGCCGAACACCATGGCTTGCACGTTGACCGCGGTGCCCAGCATGTCGTCGATGTTGTTGATGCGGCGATAAGTTTTGGCGCGGTCGTTTTGCCAGGAACGGAACACGGCGTCGCGGGCCATGACCAGCTGTTCGCGCGGATCCTGCGGGAAGTCGCGCTTGGCATGCTTCTTCACGACCTTCTTGTATTCGACGATCACTTCCTGCAAGGCCTTGGCATCGAGTTCGGTGTCGAGCTTGGCTTTTTTCTGCTTCTTCTTGGCGTCGAAAACTTCATCGAAGGCCGATTTCTCGATATCGAGCACGACGTTGCCGAACATCTGGATCAGCCTGCGGTAGGAGTCGGCGGCGAAGCGCGGATTGTTGCTCAACCTGGCGAGCGCCGCGACGCTCTTGTCGTTCAAGCCGAGATTGAGAATCGTGTCCATCATGCCGGGCATGGAAAATTTGGCGCCCGAGCGCACGCTGACCAGCAGCGGATTGTCGCCTGAGCCGAGTTTCTGTCCTTGCAGCGCTTCGAGTTTGGCGAGAGCTTCATCCATCTGGCGGGTAACGTCGGCCGACAGGCCGCCGCGCATGTATTCGCGGCAGGCTTCGGTTTGGATGGTGAATCCGGGAGGGACAGGCAATCCGGCGTTGGTCATTTCGGCCAGGCCAGCGCCTTTGCCGCCCAGCACGTCTTTCATCTTGCCGTTGCCATCGGCTTTGCCGCCGCCAAAAAAGTAAACGTATTTGGTGGAGGTCACGGTGGCGCGCTCTTCGCGGGTTTCGGGGAGTGTGGTCGTACTCATAAATTTTGCCTCTTTTCGGTTATTAGTTCGAATCCGTCCTTGGTTTGAGTCACGTGGTTAGTCGAATTTCACAAAAGGTTTCGGCTTGTCGCGGATGCTGGAACTTTCCCGGAAGACATTCCTCACGGAACTGCAAGCGCCATGATTGTTCCAGGAAAGTCTATCGTCCATTCACGAAACACTCAGTTTAACTGATTTCGAAACCATCCTCATAGAGCCGCCTCGCAACACTGGGACGGATTCGGATCTGCGCCGGGAATGGATTCGTTTCGGTCCAATGGGTGCTAATGGCCAGTGACGAAGAAATACGCGGTCATGACCAGGCCGACACCGATGACTAGATAACGCATTTTTTGCGGATCCGCTTTCTGCGCGTAGTGCGCTCCGAACCATCCTCCGGCGAGAGAGCCCGCGATCATCACCACACATTGCGGCCACAAGATGGCGCGGGCCACCACGAAAGTGACGACCGCAGCCGCATTGATGGCGACGGCAAGCAAAGTGCGGATCGCACCCATGGCGTGAATATCGTGCATGCCCAGGGAAGCGAGCATGGCAAGCGTCATGAAGCCGATACCGGCGCCGAAGTATCCGCCATAGACGGAGATCAGCAACTCCATGATCGAAACCACTGTAATCGCCGGCCAGGATATGCCGCGGAGGTCGTCGACCGTGGCGTGCTTGCCGGCGATGGCGCGTATTTGATTACCAAAAGCGAAGAGCAAAGTTCCACCCAGCAACAGCCAGGGAACCAGATGCAGGAAAGTGTGTTGGGGAGTCTTGAGGAGCAACACCGCTCCTGCCCAACCTCCAGCCACGCTGGTCAGGAGCAAAGGGAGCAGTAAGCGCAGCGGAGTATTCAACCGGCTGAGATAAGCAACCGCACTTGCGGCTAAGCCCGGCCATAAGGCGACGGTGTTTGTGGCGTTGGCCTGGACAGGTGGCACGCGGGTAAAGAGCAGAGCGGGAAACGAAACAAAGCTACCACCGCCGGCCACAGCGTTGAGCGTGCCGGCGACGGCGCCGGCGAAAAAAAGCAAGATGGCCTGAGCGAAGGGCAAGCTCCTGGTGTACCAGAAAATTTGAGCATCACAAAAACGAAGGTTTGCGGGTTGGCGCCACACGCTTGTTAAGGTGGCAGTCAAAGTTAAAAGGTGACCTGTAAGTGGCACATGAACCGGGCGGAGACTCGAACGAAATGATTTAGTAGAGATTTTTTGATGTTTACAGATGTTTACTAGGGATGAACCCTCCCTATGCCCGGAAGTTAGTGCCGATGTAATCTAGCGTCGTACTCATTGAAAACTTTTCTTGACAGTATCCATTTTTTTATGGTAAACCGCGCATTCGGCACTGGTCCGCTTTTCATACCGGATCGGATTCCTTTTTTCGTAAATTTCGGAAGTGACTGTTATCCCGAACGGAGCGGCGGTGTAAAGTGTCGGCACTGTCGCAAGGGCTGATTTCGCAAATCAACGGGGAGAAGAAAACCATGCGCTCGCTCACCAAACTTCTCGCGCTGCTGGTGCTGTTCGTGGCAGCAGGTTCATTCATGTTGGCTCAAAGCTCGGAACCTGCGGCTACTTCGGGCGCATCCACGCCGGCCACCAAGGCGGAAGTGGACCAGCTGCGAAGCGAGGTTGCCGCGCAGCGCCAGACCATCGAGGAACTGAAGACGCTGGTGGAAAAGCTGGCGCAGGCGCAGGAAAAAGCGGCGCCGGTGGCAAAGGACACGGTTTCGGTCAAGCCGGTGGCGGATAAGCCCGCGGAGGCGCAAGTGCAACCGGCCGCGGCCACAAGCAGCAGCAATGCGCATATAAGTGATGCGGTCCTGCGCGAGCTTGACGCTCCGCCTGCGCCGGCGGCCGAGCAGTCGGCGATGGTTGCCTCCCCCAAGAGCACCGCTCCCCTCACGGCGGGATGGAACGGAGAGCATTTTTACATTCGCAGCCCGGATGGGCAGTTCAGCATCAGCCCCTACGGGTACGTAGATAACGACTACCGAGCTTACCAGGGCGACGGTGCGCCCTCCGACACGTTCGTGCTGCGCCGGGCCCGCTTCGGCTTCCAGGGTAATTATGGCTCGCATTTCGATTTTGCCCTGCTCACGGACGCTGCCAGCACTTCAGGATCGATCGTGCGTGACGTGTACCTCAACGTAAGACTGCGGCCTGAGTTCCAATTCCAGGCGGGCCAGTTTAAGACGCCATTTGCACAGGAATCTGGAACCGGCGCCACCAATCTGGATTTTGTGGAACGCGGGTTTCAGTCATTGCTATATCCGTCAGCAGCGTCGGCGTTCCGCAGCCCGGGCATTGCGTTTCACGGCGACATTGATGGAGGCGTCTTGCAGTACTGGGTGGGGGCGTTTAACGGCAAGGGATATGCCACACTCAATACCACCAACCAGCCAGAAGTCATCGGCCGGCTGCGGCTCTACCCGTGGCGCAAATCCAGCAACTGGCTGAAACAACTTGCCATCGGCGGAGCAGCCGACCGCGCTCGCTCGCGGGGCCTTTCCGGGGATCAGAGCTTTAACGGAACGATCCCTGACCGGGCCTACGATTTCTTTCCGCAGTTCGCCATCAACGGACCGATTCAGCGCTACAACGGGGAGTTCACTTATCTCAAATCGGGATTCGCCGCGCGCGGCGAGTTTGATCAACTCAACATGTCGCGCAACAATGTCGGCTCGGAACAGGCAGGAGGTATCGGCTTCCTGAGCCTTCCATCGATCATCGCCAAAGCCTGGACCATCAGCACGACTTACCTGATCACGGGTGAAAAGCAGCCTGAGAACGGAACTCCGCGAGTCAAGAGGCCGCTCTTTGGACCGGACACTCCGGGGGGCAAGGGACGTGGGTTGGGCGCGTGGGGAATCGGTGTCCGATACATGGGCATTCAAGCCAAGGAACCGGGTGCAAACTTCCTGAACTATTACACGCCAGGTTTTGTGCCGACGTTTAATTTCCACACCGACGAGATCACCACCGGGGTTACCTGGTATCCCAATTATTGGGTCAAGTACCAACTCAATCTGGGTGTCGATCAATTGAAGGATCCCAGCACCATCGGCGCGGTGCCGCAGAATTATTACGTTATTTCGCAGGAGTTACAGTTCCGGTTCTAGTTCGCCGGGTGTCGATGGCGTGCGGAACGTTTCAACAATTGGGGTAAATGCCGGGGCCGGCCGCAAGCCGGTCCTGAAGGGAAAATCGCAGGAGGGAATTCGAATGAGACCGAAGATTTTTCTAGTTATTGTTCTCACCGCGCTGTTTGTGATGTTGAGTGGCTGCGGCACGACGGCGAATTGCCCCACGTGCGGCACGACGGTGAACGGAGCTTACGCCATCATCAACGTCATTCCCGTGCCCGAGCACAATCCTACCGGCGAACCCGGCGGTCCGTTTAATTCCTTCGACATCAGTACGATCGCCCCGAACGTGACAGGAACGGGAGGGCCTTACCTGGATTTCATTTCCGACCGTATCGGCATTGCCATGCAGGTGATCGACACGTCGCAGGATCTCGCCGTGTTCTCGATCCAAGGATCGAATGCTGTCGCCGGCGCGGGCAACGGCGCCAGTCCGTGCCCAACAGAGCCGCAGCCGAACTATACAGGGGCTCCTCCCACGCCAACGGTGGAGATTATTCCGCCGACGGTTGACGTGTTTGGCAATTTCGTCAGGTATGGCTGCAGGACCGATATGTCCTGGCAGGGAGGTCCGACTTTCCACCTAAACACGGGTTTTGGTCCGAATGGCAATTTAGGAGGGTTCGCCGGCGCTCAGTGCTGCGCTTCGCGCGCCAACGGCGTAAACCCGATGTCCGGGCCAGACGGCAACACGACCACCCCCGACGGAAAGATCCTGTTTGCTGGCAACGGCAGCTCCAACTTTTTCGTTTTCGATCTGACCACGATGAACCTGAGCACCACCCCGCCTACTCCGCCGACCATTATTGCGACTATACCGACTGGTGTTTCGGCTGACTATGACGGGCCGCAAGGTATTTCGGGGTGCATCGCCTCCTGGAACGGGGAAGCAGGCTCAGCCGCGGATTGCGGCGATGATCGCTCCGACGAAATGTGGTACGACTCCACTCATCATGTCCTGGCGGTCATCAACGGTGATCCGGGATTGCCGTTCATTACTTTCATCGACATGGAGTACATCGTGGGCGCTACGCCGCCGAGGACCTCGACTGCGGATCCACTCGGCGAGGGCGATCTGCACTGCCTGCCCATCGACCAAGCTCTGGCTTACGGCCCGTATCCCGTCGGGTACAATCCAGCGACCGGAACTTACCCTTATCCGTCGGTGCCGGGAGGGCCTTTTGGATACCCTCTCCAGGGAACAGGAACTGGGATTGTAGGAACGGGCACGGGTGGTAACGGCCAGACCCTGCCCTCGCCGGCTCTGGACCCTAGTGTCGGGGGATCGTTTAATCCGCCTCGGTGCATTATCGGTCAGATCTATTACGACGGCGCGGGAGGGGCGGCGTCGGGCGGACTCGGCCTGACTTCCACCGTCCCCGTGGATACAGTCGGCAACACCTTCCCGTGCCCCGATCCGTCTAATCCACACGTGTACAGCGGTGTGTCCGGATCTGCGGCGGCTGACGGTCCGGCGGGTCTGCCAGGCATTGGCACCACTCCAATGGGTGTTTCGTACGTGATTCCATGCCATCACGCCCCCATCATTAGCTACAACACCGGAGCGTTTTGTAGCCAAACACCGCCCTATGCGGACAGTAGTTGCTCTGGCGCGATAGCTCCGGCCGGACTAGGCGCCATGTCCTATGATCCGAACAGCGGCTACTGGTTGCTGACCAACGAGAATTCCGTCGGGACCACGCAAATCGGCAGCGTTGACGTGATTGACCTTCAACTCGGTACGGGCAATGGTCCTGTGGTGGTGAACAGTTGGCCGATGTACGACTGTATGCCCACCGGCATCATCCCGGGACCAGGAGATAATTTCCTTGTCGGTTGCGCCGATCACGATGGCGAAACATTTCCGCCGAACGAATACGTCATCACGAACACAACCAGCGGCAATGTAGCCTGCGTGCCTCCGAATACTGGGATCGCGAATGCGCCACAAAACGTCAACTGCCTGGAAATCACCAACGTCGGAGGCGTAGACGAGACTTGGTACAACCCGGGCGATAACAAGTATTACCTGGCAGCGCGCGACATGCAGCCTTCCGCGGTGATGGGCGTGATTGATGCCGGCACGAACCAGTGGTTATATAACATGCCAACCGGATCGAATGCGCACAGCATCTCAGTGGACCCCAGCACCAACCACGCCTTTGTGCCGCTGCAGGCGGGCGCGGTGTGTTCGACGCTGGCCGACGCCGGTTGCGTGGGCGTCGCTGCGGAACAGTAAGGCGGAGCAGAAAAAAGAGGATCGTGCCTGGTGGTATAGTTGGCTTAGACGCGAAGAGGACGTGCCGCTTCGCGTCGAGAATCGAAGTGATTTATGCAGACCTCGATGAAGAAGTTGTTGCGAGTTTATGCGCCTTTGCTGTTGGTTCTGCTGCCGAGTGTTGGCAGCGCGATGGCGAGTGAGGAACCGACGGCGAAACCGACCGACGTTCCCGCCACGGTGATTGCTCACCTGCCCTTGCCGCAGGCGACGGGAACTCAGATGTTGCTGCAGAAAGAGAATGGCAAGCAGTACTTGTACGTGCAGCAGGCCGCCAAGCAGGGTTTCATGGTCGTCGATGTTTCCAAGCCGGATATGCCGAACCTGTTGAAGCGGACGGCGCAGTCCGAGCAGGCAACCGCAGGAAACCTGGATATCGTCAGTCCTGACGTGGCCATTGCGCAGGCGCCGGAGAAGACCCCAACCACGCTCACCAATAGCAACCATCCTACGGAGACGGTGCGGGTTCTGGATCTGACCGACCCGCGCAATCCGAAGACGCTGGAGACCTTCAATAAGGTGACGAGCATTCTTCCCGACGGTGGTCACGGCTTGATCTACCTGACCAACAACGACGGCCTGTGGATTCTCCGCTACAATCGTCCGGCGCGCCTCGAGCCGGCGTTGCACAAGCCCCTCTGCAACTCCGAGTCTGAAATCATGGCGATGCCTCCGGATTGCGATTAGGGCCTCGGATCGAGCCGTTGCGAATGGTCAGCGCAACGGGCATTCTCTGTCGATCGGTTTGATCGAACTTACCGTAATCGTAACCGGGCTGGCAGACCCCATTCTCGCTATGCTGTCGGAACTCGTGCTCAATGAAGGAGATTCCGTGCCCGTCACCGCGATCCGTTGTCCCAGATAGGAATGGAACCTTATTTTCCGACTTGCCTGGAGTTCGTAAGTTACGCCCGGATCCTGCCTGACCAAGACGTAATCACCGTTAAGCCGGGTCACACAGCCCTGAATCGTCACCTGATCCTTCGTATGTTGGGAATTATCCTGAGCCGCGGCGGCAGGCTTGGCATCCTGCGCTACGACGAAAGTGGCGGAAAGCAAAATCGCGAATAGCAGCGTCTTCATGGCACGCCTCCTTGGTGAACGGCACCACAGTTAAACGGATGATCGTGGTCCCCCGGAGGTTGCTAAATAAGGAGGGATTGCGAGGGCAGGGAAACTACTTCACATGCGTTTCCTGATAGTGCAGCTCCTTCCACTGGCCGTTCTGCCTTACCCAGAGTGCGCCAACGTAGACCCTGGAGTAGCGCAGCGTCGACCGGGGCGGGAATTGCATGGTCACCTCATAAACCACGAAGGTGGCATCCGGTCCCAGAGGAGTGACCTTAAAGCCCCACAAGGTGAAAGCAGCGACATTCGTGTTGGCCAGTTCATTGAGCATTTGAGTTTTGGTTCGTTCACCCTGTCCGTCGATTTCGACACCCTGATAATCGTCCGCTAGCAGGTCGCCGTAAGCCTTCTTATCTTTATTCTTGATGGCTTCCCACTCGGTTTTGATCCTGGCTTCAAACAGGTCTTTCAACGCCGAGTCGGCCGACCCAGCCGGTTTGCTGGCATCGCGCTTGGCAGGAGCGGATGGTTGCTGCGAAAGCGCCGGGAGAGTCAGCAAAATGACGCAGAGAAAAGCGAAGCAACGTGACATCAATTCCTCCAACGATAAAAATCCGACGTTCATTCTGCCAGACGGCAAGATTGAAAGCTGAAACGGGTTCGCCAGCCGCGGAAGCGAGCCGGCAAAGCGAGTGTAGGGTAGCATGTCAGGATGCGGCCTTGGTGTTGTCGTTCAGGGAAACGGCCGATTCGATTGTCGTGTCGCGGATTTACATTCCTTCTGCGAAGGGCTTCTGACGGACAGAACTATCACGTGAGGGCGATAACGTGGCTGCCGGGAGCCCGCGTAAAGCGCGTACCCCGCGGGCGCAAGCGCGCTCTTCTGCACCCGTGTTCCCGCGTCCCCTCCGGCCTCAAGCCGCATGCCACACGCTTAGAATGCGAAGCGCAGGGCGAACTGCATGAAGCGGGGCGTGGTGAGCGTCGACGTGTAGGCTCCAAACTGGGTTGGGCCATCGCCGATCGAGGGTTGAGCGGTGCGCACGTCGTAGCGCACCGAGTTGAGCGCGTTGAAGGCCTGCCAGCTGAACTCCAGACGCCGGCCTTCCCCGAGAGGGAAACTCTTATTCACGCCAGTGTCGATGTCGAACATTCCCGGGCCGACCAGGTTGTTGCGCACGCCCGATTCGCCGGGCCATTCCGGCCGGAAAGCCGCCTCGGCCGCTACCGGATTCGAGAACATGGCTGGGCCGACGTAGGTGCCGTCTACCGTGAGATTCTTCGGGCTCGTGATCTTAGGAAGCGGCCCGCCAACTGGCTCGGCATCACCCTCAATGTTCCAGTCGGTGGCCCAATCGGGACCGTTGTCGACGGTGATGGGGAACCCACTCGTCCAGCGGAAGACGCCAGAGACGTTCCATCCGCTGATCAGCTCATTGACAAGCGGACCGACGCTCGATGCGAGCATCTGGTTCTTGCCAAAGGGCAGACGATAGACGAGGTTTCCGTTGAGCTGGTGGCGGTTGTTGTAGTCAGAAAGCCCGCGCAGCGCTAATGGATCCCACGCGTTGATGACAATGCCCCCGCCGTTCAAGTCGCTGCCCGTTCCGCCCGTTCCTTCGTAAGGGCCAATTCGCTGCGCTGCCGACTCCTCGTCGAGGGATTTGCCGAAGGTGTAGTTGAACTGTCCCTGCAGGTTCGATCCCCAGCGGACAGTGTAGGTCGCCTGCAGCGCGTTGTAATCGGAGGTTCCGATGGTGCGCCACGCGTAGAGCGACGAGAACTGGTCGTGGTAGAACTGGTATGGGCCGTTCACGCCATTGGGCAGAGCAGGACTCAGCCCCGTAATCGCGTTGGGCAGGTCCATGAGGAACAGGTTCAAGGTTTCGTTGTGCAGGTTGCAGTTCCAGAGCTCGTAGATATTTTGCGTGGCAGTCGGATTGGCTGGTAAGTTTCCGTTGGCGCAAGTTAGGGCGGCGGAGCCGGCGGGAGTCCCCTGGTTTGCGAGCGCACTCTGGACGCTCGCTCCAGCCCAAGCGGGAAAGAAGTTCTCGAAGAATGGGACCGGCTGAACATTATTGACGTCGGTGCCAGAAGCAGCCTGCATCGAGAGCATTTTGCCCGCCTGGAAGTACGTCATTCCGCTCGCAGGGTCCGTGGGATTGGCGGGCTGGGCCAGATCGACTTGCATGGGCAGACGCCGGCCCACGGTGCCCACGTAGGCTAACTGCAAAGATGATTTCGACGAGATCTGACGCGCGAGAGAGAAGTTGAACACGTGCGCGTAAGGCGTCTTTAGGCTTGAATCCAGTCCCCAATTGATGGCGAACTCGCTGTTGCTCGGAGTGACCGGGAAAGTGCCTGAAGGCGTAGGGCCAAACAAACAACTCGGACCACTCAAAGACGCGCAGGGCGCGGGCAGGCAGGGCCCGCTGACCCCAGACGGGTCTCCCGGGATCAGGCAGGTAAAGCGTGGAGCACCCTGCACCGTCACCACGCCGGCTGGATTTCCGAGATCGGTAGAGAGGCCGAAAGCCCCGTGCTGGTCGAAGGTATTCACGATCGGAATACCAAAGTGGTCGTACATGATGCTGTAGCCGCCGCGGACGGTGAATTGGTCCTTTTTCCCCAGAATCTTCGAGGCCCAGCCGTCGCCGGTGTCGGGCGCCCAAGCTACGGCGATTCGCGGAGAAAAGTCCTTGTGGTCCCAGTTCCACAGGCCTGGACCATGATTTACAGGTCCGCCGAGGATGAATGAAACTTCGCCCGCATTGTTGGCGGGCTGGCCCTGGCTCATTAACTGAGCGGTGTGGTTGAACCAATCAGCGAGGTTTTGGTTGGTGCAACCCCCGCCGGTCGCTTCCACGCAGGGCGAAACCTGCAACCCGTTGGTTTCATACGGAGGAGCTTCCAGCACCCAGCGCAGGCCATAGGTGATCGTTAAGCTGGGTTTTAGGCGCCAGGCATCCTGGCCATAGAACTCGTAGTTATTGATGGCGTAACGACGGTTGATCGGCGCGCCCTGCGCCAGCGCCTGGCCGCTGTGGTTGAAATTGTAAATGCCGTCCCCCTCGGCGAAGATGCCCAACAGAACGGCTACCGCCCCGTCGTAGTTCGGGGCGAAATTCTGGTCCACGACCGCGTAGGGCTGACCCGTGGAGGGATTCGTGTTGTTGGAGGGATTCAGCGGACTCGGATTGCCCGGCTCGGAGATTCCGCCCGTGTCGAGGTAGACAGGGTTGGTTTGAATATCGGAGAACGAATCGTCGAGGCTGCTGCGGTCGTTGCGGATGATAAAGAAGTCGGCGCCGAATTCGAAGGTGTGATTTTTCCGAGTCCAGTTCAAGGTGTCGGTGAACTGGTTGACTGGCACGAAGAAAGTTGTGGAGCGAGTGAAAGGATAGAGGTCGGTGAGCCCGTTCAGAAAAACTCCCGGATTTTGAGAGATACCGGCTAGCTGTCCTCCCTGACGAACCAGGCCCCAATGAAAATTATTGATGAGATTTGGGTTGATGAGCGAGGTCAATCCAATGGTGATGCCTCGGCTGTCATCCACCATGGTCGTCGATGCCGGTTGCCCGGGAAACTCCTGCTGGCCCGGCTCGTTGAAATTCTGCATCGAAGCGCGGGCAAAAAGAGTTTCCGAGCCGCTGCTGTTGATGTGGTAATCGATGCGTGTGACGTACGTGTTTTTAGTCCAGTCGGCGTTGGAAGCGAAACGATAGCCGAGAGTGTTCAGATCATCGCCGGCATCGGTGGCGTTTGGCATGGGGTACTGACTGAGTATGCTCGCTATTCCTGCGCTGGGCCCGATCCCGTTCGGGTCGATGCCGGTAACTTGCTGCGGCGAAAGCGCATAGTTGCCGGCTTGCGCCGTGTAGGTATTGTTGTCCGTACCGACAACGCTGTTGCCGGGACAATCACTGGCAGTCTCGCATTGGTATTGCAGAACTCCGGCACGCAGAGCCTGGCTCGGTACTGTGCGCAAAACGCTGGTGCCTGCAGCCTGCCGGAACCCTTCGTAGTTGGCGAAGAAGAAGAGGCGATTTTTCTTGATCGGCCCTCCGAGGGTAACGCCAAATACGTTGTATGAGAGTTTGGGCGCCGTGTTGGATTCCTCACCTTCGATCTGCGATGCTTTCAGGAAGGGGTCGTTGGCGCTGAAGATGGTATTGCGGTTGTACTCGTAAGCGGAGCCGTGAAAGGTGTTGGTACCGCTCTTGGTCACGAGCGCGACTTGAGCGCCGCTGGAATAACCGGAGTCGGCATTCGAGTTCGCGGTAGTGACGCGGAATTCCTCCACCGAGTCGGGCGGCGCGTTCAGCACGCTGGTGAAAGCATATCCATTATTCTCGTCGTTGACTCCAATTCCGTCGAGCGTGACGTTGGACTGATCGCTGCGCAGACCATTGACTGCGCCGCTGCGCGTGTCGGTGTCTTGATTCACCTGAGAGCCCAGATACGCCACACCCGGCTGCAGGCTCAGCAAGTAAGTCACGTTGCGCTCTGCGATCGGCAACTCCGCGATTTGGTCTTGTTCGACCACGTTGCCAAGCGAGGCGTCAGTGCGATTGATGAGCGGCGCTTGGCCTTCCACCGTGACTGAGGTTGTCCCGCCCGCAACCTGCAGCTGGATATGCAGGGTGGCTGGCAATTTGACCAGCAGCGTGACCTTCGAGGCCTGGTACGGCGCAAAACCTTTGGCCACGGCCTCAACCCGATAGTCGCCCGGTGGCACTTCCAGGAACTGGTAGAGACCGGAGGCGTTGCTGGTGGTGGTGCGCTGCAAACCGGTCGCCGGTTCGGTCAAAGTAATTTTCGCGCCAGCCACCACCGCTCCTGAGGCGTCAGTCACGCTTCCGTTCAGTTGGCTGGTTACTTGCGCCGTAGCCAACGAAGCCAGGCACACCAATACTGCCAACACCCCAATCGCGTGGCTTGCTCTCTGCCCGCATCGACTGCCAAACCGGTACCACCGCTCGCGTTCACTGCGACTCGCTTGCTGATGGATTCGCGTCATTGACAATAGCCTCCGAGGAAGAAGGCAGAGCCGGGCGAAGCCACGTGACCAGCAATCACACGTGGGTTCTTTCTGCGCCCGCTTGCGCCTTTCGTTTCCTGTGCTTGTTCTAGGTCGGATCCAGCACGTCCCGTCCAAGTGTCGCGGATTATACCTGAAGAGTGCATCCATGATCATGCAGAAAAATGCGTTGGCGGAACGGTTTTTCTTGTGGATCGGCGCTTGGCGCGAAATCCGGCAATTGCCCCAGGGCGCCAACGCGAGTTTCCACCCGAATCGGCGAACAGTGCTGCGAGTGGCCTCTGGCGATACTGGCGAGCGCATCATGGTGGTTCCGTTCACCGAGTCCTGTGCACGATTGAGAGCTAATGCCTATCCGCTGGAGCGCCTCGAGAAAAGGCAGGGCAGTTCTGCCGTGCTCGGAGCGGGAGTTCCTCCGCCTGTACTGATCTGAATTCGCTCTGCTACAATTCAGTTGCAGAACAGGGACAGATGTTCTGGATCGCGGCTGGCTGAGGTTGGAGTGGAGACAGAATTTACGTGCTGTCGATGCTGTCCATGTCTCCCGGAATTTGTATAGATCCGGTGGAAACAGTTGAAACCGGCGAAACGGTTGACAACAAGATTAGACAGCAAACATGCGGGTTTGGCCCTAACCGTATGAAAAGCAAGAGGGGACGTAGTTCAGTTGGTTAGAACGCTGCCTTCTCCTCGGTTTGCTTTGTTTTCAACGCTTTAACCCGCTTCCTGTCGGTCTTCCTGTCGATAACGTCGCTGTCAATTCCGTCAACTCCTTCCACTCCCTCCATCCCGTTCCGGGATTTGCCCGAATTCGCGATCCGGTCTACCTTCCATTCCCTCCAGAGGGAGATGGAATATGCCGGGAAAGCCAAAGCTTTACGCCCATCGGGTCAAGGTCCTCAAGTACGTGAAAGTTGGAGACGCGTGGCGCTTCGCCAACGTCGTCAAGCGCAGCGGCAGGATTGCGCGCGATCACGTCCTGATTGCGGGCCGCGACGAACACCACCCCGAGGGCAGCTATTACCTCGAGTGGTATGAGCACGGCAAGCGTCACCGCCAGGCCGTTGCTGACTTCGCGACCGTAGCCGAAGCGGCCCGGCTTAAGGCCATCGAAGTAGAGGCTCTCAAAGCCGGGGTGATGTCGCGCTCGGCACAGCCAGCCACGATCAGCTCAACCGGCATCGCGCTGGCCGCAGCCGTCGACCGATACCTCGCGATGGTCCAGGCCCAGCGCAGTCACCGGACCTACATCAGCTATCGCTACACCCTGAAGGAACTGCTCGTTCCGTCGTTCAAGAAAGCGTCGGTTGACGACGTGGCCCGCGACGATATCCTGGCCTTCATGGCGCGGTGTTACCAACTTGGACTTGGACACCGCACCGTCTACGACAAGCTGGTCGTCGTACTGCAGTTCTTCAAGCGGCACGGGAAAAGCGGCCTGATCGCATCGAGCGACTGGCCGAAGTACGTTGAAAAGATCCGCCCAATCTACGAGCCGGAAGAAATCCAGTCGATGTTCAATCACGCCATCGGCGATGAGGCCATCTTTCTGAAATTCATGCTGGGTTCTGGATTTCGTGATCAGGAGGCGCAACATGTTTGCTGGCGCGATCTCGACTTCCGTCAGAGTCACGTTCGGGTCACTGCCAAGGCTCTCTGGGACTTTCGGCCGAAGAACTGGGAAGAACGAGTTGTGCCGTTGCCCACAGCTCTCATCGACCAGTTGCGGCGATTGAAAGAGACACGCAATGCTCTGCCCGCGCAATTGGTGTTTCCTAATAAACGTGGAAATCCCAACAGCGAGAACGACACGATTGTGAAACGGGTCGCCGAACGTGCGAAATTGAATTGTGGACAGTGCGTTACGAAGCACGGCAACAAATGCGCGGAAGGGCCGTACTGCCAGCACTTCTTCCTGCACAAGTTCCGCCACACATTTGCCACCGAGCACCTGCGGCACGGTGTGGACATCCGCACGCTTCAGACGTGGATGGGCCATCGTGACATCAAATCGACCATGGTTTATCTGAAGGGGGTGCAATCGAAAGACGCTTTGGCAAAGGTGAACGCAGGAGCCCTGGCGGGCTATGTTGCCTGATCCGGTGCAATTGAATCTGACTCTTAGGCTATGCTGGTTTCCTATCATGGAGCGAAAACATCCTGAACTGCCGGACCGGTATGAAGCGTTCTTGCAGGAACTGAAGGAGCGAATCCGTAGCGCGCAGGTGCGCACCGCTTTGTCGGTCAATCGGGAAGTCGTATTGCTCTATTGGGGCATCGGCAGAGACATTCTCAAGCGTCAGCAATCGGAAGGGTGGGGAGCAAAGGTCGTCGACAGGCTGGCTCATGACCTCCTCAAAGCCTTTCCGGGGATGACTGGTTTTGGCGCGCGAAACCTCAAATATATGCGGGCTTTCGCTGAAGCCTACCCCGACCAGCAATTTGTGCAACAGGTCGTTGCACAATTGCCCTGGGGACACAATGTACGAATTCTTGAAATGGTCAAGGCCCCGGCGGAACGGGAATGGTATATCCACCAGGCTGTCGAGAGTGGATGGACGCGGAACGTCCTTGTCCATCAAATTGAGGGTGACCTTCACCGCAGGCTGGGCCGTGCAGTCACGAACTTTCAGCGAACGCTCCCGGCTCCCCAGTCAGAACTGGCCCAGGAACTCCTCAAAG
>DATJSG010000013.1:0-224515 GCA_035504195.1 Terriglobales bacterium
ATGGTACTTTCCGGTTCGCATCATAAGACCTCCAAATCAGGTTTGGAGAAATTAGGTGCAAACGGAAATTCGGTCAAATTCTGCGGGCGCCGCGTCGGACGCGCGATCTTTTGAAAAAAAATAGCGCGCGAGAAGAAGACAATGAATTGTGGTTGGTCCGATTGGACGCCGGCTTTGGCTCCAATACGCTGGTGACGGGCGAGCGCTTGCTCGACGTCGCGAGAGTTCGCTGGCAGGGTAAAAGGATGACAGAATCGCATCGCATACCGTCCTCGAAATGGGTTTTACGGTATGGATGACGGTATGGATGGCATCTAACTCATTGAAAACAAAGAACTGGCGGAGAGAGTGGGATTCGAACCCACGTTACCCTTTCGAGTAAACACGCTTTCCAAGCGTGCGCCTTCAGCCACTCGGCCATCTCTCCGGCGAAAATCTGTGGAAGGAGCGCTCTAACGGAACGACTCTAACGAACCTAAGAAGCCTTCGACTCAGGCGGGGCAAATTTCTCTCTCTGCGCCGCCCGTGACTCTGTCTAATTCTATGGGTGAGATCGTTGAAACCGCAACTTGAATGGAATTGTGGTCGTCGTGCTTTAGGACCCCACTACCGGAATTGCAGTGGCTGAATCCCGGAGCGGCAATCTTTAGGAGTGTTCTTCGGGAGAATCGGTGGCCGTGGCCGGCATCGAGCCCGATCCGTTGGAAGCTCCCACCCCTGCCGCGGCGGCATTCGCGGTGCCATTGCCATTGGCCGGCGAAGGCGGCAGCGGAGGCACTTTCGTATTGTCGACTACGCGATGATTCAGGCAATACAACGCCAACTCCAGGCGATCGGCCACACCAAGCTTGTCGTAAACTTTGCGCAAATAATTCTTCACCACCTGCTCGGTCGTGCCCACGCGCAATGCGATCTCTTTGTTCTTCATTCCCTGGGTCACGCAGGAGACGATCAGTGTTTCTTTTGGCGTCAGTTGCACTTTGGGGCGCGATCCGGCAGGCCGGGTGCTCTGGTTCCGGTACGCCTCCATTACCCAGTGAATGCCTTGGGGGTCAAGCCAGGTCTCGCCGCCGGCTACTTTGCGCAGGCAGTCGACGAGCAACTCCGGCTCCACTTCGCGCGAAACGATGCCGTGCGCGCCGCGGCGGAATAATTCCAGCGTCAGGCTCTCATCCGAGCCGGGTGTGACCACGACGACCCGCAGCTGCGGATTCTGGCGAATCAAATCACTTACCGCGTCCACCGGATTCGCGGTCAGGGCAGCTTCGAAAATCAAAACGTCGGCCGAAAATTTCGCCGTGGCCGACTGTGTCTGGGCCAGGGTCTCGGCCTGCCCTACCACGCGAATATCGTCTTCCAGAGCAAAGATTTTGCGCAGACCGGCGCGGAAGATGGCCTGCGTATCGGCCACGATCACTCGGACAAAACGGCCATTGCCGTTTTCGCCGCCTCCGAGATCTTCCACGTTAACTGGAATGCTAGCCATTCAGTTCCTTGTGCCTATGCCCGTTCGAAGTGATACTCGTCAATCACCACGCCCACGCCACGACGGCCGCGATCTTCAAAGCTGCGCACTACCCGGCCGCGGCAATCGATCTGCACGTCGCGCCGTGCGCCCACAACTTCAGCGGGCAGCATGATCGTGAAATCGACCATCGAGCCCACCGGCACGTCCTTGTCCATTGCGAGCAGAACGCCGTTGGCCGAGATGTTTTCCGTCTCCGCGGAAAACGCTCCGCCCTGCATTTTGACCGACGCCGCCAGATGCAGCGGAAAGCGCGGTGCGCTCTGCATGTCCTGGTAATGCCTCGTGCTGGTCAGCGTTTCGGTCATCTGCTTCGCGCCTGCTTCGGCCACCGCTGGTTACGACCTTTCACTCGAAGTGACTTCGTTCGATGCTCGCGACATTTAGCCAAACTCAAGGCGAGCGTACACCCGCGAATCGGGTGCGCAAAGTTACCGAAGTCATGGAACGATAGTGAGTTAACTGCTTTTCTTTGAATGGATTAGGAGGGATTTCCGAGGCCGGTCAGAGGGTGCAAATTCGCGGCTTAGAGCCTTCGATTTCGGGTGAAATTCGGGTAGAAACGGGCTCAAACGCGGTCAAAACTCTTCACCCTGGAATGGCGTAAAACTGCCCTAAAACTTGGTCACTTCGGTGAAATTGAACTCCTTCACTTTCATCGCAGGAACCACCATGTCGAAGGATTCCTCACCGCAGGAGCGCACGGGCAGGCTCATGGCTTCCACATTCGACAGCATGTGAACCAAACTTTCATTGAAGCGGAAGTTGCGCACCCCGCCCTGGACTCGTCCGTTTTCGATATAGAAGGTGCCATCGCGCGTCATGCCAGTCAGCATTTTTTCGAACGGCTCCACTTCGCGGATGTACCACAACCTCGTCACCAGGATTCCGCGTTCCGTCGAAGTAATCATCTGCTCCACGGTCTGTGGCGGCGCCGCCTGAGAATTGTTTGACGCGCGAAAGACAATGTTCTGCGGCATCTCTCCCATTTCGTTAGGCAAGGTAAAGCCGTGGCCGGTCGCTTCGATGGGCCCAACCTTGTCGCGATACTCCGACCGCTTCATTCTTTCCGCCGTGGCCCGCGCGTACACCACACGTTTTACAACTCCGTTCTCCACCAGTTTGACCTTCTGGCGCCGCATGCCCTCGCCGTCAAAAGGACAGCCCGACTGCAACGGATGGCTAACATCGTCGCAGATCGTGACGTTGTCACCGAACAACTTCGTTCCGATTCTGCCGGTAAGAAACGACCGCTGGTCCAGAATTGCCATTCCGGAATAATCCCAGAACATGAACCCAACAATGTCGAGCACCGCAGCCGGCTCCAGAATCGCCGTGTACCTGCCCGCCGGAATCTCCCGTGGACGCGCCGATTCGACCGCCTTCTTTGCCGCCGTTTCCGCCAGAGCCTGCGGATCGAGATTCGCCACATCCGGTGAGTTCGCCTTCTGCCAGCCCGAGGAATCCGCGCCCAGCATGGTGCTCGAAACCTCGGCCAGGGTTTGCGTATGCCAGTCGCCCAACCCGCGCGAATTGAAAATTCCTTCAAACGATTCCGCACTCGAAAAAACTCCGGCGGTGTTCAGCTTGTATTTCTCCGCGACTCTGACAATTTTGCCAACAGCGTCAGCCCGCGCTTCCGGCGTAATCGCCGCAGTCTCCGCGAAATACCGCGAAGGCAGGGACAATGTGGCCCCTGCCTCGGCTGCCTCCGGCATCGGCAACAAATCCGGATCCGGATGCTGCACCCGAGCCAAACTCTCCGAGGATCGCACCACCCCGTGCAGGCTGCCATCGTCAAACCGATTCGTCGAAGCCCGAGCCGTGCGCCCCGCAAACACTGTGCGTACGGAAACAATCGAGTTTTCTTCCGCCACGTTCTGATGAATCGTATTGTTGGCGAAGCGAGTCAGCGCAAACCGCCCGCCAGAAAACTGCACCTCGACCTCATCTGCGGTTGAGAGCTTTCGGATGCGGTCGAAAACGTCGCCAGCCTGTTCTTTGGTCAGCATTGCCAAATGATTGTCTTTCGGCAGTTCTCTGTGCTTCTGTATCTCGGTGATGAATCAGCTTTTAAATGCGCTCCCCACTTTAATTCCGCGAAACCGTGACGGCGCCGCGCCGTGTCCGGTGCCCATTACCTGTTGGGGCTGGCCTTTGCCGCAATTCGGCGTGCCCCACAGCGTCCATTCATCGCGCGAACAAATCGCATCCAGTGAGTTCCAGAACTCGGTCGTAATCCCCGAATACGAGGGATTCTTGACCATCCGCAGGCGCTTGCCGTTCTTGATCTCCCACCCAATCTCGCATCCGAATTGAAAGTTGTAACGCTTGTCGTCGATCGACCAAGAGCGGTTGGTCTGCATCAGAATTCCATGATCGGTGGACGCGATCAGTTGCTCCAGGCTCAGCGGCTTTTTTCCCGGCAGCAGACTGATGTTGGTCATGCGGATCATCGGCAGCCGGTTCCATCCCTCGGCGCGCAGCGTTCCGCCTGACCGGCTCTCGCCAATCGTATGCGCTGTTTCCCGAGAACTCAGATATCCCGTGAACAGTCCATTCGTGATGATCGGCGTACACTGCGCGGGCACTCCCTCGTCGTCGTAACCAAACGTTCCCAGCCCCGGCCCGTGTGCCTGCCGCGCATCGGCAACAACATTCACCAGATCGCTTCCGTAGCGCAGCGTGCGCAGCTTATCTAAAGTCAAGAAAGAAGTTCCGGCAAAATTCGCTTCCATCCCCAAGACGCGATCGAGTTCAATCGGATGCCCCACCGACTCGTGAATCTGCAGTCCCAGCTGCGAGCTGTCGAGAATGATGTCGAACTTCCCCTCCGGGCACTGGTCGGCATGATGCAGCGCGACCGTCTCCTGGGCAATCCGCCTTGCGTTTTCTACCAACTTCAATTCGTCTACCAGCTCATATCCCTTGTTCTGCCATTGCCCGCCATAGGAGTTCGGATACGACCGTTTGCTGATTTCATTGTCCGCGAAGGCGTAGGCCGCATATCCGACGCCCGTCGAGAGCTTGGTCTGGTGAATGTCGGCGCCCTCCGAGGACACAAACCACTGCTCTTCTCGGTTGAAATTCAGATTCGTCTCGGCCAAAGTGATGCCGGGAACCGAGCGCAACTCGGCATCGATCTTCAGCAGCAGCCCAATGTTCTGTTCGACGGAAACCGTGAACGGATCGATCTTGTAGGGCGTAGTCCACTCCGCCACCACTGCCTTTTCCGGCGCCAGACGCACATTCTCGCGCTTGACCCGCGCCGAAGCCCGCGCAATCTCCACGGCCCTCGCGGCCGTCGCTTCGACCGCCCCGCGTCCCAGCTCAGCAGAAGCCGCGAATCCCCACGCGCCGTCGGCGATCACGCGAACGTTCATGCCGACCGACTCCGCATCCGAAGCGCTGCCCACCTTGCCATTTTTCGTGGATAGCGCGCGGCTCCGCTGCGCCACGATGCGTACGTCCGCGTAGCTCGCTCCGCGCAGCGAGGCAACGTTCAAAGCCCAGTTGGCAACATGCTTCATCTCTGGATTTAATCTATCACGCAGTCGGGCTCGAACCGGTTCGGACGGGTCCAGCGCGCTAGACTATGTTCAGGCAAGATAGGAGGACCTAGGTGGGTAACTCTGTATTCTCGGCCGAAAACAGAAATCGTTTGTTTTACCTCGTGGGCGACCTATTGGAGAAGCCGCTGATGGACGACTTCGGGGGCTTCGAGGGCCCGAGAGATTTCTTTGTGTTGGACGAACTTCTCCGCCGGCGCCTCGGCAAATTGCAACTCGTTGAGTGGGTGGGACCGCCCGAATCGATCCTCAAGTTCATTCAGAGCGCTACCGAGGACGAACTTTTGGACCTGATCGAGCTAGTTCCTCGTGCAAAGCTGAGGGCCGGCGGCACCTTTCGAACGGTGACTTCGGACGATCTAAAAAAGATCATGTCCCAGCTTAATGCCTTCCTGAAGAGGATTGATTCAGTTGCCTCGTTCCAGCCAGACGGGACCCTCAACCGCGACGGATTCGTGGCAATCCAAGGCGCGCCACGAGACCAGTTGCCGAGGAAGGAGAGCCTTGAACGTGACTTGCGGGCACTTGTCTCCGTGCGCGAACCGACAGGGCTCGTCTTGTTTGACCTCGACGGATTTAAGGTAGTCAACGAGAGGAACGGGTATCCCGCTGGCGACAAGTGTCTAGACGCGGTGGTAGATCTCGCATTTGAATCGATAGCGCGGAAGGGCAAGCTCTACAGGTTCCGCGAGGGAGACGAATTTGCGGCCACTCTCCGCAATGCGGCAACCTCCGAGGCTAGAGCCACGGCCGAACGCATCAGGGAGCACGTCGAGCGTGGGAATCCAGGCGGGGACGTCAGGGTTACCGCTAGTCTAGGGGTGGCATCGACGGATCAGAACGGGATCAACAGCGCCGAGAAATTACTCGAAGCCGCGGAAGATGCACTCCACGTCTCCAAGCACACCACAAAGAACTGCGTAACGGCCTGGCCAGTACCAGATAGCTTGCTTGCAGAGGTCAGAGAGAGGCGAAATAAGACTCAAGGAAGGACAGGGTAATTTCTACGGCCTCTCATGCGCGTCGGCCAGCGCCTTCTTTACCGCCAGCAATTCCTTCAGGACTCCGCGCAGCTTGGTCGACTCCAACGCATTCGCCCCGTCTGACTTCGCTTCTTTGGGATTGTCATGAACTTCCATGAACACTCCGTCCACCCCCGCCGCTACGGCCGCCCGCGCCAAGAGAGGAATGAATTCCGGCTGCCCGCCGCTTACCGCCGGTCCTTTATCGTCGGCCTGCGACGATGGCAACTGCACCGAATGCGTCGCGTCGAAAACCACTGGCGCAAACCTGCGCATGATGGCCAGCGACCGCATGTCGACCACCAAATTGTTGTAGCCGAAACTCGCCCCGCGCTCGGTCAGAAATACCTGCGTGTTGCCCGCGTCGCGGCACTTCTCCACCGCGTGGCGCATGTCCCAGGGCGCAACGAACTGTCCTTTTTTTATGTTCACCGCTCGCCCGCTCAACGCCGCCGCAACGACCAGATCGGTCTGCCGGCTCAGAAATGCTGGGATCTGCAACACGTCGGCAACCTCCGCTACTTTTCCCACGTCGGCCGTCTCGTGGACGTCCGTGAGCACGGGAATGCTCAATTCGTTCTTAATCTTCTTCAGAATGCGCAGCCCTTCCTTGATTCCCGGCCCGCGAAAGCTGCGAATCGAGGTGCGGTTGGCCTTGTCGTAACTCGCTTTGAAGATGAATGGAAAGTCCAGCGACCGTGCTACACCCTTGATGATCTCCGCCATGCGGATGGCGTGCTCTTCGCTCTCGATCACACACGGCCCCGCGATCAGAAACAAATCGCCCGAACCGATGTGAATGTCGCCTACCTGGAAAGATGTGATCATCGAAATAGTATGGCCACGGATTTTCACAGATCTGCACGGATCTTTTTATTTTCTTTGATCCGTGTGAATCCGTGAAAATCCGTGGCGCTCTTGCCTTAGATTCGCACCTTCTCCGGCCGGTGAAACATTTCCACCTCGGCCGTTTCTTTTTCGGTGCGCCGCTTCCGTCCATGCTCGTACGCAGCGCCGATAAATGTGCTGAACAGCGGATGTGGCTCCAGAGGCTTCGACTTGAACTCGGGATGAAACTGGCAGCCAATAAAATGCGGATGGTCGGGCAACTCCACCATCTCCACGTAAGTTCCGTCCGGTGTCGACCCAGAAATCCGCAATCCCGCCGCGACCATCGGCTCTTCATACTCGCGATTGAACTCATAACGGTGCCGGTGCCGCTCGCTGATCTCCAGCTTCCCGTAAATCTTGTACGCCAAAGTGTTCGGCTCGATCTTGCAGGTCCACGCGCCCAGCCGCATCGTCCCGCCCAACTCTTCCACGCCGCGCAACTCGCGCAGCTTGTAGATCACGCGATGCGGCGTCGCCGGATCGAACTCACTCGAATTCGCATCTTCGAGTCCAACGACATTGCGCGCAAACTCAATACAAGCCGTCTGCATCCCGAGACAGATTCCGAAGTATGGAACTTTTCTCTCGCGCGCGTAACGAATCGCAATCAGCATCCCCTCGATGCCGCGCTTGCCGAATCCACCCGGAACCAGTATTCCGTCGTAACCTTCCAGTTGCGCTTCGTAGCTGCTGTCGCCGGTCTCCAGCCCCTCGGCTTCAATCCAGTTCAATTGCAGCTTCAGATTGTGCGCCAGCGCTCCGTGTACCAGCGCTTCCTTCAGCGACTTGTAAGAATCTTCATATTCCACATACTTGCCAACAATGCCGATTGTCACTGTATCTTTCGGGTTGTAGACGCGATGAACAATATCCTCCCACTTCGACAAATCGCGATCCTTCGCCTCCATGTGCAAATATTTCAGAGCCAGAGTGTCGACACCTTCATTGGCAAACACCAGCGGCACTTCGTAAACCGACGCCACATCTTTGGCCGTGATGACGGCTTCTTCCTCGACGTTGCAGAACAGCGCAATCTTCGACTTGATCTCCTTCGCCAGAAACCGGTCTGTGCGGCACAGCAGAATATCCGGCTGAATTCCGATGCTGAGGAGTTCCTTTACCGAGTGCTGTGTTGGTTTGGTTTTCAACTCCTGCGCCGCTGCAATGAATGGAACCAGGGTCACGTGCACGAACAGCGTATGCTCGCGCCCCAGTTCCTGCCGCATCTGCCGGATCGCTTCCATAAACGGCAGGGATTCGATATCGCCGACCGTTCCCCCGATCTCGACAATCACCACATCCACGTCCTGCGCGACCTTTTTCATGGCCGCCTTGATTTCATTGGTTACGTGCGGAATCACCTGCACCGTCTTTCCCAGATAATCCCCGCGCCGCTCTTTGGCGATGATCTGCTCGTAGAGCCGTCCGGTCGTCCAGTTGTTGTCGCGGGAGAGTTTGGCGTGGGTGAAGCGCTCGTAGTGGCCGAGATCGAGATCGGTCTCGGCGCCGTCATCGGTCACAAAAACTTCGCCGTGCTGAAACGGCGACATCGTCCCCGGATCGACATTCAGGTAGGGATCGAACTTCATCAGGTTGACTTTCATACCCCGGCTCTCCAGCAGGCATCCGATCGAAGCCGCGGCTAGTCCCTTGCCGAGTGAAGACACAACTCCGCCCGTCACAAAGATGTACTTCGCTGGCATCTCTTCCTCGCTTTAAATTGTGATTGGAAAATTGTGCAGGTGGCGTGCACGATCAATTATGCCAGAAAAGCCCTGTGGAAGAAACGGAAGAAATTCGTGCCGCACAGAATTTCTTCGTGTTCCTTCGTGTCCTTTGTGGTTCGCGATCTTGCAGCCGATCGCCAAGCCGAGGCCTGCGGTGCGTTGACTATCTGGAGATAGTCGGCGAGAATGATTGAGGTTACTCCGGTCGCAGCTTGTCGTGTCCCCGCGAAAATGGGCCTGTGGCGCAGCTGGGAGCGCGCTTCCATGGCATGGAAGAGGTCGTCGGTTCGATCCCGACCAGGTCCACCAAATCTCTCAACAACTTAGGCGGCGCCAGCACCGGTAGCCACGGCGTTTGTGTCATGGTTTGTCTCGTAACCCGCCGTTTTAGTGCTCCCGGCAGGGGCTGCCATAGCTGTTCGCTTCGCTTCCATCCGCGTGCGGCGATACCGTTCCAATATGCGACGGCTCACCTGTCCAGCAGCGGCCATGATCGTTGAATCCAACCTTCCGCGCCCAAGAACCATAGGATAATCCTTTGGAGTCGCCCGTTCTGAGTGCGAATCGGCGGCTCTTATCCTGAAAGCGAGTATGCCTACAATCTTTCCGAGCGCGGCCGCAGCGAAAGAAAACAGCATGACTCGCCAGCAAACTCCCCAAGTCGTTAAACTCCCCGAGCGCCAGTGCCATCCGCACCAGAACATGGACAAGCACATACCGACGCCCAGAAACCTCGCTCCCATGACGCAGCCACACTGATCACCCGCCGCACGCCCTGCGAGTTTGGCCGGCGATCGAACTGTGAATTTCGTCCCAGCGCTCGTCATTTCCTTTCCTTTGCAATTTCCACGCTCGCTTGCGGGCTTCCGCAAAACGACTGGCCCATCCTCGTTTCCCGCCTCTACCGCAGCCACACCGCTTGCTTCCGTGTCGGGGCTACCTGGTACCTTTGGAAACCGTCACGGCGAAAGGCAACGATGGTATGCCGTTGGCCACTACCACCAGCGAGTAAGTGCCCACAGGTAGATCCCCCGGGATCGCCACGTTCGTCGTGACAACAGCGACGCCCGTCGCCACGCCCATCGATGGAACCGTGTTGCCCGAAGCATCGGTCGTTGTGTGATTCGAAGTACGGCAATACCGCTCTTGGTTATTGGATTGATTCGTAACCCTCACCAACGGGTAGTTGGTCGCGGCCTCGGCATCGTCTCCGTAAGCTACCGCTTGCGAGAGCCCGTTGAACTGCGTGCCCGAAATCTGCACCATGCTGCCCGCCGCCAGGTTCGCCGGGCAGTTCTGGATCACCGGCTGGAAGCTAGTCTGCGGTGAGGCAGCCGCCGGATGATAGGCGTAGAACGAAGAGTCGTCCTCCCGGCAGAACATGACGTCTCCGTTTGGCAGCAGCAGCAGCCGGGTCACGAACGTCGGACAGCCGTTGTTCGGAGGATCATTTGTTCGATTGAAGTTGGTGCCATCGAACTCAAAGTAAAAACATGGGCTTTCGTAGTCTCCCTGTGCGTCAATCGGACCCGCACCGAACAGAATGTTCCCATCGACCAGTATCGCCGCTGGCCCGTCCATGATCCCGATGTTCTGGCTGTTCTGTGCGGGCAGATCGCTTCCGTTCGTCCACTGCGGGGTCGCACTGGCCGCGTAGATCGCCGTGTGCTGGTTTCCCCCCAGGAAAAACGCCGTCCCGCCGTAGGTCAGCAATCCCGGCCCGATCTCTGCCACATCCCCAGGGGGCGGCAGCACAATGCTCGTCGGCAAGTTGTTGTCCTGATTCCAATGATCCGTCGCTATGTCGTAGACCCACGTCGTCGGCGGATCGGAACAGCTCGGGGCTGCGATCGTATCGTCCGGCATCAGCACCCACGATTCCTCGGAACTCGAGCCCACCACGGGCCGCTGATTCATCGCCGTCCAAGTCAGAGTTGTCGGATCCAGCTTGGCGATGTTCGGCGTATCGATCGATCCCATCAGGAATGTTCCATCCGGCAGCACGGCGCATGGGGCGTCACCGATCTTGTCCCAAGTTGCCGGACTGTTGCCGGAAGTCATCGGCGCGGCGAAGGTGGACCAGGCATTGGTCGTCGGATCGTAGATTTCACAGGTGTTGCTGTCGTCGTTTTGCACCGAGCCGCTGGCATCGGAATACTCTCCGCCACAAACCACCAACCGGCCGTCAGCCAACACTCCGGAAGCGAAGTACCTTCTTCCCACGTGCGAATCTGCCAACCGGCTCCAACTTCCATTGACGTAGCTGCCGGTGTCATCCGGCGAGAGCTTCCACCATCTCCGAGTGGGAAGGGCTTCGCCATAAACCGATACGCACTCCTGAATCATCACCGTTCCATCCGTCAGCAGGAACGCTGTTCCCCCCGACATGTTGGAAACGCAGAAAATAATGGAAATCACGCTCCAGAAGAGGCAGAAAATGTAGACCAGCACCGCCCATAGGGCGCAGGCGATGGTCACGATAATCATGAAGAGCGCGCAAAAAACAATAATCACAAAGGCAAAGACAGCGCACACCACTGTGACCACGATCGCAAACGCCTCGCAAACCCAGCTGATGATCGTCGTGACAATCGCGCATCCCCACGAACAGGGCCACCAGGTGCAGCAGTTTTGCGAGGCTTGCGAGGCCCACGACGTGCATTCCTGCGACACCTGGTTCGCCCAGGCAACGCAGGTCAGCACCGCTTGTGCTGCCCATTGCACGCAGGAGAGAAAGGCATTCACCACCCATGAAACGCACTCGGTTACCGCCATCGTTCCCCACTGCGCGCAGCGCGTGTAGGTCAGGGTGTAGTTTCGCGAACAGTTCGATGGAAGCTGGTTCCATGTGCCCTTTTGAAAATTGCCGTTACCCATTTCCGTGCACCCCGCAGTGAGATGTCGTTTCGGCTCGAAGCCTGAAATCGCACGCCGTCTTCATGGAAGACGCTGCAGGATGGTGCAATGAGCGGACTCAACGTTACAGCAGCAGGAAAGGAAAATGAGCTGGGCCCCTATTTGCACCCCTCGACTCACCCCATGTAGAGGTCGTTGTGATCTCACTCCAAGTAGCCGCGACTGGCCTGACTTTCCTGATAACCTCAAGAAAGAACGACCACTGGAATCAAGGTCGCCGGAGAACGCAGCCATTGCCGCCCATCCTGAATGCGCAGGGAATCTCGAAAGCTTTCGGCGCCAAACCGCTCTTTGAAGATGTTTCTTTTACGGTTTCCGAAGGAGACCGGATCGGGCTGATCGGGCCGAACGGTTCGGGAAAATCGACGATGCTGCGGATTTTGGCCGGTACGGAAGTGCCCGACAGCGGGAATCTCGCCGTGCGCAAGCGCTTGCGCCTGAGCTACGTGGAGCAGGATTCGAAATTCCAGCCTGGGGATTCGGTGCGGTCAGTCGCCGAGAAAGCGCTGCGGAGTTCTAGCGCGGCGGGAGCGGAGTGCGGCGCACACTTTGCGGAAACGCTTGGCCGGGCTGGGTTCGAGGATCTTGAAGCCGAAGCGGCCGCGCTCTCCGGCGGCTGGCGGAAGCGGCTGGCGATTGTCGAGGCTCTGCTTCAGTTGCCGGACGTGTTGCTGCTTGATGAGCCCACCAATCATCTCGACCTCGCCGGGATCGAATGGCTCGAAGAATTGCTCGAGCATGCCGCGTTCGCCTGCGTAGTGGTCAGCCACGACCGCTACTTTCTTGAGAACGTGGCCACCGAGACGGCGGAACTCAGCCGCGTCTATCCCGACGGACTGCTGCGAGTGCGTGGAAAGTACAGCACGTTCCTTGAAAAGAAGGAAGAATTTCTCCACGCCCAGGGAAAGCGCCAGGAGACACTGGAGAATCTGGTTCATTCCGAGATTGAGTGGCTGCGCCGCGGAGCCAAGGCGCGCACCAGAAAATCGAAAGCTCGCATCGACAAGGCCGGCGAACTGATGAGCGAACTGGCCGACTTGAACTCCAGAACCCGCAGCGCAACCGTGCAGATTGATTTCTCCGCGACCGATCGCAAGACCAAGCGCCTGATCGAACTCGAGAACGTATCCTGCACGCTGGGCGAACGGACCCTGTTCGAGCGGCTGAACTTTATCGTCACCGCCGGAATGCGGGTGGGGCTGGTGGGGCCGAACGGCAGCGGCAAGACAACTTTGCTGCGCCTGTTGCGCGGAGAACTTACGCCCGGCGATGGTGAAATTCGCCGAGCCGACTGGTTGCGCATCGTGTACTTCGATCAGAATCGCAAGCTCGATGAGAATGTGACCCTGCGCCGCGCGCTCGCCCCGGAGGGAGACTCCGTTATCTATCAGGATCGCGTGATTCATGTGGCGTCGTGGGCAGCGAAATTTCTGTTCACCGGCGAGCAACTCAATCAACCCGTCGAACGCCTTTCCGGGGGCGAGCGCGCCCGAGTGCTGATCGCGCAGCTCATGCTGCAGCCAGCCGACATCCTGCTGCTCGACGAGCCCACCAACGACCTCGATATTCCAACCCTGGAAATCCTGGAAGAGAGTCTGCTTGAGTTTCGTGGTTCTCTCGTGCTGGTCACTCATGACCGCTACATGCTGGATCGCGTGTCGACGATCATTGTTGGCCTCGATGGCCAGGGCGCCGTCGAAAGCTTTGCCGATTACGCGCAGTGGGAGTTGTGGCAGGCGGAACGCAAGTCAAACTCGAGAATCACGGAACCTACCAAGCCTTTCGTTGCAACTTCCTCTCAGTCGGCGCCGCCGGCGAAAAGGAAACTCTCTTATCTGGAAGCGCGGGAGTACGCCGTGATCGAACAGCGCATTGCCGAAGCTGAACTGCTGTTGCGGCGTAAGCGAGCCGAGATGGAGAATCCTGCGATTGCCAGCGATGGTCCCCGGCTGCTGGCCGCCAACGCGGAGATGGAAGCAGCACAAAAGGCCCTGGATGCGATATATGCGCGTTGGGCGGAGCTCGAAGAAAAAGCTGACGGGGCGACGTTCAAGGCCTGATTTCAATCGGCGTCCCGTCTGGAACTGCCAGCCAGATCTCATCCATCTCCTGGTCGGTTACCGCGATACACCCGTCGGTCCAATCCTTCAGCCGATGCGCTCCTCCCAAGAAGCCATAGCCGTTAGGCAGACCATGAACGAATACATCGCCTCCCGGCGACACACCTCTCGCCTGTGCGGCGGCTCGGTCCTGCGCATTCGGATACGAAATATGAATGGCCTTATAAAACTTGCTGTGCGCGTTGCGCCGATCCAGCACATAGGCACCTTCAGGAGTCTTATGATCTCCTTGCTGCCTCTTGGGCCCGACCGGATCGCCGCCCAGCGCAACCTTATACGTCTTGATCACGTTCCCCTGGCTGAGCAGTTCGAGTGTCCGCTCTTTCTTGAGTACCACTACGCGGTCCGCATGCAGCGTCGACTTCGGGGCACCCTGCCCAATCGCCAGCCCGCATTGCACCCACAGCGCAAACGCAGTAACAAGCCAGACTCTCATCGCAACGATTATAGGGGGATCAAACCCGCCACAATGCTACGCTGATGAGGTGTGGCGTCGAATACTACCCATGTGGCGACGGCCGCCTCGGCCGCCCCGACAGAACCTGCCCCGAACGAGCGCAGCTAGCCAAGGGGGCGAAGCCCGGCGGCAGTTTTGTGCCCACATCCACCTAGTGCTCGCCGCCGTCTTTCTTTGCTGGCTTCTCTGCGGCCCGGCTCACGCCGCAACCTGGACCATCCGCACGCAGCCGGCACGCCTGCTCAACGGCGCCCCGTTCCTTCTCCAGATCAAGCCTCCGTCCAAACTCGCATCGCTCACCGGTACCTGGCTCGGCCACCAGCTCACGTTCAGTTACGACGCTTCCACCAAAACCTGGTTCGCGCTAGCTGGAGTAAGTTTCGAAACCAACCCGGGCGTCTACACTCTCGACCTTAGCGGCGAGCGCGCCTCCGCGAACGCACCGCTCAGTTTCACCCGGAAGCTTTCCGTTGCCCGGGCCAAATATCCGCAAATCAAGGCGCAACTCAGCGTCGACCAGAAATTCACCGAGCCCACGCCGGAACAGTTGAAAGAAATTGAAGAGAGCAAGAAAGTAAAAGAAGATTATCTGAACCGCGTCTCCTTTGCCCGCGAGTGGTCCGGCAGATTTATCGCTCCCGCCGACGCCGCCATCTCCGACGTCTTCGGCTCCGAGCGCATTTTCAACAGCGGCAAAACTTCCAGCCCCCATCAGGGGCTCGATTACCGCGTCCCCACCGGAACTCCCGTCGCCGCCATGAATGACGGCACCGTACTCCTCGCGCGCCCGCTTTATTACGAAGGCGGGTTCGTCGTTCTCGACCACGGCCAGGGACTTCTCACGCTGTATCTGCATCTTTCCGAATTCAAAGTGAAGGAAGGAGACTTCGTGAAGCGCGGCCAGGAGATTGCCCTCAGTGGAGGCACGGGCCGCGCCACCGGCCCCCATCTGCATGTGGCGGTTCGCTGGCAGGGAACTTATCTCGATCCCGCGCGCCTGATTCAGCTACCGCTGCCCAAAGGCGACTGACCGCGGCAGTTCGAGGCGTGCCTAAGCCGCACCGCCCGATCTGCCGCGTGCATTGCCCGAAGCGTCGCGCAAGGCTTCGTTGATTTCGTCTTTCAATCCCAAATTCTTGATCAGCCGGTGCAGATAATTCGCGTGCACTCCCAGAACCCCAGCCGCGTCCACGTAGTTCCCGCGGGTCTGCACCACCGCGTCGACAATCAACCGCTTCTTCAGTTCTTTCACGCTGGCGTGGTATTTGCCCTCGCTCATATCGGCCGGCGGTTCCTGCTCCAGCAGAGCCTCCGGCAAATCTTCCAACAAGACTGCATCCGAGCTTCCCACCACCAGCGCCCGCTCAATTGCGTTCTCCAGTTCGCGAACGTTCCCCGGCCATTCGTAGCTGACCAGCGCGGCCATGGCCTCGCGCGACACCGGCTTCGCCTTCGCCTTGCAGCGCTTCGCATACTTCTGCACGAAATGCCTTGTCAGCGTGGGAATGTCTTCCCTCCGCTCACGCAGCGTGGGCATCGTCAGCTTGACTACGGCCAGCCGGTAATACAAATCCTGGCGGAACTGTCCGAGCCGCACGGCTTCGTCCAGATCGCGGTTGGTCGCCGCGATCAGCCGAATATCGAGCTTGATGGGATGTGTCCCGCCGACGCGCTCGAACTCGCGCTCCTGCAGCACGCGCAGCAGTTTCACTTGCAAGTCCGAAGCCAATTCTCCAATTTCGTCGAGAAACACCACTCCGCCATCGGCAACTTCCAGCCGGCCTTTTTTCTGCGTGGAAGCTCCGGTGAACGCGCCACGCTCGTGTCCGAATAATTCGCTTTCCAGCAGAGTCTCCGGAATCGCCGCGCAGTTGATGGCCACGAACGGCTTCTCGGTGCGTGGGCTGTTACGATGCAGCGCTCGCGCCGCCAACTCCTTACCGGTTCCGCTCTCGCCTTCGATCAGCACGGTCGAGTCGGCACGCGCAACTTTCGCCAGGAACTGGTAAATCTCTTTCATCCGGGCACCGTCGCCAACCAGCGTCTGGTCCTGACTGATTTCCGAGGTCAGCCGGCGATTTTCCTGCTCCAGCCATTGCGCCCGGCGCGCGTTGTCCAGCGCCACTGCCGAGATTCCCGCAATCCCCGCCAGCAGCTGCAGGTGATCCTCGTGGAAGCGGTTGCTGGCATTCGTGCTGTCCAGATAAATGCATCCGATCACGCGCTGAAAAACCGTCAGCGGCACGCACAGCAGCGAACGCACCTCCGAAACCGCCAGGCTTTCGACGTCCCGAAATTTCCCGGAGGCGGGAACGTCACCCCCCAGAATCGCAACGTTGTCTTTGATCACCTGGCGCGCGATCGTCCGGCTCACCCGCACCAGCTGCGGCTGACCCGTTTGGCGGGTGCGCGCGTAGAGAGAATTGAATTCCTGCGCCGCGCCTTCCGCCAGCAGAATCGCTCCCCGACTGGCCGGCACGACTTCAAAAATCAGATCGAGCAACTGCCCCTGCAGTTCCTCGAGATCCCGGATGCCATGCACGGCGCGGCTGATCTTCAGCAACGCATTCAGATTGCGCGCCACCTGCGACGTGGCCGGCAACTCTTTGAGCAGCCGGTCGGGCTGCAAATACACTACTTCCTTCGGATGAATCACTTTGGTCTCTGACGCAGGATGGCTGTCGTCGAATTCCACGCGGCCGCCGGGAAGCGCCCGGTCATCTTCTTCCAGCAGAAACAAAAACGCCGAGTCGCCAATCGCGATCTCATCGCCGTGCCGCAGCCACTGCTCCTGCACGGTGAGTCCGTTCACCACGGTGCCGTTACGGCTGGCCAGATCTTTGATCTGAAAGCGCCCATCTTCTTCCCGCCGCAGCCGGCAATGTTTGCGCGAGACCGACGGATCCACCACCGGCACCGCGTTCGCAGGATCGCGGCCCAGTGTAACCTCGCCATCGGGCAACGGAATCGTCGAATCCTTCAAAGGGCCCGCAATCGCCAGCAGTCTGGGACGCAATCCGTTCTCCCGTTCTCGACCCTGTTTCTTATCACAACCCCGGTGCGAATGCATCGCCAAGCTGGGTCTGTTTCAATAACCGAACAGTTAGTCAGACTATCTGAACAGATAGTTTTTCGAGCCCGTCGCGAGTGGACAATCGCCGTCGGCCTGAATCGGATAGAAAAGGCCAAGCGATTGCAGGAATGAGGGTTACATCATAACCCGAAACACAATTTGTGCCGAATCGGGAAATTGGCATCCAGAATGCTTTCTTGAAGGTTGCGGATGCTCGGCACAAAGCGATGGGGGAAGCGCTTTCGATCAGTTTTTAGCCGAGATCGTAGGGTCAAGGAGCTCGGGAGACCCCCTCATCGAGCTCCTGGCTTTTTGTGACCGATCTTAGGCGGCGCAGATTTTGGGTGGCGCAGCGCATATAGGGCCGCGATAAGACCTTCCCTTTTCCGCCACACTTCAGCCCCTGTGGCCGACGGCTGATACCGCTAACTCGCTGCGGCATGGCCCGGCAAACCGGACTGCCCTGGTGCGATGGCAACTCCATCCCGATAGCTGACCGTCCTCCCGGAAATCGCGGGCACTCTTTCCCCCGGCACCAGAATCCCGACAAGATTGAGCGGGTCGGCTGCCGATAACGTCATCGTCTCCCCGCTCAACGGCAAATTCCGCAGTGCCCGCACCGATTCCACGGCGACGGGCAGTGCAAACTGCTCACCCAGAAATCCGTCGACAAATCTGCCGCCGCGAATTTCTCCCCGGTCTTCCAGTCGCCGGAATGTCATCAGCAGCTCGCGCCAAGTCGGCAAATTCGATTCGCGCGCCAGCAGATCGCGGACCACAATTCCATACCGCCGCAGCAGCATCCAGCACGCCGCTTCCACCGCTCGCGGCCGCTCCACGGCAACATCCGCGTGCAGCAGCGCCCACCGTCCCGCGCTGTGCCGCGGACGCGTGCTGCGCCCGCTTCCCTGGCCGGCCCGCCGCTTGGGATCGATCAACGCCCGCAGATTGTCAAACCCATCGGCCGTCACCAGTCCCGCCGCGACCAGTTCCCACAGCGCCGTCTCAATCTCAGCCTTCAGCTTCCCAGTCCCGCGCACCACATCGGCAAAAAACGACGCCCCCCGCTGCCGCAGAAATTCCAACACAAGCTGCGCGCCATGACTGAGTCCAGAATGATTCCCCACAACCTCCTGGGGCGATGGTTGCCCCCTTGTCCCTTCTTTTGCGGCAGGATGGGAATTTTGACTTAACGCCATCCAGTCCGCTTCCTCGCGCATAAAAAAAGTGATCGGAGCCACGCTGGTTGGAATCACCCTTCTTTGTCTGGGAGCGTCTGCTTCGCCCGAATCGGGCGCCCCGCCCGAATCCAGGGTAGCTGGATGGGGCGACAGCCTCCCCCACCCCACAGCCCCAGTCATGCAGAGCCGATCCAGCCACTGCGGATCGTAATCGACAATCCGCCGCGCCAGCACCTGCCGCTCCCACGCATTCGCCGGAATCTCAAATCCCTGCAGTTGCTGCAAAACCTCCCGTGTTCCGCGCTCGCCCGCCACTTGCGATCCCGGAGCCACATGCTGCCAGCGCATCAGCCAGCGCATAAACGCGGCCGGAGTCACTGGCTCAATCTGCTTGCGCAGCATCCCGACGGTTAGCCGATGTATCCGAGCCAGCAACCTCCGCTCACACCACTCGGTCTCGTCTTCCTGTGGAGCAGGCAGGTGTGAAGCGGTCACTCCTGCCCGCTTGCCGGCAGCACCACTAAAATTTCCCCGCAGTACTGTCCCGCTAGCCTCCATCCGCAACAAAGCCTTCTCGACATCAGAAGCCGCAAGCCCCAAAGTCTCCCCAAGCCCCGAAGCCGTCGCCGGCCCCAAATGCGACATCCACCCCGTCACCAGCGTCAGCAAAGCATCCTCGCGAGAAGTGTCCGCGCTCTCAACATCAGCCAGACTATGTTCAAATTCTGCCTCCGGAAACAGCACCGTAAAACTCCGACGCCGCTCCGCCGCTACCCAGTAGCGCCGCCCGTCCATCGAAGCAACTCCAGCCCGTCCCTCGCGCACCAACCGATCGAAATAACCGGTCCATCCAGAACCGAAGTCCGGGTGCCCTCGCGAGCCTCTTGCGCGAGAGGCGGGGATTTCTCCATCCCCAGCATCGAACCCCTCCGGCAGCCCCACCAGCGTGTGCAGCACGTCATGCAACTCATCCGCATCCCGCACATCCGGCCAGGCTTCCTCCCGCACCTGGGCAATCGCGCCGGCATCCAGTCCACCCACTTCCTGCAGCACCGAGTCCGGCAGCACCCGCCGCATCTCGACAGCGCGCGCCCGCCGTTCCTCCAGCGGCGCATCATCCAGATACGCATACGGGTTCGCATTCAAAATCTCATGCGAAAACTGCGACGGCACCGGAGTATCGACTGCAATCACGCGAATCGCCCCCGATGCCATCCCGCGCAGCACATTCTTCAATCCCTCCACATCCATCGCCTCAGTGAGCACGTCCTTCATCACTTCGCCCACCAGCGGATGATCCGGAATTTTCCTCTCGCCTTCGATGTTTTCAAAACAAGCCGCCGCATCGGGGAAAACCGAAGCCAGCAGATCATCCGACCGCATCCGCTGAATCTGCGGCGGAACTTTCCTGCCATTCTGAAATCGCAGCAGCGCCAGAGCGCGGCCTGCATCCCAACGCCAGCGCGTGCCAAATATCGGAGAATCCAGCGCGGCCTGCTCCAGAATCGGCTGCACTGTCTCGGCCTGCAGAAAATGGAACACATCCCCTAGCGGAAAACTATGCTGTTCGGCCAACGCAATATTCAGCCCGTTATCGGTTGCCGCCGCCTGCAACTCAAAATTGAAGCCCACGCAAAACCGCTTCCGCAGCGAGAGTCCCCAAGCTTTGTTAATCCTTCCGCCAAATGGCGCGTGGATCACCAGCTGCATTCCGCCACCTTCATCGAAAAATCGCTCGGCGATCACCGTTGTCTGCGTCGGCACCGCGCTCAGCACGGCGCGCCCCTGCAAAATGTATTCGATCACTTGCTCCGCGCCGGAATCATCGAGCCCACATTGTTCTTTGAGCCGCGAAACCAGTTCAGCCACGTCCGGCTGCGTCGCCGAAAATCCCACGGGGGAAGTCCGCGGCAGCATTTGGCTGATCTTCTCCCGCAACTCGCCCACATGCGCCGACAATTCCTGCGTGCGCGCCGGAGCCTCGCCATTCCAGAACGGCACCGTCGGCGGCGCGCCATGCGCATCCTGCACCAGCACGCGGCCGGAGTTTGTCTCAATGCGATGAATCATCCACGACGTATTCCCCAACAGCATGATGTCGCCGCGATTGCTCTCCACCGCAAAATCTTCATCGACCGTTCCGACGACAATCTGATCCGGTTCGGCCACCACGGTGTAAAGAGAATTGTCAGGGATCGCCCCGCCGCTGGTGATCGCCGCCAGCCGCGCCCCGCGCCGCGGCCGCAACTTCCCATTCACTTTATCGCGATGGATGTACGCCCCATAGCGCCCGCGGCGGGCCGCAATCCCCTCGGAAAGCATTTCCAGAATCGAATCAAACGTTTCCCGCGTCAGATTGCGATAAGGGTAAGCGCGTCGAACCAACGCAAACAGCTCATCCTCATCCCACCCAGAATCATGTGGCGCGGGCGCGCCCGCCTGCGGGTTGGGACCCACATCCGCGGTATCGAGCGCCGTGTCAGTATCTAATTCCTCGCGGATCTCAGCAGCATCTTCGCCGGACGCACGCGGGCGAGGCGCGCGCGCCACATTTGTCCCCGCTGCGCAAGCCGCTACAATCTGTTGCGCCAGCACATCTGCCGGCGCTTCCGGAATCATCAGCCGATCCAGATCGCCCAACTTGATCGCGCGCACCAGCGCCGCGCATTCCATCAAATCGTCGCGCGTCGTACAGAAAAATCTTCCCTTCGGCACTGCTCCGCGCCAGTGTCCCGACCGCCCCACTCGCTGCAGCGCCACCGCAATCGCCCGCGGAGAATTAATCTGCACCACCAGGTCGACAGTTCCAATATCAATTCCCAGCTCCAGCGAAGCCGTCGCCACCAGCGCCCGCACCTGGCCCTCTCTCAACTTTTTCTCTGCCGCCAGCCGCAGCTTCCGCGACAGCGATCCATGATGCGCCGCCACATTCTCCTCGCCCATGCGCTCGCCCAGTTGATGACACAGCCGCTCCGCCATCCGCCGCGTATTTACAAACACCAGCGTCGACCGGTGCTGCCCGACCAACTCCACCAGCCGGTCGTAAATCGCATCCCACATCTCGTTGGTAGCGACCGGCCCCAGCGGCATTGGCGGTACTTCAATGCCGAGATCGAGCTTCCGCTTGTGCCCGATATTGACAATAATCGGATCAGGCCGGCTGCTCCCCGTCAGAAAACGCGCCACTTCTTCAATGGGCTTCTGCGTCGCCGACAGCCCAATCCGCACCGGCGGCCGATGAGTCAGCGCATCCAGCCTCTCCAGCGATAACGTCAGATGCGCCCCGCGCTTGTCGTCCGCGACCGCATGAATCTCGTCGACAATCACCGTCTCCACGTCGCGCAAAATCGCCCGGCTTTTATCCGCTGTCAGCAAAATGTAAAGCGACTCCGGCGTAGTGACCAAAATATGCGGAGGCCGTTTCAGCATCGCGCGCCGCTCATGCGCCAAAGTATCGCCGGTCCGCACCGCCGTCCGAATCTCCGGCATCAGCAATCCGCGCTCGCCCGCCAGCGCGAGAATCTCGCCGAGAGGAACCTCCAAATTTTTCTGGATGTCGTTGCCCAGCGCCTTCAGCGGAGAAACGTAGAGAACCTCGGTCCTGTCGCTCAACTCCCCAGCCAGCGCCCTGCGCACCAGCCGGTCAATGCAAGCCAGAAATGCCGCCAGCGTTTTCCCTGACCCGGTGGGAGCCGAAATCAGCGTAGTCTTGCCAGCCAGGATATGCGGCCATCCCAACTCCTGCGGCTCCGTCGGCGTTCCAAACCGCCGCCCAAACCAGTCCGCAACCAGCGGATGTGCCCAGGCCAGCGACTCAGGCATTGACTCAGGAAGGGACTGCATCTGGCTATTCTAGCCCGAAATCACACTTTCGCCAACCATTCGCCCCGAGGCGATTACTTCAGCGCCAGCGTGATCCGGATCGCCTCTTCGACTCGCGCCAGCGCGTCTCGATCCAACCGGCCGTAATAGCCGACAAAGCGCGAGATCTGAATCGCTCGAATCTGTTCGGCCTTGGCGACGCTATCCATCCTGAGCCCTCCTGCGCCCTTGGGAAAATGCGCATGGCTGGGATATAAGCGCTTCACGTTGGCCGCGTCAGTCAGAGGAACGATGACCACGACCGGACTGTTGGCATTAATCGAATCGCGGCTGATGACAACGACGGGCCGCGTTCCCGCCTGTTCGCTGCCCTCGGTCGGGTCCAGGCGCGCGCTGAAGACATCACCACGGACGGGTTTTGGAAGCACGGGTCTTGGGCTGCTCACGCTGGGGTTCAACCTGTTGAGCCCGGTCACGCGCAGCGCCGGACCGGAAGGCCTCCCAGTCACTCTGCTCGAACCGCCTAGCTAGCACAATCGAGGAGTGCTGGTACTCTTCATCGTTCGCCATCTGCGCGAAGGCAGCATCAATTTCCGCTTCACTCAGCCGCCGGACCTTCTCTTCGATCGCCTGGACAACAAATTCGTTGAAACTCGCAGCCTGCGACTGGACGGCGACCGTCTTAGCCCGCTCGTACACATGCCGGGGCAACCGCACAGTTGTGTTCTGATAACGCTTCTTGGCGGCAGGCACCGGCATAAATGTGCTCTCCAATTATCCACCGAAAGTGTATCATATTTCTCTATCAAGTTAGCTATCATAAATGCCCACTCGATAGTGGTAGACTTTCTTGCCATGCCCAAGCTCTCCCCTCACTCCCGCGCCCGCAAAATCAAGCTCCTGCTCTTCGACGTTGACGGCGTCCTCACCGACGGCAAGCTTTTCTTTCTCCCGGATCGCCAAGAGCCAGGGAACGCTCGTCAAGAGAACGAGGGTCGATCCGAACTCAGCGCTCAGGGCTCCGTCGAGTTCAAAGGCTTTCACGCCCACGACGGTGTCGCGGTCTCGCTCGCGCGTCTCGGCGGACTGCGCACAGGACTGATTACGAAACGCTTCTCCGAAACCGTCGCGCTCCGCGCCCGGGACCTCAGACTCGAGTTCGTGCAGCAGGGAAGTCAAGACAAGGGCGCCGCTTTTCAGCAGATCGTGAAAGAAGCGGGCTTGAAACCCGATCAGGGCGCATTTGTCGGCGACGATATCGTCGACCTGCCGGCCATGCGCGTCGCGGGCCTCGCGGTCGCGGTGAAAAATGCGCGGGCTGAAGTCAAGCGAGAGGCCCACTACACCACGCCTCACGCCGGCGGCGAAGGCGCCTTACGCGATGCCGTCGAGTTTATCCTCAAAGCCCAAGGCAAATGGAAACAAGTCGTGGAGTCATACCTGGCAGGAAAAAGCGGAAATCACGGAAACTAGCCGGTGAGTCGATCCTACGGCAGCGTGTTCGATCAGCCTAACTGTTAGTTGCGAACAAATTACAAAAAACCCACCGGATGCTTGCTTGGGGCGTGCTCGGGTCAGCATCCGATGGGCTACCGTTTCTCCTTACTCACCCTGTTGTTTTCAGGAGTATGTATAGGAATTAAACACCCGAACCTGAATAAGTTCCGTCTAATTTTGTAAAGCTTTGTAAAATGCGCTGCACAAATAAACACAATGTGCGCCAAACTGCGCCAAAGCGCATGAACAGCGGATGAAATCACTCTTACAGCGTCGGAGTTTTGGTCGCGACTAACTCGGCAAAGCGTTTGTCTTTGCGCAACTGCGCAAACTCCACATCCTTGTACACGTCATTGAAATCCTTGTATCCTTCTTCCATCGCCTTTCTCAAATATTCCAGCGACTGATCCGAAAATCCCATCTTCGCGTAAAGCTTTGCCACCGTGTAGTCATAGTGCGCGCGATCTTCGGGACTGGGCAACTGCGCCTGCACTCCACCCCGCGACGTCCGCGCAAATACGTTGGGATCGATCTCCAGCGCACGCTGGTAGGCTGTAACCGCGGCGTCAAATTGCTTCTTGGAAAAAAGCGCCGCGCCCAGGTTGCTGAAGAACGACGCCGAAGTCGCATCGATCGCAATCGCCCTGCGATACTCCTTGATGGCCGCTCCGTATCGTCTGCCCTCGTACATCACCACGCCCAGATTGTTATAGGCGTCGGCGAACTTGCGGTCCGCTTTGATCGACTGTTCGAACGATTTCTTCGCCTCGCGATAGCGTTGCATCATCAACTCGGTGATGCCGATTTTATTCATCAGTTGTGACGAGTCCCGTTGTTTGGCCAGCGCGGCGCGATAGTAATCCAGCGCATCCAGATACAACTTCATCATGCGCAATTGATCTCCCCGCGCGTCCAGCTCGGCCACCGTCGCATCCTTCGCCGGCGGATCCACCGTCCGCAGCAGCGGCGGCCCGATCTGCACTTGCTCGGAGTGAACCACTTGAGCGCTAGCTGTGATCGGCGTTGCAGCGCATAGGGCAAACAGGCAAACGGTAAACAGCAAGGCAGGAACCAACAAGAACTTCGGGCAGGACAGCATAAGCCACCCCCAGCATCCCAGCGGGCTCATTCTGGCACAGTTTTAACCGGACGGCGAAGAATTCGCGATTCGGGCCGATGTGGGGCCGCATTTCGTCCCCGAAAACCTGTATTTCGTCCCAGTTTCGCGGAACCCCCGGACGCTCTCGTCCGGGGTCAACTCCAGCAAGTGCGTCCGTCTAGACCCATGCCCAATCGAGCGACGAGGCCTCAGTGCGGTACCGTCTGCCCACTGTCTGGTGGTTTAGACACCGGAGCCGAGGCCTTGTCATCCTTAAATATTCCCGCAATCTTGCCGAATAACCCCTTCTTTTTCTGTGGATCCGGGGCGTTTGCCGGATTCTGCCCATTACCGTTCTGTCCCGGCGCCGGCGGAGGCAGTACCTTATCCCCGTTAAACAGCCGCGAAAAGAATCCCCGGATTCCCGCCTGCATGTCGCAAGTATCGCGCGGCTCGGTCCCCGCCACGAATGCAGACACATAGTCGTCCGTACAATTCGGTGTCGCCAGCCGGTTCGTCACCTTGTCCAGCTGCACATCCACCACTCCGGCCGGCTGCTGAAATTCCCGCATATCGGCATATTCCGGGAGCTGCTGCGCCTTCTTCATGAACTCGGTCCAGATCGGCGCCGCAGACACGGCTCCGCTCAGGTGCAAGTCGCTGTAGTCGTCGTAGCCCACCCAGACGATGCACAGCAGGTTCGAGGTGTATCCCGCAAACCATCCGTCCTTCGAGCTGCCGGTCTTGCCTGCCGCCGGAGCTTCAAACCCGCGCAGCCGCACCGCCGTATATCCCAGCCCGTTATTGATCACGCCTTCCATCATGCTGGTCATCACGTAGGCAATCCGGGGATCGAGCACCTGCCGCTGATCCGTGTTGTAATTCGCCAGCACGTCGCCCTTCGCGTTGCGCACCGACCGCAGCACAATGGGCGACAGCCGCAATCCGTTATTCGCGAATGCCGTATACGCTCCCGCCATGTCCAGCGGCGACGCGTCATACGAACCCAAAGCGATCGCTGGAGTCGCTTTCACCGACGCGATCCCCGCCGACCGCGCCAGGTCCGCGACTTTGTCGTATCCAACCTCTTCCGCCACTTTCACGGTCGCGTTATTCAGCGACATGGCCAGCGCATAACGCAGCGTCACCTCGCCGTGATATTCCTCTTTATAATTTCGCGGCTCATAAATCTGGTCGCCATACGCGAACGTGGTCGGCTCATCCGTCACCGTCGACGCCGGAGTGATCACGTTTGTCGATCCGTCCAGCGCCGTGTTCATCGCCGTTGCGTACACAAACGGTTTGAAGATCGATCCCGTCGGCCGCTTCGATACCGCATGATTCAGCTGGCTCCACGCGTAGTCGCGCCCGCCCACCAGCGCCAGCACCGCTCCGGTGTGTGGATCGAGCGCCACCAGGGCCACTTGCGCCTGCGGTCCCGGTTCCACCGTCGTTTCAAATTTCTTTCCCACCTTCACGCGCCGGGTACGCAGCTTCTTCACCTGCTCATCCACCAGCTTGATGCCCATCTCCACCGACTGCGCCGCCGCCTTCTGCAAATCCGGATCGAGCGTGGTGTAGATCCGATATGACTGGTCGTTCAACTCCTGCTCGTTAAACTTGTCGATCAGCGTGTCGCGCACCATGTCCACAAAATACGGCGCGTCGCTGGCCTCGACATTCGGAGGCGCCAAGTTTAGCGGGGCCGCTTTTGCCTTCTCGGCCTGTGCCGCGGAAATCGCGTGCGTCTCCACCATTGCATCCAGCACCAGATTTCGCCGCTCCATCGCGCGCTTCGGATGCCGGTACGGCGAGAGATAACTCGGCCGTTGAATCAATCCCGCCAGGAGCGCTTCTTCCGGCAGCGTGAGGTCTTTCAGGTTCTTGTTGAAATAAGATTCCGACGCTTCCGCCAGCCCGCTGATGGCGAACGATCCCCGCTGCCCCAGCGGCACCCAGTTGGCATAGAATTCAAAGATTTGCTGCTTCGAGAACTTCTGTTCCATCTCCTCGGCAATCAGCATCTCGGTCAGCTTGCGCTTCACCGTCTTTTCCGGGGTCAGAAAAAATCCGCGCGAAAGCTGCATCGTGATCGTCGATCCGCCCTGCTCGTGCCGTCCCCGCATCACGTCGATCCACGCCGCTTCCGCCATGCGCATGAAATTCACTCCGCTGTGCTCGAAGAATCGCCGGTCTTCGATCGCCAGCACCGCCTGCACCATCATCGGAGGAATCTCATCGTACTTCACTACTTCCCGCTTCGACCGCTGCTCGGCGTCGAACAGCGCCGTCACCAGTTGCGGTTCCAGTTCGTAGGCCGAAAGCTCGGCGCCCTTGCTCGTGATCTTGTCGATCGCTCCATCCTGAATGCTGATCTGCGCCGGTTCCGGGCTGTGATACGACTCCGGCCCCGGCGTCACTTCGATCCCATCGCTGACCAGCCGGAACGTTCCCAGTTCCGACTGAGACTCCTTGTCTCCATGTCCCGCGTCCGAATAGCCTGCCTCCCGCAGATCCGCGGCGATCTCCTTCGCTTCGATCTTTTCCCCGTCCCGCAGCGTCCGCGGCAACGCATAAATCTTGGCGGCATTATTGAACACCGGCGTCCGGAACCGCCGCTGAATGATCCGGTCATATTTCACGTAGTAATAAGAGAAGAGCACACTGAAGGTCACCGCCAGCAGCAGAAACACCACCAGCGCCGCCCGCAGCACCGGATCGCGCGGCATCCCCCAGATCGCCTTCCCGGCCCGGGCCGCGTCACCTTTCGGAATTCTGACTTTAATGCTCAAGTGATTTGTGGAAGAGCGGCCCTTCAGCGCCGCATCAGCCTTCCTGAATTTTTCGAGAGCTTCAGCCCGCTCTTCTTCAGACGTAGCGCCGCACAAAAAGGTTTGCCCCGGCGTAACCACCAGGGCTCATGTAGCGACGGCCGCCCCGGCCGTCCCCCAAAGCGAAGCGAGGGAGGACCAGCAAACAGACATAGGCCGACAGCGCGTCGAGCAAGGCGCGACAAGCTCCGCGTAGGTCCGGGTCTTTGACCTGGACAGGTCGAGCAAACGCTCGACTACCTTATCTATCCACGACCACACGCCGGATACCCAATTGTACCCCCCATTCCGCAAACAAAAAGAGACCCGCAGTACATGCGGGTCTCTGACCTGTCAACAGCCAAAACAGATTCCACTATTGCGGGTCCGTTACCGCCCAGAAGCCGGGATTGTTGAGCGTGACCGCCGGAGCCGGCTGGACCAGCGCCCCACTGGTGGACACCGCCAGCGGCGCCAACTGGGTAATCGTGACGCCGCTCGAATTTTCCCCGCTCACGTAGGTAAACAGGAACGCTCCACTCTGATCGAATTGTCCCCAGGTGCCTTCGGCGGTCGTAAGGGTGGTGAAGGGCGAATTCGAATCTGCCGTCAACCCCCCTGTGCCCGTAAGCGTGAAGCCCACGATTGGATTGAGCGTCAGCACACCCGAATTGTCGGTGAAGCCAAACGAGTACACCAAATCCCCATCCGTGTTCGACTGCGCCGCAATCGTATAGGGCGAGTACGTTCCCGTCGTTTCGGTGGTCAGCAGGGTAATCGACCCCGGATTCGTGCTCCCTGACTGAGCAATCTGGAAGACATACAGATTGTCGTCGTCGAATCCGCTGAAGGCCACGCTGCTTCCCGACGTCCCAATCAGGTAATTCCCCGTCGGGTCTCCCCGCAGCTGCCACATGTTGAACGGCGTTCCCACAAAAGGACTGCTGGCCAGCGGCGTGAGCACCCCGAAGTTTGTGCCCGTCCCAATGCTGAAAGCCGCGATCGCCGTACCCTGATGCGTGACAAAATTGCCGTCGACCGCATACAGATACTTTCCCAACCCATCCGTCGCCAGATTCATGGGCTCGAATCCTGCCGGACAAGCAAAGGGAGAACCCGTTACTTCCGACAATACTCCGGCCGAACCGATCTCATAGACGTGAATCACTTGTTCCAGTTCATCCGAAACAAACATCAGCGTGCCCAGCGGGTTGACGATCATGTTTGCCTGCCCCACTCCCGACACGTAGTCGGCGAGGTACGGAGCGGAAAACGTAGCCTGATTGGCCACCGGCGTCAGTTGCCCGCTGCTGTTGATCGTGTATTCATAAATCAGATTCGCACTGGCGAACGCGGCGTACAGATATTGCGACTGCGCAATCACCATGCCCACTCCGCCGTCGTTCGGTGGGATCGACGGCGCCGTGTAGTTAGAAATCGCGGCAAAACTGCCACCGCTGTTGCTGAACGCAAATCCATCGATCGTGCTGTAGGTGCTGTCGACCGCGTAAGCAAACGCACTCGGCGTGCTCCCGCCGCCACCTCCGCCGCCACCACCGCCGGTTCCGCCGCCGCCAAAACTTCCGCTGCCCCCGGACGAGCATGCGGTCGAGCTGCCAAAACCAAATTGGGGGCATCCCGGAGCGCCGCTGCAACTGGCCAGCAGCATCATCGCCATCAACCCCAGCAAACCAACTAGCACTCGAACCAAATTCTTCATGAAACTGCCTCCAACAAATCGGGTGCGGGTGCCACATCCTGGGCGCGTTTTTTGCGGCCAGACTGAAGATTTCCACGCCTCGAAACGAAATCCCCGCGAACGAATACTTAAGATGTGCGGACCAAGCGCTGATCGGACTTCCGTCAATCCAACTGCGCTCTCACCCTGTTCGCGATACTAGGACCCAGGTAACGTGATAGCAACGTTACGAATGTCATTGGACCAAGCGAGAGTCATATGCGCATCTGTCGTGCGAGGCCCCGCGCAGCGAACGGCCCTGAAGATTCAACGCAACAAAGGCAAAACAAACTCCGCTCGCTCGATGGGAGGTAGCATCCTGATCTCGATTTTGTTCTCTTCGCGCCCTCTGGTGATTTTCTTCCGCACTTGGGGTTAAGAGCTCTTGCGCCGCCGCACGGCCCGCCCAGGGCGCGCAACCACGACGCTCCATGCCGAAGGTAACTCTCGCCAAGCCTATTGCCCGCGAACCGAAACCATTTCACGCGATCCTTGTTTCAGCCTGTATTCATGCGGCTCCGCGGGACTTCAAAACTCCGGCGGCCATGCCCGCCAGTGACCATCGGACCTGAACGTCCGTTCCTTGCCTGGAAAATTCCGACCTGCGACCATGCGAAGTGAAATCTCGCGGAGGAGTTTTCCCTGTGAAGAAACGCATTTCCATTGCAACCCTGTTCCTCGCCGCCATCGCGCTCCTGACGACCAGCTGCGGCACGTCAGACTACTTGAAGTCGCTCACCCTGTCCGCTACCGGCGGCAACAGCGGAGGCTTCTACAACCTGTCGGGCGTGGATGGCACGCTGCAACTCCAGGTCACAGCGAACTACAACAGCGGGAAGACGATTAACGTGACCAACGCAGTTACCTGGAACGTTTCGCCGGTAGGCTGCGCGACCACCGCCGACAACGCGACCTATCTGTGCCCCAATGAACCCGGAGCGCAGTCGCCATACTCAATCCCGGCTTACAGTCCTACAACGGTGCCCATAAGTCCAACCGGTCTGATGACAGGCATTGTGCCGATGTGTACCTGGACTGACGCTGTAGTGACCACGAACGGCACCACCGCCCCCGCCAGTCCGCCCGACTGGGAGTACACCGGCTATTATCAAGTCACTGCCACCTATCGGAACTTCACCTCGCAGCCGGTTGGCGTCGGCGTGGCGGTTACGGCCAGCGACGACTTTGCCGGCTGCGGTCCCTCGTAGACTTGCAAGATTTTCAATGCCACCAAGTGCAGCCCCTCCGCGGGCTGCACTTTTACTTTGCGCCAAAGCCGCTCGCGTAGATTCGCGCTGCAGCCTCCGCAGAGACTCGTGTGAGTCCGAGTTTCAACCCCAGCGCCCTGTGACAACTCGACGATCAACGGAACAGGTGGGGACAGCCGTCCTCGGCTGTCCGGTCGAAAGCAACTCGACGGGCTCTCGCTCACGATGGGCTGTCCAGCGGGGGCGTCGGCGAAACGTCGGCCAGGTCGCGGAAGGCCGACGATCAGCCGCCAGTTCCGCTGGCGAATGACCGCCAACCAAGAAGAGAAGAAATGACTATCCCGTAGGGACGCCGAAACGCAGAGAAACCGTCCCATGCCGAGCAAAACAACTTCGCCGCGCTCAACCCAGAACGCAAACGCACCGCACCATTTGTTTGGGAATCGAAAACGACCGACTTCTACAGTTTGTTTCCGCTCGAAGGAGTGAAATGTAAAACGAAGGAATATCCCGGCAGGCTTACCGGAACGCTATAGTCCGCTGCCACGTAAACCGCCGGCGCCCCTGGAGTGCCAATGCGCTGCACCGTCACCTGCTCCGGAGCCAGAGCAATATCGCGGTCCTTGGCCTTCCTCATCACCTGGTCCAGCAATTCCTGGTCGGTTTCATGCGGATTGGCGCCGCCCATCATGGCAATATTCTTCAAATCGTCCTGAAACGAATAATTGTTCAACTCCACCGGCGCGATCTGAAACGCCGCATAAACGACGAAGACCACCACCAGAACGCCCACAATTGCTTTTACTGTTCCCATAAACCAATTCACTCCGTTCGGACCCGAACCCGCATCAACCCGGCGGAGTAAGTCTCATCCCCTCCGCCCGAGCAATTGCTGAAAATGCTCCACGATCGCTGCAATCGTAACATCGCGCACTTCCCGGGTCGAACGAATTACGACTTCGACAGTACCTTCGGTAACCTTCTTCCCGACAGTAACTCTGAACGGAATTCCGACCAGATCCGCGTCCTTGAACTTCACCCCTGGCCGCTCATCCCGGTCATCAAGAACCACGTCAAACCCCGCCGCCTCCAGCCGCTTCGCAATATCCTCGGCAACCGATTTCACAACCTCGTCCTTCACATTTACCGGCGCCACCACCACTTCAAACGGAGCAATCGCCGCCGGCAGCCAGAATCCATTCTCGTCATTGCCCTGCTCGACGGCCGCCGTCAGAATGCGCTCAATCCCAATTCCATAGCAGCCCATGATCGGCATCACTTCCTTGCCGTTCTGGTCGAGCACGCGCAAGCCCATCGACTCCGAATACCGGTAGCCGAGTTTGAAAATGTGCCCGATCTCGACCGCCGTATCAATCCGCAGAGGCTTCCCGCAATTCAGACAAGCTTCACCTGCCGTCACCGCCCGCAAATCCGCATACGCCGTCGGATGAAAATCCTTCCCCGGCGTCAGATTCTTCAGGTGATAGTCCTCTTTGTTGGCGCCCGCAATCAGATTCGCCCGCCCCTCCAGCGCCTTGTCGACCAGCAACACCGGCTTGTCGGAATCTTTCTTAAGATCGCGAGCCCACTCAATCCCGATCGGACCCAAATACCCCGCCGGAGATTTGAACAAGGCCTTGATCTCTGCCTCGTCCATCGGCCGTGTCGCGGTCGCCACGGCGCCATTCAGCTTCGCCTCGTTCAGCTGATGATCGCCACGCATCAGCACCACAATCCCGCGCGACTTCATCTTGCCCGACTTCTCGTCTTTCTCCTCCGCCATCAAAGCCAAAGTTTTAATCTTGTTCTTCGGCGACACTCCCAGAAATTTCGCCACGTCCTCAATCGTCTTCTGCCCCGGAGTGTGCACCAGCAGCGGCTTCCCATCGCCCTCCGGTGCCAGATCTCCCCACGCCTCCAGCTTCGAGGTCGCCTTCTCCAGGTTCGCCGCGTAATTGCACCCATCGCAGCTCACAATCTGATCTTCTCCCGCCGGAGTCCGCACCATGAACTCGTGCGATTCCTTCCCGCCCATCGCGCCCGAGTCCGCCTCGACCACCATGTACTTCAATCCGCAGCGATCGAAAATGGCGCAGTACGCGTCGTAATGTTTGCGGTAAGAAACATCCAGCCCCGCCGCATCGATATCGAACGAATACGCGTCCTTCATCATGAACTGCCGCACTCGCAAGAGGCCCGACCGCGGCCGCGGCTCGTCGCGAAACTTCGGCGCAATCTGGTACCAGATCTGCGGCAGCTGCTTGTAGCTGCGCAACTCTTTCAGCGCAATCGAAGTCATCACTTCTTCTTCCGTCATGCCCAGGCACATGTCGGTGCCCTTGCGGTCTTTCAGGCGAAACAGGTTTTCGCCCATCAACGCATAGCGTCCGCTCTCCTCCCACAGCTCCCGCGGATGCAGCGCCGGTAAATAAAGTTCCTGCCCGATCCGGTCCATCTCCTCGCGCACAATCGCGGTGATCTTGTTGAACGACCGGTTGCCGAGAAAAAGGTAGGAATAGATTCCCGCCGCGAGCTGCCGAATGTAGCCTGCCCGCACCAGAAACTTATGCGAGGCAACTTCGGCATCCGCCGGCGCCTCGCGCAATGTAGGAATAAACAACCCCGACCATCGATGCATATTGAGTACCGAACCCCGATTTGTGCGTATCGAGCGCGAGTAGAAAGCAACACACGCGCACCGGTCTCACAGGGGATTGGTTATTGTAAATGATCGCGAGTGAAGGCTCGCCCTGAGGAATCGCGAGTCACAATTGTTTCACGAGCCCGTCCGGGCTAACATTTCCTTCCGGAGAATTTGCGGCCATGCATCAGAACAGCCCTTTCCTCTACTGGTTTGTCGGCTTCGGCGTCACCTCCGCTGCGGTGATCGCCGCACTGGCTGTTCGCCAAGCGAGGCAACGAACGCGCGATCTTGCTGCGGTCGCGCAACAGATGGGCTTCACATTCCTGGGGAAAAACTGGCGCGGTCCGGTGCTATCGCCGCAGTTCAAGACTAGTCTGCTGCAGCGCGCCAGTGGTGGCGTCTTCAGCAACGTCATGACCGGCTCGACTGGCGGGCTTCAGGTCAGCATTTTCGACTACACCTACGGAACTGGCAAAAACAGCGTTACGCTGACCCTCGCCTGCTTTTCGCAAGAGGAGGACCTGCCTCCATTCGAACTGCGCCCCGAAAATATCTTCGACAAGATCGGCGACGCCGTCGTGCACAGCGACATTGACTTTGATTCCAATCCGGAATTTTCCCGCCGTTACCACCTCCGCGGGCCGGACGAGACCCGCATTCGCATGCTCTTCTCCCCCAGCCTGCTAGCGTATCTGGAGCAGATTCCGCCGGTGCAGAACTGGCATGTGGAAGCTTCGGGAACGAGCCTGATTATTTATCGTCAGCGCTGGCCGGCAAAGGCAACCGAGGTTCCGGCTCTTCTGAATGAGGCGTCTGCGATTGCAAGAACAATCCTCGCCAGTGCGGGAGTAAAAGTAAAAATTGGCGGCACGTAAATTCGCGCAGAGAGCAGCGGCGGATTACCAGTGTTGCACTTTTGACTCCGTTTTACCCGCAGACTAAAATCGGTTCAAGCTCATGCCCAAAGCACGTTATCGCTTCAACATCATGCTCCGTCCTGAACCCGAAGGCGGCTACACCGCCATCGTCCCCGCGCTGCCAGGTTGCGTCACCTACGGCCGAACCGTCGACGAAGCTCGAGAAATGGCCAAAGACGCCATCTCCGGCTACATCGCCAGCCTCCGGAAGCACAAAGACGCAGTCCCCACTAAGCATCTACTGATAGGGAGCTAGAGCTATGGAACCTGTCCACGCTGTCGAACGTGATGAAGAGCTGGCGATTCTTAACCGCGGGCGGGATAAGGTCGAGAAAGCGAAGAGGGTAGCGAGAGACTGCCCGGTTGGTTTTCTGGTCGTCCATGACACCGAGGCTCAGCGCGTGTTTTACAGGGACACGAACTCGGTTCGAGAGATATCGACAGACTTCACCGAGGACGACATCCACATCGCGTCGCGCTTGCTTCCTGCGGGCCACCAAGGCCACCTAGATTGGGACCGGCTGAACACGGCGGCAGCCGGACGGAGGTACGAGGTGTATACGGCTCAAGGAAAGTAATGCCTGAGCGACGCGCCAAGCGCACGGGAGCCGCTAAGCCGCCAGCTGCTTCAATATCTCTTTCCCCAGCTTCTGTGCCTCGCCGAAAAACTTTTGATACTCCACAAACATCCGGTTCAGCTCCAACGCCTTGTCCGTGGATGGGTGCTTGCGCAGAATCATATCCCGCACATGCACAGGATTCGGCAAAGTCGCATCCTCGTTCAATTCTTCCAGCGCCGTATTGGGATCGTAATGATACATCCCGCTATTGTAGCGCCGCCGTCTCGGCGGCTGTCGGGAGGGTGTCCCGCCGCCCTCGCTGCGGCGGGAAGGCTCGCGCGAAAAAGCCGGCGGGGCGCCGGCGCTATACTAACTCCGTCGTCCACAAGTCGTGCAAATGCACAATCCCCTCCAGCCGCCCGCGCCTATCCACGACCATGAGAGACGTAATCTTCTTCTCCTCCATCAGCGCCAGCGCAGTAGCTGCAAACTCCCCGCCCGAAATCGTCTTCGGATCCCGCGTCATCGCCTCGCCCGCCGTCAGATCCATCCCATCTTTCCCGCGCCGCTCGAGCAGCCGCCGCAAATCCCCATCGCTGATAATCCCCACCAACTTCTCTCCTTCGACGACGGCCGTCACGCCTAGCTTTTTCCGCGACATTTCATAAATCACATCCGGCATCTTGGTTGCCGGCGAAACGCGAGGCAGCGCATCCCCGGAATGCATCAATGATTCCACCCGCGCCAAGCGCTTCCCCAACTTCCCGCCCGGATGCAAATTGGCAAAATCTTGTTCCTTGAACCCGCGCCGCTCGCTCAGCGTCACCGCCAGCGCATCGCCCAACGCCAGCATCGTCGTAGTCGAAGCCGTAGGCGCCAACCCCAAAGCACAAGCCTCCTCCGCCACCGAACAATCCAAAGCCACATCCGCCGCCGCCGCCAAGGTAGAAAGCACCGCGGCGGAGGGTGCTCCATTTCTCTCGCGCCCTTTGGGCGAGAAGCGGGGATCTTTTCCGCTCCCCCGCACCGCAAAGGCTGCCCCACCTTTTGCGCGTTTCGAACGATGGGAATTCTCAAACACCGTATCCCCTGTCATCGCAATCAACGGCACCCGCAGCCGCTTGATGGTCGCCAGCAGCGCCAGGATTTCCTCCGTCTCACCGGAAGCTGACAACGCCAGCACCACATCCCCGCGCACCACCATCCCCAAATCTCCGTGCAGTGCCTCCACCGGATGCAGATACAGCGCCGGAGTCCCCGTCGAACTCAGAGTCGCCGCAATCTTGCGCGCGATCAGTCCGCTCTTGCCCATCCCCGTCACCACCACGCGCCCCGCGCAGCCAAACATCAAATCCAGTGCCCGAGCGAACGCCCCCGCCATCGGACCGCCAATTCGGTCGGCCAACGCCCGCAGCGCTTCCGCCTCAATCCGCACCACGCCTTCGCCCGTATGTTTCATTGTCTGGAATTTAGAAAGGATGTTAGCACGCACTCATCAATAGAGAAGCGTCGGGTGCAGACGCGCCGGACAGTTTGACTCTAGATTTCTAAATCGCACAATTATCAAATTTCCCCAATCACTGATTTCTAGAAATGATCGTCCCCCGCCGGCACCACCGGTTTTTGCCCCAACACCGCCAACCCCCGCGCCTGGATCACCCGATCCCACGGCCCCGCCTGCCAATTATCCCGCGTGCTCTCCGGATGCATCCACGACGGAATAGTCATCATCAGATTCCGCCCCGTCGAATGTACGTACGGCTCATACATCGAGCGCAATTTCGTCAACTTATCCCGCGCATACTCATCGCTCCGCAAGCGCAGCCCCGCCGCCGCCAGCGCCGCTCGCAGTGCTTCCAAATCCGCCTCCGGCAACCGGTCCGGCGCCGCCGAATCGTACCGCGCATTCACCACCTGCGCCAGATCTACCGCCGCGTGCCGCGCCATGGCAAAGGTCAGCTTCGCCTGCCCCGGCTGCACTCCCTCAATCCCTACCAGCACCAGCGACGTCACATCCAGAATCGTGGTCAGCGCCCCCAGCCACGACTGATTACTATGTTGCGACCGAAAAAACGTGAGCACGGGATACGAAATCTGGCTTTCCAGCAACTCCGCCGCCCACCGTTCCCAGTCCCGCAGCGCTTCATCGAACACTTTCTGATCGACTCCCGGATCTCCCGACCGCCCCGCCAGCCGCACCAGCAACTCCACCGCCGCCGGCGGCGATCCCGCCCGCGCATCCAGCATCGAAATCTGAATTTCCCGTCGCGAAAACGACGAATACACCACCGGGATATAGCCGATCACCACCCCCAGAAACGCGAATCCCATCCCGGCTTCGATCACCGAAAGCGCCCGCGCCGCGCCCGATGTCGGCACAATGTCGCCGTACCCCAGCGTGAAAAAAGTCTCGCCGCTGTGATACACGATTTTCCCGAACGTCAGCGGTTCCCCGCTGAGTTGCTCGTGTCCGCCAATCCCGTGCTGCACCAGCGCAAATCCAAAAATCAGTCCCGCGGCCCAGAAAGCCATCAGCAAAATCAAAGACAGCGGCCCAAAATATCCCAGAAAATTCTGCTGCCGCGAAGCCTTCTTGATGTGCTCTGCAATTTTTCGCCACGGAATCCACGTCCGCCGGTAAAACCACGCGGTCAGCCGAAAATGCCGCCGCACCCGCCGCGGCAGCACCACCGTCTCAAACGCGTCCAACAGCACCATCCAGATGACGGCAAAGCCAAACACGGCCGCCACCACGCTCCCATGCGAACTCATAGCCAATGCAAACATGAAGATGTCGATTGTAGATGCGATGGGAAGGTTAACAGATTCGACGATCAAAAATTACAAGCTTTGTCATTCCGACGCGCGAGCGAAGCCAGGCAGGAGGAACCTGCTGTCTCCTGAGTGCCCCATCCTAACGGCGCGCTTTTTTGCTCCGCTAGAGCGCGGATATTGACCTTCATCGAACTCGCGGCAACCTCTACTGTGGTTTCGCAGGAGTCGGGCTCGGCGCCGGTGCTTGCGTCTGCCCCGCCGCCGGCTTCCCAGTCGACGAAGTCCGCGGCTTAACCGTCGTCTTCTTCCTCACCACCGGCTTCTTCGCCGGCGCAGTGTCATCCACCACAATCTTTTTGGGAGGCGCCGCCGGAATCGCCGCCTGCGCCGTTTTCAGCTCTGTCCGCAGCCGAGCGATCTCCGCCTCTTTCGCCGCCGACAAATTCTCAATGCGCGCCGCCATCTGCTTGCGCGTGGACTCAAAGGCGTTCAAATCATTCGCCAGCGCCTGCAAATCGTCCTTCGACCCAAACGCTCCCGTCGATTCCACCACGCTGCCCAGCACGTCATAGAGTGCGTCCAGATTCCGGTACAGCTTGAACGTGGCCGGCACATCCTCTGGCGCCGCCCGCAACTGTGCAATGATTTCCGGCAGCGCCCCCGACAAGTTCCGCTGGATCGAATCCACATTCCCCAGTGACTCCCGCTTCGTCCCGTTGTCGGTCTTCCATCGCTCGATGTGCAGCTTCATCAAGTCGGCCTGCGCATTCTTCGACGTCGCTTCCAGTTGCGCCAGCATCCCGTTCAACTCCGATACCGACGCATAAGAAACCGGCTCCGTCTGCGACGGCCGTCCCTGCGCCGAATACTGGATGTTGCCGTCCGCCCCTCCGGCAGAAGACGCCGCCACCGGCGCCGGTGCCGACTGCGCCGCAGCCTGCACGCGAAGAAAAGCGCACAAAAGAAGTAGAGAAAAACACAAACCTGCCGAGACTGTGCCGGTCGAGACGATGAAATTTCGTTTCATGGTTGGAGTGCTAGCGTTTGCGAGCAACAGCATACTACAAGCGCCCGCCGACTGTTGATCCGGCCTTTTCCGTACTCACACCGACTGCCCCACCCTTGTCGCGTTCTTTGCGACAGGGTGGGGATTTTGACTCTCTCGCTGAACTTCCAATCTTTGTCATTCCGACGCGCGAGCGCAGCGAGACAGGAGGAATCTGCTGTCCCCGCCATATCACGATTTCCCTCGACTCACCGCCCCACCTTGCCCAACCTACCCCCACCAGTACGATAATCAAGTAACATGTTCCGTCGCGCCAAACTCGTTTCGCTCCTCCTCGCCATGCTCTTCGTATTTCCCGCCTCCGCCCAGGATCTCGCCCGTCGCCTCATCCTCAAAGACGGTTCCTATCAGCTCGTTACCAAGTATGAAGTCAAAGGCGATCGCGTCCACTACTACAGCGCCGAGCGCGATGAATGGGAGGAACTTCCCAGCGAACTCGTCGACTGGCCCGCCACCGACAAATACGAAAAAGACCGCGAAGCCGGAGCCGCTGTCCCCGAGGCCGTCCAGCTCGACAAGGAAATCGAACACGAGCACCAACTCGAAGAAGCCAAGCTCCCCGAAGTCGCCCCCGGCCTTCGCCTGCCAGAATATTCAGGCGTCTTCCTGCTCGACACGTTTCAAGGAGAGCCCCAACTCGACGAAATTCAGCAGACCGCCGGCGACGTCAACCGCCCCACCAAAGCCAACATCTTCCGCGGCGCCATCGCAGGACTCAAGCAGTCCATCGAACTCGACGGCCCCCACGCCGCCATCCAATCCCACGTTGGCGTGCCCACTCTTTACATCAACGTCGACGAGTCCTCCGATCAGCCGGGAAACGGGCAGCCAGCACCAACCACCAGCTCCCAAAACACGCCGCAACAGCCCCAGCAGCCCATCGTTCCCTTCGACCGCTTCCGCATCGTCCGTACCGAAGTCAAAAGCGACAAGCGCATCCTCGGCGACGTGAAGCGCCAGGCCGCTACCGGAAAAATCAGTCAGGAAGAGCACGTCATCAAGACCACGATCACCAACATCCCCGGAGGCTGGCTTAAACTTAAGCCCACCGAAAATCTCGCTCCCGGCGAATACGCGGTAGTCGAAATGATGGGCAAAGAAAGGAACGGCAGTGAAGGCATGAACCTCTACGTCTGGGATTTCGGGGTCAACCCCAAGGCCCCCGCCAACCCCAACCCGTGGAAGCCAGACGCCAAGCCCGCAGTGCCACCCCCTGCACCAAAAGAAGATAAATAGAGAAGGAACGAAGAGAATCTGGAAGCTGGAAACTGAGTATTGAGTACTGAGTACTGAGTACTGAGTACTGAAGAAGCCCTACTTCAACACGCCCCGTTGCGCAATCCCAATATTGTCGCGCGTCGAGTTCTTCACCATATACATCATCCCGTCGGCCTGCCGGATCACATCATGCGCCGTGCGCGCATCATGCGGATAAGTTGCCAGCCCAATCGATGCCCGCACATTCAGATTCAATCCTTCTTCGCGGCAGAAGCAGCTCGCCCGCAGCGCATCCCGCAATCTCTTCGCCACCACCAGCGCCTGATCTTTTCCCGTCTGCGGCAGCAGCACCACAAACTCATCTCCGCCATAGCGGAACGCAAAATCAATCAGCCGCAACTGGGCCTTCACCAGATATCCAATCTCGGCCAGGAGCTTGCTGCCGATCAAATGCCCGTGCGTATCATTGACTGTTTTGAAGTGGTCCAGATCGATGAACAGAATGCTGAACTCATATCCAAATCGCGAGGACCGGTAAACCTCAGTCTCCAGTGTCTTATACAAATGCCGCGCATTGTAAAGACCGGTACAGTCGTCGGTGATGGTCAGTTCCTGAATCTTTTCCACCCACCGCGCATTCTCAATCGCGATCGCGCCGTAGTCGCAAAGCGACTGCAGAAAGAAGAGTTCTGCCTCGCCGAACTGCGCCATATCCACATTCACCAGTTGGATCACGCCCAGCACCCGCAGCTTCGAGCGCAGCGGCACGCAGATCACTGATCGCGTCTCCCACTTCGTCGCCTCATCCACGCGGCTGGCAAAAAACGGATCCGCGCTCACGTCCGGCACCACTCGTGCTTCGCCGCTTTTCGCCACCCATCCGGCAATCCCCTCGCCCATTTTCAGGCGGACATTCTTCAGCGCGTCGGCTTTGTCGCCCACCGCAATCGCAAAGTAAAGTTCGTCGCGCCCTTCATCCACCATCAGCAGCGACCACGTATCCGGACGGAAATATTCCGCCATTTTCTCCATGATTGTCTGGAGAATGGAATCGAGGTCCAGCGACGACGTCAGCGTCTTCGCCACATCGTGAAAAATTGTCAGTTCCTGGCTGTGGCGCGTCAATTGAGTGCCGGCCTCAGGCATGCTGGATTACCCTAGTTCCCACGCAGAAATAACGTCCCTCGCTGGACGGGGTGGCAGTTCAAAAATTATATGCACCCCGCTCGTACCCCGGCAACGAACGTTGGTAACCGGAACCTGTAATGCCAACCAGATGAATCGCTTGGGGATCACCACGGAATCTGGAGACCACGGAAGCTGTGGCGATGCCCGCCTTGGCTGTCCCGAAGCGAAGCGAGGGGCCTAGCCACAAATGTTGGTAGTCTGCACGTCGGCAACGTTCGAAAAGTCTGCTCCGGGTCTTAGACCCAGACCGGTCGAGCGCCAGTTTGGCTGCTCCGCCACGAAACTTGCGATAATCTAATACCCATGAATAAGAAAGCCCTGCCCACATTGCCCCTGGCCCTGGCCACGCTCCTCCTGACTCTCTCGACCTTTGCCAGCTCCCAAACCCCCGATCCCCACTCCATCCCATCGATCGACGGCGCCATCGGACCCTGCACCGCCGACTTCATCATCACCAACTCCGCCGGCGCTCCTCTCTACGACGCTCAGATCAAAGTTCACATCGCCTACGGCACCTGGAGCGTCCGCAAGCTCGATCTCCAGGTCGGCACCAACATCGACGGCAAAGCCCGCTTCACCGGACTCCCCGACCACATCAAGCACGGCCTCCTATTCCACGCTTCCCAGGGCAATCTCACCGGCGAAGCCTTCGACGACCCGGCCAACACCTGCAAAGCCCAATTCCCCATCACCCTGATGCAGAAAAACTAAGTGAAAGGTTGCCCCACTCTTTTCGCGTTGCTTGCGACGGGTGGGAATTTTGACTTTGTGAACTTGAAATCTGACGCAGACTTACTGGGCGCCACTAACTCCAAGCACGTCCTTGTCATTCCGGCGCGCGACACTGAGCGCAATCGAAGTGGAGACAGGAGGTGCCTGCGGTACCTGCCGTGCCCAACCGGGCCGTCCATCCCCCCGCATCAGAATTCCCTCACGCATCCCGCACATTACCCTCCCCCTGACCCGATGGCTGTAGCGCGTCCGCCCTCCATGTCCTATCATGATTTCGTAATCCCGCGGGATCTCATCGCAACCGGCAAAATAAAGTGGGCGCATTCGGAGACAAATTTCGCACCGCACGCGAGAAAAAAAACATCTCGCTGGAGGACGTTTCCAACGTCACCAAAATCAGTTCCCGCATGTTGCAGGCCATCGAGCAGGAGCACTTTGACCAACTCCCAGGCGGCGTCTTCAACAAGGGATTCATTCGCGCCTACGCCAAGCATCTCGGCCTCAACGATGAAGAAGCCGTCACCGACTATCTCGCCTGCCTCCGCCAGGCGCAGATCGACGCCCATGAAGTCTGGGAACCCGCCACGCCTGTGGCCGCCAGCAACAGCACGAAGCAAACTCGTCCTGCGTCCTACCAAAGACCCAGCCTCACCGCGCATCCGCCCGTCCGAGTCGAGCCGGCTCAGATAGAAGACGAACTCCCGGATCTGCAACTCCCGCGCGCCGAAGACGTCCGCCCGCCGCGCCGCCAATACACGGCCAGCCACGACCGCAACCTCCCCTGGGGCGTGCTCGCCGTCACCGCCGTCATCCTCCTCTTCGCGATTTCTCTCTGGATTCGTCACTCGCGCGGCCCGCGAACCCAGGCCGCCGCGCCCCCGCCACGTCCAACCGCCGTGCCAACCGTCGCCGTCGCAACTTCAACGGCTGCTCCCACACATCCATCGCCCGCGCCGGCAAAGTCCGCCACTCGGCTCGCAACCGCCACTCACAACTCGGCGCCACCCCACGCGCAATCAACCCCTCCGCTAACCTCTCAGCTGAATAGGCAAACCATCAAAGCGGACCTTGTGCCGCCGGGCACAGCGGAAAAAGCCGAAACGAATCAAGAAGAGAAGACAGAAGAGAAAAAAGAAGCAAACCACAACGCCGGGAGCAACCAGGCAAACCAGGCACCGACAGACCAAGCAACGACAAACCAAGCAACGACAAACCAAAGCGCCGCCGGCGAGGTCCATCCCGTCCTGCCTGTTGAGCCGCCTGTCCAGCCCGCAGCCGCTAGCCTCACCCTCGTCATCCGCGCCGCTGAAACTTCCTGGATCTCCGTCACCGCCGACGGACAGCCCGTTACCCACGAAACCCTGATCGCCCCTGCCGTCATTTCCGTCCACGCCAGCCGTCAGATCGTAGCCCGCATCGGCAACGCCGCCGGCGTCACCTTCCTCTGGAACGGCCAAGAGATCCCCGCTCAGGGCGCCGAAGCCGAAGTCAAGACTTTCCTCTTCGACGCTCAGGGCATCCGCGAAGTCCCCAACCAACCCCCCGCCCAAACCCATTAACCACCCCAAGCGCCCGAGGCTGCGCCATTCCAGCCGCGCCGTTTGCGGCTAGAGTTGGGACTTTGACTTTGAACCTGACCAAAACCGTGTGCCCCGCTTCTGGCCGGTTTTGCCAGAAGTGGGGATTTTGACTTCGCTGTGACCACCCATCGAAACAAAAAAAGATGGCGCACCGAAATGCGCCACCAAACTTGCTTTTCTCCGCGTCCTTCGCGGCTCAAGCCGTTCCTACTGGTTCGCGAAATAACCCAAGCTGACTTCGAGGTCGTCGCTTTCGATAAGCACTCCTTGCGTGCCATCCACCAGATACAGCGTGGACTCATGCGTCGGCACCCCGTTCCCCGTAACCGTCAACACTCCGTTCGCCGACGTTGCCGCAAACGTTGCCGACAGCGTATTGTCCGCAATGGGTGTCAGTCCCTCCAGTGAATAGTTCACGTCCAGGTAGCCGGTCAGGCTGGTGGTCGCCGACGTGATTACCACCGCGCCGTCGCCATCAGCCTCAGTGCCGTTAAAGAACTGTCCCTGCCCGAACGCATAGTTTCCGTTCACCGAAGAAGTGCTTAGCCCGGTGTCCTGCTGCCAGCTCGAACCCGCCTGCACATCGTAGCTGGTCCCAGCGTCCATGGAGATGACCGTCGCGTGTCCATCTCCCGTTAAGTAAAGTTGCAGGTGGTAAGTGAAGTCGGCCCCCGCATCGGTCAGCCCCGTCACCGTCACCCGCCCGGTCGGATCCACCGTATAGGTTCCACCGCTGATGGCCACTCCGCCCTGCGGAGCGATCAGCGTTCCATCGTTATAGTTCAGCGTGCCGCTCATGGTGGTGCCGTCCGCGTTGAACGCCAGTGCTCCTGCAACCGCGAGCGGCCCGTTCGTGTCCATGCCAACCGTGCCGATCACATAGCTCGATCCTGAGATGGAAGTGCTGCTGAACCCTCCCGTGCCGGTCTGCGCCAGCGCCGTCCCTCCGGTCGTGCCACCCAGGCCATCCGAAGCGTTGTTATATAGCCAGTTCTCCACCAATCGTATGTGGTTGGCGTCAATGATGTATCCGTCCAGTTGGATCCCGGGACTAATCGTGAACAAACTCGAGTTCAGCGAAATGGTCACGAATCCCATGCTGTCGGGGGCGCTGACCGAACTGACGCTGACCGTCTGATCGGGGTAAAGCACGCCCTCGTCGTTGGCGTCAAAGACGCTTCCCGTGCCCGAGATGCCGCCGGCACTATCGATGCTGAATACACCTCCGACCGCAATCGGAGCTTCATTGCTGTCAACACCCGTGAGGAAGAACGAATACCCGCATGGAGTGGACGAACTGGCGTTCGGGCACAAGCCGCTGGTGCTGGTCTGCAGATTCAGCTGTCCGGTGCCGCTTGCCCAGGTGTCGAATTCGGTGATCAACCCCTTCGAAGCCGAAGCCATCGCCGCATTGAACACTAGAGTCCCATTACCACTCGGCCCGAAATTCGAATCGCCCGTGTTGAGGGTAATCAACAGATTTCCGTCCGTAGTGGTAGCGATGGTGCCCGTCACATTCGTGTCATGGGAGAAGACGTTGAAGTCGGAGAAATCCAGTTCCCCTCCCGTAATCGTCCCTGTGATGTCCACACTGAACACGCCTGCGGCATAGTAGGGACTCGCGCCATTGCTGTTCACTCCGCTATCCGTTCCCGCCACCGAATACACATACGTACCCGCAGCCAGCGGGGGCACCGGCACATTCGTCAACGTAAATGTGGCCGGACTCCCTGTATCCCCCGCGAAATCCGCAGTCACGGTGAACATACCAATCGTCCCGTTCGCCGTTAATGTCTGCGAGGTAGTCGCCACTCCGTTCGCGCCGGTCGTTTCCGTATCCGTAGTAGTGGTCGTCGCGAAAGTGCCGGCAGCCCCGGTCGATCCCGCCACCACCGTAAACGTCACCTGCGTCCCGGTCACCAGATTACCGTCGCCGTCGGTCACCTGCGCCGCCAGCGCGCCGTAAGCCGTGCTGATCACCGCGTTCTGCGGCGTTCCGCTATAGACCGCGATCGCATTCGGCGCTCCCGCATTGTTAGTCAAAGCGAAATTTGCCGGAGTCGTTGCTCCCGAGGTCGTCGCCGTCACCGTGTAACTGCCCGCAACCGTCCCCGCAGTGAAGATCTGCGAAGTGGCAACGCCGCTGGCGTTCGTAGTTTCCGTATCTGTAGCCGCTGCCGGCGAAGTTGCAAACGTTCCCGTCGCCACTCCCGCACCCGCCGCCGGAGCCGTGAACGTCACCGACACTCCGCTCGCCGGCGTTCCATTCGAGGTCACCGTCACCGCCAGCGTCCCAAATGCGGTGCCCACCGCTGTTCCCGCCGTATACCCGCTGTTCGCCGAAATTGCGATTACCGGAGTCGTCGTCATGGGGCTGCTCGAACTGCTGCACGCCACCAGACCCGCAATCATCCCCAGGCTCATCGCCAGCAATATCGATTGAAGCAAATTCGTCTGACGCAAGTTCATCGCGCACCTCCATTGGACTCCGTCGCAGTTGTCCGCAGATGCGAAGCTCGATGTCGCGCATTCGGCGTCTGCACCCGCAGCAGAAATCCATTCGCCGTGCGTACATTCACCACTCGCCCGCCCACCATCACCTGTCGCGCCAGCAGATACTGCTTTCCATGGACCGTTTCCATCGCCCCTACAATCTCGACCGGTGTCCCCGCGCGCAGCGCCTCCTGCGTCTCTTTCGTCATGTAAGGCCCCAAATGCGCATCCACCATCCCCCGCGCCCCCGCCACCATTAAGTGCAGCCCCACCGGACTGCCTAGCTCCGGCTTCGCAATCGCTTCCGAGATCGTCCCGCTCACCGCAATCTCATGCGCCCGGTCATAGCCCACGGTCGCAGCATGCGACCCGCTGTCATCCGCGGGTCGAGCACTGAGTGGTGTAAAAGTGAGCGATACCAGCGCGGCCAAAGTAAAGATCATCAACCCCAACCCGCCCAGCCCCGCGATCGCGTTGAACTTCGTGAAGCCTCTGTCAGTCATACCGTCGCTCCTTGGAATCCTGCATAGCGAAATCCAGCATCAAAATTTCTTGTAATTCTGACCCCCGAGCGCAAGCGAGGGCCGGAGGAATCTGCTTTGTATCCCGCATTTCGCTTGGCCGATTCTAAGGTTGGACACCGCAGCGCCCAAGAGGCAAGTTAGGTACATAGCAAAACGAAAGTAACCTACATTGCGGGCCGGACAAGGCTGACCCTCAGCCGAGCCCTTCGCTGTTGTTCCTACGCGCTACCGCAGCCAGACAGGAAGTTGCTGTATGTGCCTCCCGACGTCCGAGGTGCCCCATCCCAGCCCCTCCGTGCGGCTAGAGTGGGGACTTTGACTTTGAAAGTTTCAACAGTGCGCCAGCGTTGGGATTTGAATCTAAGAGTTCAACGAGGACCGGGTGCCGCACTTCTGGCCGGCTTTGGCCGAAGTGGGGATTTTGACCTTACCCAAGAGCCGTGGAGATCTCAAACGGTGCATATCCCGGATCCCGATGCGGCCGAAACTGGACTGCCAATACCTCAAGCCACCGGGGAAGGCTCAAAGTATGTCGTAAGCCTCAGGCTGGTCTTGCCAGCAACCGGTTTCTGGCTTCGCACAACAAACCAAGATCATTCAGCACTTCAGCGTCATTAGAAACAGGCGACAATACAAAGTCGGTGAATCGTCGACGTTCAAAATCAAAGCGAGAAACGCGAATGTAACCCGCGTCCGTGATCCAGTACGCGGTATAGTTCAACGATTGAATGATTTCGAGTGTGCGCTCGTTTCGGTGTTCCCGATTCAGTATCTCGCAAATAATGAAGGGCTTGTCGCGCTGAATTGTTGCGGACATCCCCTCCAGAACGTGTGCCTCAAAATCCTCCACATCAATCTTTACCAGATCAACCCGCATGGGATGGGAACTTTCATAATCGTCAAAGCGCACCGTCCTTACAGGTACCGTTGGACAGCCCTGTCTCACCTGAAAGCCCTGGTCGGACAATGTACCGGTCGTCTCGAAGTCTGCTGTATCGGATTGCGGAATGCGGAAAATCCCGACTCCCGACTCACTCGATAAAGCCAGGTTTTCGCAGACGATTCTTCCTTCCAGATCGTTAAGCACAACATTCGTTTTCAATTTTTCATAGATCGGGGGAAATGCCTCAAACGCAATGACCCGAACGCAGGGACTCCAGAGAGCTGCCATGATCGAGTAAAGTCCGCAGTTCGCCCCAACGTCGATGAAGGTTGTCGATCTGGCAAAGAAGAATCGCAGTGCCGCAGAGGTCAGAGGTTCGTAGCCGTCGATACCATGCCAGAACAGAGTGGAAGCCAAGCCTATACCGGCATTCCTGCCAATCGTCATCGCTTGACCATTGGGCAGCGAAATGGTGACTCCGTTCTTCCTGACCTTCATTTGCAGTTGCGTCGCCAACCCGCCGCAAACCAACCAAAGTGGTTTCGCAACACCTGCGAGCATTCGGCTAAAGTAGTAGTTGTCGCGCAGCAGCTTCAATTTCCCCAAGACGGTGCTTTTCATCTACCCCTTACTTTCTCATAACCGTTTTCGGTCATTTTCTGAACATTCAACCACAGACGATCCGTCCATCTCGTTTTAGTCGCAACCGGGAAAGAACGCTGAACACATCCACAACCCCACAGGCGACGGCCCCCGATCCTACACGCTCGATCCCTCCGTTCACGCCCCATCTTCCGTAACCCCGGGACTGCCCCCATTCTAGCTGCGCTCTCCCGGCTAGAGTGCGGACTTTGACTTTGACCACCGCCACGTTCGTCCCTTCGGTCACGGTCGGATCCCAGCTCACCATCCGAAAGCTTTGGGCCGTTGCTGCCAGCAACACCTGGGGATCTCGCTCCCACCATGCGAAGCAACGAGGATCGTGAGTTTTCGAGTCCAGGATCTGTCTTGGATTACTGCAGATGCGGAAGTAACCAAATTACTTCCCGTTTGCCGACAACACACACAGTATCGGCGATGTGGGCAATGATGGCCATTCGCAGACAAGGCTTTCGCATGTGTTCACCCGATGCACTGACCGTTCGTAATTTGTTGGCAAAAGTTGCGCAGGCTACGCTCCCATTGAGGACCTTTTCATGTCATCGGTTGGGACGTTCAAGTCCTTATCTTTATTTTTCTGCCTGGTCCTGGTTGGCGCTTGTACTGCCCAAAAGACGAACTCAACTCCGGGCGCAAGTGCGGCAGGAACCGCATCAGATGTCCGGCCCGCGATCATCCAGCGGGGATCCGAACCTGCTCACATCGTGGCGACGCCCGGCGTTTCCGGCGTCCAGTTGTCGTCCGCCAGCTTTCACCTCGCTTCTGACGAGGAAGTCCTGGGGATGGAGCAGACTCTGGAACAGTACGTAATCGCATTTGAGAGCATGGAGCTTTCCCAGATTCAGAAGGTATGGCCCGATCTCGACCGGCAACATGCGAAAAGCTTCAAGAGCGCTTTCGCGGCCTTCAAATCATCCTCAGCCAATCCCCGGCTGGGCCTGCAGTGCGCAACCCCGCGGGTGACCGACGACGCGGCCAGCGTGCAATGCACGGAGACTGTAACTTACTCCGTCGGCAAGGGCAAAACCAAGGAAGTGGGGCCAGCAAAAGTTTCGATTCAGCTCAAGGGCCAGTCCGCCCACTGGGTGCTCCAGGATATGAAGGGAATCGGATAGAACTGCACTCTCCATGTCAGTAAAGATGTCTAAGAATCGGACCTCGCCGCGAGATAAGACCGACGAGGATCGAGCCTATTCTTGGCGGCTTCGGCAATGCAGTTCGCATGAGGAAGTTCTTGGTCGCGTGCGATCCGCGAACCTCGGAGACAGCCGTAACCACGCCATCGCCGCTCCATTTGCAAATTTGTTAGTTTGACGCTACGCTTGCCAGCGTTCACCTGCGATCTTCGGAACCGGGGCTGGTCGGTCTTGTCCCGGCCCTCACCACTCGTCCGGTGGACCAGCGGACCCGATGGACTCACCTTCTACAAAACCCACGCGCATCGGCGCTTACGACATCATTGACGTGATCGGGCGTGGCGGCATGGGGACGGTGTTTCGCGGCAACGATCCGCGCATCGGACGTGCGGTTGCGATCAAAGTGTTGACCGCTGCCGCCGACGATCCCGATCTGCTGATCCGCTTCTACCGCGAAGCCAAATACACTGGCAATCTTCATCATCAGAACATCGTGACTGTCTACGAGCTCGGGCACCAGGAGGGCGTTCCCTATCTGGTGATGGAATACCTTGAAGGCGTAAGCCTTGAGGCGACGATTGCTTCCGGACGCGCCATGCCGATTGCCGAGAAGCTGGGAATTATTCTGCAGGTCTGTAATGGACTCACTTACGCCCATCAGCGCGGCTTGGTGCATCGCGACATTAAACCCGCCAACATCGTCATCCTCGGGGACGGCACTGCGAAAATCGTGGACTTCGGGATTGCGCTGTTGGGTGGAACCAAGCTGACTCGCACCGGACACGTCGTCGGCAGCTTGAATTACATGTCTCCTGAGCAATTGAGCGGCAACGTCGAAGTCGACGTCAGGACCGACGTTTATTCGACCGGCGTGGTGCTGTTCCAGATGTTGACTGGCATTCTCCCCTTTGACGGCGGGTCCACGGCGGCGACGCTGAAGAAAATCATGCAGGATCCGCCACCGCATCTGACCAGCTACATGAAGGATTGCCCGGAAGAACTCGAAGGAATTCTGGAAAAAGCCCTGGCCAAGAATCGCGATGAGCGTTACGCCACGCCGGAAGATTTTGCGCTTGATCTTTCGCGCGTGCACCAGCAATACGCAAGCAAGATACTGGCGGAGACGCTGCACCAGGCATCGGATTCGTTGCAGCGCAAGGATTTTACTTCCGCCCGGCAGCTGGTGGTGCAGGTGCTGCGCGCGGCTCCGCAAAATACCGAAGCCTCGGAATTGCTTCGCCTGGTCAAACAGGGGCAGGAGCAGCAGCAGCGCGAACAGAATGTTTTGCAGTTGCAGATGAAGGCGGAAGAAGCCTTTCGCAAGAACCGGCTGGAGGAGGCTCTGCAGTTGATTGAGCAGGGAATGCAACTCGACCCCTCGGGGACGGTTTTTCCCAGCCTGCGCGACGCTATTCGCGAGGCCCAGTCGAGGATGGTGAAGTATCGGGAATCGTTGAAACGTGCGGAAGAAGCGTTGCGGGCGGGAGACCTGGAGGCGGCGAAGCGCTCCGTCATGGATGCGCAGGAGATTCTGCCCGACGACGCCGGGGCGCGAACGCTGGCCGGGCAGATCATTGGGCGTCTCGAACAGCAGTTGCGCGAACAGAAAGCCGCCGAGCGCCAGAGGCAGTTTGCCCTGGCGGTGAACACTGTAGAAAAAGCAATGGCCGATGCCCGCATGTTGTTGTTTCTCGGACAGGTGCCGGAGGCCTTGCAGGCGCTGGAGAAAGTGAAGAGCGAGGTCGCCCAGCTTCCGCCGAAAGTGACTGGGCAGTTTGACGCGCTAAGAAAAGAACTGCTGGACAAGGCTCTGCTGGACAAAGGTTTACTGGACAAAGCTGCGCTGGACCGGGGAAGAATTGACCAGAGGACGAGTGATCAGCGAACGCCTGACCCGGGACTAGATCAGGCACGAGAGCTGAGCCGTTCAATGACGAAGCCGTGGGAGGACATGCTGGGTGGTCAGACGGCGGAAATGCCGGCGGCGCCTGCGAACCAGTGGAACGCGACGGGCATGATGCAGCCCGGAGTCCGTGCTCCGCAGACGGGCGCTTCGGCCAGAGATAGTTTTGAATCTCACGACGACAGCATTTTGCCAAATGAAATTGCGCCAGGTGATGCATTCATTTCGCCTCCTCCACTCGAGCCACCCGCGACACCCAGACTGCAGGGGCCGGGGGCGGTACGCTTTCCTACCTCGGAAACACCCCGCGATGTACTCTTCCCAAGGTCGAAGCCCGTCACCGATTCCCAGGGCCGCGAGGTTCCCCCCGAACTCCGCGAGTTTCTGGAGCCGGAAAAGCCGGGGTTTTCGCGCTCGATGATCTGGCTGGGTGTCGCAGTCGTGGTGCTGGTCGCGGTAATCGTGTGGCTGGTTGTTCGGCCGAAATCGGAGACCGAATCGCACGCCAAACCACCCGCCCAAGCGGTTGCGACGGCCAATGTCACTTATGCCGAAATTAATGCGGAACCCTGGGCCACCGTCACCGCTCTGACTCCGCCCAGTGGCGATGCACTCAGCATTATCGGCCAGCCCACTCCGCTGCGGGTGAAGTTGCCGCCCGGCCAGTACACCGTTACGTTGCAGGGGCCGAACCACGAGCAGAAGCAACTGGATATCACGGTTCCGCAGCAGGGTGGGGCAACCTGCTTTGCAGTCTTCAGCAGGCCAGACCTGAACCGGCTCGTGGGCAGGAATTAAGTCAGCCGTTCAGAACTACAACCCTTTGTAGGCATTCAGAATTCTTGGCGATAGATCCTGGCCTGGAGCCTTGAAGCCTTCCTGTTTCGCCAGTTTCAGATCGTTTAGCGCATCCGTTTGCAGCGCCGAATCTTCGCCCCCGGTCACAAAAAATCGGGCAAGCTTGCTCGCACCCAGATAAAAATGAATCAATCCCTGTTTTCCGATATTGGCGTTCGCACAGGTTTCCAGGTGCTGCGTAGCAGAGACATAATCTCCGGAATAGAACTGGTCCAACCCTAGCATCAGTTCCATGGTTGCGGCTCGGCTTTGCGGATGGCCGGGGCCATCGGGCTTGATACTGGCCGCGTTGACGAAAGCGGTGCGCGCCTCCTCGTACTTGCCTTGGACGCTAAGTTTTTCTGCGTTCGACAGGGAATCGTTATAGCGGGAAATCTTATCGAGATACTGGGCGGCGGCTGGATTTGATTCTGCACTCAACTTCTGGAACAGCGAACGCGCCCGCTCGAAATCATTGCTGTCATAAGCGGCTTTCGCTTTGTTGAGAGCCGTGGAGGAAGGTTCCGCGGGCGGCTGGTTGGGCGCGGCAGCGGAATTATCCGCAGGCATCTTCGCCAGTGCGGTATCCAGTTGACAGACGTAGACCGCTTCGTTTCCCCCGCAGGAGTAGCCGGCGTTGTCATTGGCCAGCATACAACTGAGTTCGCCGGCTTCTTTGTAGCGATGCTGGGCAGCCGCCGCCAACGCTCTCTCGCAGAGGCCGGCATCGCCATTGGCGGGATTCCTGGCCTGAGCCTGCTCGACTTCCAGCTTAAGTTGACGCGCCTGTGCCAGTCGCTGGCCGGGTTCTCCGGGGCCGTCGGCCTTGATGTTGATCGCCACCTGCAACTCTTCAATGGCATAGGCGAGGCTGCGGGCATCGCGCTCGTCGGGGCTGCGCTGCAGAACCGTCATCGCCGCCGACCAGGCGTCCATGTAGGTCTTGATTTTCCCGATATACTCTTGTGCTTCCGCCGAGCGGGCGCCACTTACTTGCTGAAACTTTGCCAGCGCCGTTCTGAATTGATTCTGCTGGTACGCCTGCACCGCCTGATTAAAGAGCGTGTCCTGGTCGGATTGGGCCAGGACTGCCGCGGATGAGAGGAAGAGAAGCGCTGCCAGCACAGAGATTGTGAACTTGACCCACGCCGCCCGAGCCCATTGAGTTTCAGCCACGAATGCAGGATGTCTCACTGCTGCATGTCCGGAGTGATGTGAGCCCGCCGATTCAGTCTCCAGCACGCCTCGGTCTGCTCGGTGCAAAACGGCAACTCCTTTCCGTACGAGACGGTACGCATGCGGATCGAATTAACCCCGGCCTTTTCGAGGGCCCCTTTGACTTCAGTGGCTCGTTTGGCGCCCAGAGCGAGATTGTATTCGGTCGAGCCCAATTCGTCGCAATGACCTTCGACTACGATCCGCATGTCGGGGTGGTCTTTGAGGAATTGGGCGTCGGTCTTGATGGTGGCGACCTGATCGGGCCGGATGGAGAAGTCGTCGAGATCAAAGAAGATATCGAGCCGGTTGGCATCGTTAGCCGAAATGTCTTCGCCGCCGGAAGGATTGGATTCTGAGGAGGTGGCTGACACTACGGTGACACGGGCATCCGCTTCCTGCACGCCTCCGGGACCTTTGGCGGTGATGTGATAAGTGGCGGATTCCGTCGGCGTCACGCTTTGCGAGCCGTTGGGCTGAACCGCGCCAATCTGCGCGATACTCACGTCGGTGGCGTTTTCAGTCTTCCACGTCACCGTGACCGGCTGTCCTTGCTGCACGGTTGTCGGCGTGACCTCAATGGCGGCGGTTGGCGCCGGAGGTGGAGGCGCGACCGGCGGCGCCTGTGTGACCGGCGTTTTGCCGGGGCATCCAGAGAGCAGGACCACCATAACGGCTGCCAGTAAGAGCCGCATCGAAAACCATAGAGAGCCGGACATACGACGGGGGATCACGGTCGACCGGAGCCAGAATGAGCGTCTCAGCGTTGTCATACGCACACCCGAACGGGGGCTAAGTGTACTCCAAGTCAGAAGACGAAGAAAGCCCTCTGCGTCCGGCTCCAGCGATTCGTTGGAAACCTCTTAAAACCGGTACGATATCCCGACCAGGGGCGCGAAACGATCCGGCCTTAGTCCGCCGTTGTCGAGCCGGATCAGAGCATTGGCGGAAATGATCAGCTTGCCAATCGGGTTCACCTTGAGGCCGACGGCGACGTTGTCCTGATTGATCGACGTATTCTTTACCAGCACGGTGAGAGACTGCGTAAACTGGAGCATCCCTGCGGCACTGCAAGGGCCCGTATTGGTATTAGCGCAGTTTGGCAGCCCAGGTACGTTTCCGCCGGCGGTAACCGGAGCGGTCACCGAGGGATCGTCGAAGTAGTGTTGCCCCACAAAGTCGCCTACAACGGTCAGCTTCGGGATAATGCCAAAATCCGCTCCGAAGGAGTAATCAATGCTATGCGGAAGTTGCAAAGTCGGAATCGCACTCGAATTCGCGGTGCAGGTTTGCGCAAAATAGCATTTGTTGATGTACAGGTTCGTAAAATCGTTCCACTGGTAGCCCACATTAACGTGGGGAGTGACTCGCCCCAGGCGGGAGAAAACGATGTAAGGCTTCACACCCCAGGAACCCGTGCCCAGGAAGTTGTATTCGTTTCCAGTCGGGAGACGAGTCTCCAACCCCATCGCCAACTTGGATTTTTCTCCGTTGTAGACAGTTCCCTTCATATTTAGAAGGATGTCTCCAAAGCCACTGGCCGAACCAGCAACGAAGTTTGTGGCCGGGGCGCCGGGTGTAACCACCGCAGACGTTCCCGAGACCAAAGCGTTGGTGTAGTTGGTGTAGCCGCCCGAAAGCGACACTCGTTCAAAAGGTACCGTCAGCGAGAGGTCAATCTTGTCGGTAAGCCCGAAGGCAACGATTCCAGTGTACTGGTTGAGATTCGCACCCAGCGACACCGTGTTGGCCGCGAAAATAGACGTGCTGCTCGACGTGGAAGAGGCAGTAATGGCAGCCACGGAAGGCAGATCTGACAGCCGCTGTCCGTCGATGGCATGAAACACAAAACGTTGGGCGGTAAAGCCCACGAAGACTTTATACTTTCCGACCGTATTGCCGCGCTCGGTGAGCACCGATCCCAGGTTTTCGTTGAGCGGCACGAACTGACCCGTTGCCTTGTCAAACCCTAAAACAAATCCTGAAACCGGCGCTGCCAAGGGCAGTTGTCCCAGCACCTGTGCGATGGTCGTGTCAAACGTTCCCAGGTTTGGGGAACGCCCAGTCGCAGTGACATCCGGGATGAGACAAGCCAGGCTCAGCCGGTGGGATTGGTAGGGGCAGTTGTTCGGGACCACAGCTTGCGCCTGTGCCCCCACGCTGACACCCAGCACACCCATTCCAAGGAGAATAATCGCAACTCGTTTCATTGAAGCTTCCTCAGATGACTCGGATTCATTTCGTACTCATAATCAAGTCCGCAACGGCTCCTATTGCACATTGGTGAGCGGGATCGTGAAAATTTCCACGCCCAGTACGTTGCCATTGGCATCGGTCGAATAGCCCATGATTGTCAGCGAATAAGTTGTCGTCGTCGTAGTCTGCCCCAGGAAGGTCGCCTTGAACCCTCCGCCGCAACCTGGGAGGGCTACCAGCAGCGAAATCGCCAGCAAGATTCCCAACCAACTCGCGATGCGCCGGAACACCCGCCGTGATTTACGTGGCCCGAAGGCGGAGATCCCCGCACCCAGGAATACGATGGCCGGGAAACCCAAGGCATATGCCAGAATCAGCCCCCCATGTTTACTTCGCTTGCTTGCGGCGGCCGACAGGCCAGATACGGTGACCGTGACCTGCCAGGTGCCCTGCGAATTTTGAGCCGCCGCGCAGGTGATGGTGGGACCACTGGGCCCAATTACATTGCAGACGGATGAAGTTCCGCCGATGTTGGGAATCGTCAGGGTCCCGGTCTGGCTAACGGTAAGGTTCACCGTGCCTTGCTCGACGCCATTGGCTACGGCGCTGACGGACCCATCCACGGGCACTTCCGACACAACGTTGAGCACCGAACTGCCCAGATTGTTCTGGTCATTCGCGCCGACCTGGAAGTAGTTGACTGTAACTTGATCCACTTGCGGAACCGTCGCGCTCGATGAGATGGCATTCACGCTGAAGGTGACGGCGCCGCCAGTGTTGGGAGCCGTCAGTTGTCCGGTGCTCCCGCTGACGACCGAAATGTTCGATGTACCCTGGACGCCGGTCCAGGGGCAAGCGTTGCCACCGGCAGTCTCGGTGACAAATAAAGAGAAATTGCCGACTACGCCGGTGACATTCGGTAACTCCGGTGTGTAAGTCGGAATGGTGCCACTGATTGCGGTATTGCCGACCGAGTACGTGCACTCAACCGCCACCGCGAGCGGTACGGCGGTGTGCATGATCGGGGGAGTGCTGTTATCGGTCGAGCCTAAAACCACGTCGCTGTATACGCCCACCGGAGTGCTTGCTCCGTTGGTGATGGTTACCGCGGCCGATCCACTGGCCAGACTGCTGAACGAACAAGTGAAAACTCCAGTCGGCGTGCAGCCCGCCGAGGAAACCGTTCCCGCATAAGTAAACTCCGGCGTCACGGTTACGGTCGCGGCTGCAGCGGTGGTGCTGCCCTGAATGAGGACCGGGGTATTTTCAACTGCGGCGAACTGGTAATCCTGCACCGTGATCGTCGCGGTATTGCTCGCCACTCCGGTGCCGCCGTTGCTCGAGGTGATCGTGCCTGCTCCGCTGACCGTATTGCTGTAGACCCCGCCCACGGCGCCGGTGACGGTGACCGGGAACAGGCAATCCGAATTCGCTGCGATCGTCGCGCCGCTAAGGGAGATCGTGCTCGGCGCAGTAGTCGCTAGAGTGCCGCCGCAAATCGGCGACGTGGAGCCAGTCGCGACTGTGACTCCCGCAGGCAGAGTGTCGGTGAATGCTACTCCAGTCAGGGCTACGCTATTCGCTACAGGATTATTGATCGTGAAGTTCAGAGCGCTGGTCGCGCCCAGAGTGATCGTGGCCGGGTTGAAGGCCTTGGCTAGCGTCGGTGGGGCCACGACGGTCAGGGTTGCGGCTTGAGCGGCCGCGACCCCGGTTCCGCCGTTGCTGGAAGAAATCAAAGTCGTGCCGTTGCTGCCGTTGACGAGGTTGCTGTAATTCCCCGCCGTGGCGCCTGTCACCGTTGCAGAGATCGTGCAGGACCCGCCTGCAGCCACGGTGCCGCCGGCGAAGGCGATGGTGGCGGGAGCGGTTGTGGTCAGCGTGCCGCCGCATTGCGTGGTCGTACCCGTCGTCACGGTGAGCCCGCTCGGCAAAGTGTCGGCGAATGCCACCCCCGTTTCAGCCACGGTATTGGCCGCAGGGTTGGTGACGGTGAAATTGAGCGAGGAGGTCGAGTTCAGGGGAATCGAACTTGGGTTGAAGGCCTCAGCCAGAACAGGTGGCGCTACTACAATCAGGGTGCCAGTCGCGGTGCCTCCAGTACCGCCGTTGGTCGAGCTCACGGTGCCCGTGGTGTTGGCAATCGCTCCGGCAGTCGTCCCGACGACGCTTACCGTCACCGTGCAACTGGAGCTGGCTGGAATCGTCGCCCCGGTCAACGACACTACGCCCGCCGCAGCGGTTGCTGTGCCGCTGGCGCAATTGGTGGCGAGCCCGTTCGAAGCAGCGAGGCCCATCCCAGACGGCAGGGTATCGGAGACAGCCACGCCCGTGAGCGCGGTTATGGCCGACGGGTTGGTGATGGTCAGGGTCATCGTCGATGTCGACGACGAGACATTCAGCTGGACGCTCGTAGGACTAAACGCCTTCGTGATGGTAGGCGGTCCAACCACCGTTAGAGTGGCCGAGGCAGTGAAGCCGGTGCCTCCGTTGGTCGAGGTAACGGCACCGGTAGTGTTCAAGATATTTCCGGCGGTGGTACCGACCACGTTTGCCGTAAGCGTGCAGCTGGAGCTGGCCAGAATGGAACCGCCGGACAATGACACGATCCCGGACGCGGCCGTGACGGTGCCGCCCGCGCATGTGGTCGCGGCGTTTGACGGCGAGGCCAGAGCCATTCCCGATGGCAATGTGTCGCTGACGGCCACTCCGGTAAGCGCCACAGTATTGGCTGCCGGATTGGTAATGGTCAGAGTCATCGTCGAGGTGGAACTGGCGACATTAAGCTTGACCGTGGTGGGGCTGAAGGCTTTCGTGATCGTAGGCGGCCCGACCACGGCGTAGGTCAGCGTGCCGTTGCTTCCAATGTAGTTACCGCCAGTGGGCGTATAGGCGCCCTTGATCGTATACGACCCGGCAGCCAGTGCAGACGTCATGCAGCTTGCGACCCCAGTGCTGGGATTCACCGCCACGCTACTGCACCCTGTGATTGGCGTTCCGCTCGCGTCGAAGCCCACTGTGCCCACCGGAATTCCTGCTCCGGGAGCCACAGCGGCCACAGTCGCGGTAAAGGTGGCAGGCTGGCCGACCGGCGAGGAGGTAGCCGGGGAGGCTGTTACAGTCGTCGTCGTGGAGGCTTGGTTCACATTCTGCGTGAACGCCCCCGATGTGCTGCCGGCATAAGTCGCATCCCCGCTGTAGACCCCCGTGATGCTGTGCGCACCTACGGTAAGCGCAGAGGTTGGAAACGTGGTAACGCCACTGGCATCCAGAGTTCCGGTATCCAGCAGCGTGGTTCCATCCATGAACTCAACCGTACCCGTAGGAGTGCCGGAGGAGCCCGTTACCGTAGCAGTAAAGGTGACAGTCTGCCCGTAGACCGAAGGATTTACGCTGGGGGTTACAACTGTGGTCGAAGGGTCGGTCCCCTGCGGCGGCGGAGCCGACATCGCGCTTACGAAGGCGCTCGCGCAGGTGCCTGTGCAACTGGATTGGAAAGGATGTTGCGTGGGAAAGTCGGTGGACGAGGTTGCGCCCGCAACGTAAATGTTGCCCTTGGCATCGATGGCCACGCTGTTGCCGGACTCGGTCGCGCTGCCGCCATGATAAGTCGAGAACGTCAGTGCGCTGCCGGCGGCGTTGAGGCGGGCCACAAAAGCATCGTTGGTTCCCTTCAACTTGGACTGCACGGCTGCGACGGTGGGAAAGTCGGCGGACTCCGTGGTGCCTGCGACGGTCGCGTGCCCAGCCGAATCGACCACAATTGCCGATGCTTGATCACTGCCCGAACCACCCAGATAAGTGGAATAAACCAGCGTCTTTCCCGACGGGGCGAGTTTCGTCACGAATGCATCCACACTGCATTGCGACGAACTCTTCGCCATCCCGCAGGATTTCTGAAAAGGCTGAACCACAGGGAAGTCGGACGACTGCGTGCTGCCAGTTACGTAGGCGCTGCCGAGAGAGTCCACCGCGATTGCCGCCGCTTGACTACCCAGGCTGCCGGCCAGGAACGTCGAATAAACGATTGTCGAACCATCGGCTTTGAGCTTGGTCACAAATGCAGTCGCAATGCAGGCGCCGGAAGTACTCGCTGGATCCGGCGCGCACGACTTCTGAAACGGAGTGACTAGCGGGAAGTCGGACGACGTGGTCTGCCCCGCGATATAGGCGCCGCCTGCCCCGTCCACCGCGATGTCGGCTGCGGTGTCCAAACCGCTGCCTCCCAGATAAGTGGCATAAGACAAGCTTTGGCCTGACGGCGCGAACTTGGCAACGAAGGCACTCTGCTGGCACGCTCCTCCGCATTTCGATTGTGCGGCTCCCGTCGTGACCGGAAAATCCAATGACGAAGTAATGCCCGTGACGTATACGCTTCCCGCAGCGTCAACCGTGAGCCCGCTTGCCGATTCTCCGCCGCTGCCCCCGAGGTAGGTCGAAAACACGAGCGAGTCACCGGTGGGACTGATCTTGGTCAAGAATGCGGTCGAGCAAGCTCCGGCCTGAGTATGCGTCGCACACGCCGATTGAAACGGGTTGTAAGTCGGGAAGTCCGTCGAGTTGGTGTTGCCCGCCAGATAGACGTTTCCGGAGGCATCGACCGCCAGCCCGGTGGCCGCTTCGCCGCCTCCGCTGCCGCTCAAGTAAGTGGAGTAAAGCAGGGTGGAGCCCGTGGGATCGATCTTGGCGACAAAGGCCCCGCGCGATGCTGCACCGCCGCCGAAAGTCATCGTCTGCGGAGTCGGGGCAGCGGGGAAATCACCCGAGACGGTGTAACCCGCAACATAGGCGTTTCCGGCCGCGTCAATGGCAATTCGGTTGATTGCATTTTTCTGGCTGCCGCCAAGAAAGCTGGAATACATCAGCACCGGGTCGATCACCAGTTGTTGGTTATGGTTGTAGCGGCCGAGGCGAAAGCCTGCCGCATGGCTTCCTTCTAACTTCCAGCGGCCGGCGATCGGCTGTTTCGTTCCGCCAACTTCCTGGTAAACCCTGGGCGCGAGCAGCTGCACTTCACCGTCGGCGCTGTGGAGAACTAGATTCCCGTGCTCGTCCACCGTGAGTTTCTGCGCGCCCGCAATAGAGAGCCGGATCTGGCCCGCATCCGCAGCGGGTGACACCACGAAGTCGTACTCCAGTTGCTTCTGATTCCCGTAGTAGACGAGATCAATGCCAGGATAAAGATTGTGGTAAGCCACCTTCGCGTAGGTGGGAACGTCAGTGCGCCAGCGGCTGGAATCGCTGCCTACAAAGTAATTACTCCTGCCTGGCAACGGATCCACGCCGTGAATCTGCGCATTCGGGTTCGCTCCCTCCAACCGCATCTTCAGCACAGCCGCGTTCCCGTTTGAATCGCGCGAGAATGTGAGCACTGCTTCTGAGGGTGTAAGGAAGAATGAGTGGCCGTCTCCACGAGACAGGAATCGCACCTCGCCGTCGGCTTGTCCCTGGTTCGCTTCAAAGCTCAGAGGAAGATTGAGGTAGCGGTCGGCGGAAACTGTGCTTGCCGACGAGGGTTGAATTCTTCCGGACAGAGCACCGGCAGCGGACGCGTTGCCGTCCCCGGCATTCGCGGTTGGCGTTCCCAGCAGGGAAGCGATTAAGACACACCAAGAGACGATCGCAGTCTTTGCGAAGAAGCGCATAGTAGATCACCCTAGGGGGAAGAAAACGAGCAGATGCCAGCCGATACCTTGCCCTGAGGTATCGAGAATTGCAACTGATACCATCATCCGATTCTGCCTGTCAACCGAAAAAGGGACCGGCGAAACGAGGACCGGCGAAACTGAAGACCGGCTTCGCCCTGGGCAATCGACCCCCACCGTTCTTTCCAGCCATCGTCTGCTGAATTGTGAACAATTTCACCGATTCGTTGCGTGGACGGAGCGCAGCATCGGCAATTTCGCCCGACCCGCAGTCGTCGCGATCGGCAGAATAGAGAAATTCTCGATAGCGCGCGTCCTGGTTGAAGTAAGCACGGGGAATTTTTCGGGTGCAGTACCGTAGTGACGGCTAAAGGTCCCAGCCTCGCCCAGGCTGGCGCGGGGATTCGGTCTAAGTCAAACAGGGAGTGTGCGTCTACTTCCCGGTTTCGTTTTCAACCTGCCATGCCCCGCTGGACGACTTCCGCAAAGAGATTAGAACCTTAACTGGCGGCGCAGTTTGATATTTGCCTTCGGCGTTATAAGACTGAACTTTTGTGCAGACGATGGTGGCTCTATCTTCGGATACAGAAGGCGAATCGCAGGGGCCGTAGACTATTTTGAATGCTCTCACACTCTTGAAAAGTTCCTTAATCTGACTCTTCGCTTTGCCATTCATCTTCGGCCAGACTTTTAGCACTTGAGTCAGATCCTCGGTGGCATAAGCGTCGCTAAGGCGGTTCAAGGTGGCTTGAATGTCGGTTTCTGCTGAATTTTGATCAGCCGTTGGTTTCGGCTGAGGAGGTTGCACGGTCACGGTGAGCGAATAACTTGCGTTTCCTCCGTCGCCCATCGCCGAAAGGTTGTACCTTGTGTTCTGGGTTGGCGAAACCCTTTGCACCCCGTTGGCCGGCAAATTCGCTGCCAGACCTTCGATCGCCACCGAATGTGCGTCGGTCGTGCTCCAGGCCAGGATGGTTGAGTCTCCCTGCTTGATGGTCGCGGGATTCGCGGTGAACGATGTGACCGTGGGCGCCTTCAAAACAGGTGTCGCTACCGTAACAGTTATATTGCGCGTATCGTTCCCAGCGTCTCCCTTCGCAACCAGGCGGAAAGTCCGATTCTGTGTCAGTGGGATATCTCGTGAGCCGCTAGGCTCCAAGTTCGACCCAATCCCGTCGATGTCCACTTGCCGGGCATTTCGAGTTACCCAACTGATTCTTGCGTTTTGTCCGGGCTGAATGGGGGCGCCGGGACCGGTAAACGAAACGATGCTGGCAGCCATCTTGGGCAGCGCTTCCAGCTGCGCGATCACCGCTGCGCGGTCGCCCGCTCTTACGCTCACATCGTTCTTCGAGAAACTCTTATAGCCGCTCAGTCTGGCCTCAACATGATGAGCTGAGTCGGGGCTAACTTTCACATACATAGGTGTCCCGGACAGACTCCCTTTCGCAACTCCATCAACCCGGACTTCCGCTCCCGGCGTACCCGTAATCATGAGGTAAGAATCTTTCGGGACTTCGCGTGTACTCGGAGTTTTGCTGGCTGTCAGCGTGAAGGTCAAAAGCGCTTCGTTGTTGCTCGCGACATCGACGGCCTGCGGTGGCACCACGTCGAATCCGGATTTTTGAACCTCGACCGTGTGCTGTCCTGCAGGAATTGTCACGCTAAGTTTCTTTCCCGTAGTGCTGCCCTTCAACTCATCGTCGACAAATACGTCAACTCCATCTTCCGTGGTTTGCACCGAGAGCGTTCCCGTCGCCACGGCCGGTTTCGGCGGCGGCGCGGTTTCGCTGCTACCCTCAGCGGTCGGAGTTACCGCCTTCGAATGCGGCCAGAGCACGATCGCCAGCACAATGAACAAAGCCACTCCGGCAGCAGATGCGATGAGAATCTTTTGCACCTTCGTCAGCCGCTGCAGCAATCCCGGAGCCGCCACAGCTGCGGGCCGAGGCGGAGCTGTTTTGAGAGGTGCCGTCTTGGCAGGAACTGTCTTGGCGGGCGGGGCGATCGGCGGGGTGATGCGTCCCGTTGGAACGCGCGGCGCCTGCGGCTTTTCGATCTCCGGCGGCGCCGTGGTATCCCACATCATCGTCTTCGCCGGCTCTGGAGCTTCAAGGTCCGCCACGGGCACGATCGGCTCTTCCGGTTTCTGTATCCGGTTCTGGCTGGCTGCCGCTAGCAGCAGATCGCGAAATTCGTCCGACTTGCGAAACGAGGTAGGCTGCGCCTGTAGGAACTCAACCGCCTTTGCAGGAGATCCTTCCTGCAAAAACTGCTGCCCCTTGGCGACCGCGGCCGCGATCTTTAGATTGAAATCATCGCGCCGCCGCCGCGCCTCTTCGAGAACGATTCCCAGTTCCTCGTCGGGCGCGCGCGCGATCGCAGACTCCAGCAGTTCGATCGCCCGATCGTATTCCTGCGCCCGCAAGAACTCCTGGGCGCTGCGAACCGACCTTTCAACTTCCTGTTGTTTGGCAACCTTGGCCCGCTGCTCGCGCGCAAAACGCAGCCGGCTGTCAATCTCCTGCGAAGCGGCGAACCGCACCTGCCCCGCCTCCAGCAATTCGATAGCTTCATCGTAGGCATGGCGGTCGAGCGCTTCATTCGCCTGATGAATGCAGCGAGCTTTCGCCTCATCATCTCGATCCTGAGCCTGCCGCTCCTGCGCGATCGAGACCAGAGACTCCAGATGCGGATTCCCCGGAACTTTCTTCAGCGCATCCTGCAAAACCTTAATGGCCCCGGTCGCATTGCCGGCATTCAGAATTTCGCGCGCTGCCGAAATTCGCTCCCGGACATAAGATTTCGTCTGCGCCGCCTGTTTCTGATTCTCCGCAAGCTCCCGCAGTTTGAGCAGCGCCGGCTCGCCGGGGAATCGCTTTAGTCCTTCCGCCAGCAGATTGAGCGCCGCTTGATGGTCGTCAGTATTCAGCGCCTGCTCCGCCTGCCGCGTCACATCGTCCAGAGCCTTGCGCCTCTGCTCCTGCTCGCGCGCCGTGGTCAGCGTGTCTTGCAGAGAGCGCAGCGCAGGCGCGTCCGGATCGACCTTCTCCGCCTCTTTCAGAATGTCGAAGGCCGCCGTGTACTGGCGGTTCGCCATCTCTTTGCGGGCCGTTTCCAGCAGGTTCTCCATGCGCTTCTGCCGTAGCCGCTCTTCCAGTTCCTTCTGGATCATGCGGTAGAGCGACTGTACCCGCGTGTCGTTCGGCCGCCTCGCCAGCACTTCTTCGATGGCTTGTTTGGCGGTGTCCAGATTTCCCGCGCGCCGTGCGTTCTCCGCGCGCTGCATCACCTGCCGCAGATGTTCGATTTCCTCCTTGGCAGCCTGCACCTTCGACCGCAGTCCCTGCAGATCGGTATTCGCCGGATCCAGGTTGATGGCCTGATCCAGAAATCCCAGCGCCGGATCGAAATCCTCGCGGCCGAAAGCTTCTTCGGCCTGCTGGCGAAGTTGCCGCGCCCGTTCCGCGCTCTGTTCCTTTTCAATCTGCTTGCGCAGCGTGCGCAGCATCGACGACGCGCGCGAGTGCTGCTTGTCCAGCTTCAGCACTTCCAGTAACTCATCGTTGGCCTGAAACAGATCGTTCTGCTGCAGGGAAAGTTCCGCCCGCTGCATGTGAACTGCGACCTGTTCCTGCTTCATGTGGTCTTGCAGTTGGCTCAGATCGAAAGCCAGTTCTTCGGCGGAGCCGTAGCGCTGGTCGCGGTCTTTGGCCAGCGCCTTCATCGTGATGGTTTCGATCTCCGGCGGATAGCCCGAAATAAACCTCGCGAAGGGCGGCGGCGCCTCGTTCAAAATCTTCATCAGTGTTGCGCCCGTGCTGTCCGCCTCGAACGGCAGCGCGCCCGTCAGTATCTGGTACAACACCACGCCGGTCGAATACACATCGGTTCGCTGGTCGACCTGCAGCTTGTCGTTTAGTTGCTCCAGCGACATGTAGTTCAAGCTGCCCATGAACTGGCCGGTGCGCGTGAAGTTCGTATCGCCGATCCGGGCAATGCCGAAGTCCACGATCTTCACGCTGCCGTCTTTCAGCACCATAATGTTGCCGGGCTTGATGTCGCGATGAATAATCCCCCGCTGGTGCGCGTAGGAAAGTCCATGGCAAGCTTGCACGACCACGTCGATCTTCTGCAGCAACGAGAGTTGCTGGCCGGATCGTAAGAGAGTTTCCAGACTGGCCCCTTCCAGATACTGCATGGCAAGGTAGGGGCTGCCTTCGTGCTCTCCGAGTTCGTAGACCGTTACGATATTCGGATGCTGCAGATTGGCTGTGGCCTTGGCTTCGCGATAGAAACGCTGCAGCAGGTCGGGATAGTCGGCGTAACTGATCGTCATGATCTTGATCGCGACCATGCGATCCAGAAATGGATCCTTCGCCCGATATACGATCCCCATGCCGCCCTTGCCGATCACATCAAGGACATCGTACTTGCCGATCTTCTTGGGTATGCTTGCAGCCATGGCTAAAGTAGCAAAGACAAAGCAGTAATCGCCTCGGGGGGTGAGGCGGCCTCTCGAACTTGCCCCAACGCCGCTCGCGAAGCCGAAGTACAATCCAAGCTTCGTCGAGTCGAGCAGCGGACGTTGTTCATTGTGCTACGAAGCGTCGCTTCCCGCAACTTGTAGTTTGCGGTCACCATGGTAACCACCAGCGCCGTTCTTTACGGGCCAGCCTGAACTGCGGTAGGATTTACCGCCGCAACGGTTTTGCAATGAAACTCACCACTCAAGCCGCCGGCAAAACCGACATCGGCCTCGTCCGCAAGAACAACGAAGACAATTTTGGCTACGACGTACGCTCGGGAATTTTTGTAGTCTGTGACGGCATGGGCGGCCAGGCTGCGGGCGAAGTGGCCAGTAAAATCGCCGTCGACACGGTTCTCAGCTATTTTCGCGAAGAAGACAAGAATCGCCATTCCGAAGTCCTCGGCCGTGGATTCGCCGAAGTCTCCGAGCGCGCCAATGCCTTGGCCAACGCAATTCAACTCGCCAACAAGGCCATCCGCGCAATGTCCGCCCAAGAAGCGGCAAGGGCTGGCATGGGCTGCACCATCGTCGCCGTGCGCGTCGAAGAAAATCTGTTTTCGATTGCCCACGTCGGCGATAGCCGCATCTACCTGGTGCGTGGCGGCGCGATCCAGCAACTGACCACCGACCATTCTCTGGTCATGGAACAGGTGCGCCGGGGCATGATCACGCTGGAAGAAGCCGAACACTTCGAAATGCAGAACGTCATCGTACGCGCGCTCGGCTCCGAAGACAGTGTCGAGCCGGATCTCGCCGATTTAACCCTGGAAGAGGGCGATACGCTGCTGCTCTGCTGTGACGGGCTCTCTCGTTTCGTGAAAGATAGCGCAATGCTCGGCGTGATTAGCCGCGTCGAAAATCTCGACGATGCCTGCAGCCAGTTGATCGACGCCGCGAAGAGCGGCGGTAGCGACGACAACATCACCTGCATCCTGATCCGCGCCGTCGAACAGACCTGGAGCGGACGAATCTTCGGCCGTCGCAGTGGAGACAAAGAGCAGAGTTCCACATGAAGAGCTGAGAAGACTCAGTCGCGAAGCCACGGAATGTGAAAGCCCGGCGCGGAGTGCAGGGAAAGAGTGGGAAGAGTACCGAGTCCCGCAGGGACGACACTGGTTCCCATCGCTCTTCAGACCCCCAGAGGTCACCGAGTGACCTGCGCCACACACCGCAGCCCGCCGGCAAAATCACCCCACGGATTGCCAGCCGAAAACCGCAGTTCGTACGAATACGACTGCTTCTTGCCGCTCACCACAATGTCCTGTCCGTTCGACTGCCGCACAAATTCAAGATCGTACGTCGCGAACCCCCGTCCCACCGGTTTGCCATCGCTGATGAAGTGGAAGATGGACCACGGCCCCGACCGCGGTACGCCGATCGGCACATCCTTCTGTGTAGCCAGAACGTCTTCGCCAGCTCCGGTCCAAGTGAAAGTTTTCTGCTGGCCGGTGCCGGCCAGACTGTCATTTCCAACTTTCAGCGTGAGTCCGTCCACGTTAGTCGTGACTTGTTTCAGCGTGTACTCCACATGCAGGGTTGGAGAACCGTTGGGGTAGAGCGCATCGCTCAGCGCCTTGACTTGCCGGAAGAACGAAACGAACTGCGGAGAGATTTTGATCGCCGCCGAATCGTTGGCCACGTAAGTCGAACCCTGCCTGATCATGAACTGCGCCAGCCTCGCGCTATAAAACGTCTGCAGCGCGCTGTTCGGACCCGATCCTAGAACCGCGTTGAGTTGATCCAAGGGCAGATCGGGGCCATTCGGATTAAACGGGAAATAGCTCCTCATCGCGTCCAACTGCTGGCAGAATTGTCGGCCTCCGGCGTTCAGTCCAACTTTCCCCGCACCGCCAATGGCTGCCTGTGCCGCGATGGCGGGCTCCTTGAGCAGTCGCACCACGGAATCCCTGACGTGATATTTTTCGTCTACCTGATTGCCCGCGACTTTCTCAGCGCTCGTCTTGAGCGCCTCGGCCGACGCGTTTGCCTGATCGGCGAGGTGCGTATCACTGGGCGGAAGATTGCTGTTGGCTAAATTGCTCATGTCTTCCCGCAGCTTCGAAAGTGCATCGGTGTAAGGCTGGTTCGAGGGAAGCTTGTAGACCGAGGGATATCCTTTGTCGGGAGCAGGCGCAACGACACCCTGCACGGAAGCGAACACGTTTGCGATGTCAGGGTTGTCGACGGCCGTGTTGTGCGAAACGAACCAGAGGAATTCCAGGATGGGCGATCCCGCGCCCGCCAGCACGTCCAGCCTTGCGGCGTTTTCCTTCGGATTCGTAGAAGAAATAATGATGTGAGCATTCGCGACGACATTTCTCCATGTCTGTATAAAGTCGTCGTCATAGCGGTCCTTCAGTTTCTGGCGAAGCACCGCCGGCTCGAGTTCTTCCGCCGTTCCTTTGCCCAGCACCCATTCCTCGCTCATCTGATTCGTCGGTGCATTGATTGCGGTCTGCACCAGCGCAAAGCCGTCGTGCGTAAAGGCCGCGCGCACTGTATCGCGGGAATCGATCACGCCGGTGTCGCTCGGAAATAAGCTGCGAAAACTGATGTCGTGATTGCCGGCAGTCCGCGCTTTTTCCAGCAGCGGAAAATAATAGCGCTCGATGCCAGTAAATCCCGCCAGATAATCTTGCGCGCGGGCAATCGCGTCGACCTCCGGGGTCAGCGAATAAGGATTCGCGATGGCCAGTTCCGTACTGTAAAAATCAAACTGAGTGGACGCCAGTTGTGCAACAGTATCGTCCGGAGCCCGTCCCTCGCGCCAATGCTTGAGCAGCACCGGCGACAAGAAATCGCGCGTGCTGTACTTCGCGTCCTGCGGCTTGGTCGTAATCAGGTATGCCCGCAAATCGTTATAAGTGATCTGATACTGGTCTCCGCTGTCGGTCGGGCTGGGTTTTTCCTTGCCGGTCTGCAGAGTCGTCAGCAGTTTCTTCTCGGTCTCGGCAAACAAAAGGTCGTTGAAGCCGTCAAAGTAAGCCTGCCGCGTCGCCGGGTAGATGTCGTCGCCGGAATACATCCACCAGCGCAGACTCCAGGGCGCGCCATGGCGGCTGGACTCGGAAAGCTGTTCAACTTGCTTTCGAAGATTGTCCAGTTTCTGCAACTGTTCCACCGTCGGAGTCTGCCCCGGAGTGGTGTGGATGGTCTTAACCTCTTCGATGGCCTGCTTGACCGTCCGCTCGAGGAAGAAATTGCCGATAAACGAAGTCAGGAATCCGATGGCAAAGATCAGTGCGATGACTGTCACCGAAGCCAGCGCAATGCGCCGCAAAAGGCTGACACGCGAACTGAATCCGCTGGCGCTCAGCGCCACGCGATCCTTCAGCAACACTTCGTTAAAGAGCTGTGACAGAAATACCCACTCCGGCACACGGCGCGAGCCCGACACGCGCTGCGCCACAACTGGCTCCGGCGCGCGCATTCCACCCGCTCCGAAGACCACCGTGGCATTGGCGTTGTAGCCTGCGTCTGCAGGCTGCGCTTCAAAAGCCGGCGCAGCCACGTCCTCAATCACCGTCGGCCGAACCCCAGCAAAATAAAATCCTCTCAGAAACGGATTCACATTCAACTGGCTGGGCCGCGCCAGATCTACCAGAAACTGCACCAGCATTTTTCGCAACTTGCGCAGCTCGCGAGGAAACTCATAAATCCCTGGCAACTTATCCGCCTGCCCCGCGCTCGACAAAAGATCGATCCGCTTCTCCGAAAGCGAATAAAACAACTCGTCAAATGCCTTTTCCAGTCGCCGCGTTTCCTCGTCGGCGTACACTCCGGTGGCCTGCAGAGAGCGCACCGGCAGCGTAACCCCTAACACCTGCGTGGCCTCATCCCTGCTGAGACCGGCCACATAATCCAGAAACGCCGATCCCCCGTCGGCCCGCGCCCCAATTCGATCCGCGCGCGTGAAGAGAACGTAAATCGGAAAGCTGATCCCAAGCAGTTGCGAGATTTCCAGCAGCCGCGTTCCCAGCCTGCGCGCCGCCGAAAGCGTGGCCTCCGGAGCCCCCTGCCGCAGAAAGCCCTCGCAGTCAAAACAAACGATGGCAGCCCGCGGTGCCTGCTGTTGCTTCCCAGCGCTCGCAACCCGTCCCGGCTGTACCAGCTTGATCAGCCGCTTCCACAGATCGGGCTGCGAAAAAACGCCGCCGCCTCCGTCCACGAACACCGCCTGCCGCGTGTACCAGAAATTCGCCACCCGAGTCGGCACCACCGCGTTGTCCTGATAAACATGTCCGGCCAGCAATTCCGGATCAAGCGCCGAATGAATGATGGTCGTAGTCTTCGCCGATCCCGGATCGCCCACCACAAAAATCAACGGCAAGTTGCGCAGGCTCGCTCCGCGCCCCATCGAAGAACTCTTCAGCTTGCGCACCGCGTCCCGCACCAGCAGATCCACTTCTGTCGTCGCGCCCGAAGGGATTCCCGTGCTGTCGGTGCTCTCCGCATCCACCGAGAGCCGGTGCAGCCACCAAGCCGTGAAAGCCGCCCCCAGAAGTCCCAGCAGCCACAAGCCGATGCGCAGCACCCAAACTCCGGAGCCGGGAGGGTTCAACCAACCTGCGAAGAACCACACCAGCACCAGGTAAACCAGCGTAACCGCTGCGGTTACCCAGTAGCGCATGAAAACTCCCCTTTCCTGATTTCTTATGCTTATCCGGTGGCGACGCCCGACGCGCCATAAACCAAGACCAGCTTGAAAACAATTCCCAGAACAATCGTCGCCGCCGTGGTGACGATCGTCGCAATCAGCAATCGCCGCACCCACGGATCGGTCTGCACCAGCCGCACCGCATCTGCAGGAATCATTCCTCGGGGCGACAGCACTCCGGATGATCCTCGAATCCTTCGGATTTTTTCCTGTGAGGCAATCTGCATCTGCCGCAAGTCGCCCGACCCGCCCGCCGCAAAACGCCCTTTGAACCCCAGCAGCAGGCAGAGTCCGTAAACCTCAAGCAAATCGCCGACTTCATTGGTGTCCGGCCGGTTGAGCACCTTCTGCAATTCTTGAAAGAAAATTTCTCCGCCCAGTTGATGCCCGTACAGCTCAGCCTGCAACGGCAGCCGGGGCCAGTCGGCGAAGACCGGATTGCGGCTGCCTAGAACCGACTCGTCCAGAAAAGCCACGACTGCGAACACGGCCTGTTTCACATCCTGCGGATTGTAGCCACGGCTGAGCGCCCGCTGCTCGGCCTCGCGCAAGCGTTTTTTCATTTCCGCGCGGAACGAGTTCGCGTCGCTGGTAACCGCCTGCCGGTTGAAACGCAGCCGCACCACAATCGTGAATACTTCCTGAAACTCCAATGCAAGGTTCCAGCCGCGACGGTCCATGGCCGAACTGGATCCCCGGTAACTGGCCAGCGGCGATATGTGGCTTGAACTCATGGCAGGCTCTCTAGAATGCAAAATTTCATCGATCGCTCCCCAAACCTAGCTTTCCAGAATCACCACCAGCTCCATCTCCGGCGACGGCAAGTCACCCGGCGCGTACACGCCCACCATGTGCGTCTTCATAATGTGCTCCCAGCACGGCCCGGCTCGTTCAATGGTGAAGTACTGGCAGTCCACTTTTGCAGCCACCGCCGCCGGAGGCACCTGCATGTGCGTCAGGCTCAATCCCGCCATCGCGCGCTTCACCAGGTCCGGAACAAACTTTGCCGAGCAGATCTTCAACAACTGCGGCGCCTTCATAATCAGGTCGGCCTCGCCGATCGCCGAGTGTATCCCCAGAACCCAGCGCGAACGACCAAAACACCGCTGATCCTTAACTTCCCCTTCGTAGAAATAGCGCCCCGCCTGCTTCAGCGGAATGGCAATCGCCTGCGACGGCACCACAATCTCCAGGTGCCGCCGGATGTGGTCATCGAGCACATCGAAGCAAACATCCGGATGCCGGTGATCGTAAGCCGGCAGCGACCGCGGATGCGTATCCATTCCAAAGGTGCACAGCGCACCCGCCAGCCGCGACATCTCCTGAAACAATTCTTCCGGATGCCCGTGCTTGGAAAGCAGAAAGTGCCGCAGCGGCGTAAGGCTGGAATTGATGGCGTGAAGAAACCAGAATTGCGAAACCTGCCGCGCCGTAAGTCCGGCCTGAAACTTTCCTTTGCTCTGCTGCTGTTCCTGCGAAACTGCCGCGCTCTTCTCCTCAAGAATCTCCACCAGTCGGCCAAGCAGGCTCATCAGGCGTGGGCTCGCGCTGATTCTCAAACACGGCGGGATGAACGCTGGGTCGCAAACGAACTTCCCGGCGCCATCGCGCACCACGCGCGCCACCGGCAGAGCCAGCACATGGCTCGTCGCCTCGGACTCGACGATCAAACGCAGATTCTTTCGTCCCAGCGCAACCGGTTTTTCGTCGCGCCCGGTATTCTCGTCATGCAGCGTCTCAACTTGCTTTGCGTAGCGGCTCGTCGCATCCGGTACAGCTTCCAGTTCGCAGTTCTTGCCCTCCGGAATCCAACTCGGAACCGCCAGGCACAAAGTCAGATGATCGGCGGTCGGCGAAAACAAATTTGCAAAACTGCGAGGCTGCGGCAGCGGATCGCACTCCGGCATGTCGAACGCCAGCCCGTCTTCAAACACGCCACGCGCGTGGCTCAACGCCAGAATTCCATTCGTCAGCGCATCCGGATCGGCCTCGCACGCCGCAAATCCGTAAGTCTCGTTCCACAGATTCGAAGTCGCAAAATGCAGCGAGTCCTCAAAGAAACGGTTCTGCGCCTGAAAGTGCTGAGGAGCCAGATACATCCCCTCGGACCAGACGATTTTGGAGAGCAGCTTCATCCGCTTGAGGTCAGAAATTATTAAAAGTACGCCCGCACCGGAGTCCAAATACGCCGGTGGCTTCTCCCAGGACAAATTCGTCCAGGAAGTGGTCGATGGCCATCATATCGCTGTGGTGCAAAATCGCAGCTTATTGATTTGAGTAACCGTCAAAAGACACGAGCTTCCGCTCGCTGCAAACCATGCAGCCAACCAGAGAAGCGACGCAGGCAGTCGAACGCAGTGAGATGCTAGGCGCTGGCCTCTTTACTGTCAAGGGAACCGCTGCCTGCAAGGCCCGCAACTCATACACAATTCCGCAGGACCAATGCTATGCTTGGCGGTGACAGCTTGCTGAAACACTCGATTTTGGGTGGCGCAGCGTTTTAACGCAGCGATCACCGCCGAAACCGAAATCCCGAGCGGCCATCATGAAGTTTGCCGAGAAATACGAAATCCTCGAGATGCTGACCAGCGGCCGCGTCTCCACATTTCTTGCGCGTGATCGCGCCACTCAGGACCAGGTCGTGGTCTACACTTTCGACTGCGCCGGCACCGGCTCCTCCGAACTCAGCACCGCCTCCATCATCGCCAAGTTCTGCAGCATCGCTCCCAATCCACCCGGGATCATCATCAAAGCCGGATTTGACGCTGCCAGCTCTTCCGCCTTCCTCACCACCAAAATGCCGGACGCCGCCGCGCTGAAAGACTGGACCAGCAAATACCACGGCTTTGCCCAGCCGGCGGCGAAACCAAGCGCTGCTCCGGTTTCGAGGCCAGTTTCGGACGCGACCGCCGAAATCAGCGCCTCCGAACTGAAAGCAGTTCTGGCGCAGGGCCGTTCCCACCCCGTTGCCGATAAGCCCGTCGCCGATCAAGGCGAAAGTACCGCGGCGTTTTCCGCCGGACCGCCAAGCCAAACCGCGCCGCCCTCCGGCGGAGAATTCACCCGTCTCTTCCAGGAGGCGAACGCATTCGAGCCGCTGCGCAGCAGTCGATCCCCGGCACAATCGCCCCCTGCATCCAAGCCCGGCGACGCCACTGACGCGATGTTAGGCAAGCTCTCCAGCACTCCGTACCAGACCGAACGAAAATCTCCCCCCCCGCCCATTTCAACCAAGCCTGAGCCCACGCTCACCGGCGCCGGCTCTTCTCCCGGATCTTTCACCAGGGAATTTCTGGGCTTATCAAAGGACGACGCATCGCTAACTCCGGGCAGGACTCCAGTGGATTCTCCAACCCCGTCGAAGAATCGGCCCGGTTCTTTCACTCGGGAGTTTCTCGCGGCCTCGCAGTCGCCAGCGGGAAGTTCGAATCAGCCCGCCGGCGGACTTAAAGAACCAACCCCTCCCTCTACCGCATTCGGCAGCGCCTTCGGACCTGCCTCAGAAAAGCCCGTTTCAGAAAAGTCCGGATCGTTCGCCGGCGATTCTCGAGACTCTGACAGCCGAAAAGCCGCAGGCGGAGAATTCACCCAATTCTTCGGAAGTCCGTTCGATCAACCCGAACCGGCGCAAAGATCGTTTGAGATTCCCGACCTCGCCACTTCCGCGCCGCCCGCACAGCAGGCCGGCGACTTCACCCGCATGTTTGGTCGCGATGACATTCCCTCGCCGGAAGCGAGCTCTGCGGCGCCCACAGGCCACGACCAACGCCCCCTCCCCGGATCGTTCACTCAATTGTTCTCTCAGGAAGATCCTGCCAAAGGTGGCGCCCAGCTTGGTTCCAGCATACTCGACACGAGTCCTGACCTCGGTCGATCCGCTCCGCGTCAATCTGGCCTTCGCCCATCGCCTTCAGACCCAGTCTTTCCGACAAGCCCGCCGGTACCTGCACGTCCGCTGGCCACGCCGCCGGCCGATGTCTTCTCCCCTCGTCCGTCCGCGCCTATGCCGCCGGCTTCAACCCCACCCCCGGCTGCGCCGGTAATCGAGCGCCCGTTTTCCGGCCGGTCCCACGCCAATGATCCCAACGCCAATGATCCCAAAGACGCGACCGACATCTTCCGAGTCCGCGGTGCCGACGCCCCACCCGTCGAAGAGATCCCCAGCGGCCCGAGCGAGTTCACCGTATTCCTCTCCCGCAGTCAGATCGGCGCCAGCCTTCCCCCAGATCCCTCGTTGCCCGCAGGCGCGGGAGCCGTCGGCCAGCCCGGAGCATTTGCTCCCCCGCCGATTCCGCAGCCGCCTCCATTCCAGTTCACCCCACCACCCCCACCGCCGGCGCCCCCAGCGATAAAGTATTCAGCGCCTGCTCCTCCGCCGCTGCCCAAACCACAGCTCCCAGCCGCGCCGCCCAAGGCAGCGTCTTACTGGCCGCTGATTACGGTGCTGACTGCGCTGTTCTTCATCGCCGCTATGCTGATCATGTATTTCCTCCTGACAAAGCACTAACGCCGTACAAATCCGGTCGCGCCTTCTCCTGAATTCCTTGTGTGCACTTCTCGGCTTTCCTTCGCAACCTGAGCGGGCTGCGCAAGAACTCGAAATTCATCACGAACGGGAAGGGCACGAGTTCCGCGGTGTTAGGCAAGGCCGAACGACCAAAGCTCATAGCTTAAGCTGAAAGCTCAGACCCGAAAGCTCCAAGCTCCCTACGAACTCTCCGGCAGCAAAATCAGCAATTCAAGCTGTGGTTTCGGCAAATCTCCCGGAACGTAAGCCGCAAGGTTGCGCGCTCTTCGCACCGCTTCCCACGCTGCACCCGACTGATTCAAACTGAAATACTGGTACTTCAATTTCACCGGAATCGCAGCCGGAGGATTGCTGAGGTGTTTCAGATCCACGCCCGGAAGCGCGTTCTTCACCAGGTGATCGATGTGTGTCGCCGAACACACTTTCACGATCTGCGGAACCTTCTGGATCACAAAACTTTCACTCGCTTCGGCGCTGACTGCCAGATACATCTTGGTATCAGCCAGATACTTGTCCTCGACAAGCGCGGTCGCGTAGATCGATGGCTGCACCAGCGTCAACGGCAAAGAAACCAGATTCGTCGGCACGACGGTTTGCAGCAGCGACCGCAGCTTCTCGTCCAACTCGGCAAGAATTGGTCCGAGATTGTCGTGGTCATACAAGGGCAGATCGCGCGGCCGAAGTTTTGGCGAGAAAGTCGTCAACGATCCCGCCAGCGAAACCAGCGCCGAATAAAGTTCCTCGGGATGAACCTGCTTGGCTTCGAACAAATGACTGAAAACAGGAAACGAAGAATTCACCGTGTAGAGTAGCCAGAAATTGGCAATGTCAGCCGCCGTGAAATCGGCCAGACTTTGATTCTTCTGCCGCCGCGTGCTCGAAAGCTGCGTGCTGCGCGCGGCCAGCACTTCAATCATGCCGCGCAGCAATCCCACCACATATTCGTTCGCGCGGATGTCGAGCAGCGGAGGAACGAACCGCGGATTGAGATGAAAAGTATCTCCCTCCGCCTTTTCGACGTTGGCGATGTGCAGCGCAGCGTTGCCTTCGCGGTTTTCTCCTCCAACCATGAAGCGCATGTTCTTGCGCGCCACCTGCACCGGTTTTTCGCTGCCTCCGGTATTTTCGTCGCGAAAGGTCGCGACTTCAGCAACATATCTCGTTCCCGCGTCCCGCTGTCCAATCGCTACGTTCAACCCGCGCTGCCGGTAATCGGGAACCGTGAGATAAACATCCAGATTCTTCACGCCGGGCTCGAAAATATCCGCCAGCGACTTGGAAGCGGGAGTGGAATCGGCGTCGGGAATATCGAAGAGCAATCCGTCCGGAAAAATCCCCGAGGCGCGTGAGATCGCAAAGTCGCCTGCGGCCAGCTTCTGCTGGTCGAGGACCAGTTCGCTGAATCCCCAGGGACAGAACTTCAGCGCCTCCAGCCGGAACTGCAGCGCGTCCTCGAGAAAGCGGTCCTGCATCTGGAGATGCTGCGGCGTCAGGAATGTGCCTTTGGTCCAGATGACAGGTTGCAATCGCTTCATACAATTCCCGGTCGCCACAATAACAATTCCGCGCTGCAGAAGCAAAGGCAAGCGAACAGAGAAGCGAAGAGAGAGGAGAAAGTGCGGGTTGCCCTGGGAATGTGGAGCGGCCTCCAACTTGCGCAGGTCCTCAGTGCCCGTCGCTTGACCAGTGAGGAGGATCAGCGATCAGCTTGATGACGCCATAAGTTCTCCCGACGTCGTGCAGCTGCGGATTGCTGCCGTCTTTCGCGCCAGCATTGATCGCGACGTTGTTGCCGGCGGCGTCTTTGATGGTGATTGCGGCGCTCGTCCATGATATATCCATGTCGATTGCCAGGCCTTGCGTGTGTCTCGATACGAGAACCGGACGGAAGGCGATGTCATAGCCTTCAACCATTTGTTCCGCCGCCCGTTTGGAAGCGTCCATTTGCTTATTGCCGCTGGTATCCGTGTGAATCCACTCAATGTTGACTCCAGGCATTGCAGGCACTGTCTCAGGATCGCAATCCTCACGCGCAATGCAAAACGACCAGTGCATCAGATAGGCGCGTTCTTTCGGCCGCAATGTCGCGTTGATCGAAACCGTCGCGCCAGCGGTTTTCAGCGCGGCGACGAACTTCCTGGCGTTCGAGCGAAAGGGATCCACGAGATCGTCGATACGGTTGCTGTTGGGAAATCTGCCGACCCACTGCGGCCCACTGAAAATTTTGGCCATTCGATCCTCCAATCTCAGAAATGGCAATCGGTCTCTTGATCGAATCCATCAGGGCCTATTGGGAACTGTGTCGGCTGCCGAGCAGTCGGCATCGACGTCGTATCCCAAGTAGTAGTACGCGTGCCAGCGGCGTTCCCCCACGAGCGGCTTTCCGGTCCAGATCGTGAGATGAACTCCTTCCGAGCTGGTGCAGGAGCGAAAGAATTCTGGCTGACCGTTCCGATTGAGATCGGCCGTGACGCCGGAGGAACTCATGGTCAGATTGCCGTGGAAGTCGGCCAGCGCGAAGGCTGGAACGAACTTTGCCAGAGACCCATGCACAAGCGCGAACTCATAATGATTGAGAGATTTGCTCTGTTCCTTGGTCGTGCAAGGATTCTGCGTCCGGCGCGTGATTTCCAGTTCGCCGGTCGTTTGAGGCGTGGACGCTGTAACGAACTGGAGTCGTTGCCCGACCCCGAGGTTGGCATTGGAGATTTCTAGGCAGGAGCGATTGGCGATGACCACAGCTACGCCGACATCGGTTGCGTAATCGAACGAGGGATCAGCTTGACGCTTCCTGCAGGCGGTAAACAGCAGGCAAAGAAACGCGAAAATGCAAGTGAGCTTCGTCACACGCTCTCCGCTTCATCGCAACTTGTTGGGCGAGTTGCAAAACGGAGGACGCTGACATTCTACAACGCCAATCGTAAGGAACGGATAGATTGGACGAAATCTCGAATGGACAACAGGTTGAATGGTCGATTGCTCGAATGCAGAAACGGAATCAGCCCAGCAGGCCGTTTTCTTTCAGAAGCTCTTCGCTGCGCTCGACGCTGGGAATCAGAACTACGTCGCCGCGGGCGCGTCCGGCCCAGCGCGAAGCGTCGTCTTCACTCAATTTGATGCCGATGAGAAAGGCCACCAGATCGTCGTGACTGCTGACCCGCACCGTCTGCGCATTGACTCGCCCAGAGTAGGGAATGAATACGACCTCGAAGTGAGGCCCCATCGTCTCATTGCCGGAATTGGGAGTAATGCGTATGTTGCCAATCAGCTTTTTCATACGGAGACTCCTCGGTCGGTCTTGCGTCCGGTCTCCACGTATTGATTCATATCGCCCGCGGTCGCTTCCTCTGGTCCCTAGTTATACCAAGTTTTGCAGGGGATTAGGAGGGGATCAGAGAAATGCGGGAGTCAGGTTCGTAACCACGTCCTTGGAAGCCTTGGCCTTCATGTCTCACTAGGACGCCGCGCGGCTGACGGCTTCAGGGCAGCAAGAATCCCCGCTCCAAAAGGCGTCGAATAATGCCCAGACACTCACTCTGGACCTTCTCAAATGGTGCATCCACCTGTCGGGCGAAGCCTTGAATCAGTTCGGCGACCGTGTGTTTGCCGTCGAACCCCGTCAGAAAGCCTGCGACTGGCGCTTGCAGTCCCACAAAGAAAGGTAAGCCCTTGGTCAAGCGCAGGTTGAGTGAGGCGGGATGCCATTGTCCTTCGTTGGGTTGAAAGAACTGTTCCAGCCGAACGTGGGGTGAAAGCCGGGGTTTTGCCGCCGAGAACTGATCGTCGTCAGCGTGAGCCGCAAGGAAATCCCGTGCCGTGAAAATACCGAGAACCGATTCCCCGAAGGAATCTTTCGGAGTTTCGGCGATTTCCTCAATCAGGATCCAATTCTTTCCCGAGCGCTTGCGCATGGCGATGATGCCGTCGTGAATGGCTTCGACGTTTCGCTCCCGGTAATACGCCATGTAGCGGGCGTAAAGCTCGGCATCACGCTGCGGCGATGCCGCCGTCTCCGAGATGCGATGTTGCGCATATTCGGAGGGATCCTGAGTATGTCCCATCAGCACCCATGCGTCGCATTCTGAGCCGTCGATCCATTCCGAAACTCGCTCCTGCCAGGACTGGCCGCGAACCTGGGCCCATTCGCAGAGCACCTGAAAATAGCCGCCGTCTTCGAGATGAGCCGGAGCTTCTTTCACGAACCTGCGGCAGAGCTGATCGAGATCCATGGGATTGTCGCAGAAGAGATAACCGCCTGCGGGCCGGATGAAGAACGGCGGGTTGGAAACGATCAGGTCGAACTTGCGGCCGGAAACGGGATGAAAACCGTCGCCTGCAACGCATTCAACGTTTTGCGCACCATTGAGTAGAGCGCTGAACCTGGCGTAGACGACAGCCCGTGGGTTGAGATCAGTGGCGAGGACATGATCGCTGTGCGTGGCCGCGGCCAAGGCCTGCAGAGCATTGCCGGTTCCCAGGTCGAGGCTTGCCCGCGAATGCCGCCGCACGGTGAAACGGGAGAGCAGCTTGCTGGTGGGGTTCGGCCACAGCACGAATTCAGGATCGGAAGCTTCGATCTTCGCGGTGTGATCGCAGGCTGCTAAAAAGCCGTCCATGGGGAAGAGCATGATTTCGGGAGCCAGCCGATCGGCCTCGCGCCGCAACATTCCGCAGGAGAGCGCCAGTTCAACGAACCAGGAGGGAAGCAGACGGGCAGCTGCGGCGGTATCCTGAGGTACGCCCAGCCAGAACCAGCGAAGCAGCAGGGGCAACAGTGTGGGTTCGCTGGTGGCTTCCATGAGCCGGGGGACGTTGCGCAGTCGAGTGGAGGGTAGTTCGTTGAAATAGCCGTGCTGGTGAAGATTCTGCTCCTCGTAGCCGGCTTCGACCAGGAACTGCCGCAGACGTTGGGCATCGCTGGCTGAGAGGGTTTTAAGCACGGTGCTTCACCGAGTTACGGATCGTAGCACATGAAAACCAGCACATGAGCCGGGACATGAAAAAGAGGAGCTCCTTGAAGGCAAGACTGGGATGACGAAACTGGCCGAGCGTAGCCGCTATAGGAAGTGAACGGATGTAGGAGCCGGATTTGGGTGAAGGAGGGCGAGTTGGGGACTGGATTTCTTGACACTCATCTTGGCGTGTGGTACACATGGGCGCACTTAGCGCTGCGGTTATTTCGCGCAAGTCTTCCCCCAAAGCGTCTTCCAGAAACTTAGGGCCGGGATGTGTCTGCTCGGGGTTTCCAGGAAGTTCTGTTAATTGAGGAAAGCACCGAGGAAAAAATCATGGCCAGACAAAGCGCCCAGCACAAGCTAGACCGCGTGCGTCCACCGCGGGTTCAGATCACCTACGATGTAGAGATCGGAGGAGCCATTGAAATCAAGGAGTTGCCGTTTGTTGTGGGCGTACTCGGCGATTTTACGGGCCAGCCCGATCAGCCCCTTCCCAAGCTGAAGGATCGCAAGTTTGTGGAGGTGAACCCCGACAATTTTGACACTGTGCTCGAGGGAATGAAGCCACATCTTTCGTTCGCCGTCGAAAACAAGCTCAGCGACGATCCTGGCGCTCCCCAGCTTAAGGTCGATCTTAAGTTCAAGAAGATGGAAGACTTCGAGCCCGGTAACGTGGCCAAGCAGGTGAAGCCCTTGAAAGAGTTGCTCGACCTGCGTACCCGGCTTTCGGATTTGCGGGGCACATTGCAGGGCAACGACAAGCTCGAAGAGGTTCTTCTGGATGCGGTCGGCAACACGGAGAAACTCGACAAGCTGAAGGCAGAAATCGAGCCCAAGGGAGGAGGGTCCAATGGCTGATCCGTCGAAGAGCAAGCAGGCGACGACCACCACGGTGGAAAAAGAGCAGGTTGGCCTGCTGGACCAGATCGTCGAGTCGGGGCGGTTCGGAGCCGAGGCCAGTGCCAAAGAGCGCGGCAAGAACCTGGTTAAGGAATTTGTGGCGCAGGTCCTGGAAGGTTCCATGACCGTGGCCAAAGACGCGGAGATGATGATCAACGCGCGGATCGCGCAGATCGACCATCTGCTCTCCATCCAGCTGAACGAGATCATGCACAATGCCCAGTTCCAGAAGCTGGAGGGTTCCTGGCGCGGGTTAAAGCACCTGATGGACAACAGCGAGACCGGAACTCAGTTGAAGATCCGGGTGCTCAACGTTTCGAAGAAGGAGCTGTTGCGAGACATCGAAAAAGCTCCGGAATTCGACCAGAGCAACCTGTTCAAGAAAGTCTACGAAGAGGAATACGGCGTTTTCGGCGGAGCGCCGTTCGGTGCGCTGATTGGCGACTACGAATTCGGCAAGCATCCCGAAGATCTGGCGTTGCTCGATGGCATTTCGCACGTGGCAGCGCAGGCGCACGCTCCGTTCGTGAGCGCGGCGGCTCCCGACCTGCTGAACCTGGAGAGCTTTACGCAACTGGATGCTCCGCGGGATCTGGCAAAGATTTTCGACAGCACGGAATATGCCAAATGGAAATCGTTCCGGCAGAGTGAAGATTCGCGCTATGTGGCGCTGTGCCTGCCGCGGACGCTTTCCCGTCTGCCATACGGCAAGGACACCAAGCCCATCGACGAGTTTGCTTATGAAGAGCATGTCGACGGTACGGATCACTCCAAGTATTTGTGGATGAATGCCGCCTATTCACTGGGCACTCGCATGACGAACTCGTTTGCGCAGTACGGCATGTGCGTGGCGATGCGGGGAGTTGAAGGCGGCGGCCTGGTTGAGGGCCTTCCGACGCACAACTTCTACACAGACGAAGGTGACATCGCGCTCAAATGTCCGACGGAGATTCCGATCACGGATCGCCGCGAGAAGGAACTGGCCGATCTGGGATTCGTGCCGCTGGTGCACTGCAAGGGCACCGATTACGCCGCGTTTTTCAGCGTGCAGAGCGCGCAGAAGCCGAAGGTCTACGATACCGACTCGGCCAACGCCAACGCCCGGCTGTCGGCGCAGCTGCCTTACATCATGGCAGTTTCGCGGTTCGCTCATTATCTGAAGGCGATGATGCGCGACAAGATCGGCAGCTTCATGTCGCGAGACGAAGCAGAGATTTTCCTCAACCGCTGGATCACGAACTATGTGACACCGGACGACCTGGCGTCGCCGGCGACCAAGGCGCAGAGGCCGTTGCGCGAAGCGCGCATCGACGTGTCGGAAGTGCCGGGCAAGCCCGGAGTCTACCGTGCGGTTGCGTTTTTGCGTCCGCACTTTCAACTGGATGAACTTACGGTTTCGTTGCGGTTGGTGGCGGATCTCCCAGCTGCGGCTAAGTAGTCATGTTGGAGAGATCGTGCTAGCAGGGCCCCAGTCGTAGCAGTAACCAGCTTTTGAAAACTTTGGAAAAGGAGAAGTGATATGGCGGTAAATGCTTATTGCATTGTTGACGGTGTACCCGGGCCGAGCACCAGCTTAAGCAACGCGATCGACATCCTGTCGTTCAGTTTCGGCGCTTCGAATACCGCGGTCTTCGGGCCAGGTGCTTCCGGCGGCGAATCGCGGGCGGGCCGGGCGGATGTTAGCCACGTAACCATCATGAAGGTCACCGACAAAACGTCGCCGCAGTTGTTCGAAAACTGCGTGAGCGGCGACTATATCAAGTCAGTCGACATTCAGTACTTCAAGGCGATGGGAACCAAGCAGGAAGTTTATTACAAGATCCACATGGAGAATGCCCTGATCACATCCATCCAGTGGTCCGGGTCGAACGAGAATCCGACTGAGTCGGTCTCCTTCGCGTTTGCCAAGGTGAAGGTGAGCTACAACCCGGAATCCGGCGGCAAGCTGCAGGGTTTCGTCGACAAGGGTTGGGACGTGGAAAAACTCGCGACCTGGTAAGAGTCGAAGTGAAGGCCGGTGCCAGTGAAAGCAAAGGAGCTTTTCGAGGCGGGAAAAGTGCGGGAAGCGGAGAGAGAGCTGACCAGCTATCTTCGCGATCACCCCATGGATGTAGCCCAGCGCACATTCCTGTTCGAGCTGCTTTGCTTTTCTGGCGAGTATGGTCGCGCTGAAAAACAGCTCAGCGTTCTGTCTCAGGGCAACGCCGACCGGGAGCTGGGCGCAGTTTTGTATTACGCTGCGCTGCATGCCGAGAAGACGCGGCATCAGCTTTTCGAGAGGCAGGAATTTCCCAAGGATCACGCCGCCGCGTCTTTTCCCGGCACGTTGAACGGCAAGCCGTTCAGGTCTTTGCGCGATGCCGATCCTGACATCGGTGCGCGCCTGGAAGTATTCGCCGCGGGCGCTTATCTCTGGATTCCTTTCGAGCACATCGCTTCGCTGGAAATGGAGGCGCCGCGGCGATTGCGGGATACGCTGTGGACTCCCGCGATTGTTCGCACCGGGCCATCGTTCAAGGGAACCGAACTTGGCGAAGTTCTGATACCCGCGATTTATCCCTTCTCCTGGAAGCATCCCAACGAAACGGTGTGGTTGGGGCGATTGACCGATTGGGCTGCCGACGATGAAGGAAATGAATATCCATCGGGACAAAAAATGTTGCTGCTCGATGGGGAAGAGATTCCGTTTCTTGAAGTGCGCTCGCTGAACTTTGAACAGCCGGTGACACAAGCGACAGCTGACTGATCCGGAAATTTGCCCATGCCTCTGCGTGACGACCTGCTGAACCCCATTCCGGGCGACAATCCCAGCGGAGTGTACGTCCGCCACGACACCAAGCTTTTACTCTACGACAAGATCAAGGAAGCTCGCCGGCAGGATGACGCGCTGGCTCAGGGCGACTGGCAGCATGAGCGCAAACTCTCTGATTTCCCGCAGGTATCAAAGCTGGCGCAAGAAGCGCTCGCCACAAGAACCAAGGATCTCCAACTCGCGGCCTGGCTGACTGAAGCGCTGCTGCAAACTGAGGGATTCGCGGGACTCCGCCAGGGTCTTGATTTTTGCACCGGGCTGCTCACGAATTTCTGGGACACACTTTACCCGCCGGTCGAAGACGGCGATCTGGAATTGCGGGCGGGGCCGCTGGAATTTTTGGGGACGCAACTGGATGTTGCGTTGAAATCCAGGCCGCTGGCGAAAGCCGGCTACGACTGGTTCAAATACAAAGAATCGCGCGCGGTTGGCTACGAAGATCAGGTCAAGAACGATAAGGAACGCAAGGCGCGGCAGCGGAAGATTGATGAAGAAAAGAAGCTTGCGCCCGAGGTGTTTGACAAAGCTTTCGCAGAGACTCCAAAGGCTTTTTACTGGCAGGGGGAAAAAGATCTCGACGCGTGCCTGCAGTCGTTGAAGACGCTGGATGAGCTTTGCGACCAGAAGTTTGGGAGTTCCGGACCAGCGCTGGGCAAGTTGAAAGCCTCGCTGGAAGAAGTTCGTCACGCGGTTCACGCGCTGCTGGAAAAGAAGCGCGAGACCGAACCCGATCCGGTGGAAGTCGCGCCTGCAGTGGACGGAGGTGCGGGTGTCTCCGGGGTTGCGGGAGTGGCCGCGACCGGCGCGCCGGGGATTACGATCTCCGTACTTACCAGCTCTGAACCGGCGGAACGCCGTGAAGCCATCGCCACCGTGGCGCGCGTGGCTGCTCTGCTGCGGCAGCAGGATCCAAAGAGTCCAGCACCGTATTTAATGATGCGTGGTCTGCGCTGGGGCGAACTGCGTGGGGCGCAAGGGATTGGCGATGCGAAACTCCTGGAAGCTCCGCCGACCGAGCTGCGGCAACACATCAAGCGCCTTGCGCTCGGGAAAAAATGGAACGAACTGCTCGAAGCTGCGGAGAATGCCATGTCGCTGCCTTGCAGCCGGGCATGGCTCGATTTGCAGCGGCTGGTGGTGGGCGCCTGTACTGCTCTGGGAGAAGAATACGAACCGATTGCGGCGGCGGTCCGCTCGGAACTCCGAGCGCTGCTGAACGACATTCCACAATTGCTGGACGCGACTCTTCTCGACGATACTCCGGCGGCGAATTTGGAAACCCGAGCATGGCTGCAGCAGATCGGAACTGCTCCTGCGTCCCAGCCAGTTACGGCAGAGAGTCAGCCGCCGGCAGAGGGCGCGGCCCCGTCGTCTAACGGGCAAGGCTCGGCGCACACAGCGGCTCCGACATGGTTAGAGAAATCCGCGGATGCCTACGCGCTCGCACAAGATACGCTGCGCGGCGGGCAGCCGGAAAAGGCGTTTGAAATCATGCGCAAGGAGATTGCCCGGCAACGCTCGGGCCGGGGCCGGTTTGAACGGACTTTGCAGCTGGTGGAACTCTGCGTGGCCGCCGGAAAAGATACGATCGCACAGCCGTTGCTCGACGATCTGGCGGAAGCGATTGAAACCCACAAGCTGGACGACTGGGAAGATAAAGAGATGGTCGCTGCGGCGCTCGCTACAATCATGAGAATCAGCAAGCGAGTGCAGGACGACGAAAGCGAAAAAAGAAGGCTATTTGAGCGCATCTGCCGCCTCGATCCCGTGCGCGCGTTGAGCGCAGGCTAACCCCGATGGCACGTTCTCCCGGCGACGTTACCGTCACACTCTCGGTTCTGGACCGGCTCATCGACCGCGAGCCCAAGTCGCAGACCGAGGCTCCGCTGACGCGGTCGCAATCGGTGCGAATCCTGAAGGCCGCAGTGCAGCGCGATCTGGAATGGCTGCTCAATACCCGCCGCATTTTTGAAGAGCCGGACGAGTCTCTGAAGGAAGTTAACCGGTCGCTGTACGTTTACGGACTGCCGGATTTTTCGCAGTACACCATGGCCTCGGCGCAGGATCAGGCCAAACTGCAGCGCCAATTTCTGGCGGCCATAAAAACCTTCGAACCGCGTCTGGCGAACGTGCGGCTGGTACCGGTCGAGGTCGCAGAATCGGGCATACAACAGTTGCGGCTGCGAATTGAGGCCATGCTGCTGATGGATCCTTCTCCCGAGCCCGTGTCGTTCGATACCGTCATCGGTCTGAAGTCTGGGAACTGCCGCATCTCGGGAGGCCCCAATGCGGGATGACCTCCTGCTCTACTACGAGCGCGAGCTGGATTACCTGCGGAAAACTGCCGTGCAGTTCGCGGAGAAAAATCCGAAGGTCGCGTCGCGCCTGGTGCTTGAGCCTTCAAAGTGCGAAGATCCGCATGTCGAGAGAATGCTGGAAGCTTTTGCTTTTCTGGCCGCGCGCGTGCACCTGAAGATCGACGACGAATTTCCCGAGATCAGCGAGGCCATGCTGACGGTCGTCTATCCGCAACTGGTGCGGCCGATTCCTTCGATGTCGATCGCGGAATTTCAGCCCGATCCCGAGAAAGGCAAGCTGAGCACAGCGCTGTCAATTCCGCGCGGCGCCACGCTGCATTCCCGGCCCGTCGGCGGCGCGCCTTGCACCTTTCGCACCTGCTACGACTCCACGCTGTGGCCGGTCTCGGTGGCGAACGCCGAGTGGAAGGCTCCCGGCCGGCTGCAGCCGGCGATTAAATCGGCGGATTCTTCCGCCGCGATCCGCGTCGAAATCCGTTGTGCGCCGGATGTTAACCTGCGCGAATTGAAAATCGATAAGCTGCGCTTCTATCTCGACGGCGAAGGCGGGCTCATCAACACTCTTTACGAGCTGCTCTTCACGCGGCTGAACCGGATCCTGGTCCGCGACCCGAGCCCCGGTTCCAAAGTTAATCCGATCACTTTGCCGGCATCGGCGCTCAAGGCCGTAGGATTCGGCAAGGACGAAGGCATGGTGCCTTACTCTGATCGCTCGTTTACCGGGCATCGTCTGCTGATGGAGTACTTCACGTTCCCGGAGAAATTTTTCTTCGTGGATATGACTGGCTTGGAATCGCTGTGGCAGGCGGGTTTCGACAAGGCGGTCGAGTTCGTGTTTCTGCTGGGCGACATCGAGAGCGACGAGCGCCGCCAGCGGCTTGAGCTGGAACTTTCGAAGCAGACGTTCCGGCTCGGTTGTACTCCGATTGTGAACCTGTTCGCTCAGGTTGCCGAACCGATCCGCTTGAGCCAGCGGAAATATGAATATCCGATCGCGCCCGATGTTCGCCGTCCCTACGCGACGGAGATTTACTCGGTCGACGAAGTGAGTGCGATCGACACGACTACGCAGCAGACTACGGTCTTCGAGCCCTTTTATTCCCTGCGGCACTCGACCTCCGCGGGCGAGCAGCAATGCTTCTGGACCGCGCGCCGACGGCCTTCGACCCGAGCCAATGACGAAGGCACGGAGATGTTTCTCTTGCTGGTTGATCTTTCAATGCGGCCCACACATCCCGATGGAAACGTTCTTTCGGTGCGAACGACCTGCACCAATCGCGACCTGCCTGCCCGTTTGCCGTTCGGGTCCGACGAGGGAGATTTTGAAATGGAAGGCGCATCTGCGCTGAAACGAATTGTCGCGCTGCGCAAGCCCACGCCGCCGGTGCGTCCGCCGACGGGAAAGAGCGCGCTCTGGCGTTTGATCTCGCATCTTTCGTTGAATTATCTATCGCTGGTGGAAGAAGGGAAGGACGCGCTGCAGCAGATGCTGCGGATGTACGATATTGGCCGTACCGCCTATTCGCAGAACGTGATTGACAGCATTCTGAAGTTGCGCAGCAGCCGGCACTTCGCGCCGGTTCGCTCGGATAATGGCACGACGTTTGCGCGCGGCATGCGAGTTGAAGTGGAACTCGATGAAGATCAGTTTGTGGGTGGCGGCGCTTTCCTGTTTGCCAGCGTGCTGGAGAGATTCATCGGCCTCAGCGCGTCGCTCAACAGTTTCACGCAACTCGTGGTCTCGACTTCGCAAAGAAAAGGCGTTCTGCACGAGTGGAAGCCGCGCGCCGGGAGGAAGTTGCTGGTATGAATCCTGAGACGGCAGATTCTTCCATCGAGCGAGTGCTGCAGGAGGACGCATGTTCCTTCGAATTCTTCCAGGCCGTCGCTCTCTTGCAACGCCTGTGGATGAAGGAGCGGCAGCCAGTTGGCCAGTTTTCCAATCCGCAAGACGAGGCGGTGCGGTTTCGCGTGAATAACACGCTGGCTTTTCCGGCCAGCCAGATCCAGTCGATTGACTTGCGAGAGGGCGATTTGCCGGAAGGCGGTTCGCCGGAGAACGAGCCGCGCGAGGGGCAGCAGGAAAGCGACGCGCAGTTAAAGCCAAACCGCCCTGCCGACATGCTGGTGAATTTCATGGGCCTGACCGGCCCCATGGGAGTACTACCTTATTGTTACACCGAGATGATTTTGGAGCGCTTGAAGGCGAAGGATGGCGCGTTCGCGGATTTTCTGGACATATTCAATCACCGCATGATTTCTTTTTTCTACCGCGCCTGGGAAAAATACCGGTTTCCCGCAACGTACTACCGTGGGGACGATATCTTTACCCACCATCTGATGGATTTTATCGGTCTGGGAACGCCGGGGCTTGCTCGTCGTCAAGCCGTTCCCGACGATGCCCTGCTGCACTATGCGGCACTGCTGGGCGCACAAGCGCGCTCGGCTGAAGCTCTGGAGGAGATTCTCAACGGATATTTCGAAGTTCCCGTCGAGGTTGAGCAATTCGCCGGAGCGTGGTACCGTCTAGACCCGTCTTCGCAATGCAGCATGGCGGACGAAGATGACGATTCCGACCGACTTGGGTCCGGAGTGGTGGTGGGGGACGAAATCTGGGATCAGCAGTCGCGCGTACGCATCAACGTGGGGCCGCTGACTCTGGCGCAGTACACGGATTTCCTTCCCGGTGGCGCCGCGCTGGAGCCGTTGAAGTCTCTGGTGAAGTTCTTTTCCAACGATGAACTGGATTTTGAGATCAGACTCATCTTGCAGCGTGAAGAAGTTCCGCAATGCGAGGTTGGAAATGAAGATGACGCCGGCCCTCGGCTGGGGTGGGTTTCGTGGTTGAAGTCAGTCCCTCACAAGCATGATCCAGGGGATGCAATTCTCAGTCTTTGAGCGCCGGTTTGTTTAGCGGAGGCACCGTGGGCCCAAATCTTAAATCTCTGATTGGAAAACTGAATGATTCGGCCCGTTCGGCCTTGGAAGGCGCAGCCGGCCTGTGTTTATCGCGTACGCACTACGACATTGAGGTTGAGCACTATCTGATGAAGCTGCTGGATTCTGCCGACAACGACTTCGCCAGCATCGTGCGGCACTTTGAGATCGACAAATCGCGGCTTACCGCGGAACTCACGCGCAGCCTCGACAAGTTGAAGTCAGGTAACGCGCGCACCCCGGCGATCAGCCCGACAATTCTCAAAATGCTGGTGACGGCCTGGACCATCGGCTCCATCGATTTCAACTCTGGGCAGATTCGTACTGGCTATACGGTTTTGGCGCTGGTTGCTGACGATGAACTTCGGCGCCTGGTGCGGGAGACCAGCCGCGAGTTGCAGAAGATTGAACCGGAGGCGCTGCGTAAAGATTTCCTGGCCATCGTCGCTACCTCGCATGAAGAGGCCGCGCCCGCCTCGATGGAAGCCGCCGGGCCGGCGACTCCAGCTGCTAGGGCGGCGAGTGGAAAAACGCCGAACCTCGACCAGTTCACCGTCAACCTCACAGAGAACGCGCGCATGGGGAAAATCGACCCGGTGCTGGGCAGGGATTTTGAAATCCGGCAGGTGATCGACATACTTACGCGGCGCCGGCAAAACAATCCCATTCTTACCGGTGAAGCGGGCGTTGGAAAAACCGCTGTGGTCGAAGGTTTCGCGCTGCGCGTGTCGCAGGGAGATGTGCCGCCGCCGCTGCGCAATGTGATGGTCCGCACGCTGGATCTGGCGCTGTTGCAGGCTGGAGCTGGAGTGAAAGGCGAATTCGAGAATCGGCTGAAAGGATTGATCGAAGAGGTGAAGGCGTCGCCGATTCCGATCATTCTCTTCATCGATGAAGCTCACACCATGATCGGAGCCGGTGGGCAGGCGGGTCAGAACGACGCCGCCAATCTGCTGAAGCCCGCCCTGGCTCGGGGAGAATTGCGGACGATTGCGGCGACCACCTGGTCGGAATATAAAAAATATTTCGAGAAAGATCCTGCCCTCGCGCGTCGCTTTCAAGTAGTGAAGGTGGAAGAACCGACCGAGGCACAGTGCATGGTGATGATGCGGGGAATTGTCGGGTCGCTCGAGAAGCACCACAAGGTTCGCATCCTCGACGAGGCGGTGGCGGCGGGAGTTCGCCTTTCGAATCGGTATCTTGCCGGACGACAGCTTCCCGACAAGGCCGTTAGCGTATTGGATACGGCTTGCGCCCGTCTGTCGCTGGGGCAGAACGCAACCCCGGCGGCGATTGAGGACTCGGTTCGGCAGTTGGATGATCTGGAAGTGCAGGAACGGGTGTTGAATCGTGAATCGGCGGTTGGCGTGGATCACGCCGAGCGTCTGGAGACGATCAGAACACAGAAGACCGATGTTCAATCCCGCCTGACTGCGATGCGTGAGCGCTGGGATAAAGAACGCGATCTGGTCACGAAGATTCGCGATATTCGCACGAAGCTTGAAGGCGAGCCCGCTGCCGGCGGAGCCGCTGCTCCTGCGGCAGCCGCGAGCCAGGCGGCTCCGGCGATGGCGGCTGGAGGAAATGGATCGGCGGTCACGGCAGGGGCGAGCGGCGGAGTCGCCACTGCCGCGCCCGAACTCAGCTCTGAAGAACTTCGTTCCCAACTGCGCGAACTCGAATCTCAACTATCCTCGTTGCAGGGCGAGGCAGGATTGATTCGGGTCTGCGTCGATGCCCACATTGTCGGCGAAGTCATCTCCGGCTGGACCGGCATCCCCGTCGGCAAGATGATGAAAGATGAAATCGCGACGATTCTTTCGCTGCAGAAGTTGCTGGGCAATCGGGTGATTGGGCAGCCCTATGCACTCGAAGTCATCAGCCAGCGGATTGAAACTTCGCGTGCCAGCCTTGACGATCCCAACAAGCCCGTCGGAGTTTTCATGCTCGTCGGCCCGAGCGGCGTGGGCAAAACTGAAACCGCGCTCGCGCTGTCGGATCTTCTTTATGGCGGCGAGCACAATCTCATCACCATCAATATGTCGGAGTTTCAGGAGCCGCACACCGTCTCAACGTTGAAGGGATCTCCTCCGGGATACGTCGGCTACGGCGAAGGTGGAGTTCTAACCGAAGCGGTTCGCCGGCGTCCGTATTCGGTGGTGCTGCTCGATGAAGTCGAAAAGGCGCACCCGGACGTGCTCGAACTCTTTTATCAGGTGTTCGACAAGGGAATGATGGAGGACGGCGAAGGCCGCCAGATCGATTTCAAGAACAACATCATCATTCTGACTACAAACGCGTGCACCGACCAGATGATGAAGCTTTGCGCCGACCCCGAGACCGCGCCCAGCCCGCCTGCGCTGGTTACGGCACTCAAGCCGGAATTGAACAAGATCTTCAAACCCGCGTTTCTGGGACGCATGGTGCTGGTTCCTTATTATCCGGTGCGCGATGAGGCGCTCAAGAAGATCATCGTGCTGAAGCTGGGCAAGATCCAGCGCCGCGTGCAGGAAAACCACAGGATCAGCCTGACCTACGACGACAAACTGATCGAAGAAGTAGCGCGCCGCTGCACTGAAGTGGAGAGCGGAGCTCGCAATGTGGATAACATTTTGACCAACTCGCTGTTGCCCGACATCTCGCGACAGATTCTGGGACACATGGTGGAGGGCCAGAAAATGAACTCAATTCGCGTGGGCATTGGGGCGGACGGGGCGTTCACGTATGCGTAGGAGTTTCCGCTAGAGCGGATCGCCGTGGAGCTGCGTGCGAGCCACTGAAGTACGAAATATGTCTTTTACCCAGGCAAACCGGCTGATTGCGATCGACACCCCCCTGGGGGACGATGTCCTGCTGCTGCAAGGTTTCACCGGGCGCGAAGGGGTTTCTCAGCTCTTCAAGTTCGATCTCGATCTGCTCTCCGTCAAGAGCGACATCAACTTCAAAGACATCATCGGTCAAAGTGTCACCATTCGCATCCTGCTCTCCGATGGCAGCAGCGAACGTTACTTCAACGGTGTGGTCAGCCGTTTCGCGCAAAGCGGCTCCGGCACCCAGTTCACCAATTATCAGATGGAAGTCGTTCCCTGGCTCTGGTTTCTAACGCGCGTCGCCGACTGCCGCATTTTTCAGAACCTGAGCATCCCCGACATTATCAAGAAGGTGTTCCAGAGCCGGGGCTACAGCAAATTCAAAACGTCTCTTACGGCGACGTACGACCCCGTCGACTACTGCGTGCAGTATCGTGAGACGGACTTCAATTTTGTTTCGCGGCTCATGGAGCACAGCGGCATCTTCTATTATTTCGAGCATGAAGACGGCGAACACACCTTGGTATTAGCCGACTCGCCTACCGCGCACCAGGCCTGTCCCGAACAGGAGTCGGCCAGCTACAACCTTTCCAGCGGAGACCTCGATTCCGAAGATGTCATCACCGCCTGGCACATGGAGCAGGAACTGCGCACTGGCAAATACTCGGTAACCGACTACAACTTCGAGACTCCGAGCGCAAGTTTGATGGCCAACGAACCTACGGTTGTCCAAGTCGGAGGCAATACAAAATTTGAGATCTATGACTATCCAGGTGACCACCCAACTTCTTCCAAGGGCAGCTCCGTCGCCAAGCTGCGCATGCAAGAGGAAGAGGCGAGCCACACGGTGATCACCGGCTCCAGCGTTTGCCGCGCCTTCACCTCCGGCTACAAGTTCGATCTCAAAGAGCACTATCGCGATGACATGAACGACAGTTACGTCATCACCGAAGTGCAGCATACCGCTACCGTAGGCAGCTACGGCATGGGCAATGCAAACACTCCCGCGCATTACTCGAATCATTTCACTTGTATTCCCGCGTCCGTTCCCTATCGTCCGCCGCGAGTTACTCCCAAGCCGTTTGTGCAAGGCCCGCAGACTGCTCTGGTCGTCGGCAAGTCGGGAGAGGAAATCTGGGTCGACAAGTACGGCCGCGTAAAAGTCCAGTTCTACTGGGACCGTCAGGGACAGAAAGACGAAAATAGCTCGTGCTGGGTCCGGGTTTCTCAACCCTGGGCCGGCCAGGGCTGGGGCGCAGTCTGGATCCCCCGCATGGGCCAGGAAGTCGTCGTAAGTTTTATCGAAGGCGATCCCGACCGTCCTCTGATCACCGGCCGTGTCTATAACGCCGATCAGACCACGCCCTACGCGCTACCGGATCACCAGACCGTCAGCACCTTCATGTCGAAGAGCTCGAAAGGCGGAGGCAGCGCCAACTACAACGAAATTCGCTTCGAAGACAAAACCGGTCACGAGCAGATCTTCATCAACGCCGAGCGCGACATGGACCAACGTGTCGAAGTCGATTCCCGCGAATTCGTCGGTGCTAACCGGCACCTCAATGTGGGCGCCAATCAGACCGAGAACATCGGGGCCGACAAGGACATCAACGTGGCCGGCAATCACACCGAGTCGATCGGGAAAGACATGATGCTGACCGTTGGCAACGACTTGCTGGAAGCGATTTCACACGACCAGCACCTGATCGTGAACAACAATTTATTCGAAGACATTACCACCGACGTACATCGCAACATCGGCGGCAACCGCATCGAGAACGTTGGCACGAATTTCTCTCTGAACATCGGCGCCAATCGCGCTGAGGCCGTAGGGGGCAACCTCGATCTGAGTGTGGGAGCGAACCGCACCGAAGCGGTTGGCGCGAACCAATCATTGTCCGTCGGTAGCAATAGCGACGAGAGTATCGGAGAGAACTACTCTTTGACAGCGGGTCAAAATGTTTCCATCGAAGGCGGCATGAACGTTGTCATCACTGCCGGCATGCAGATCAGTCTTGTCGGCCCTGGTGGCTTCATTACCATCGGTCCGGCCGGAGTCGCCATCCAGGGCACCATGGTCATGATCAATAGTGGCGGCTCTGCGGGCTCAGGAACCAGCGCCAGCACGCAGAATCCAAAATCGCCCGGCAACCCGAAAGCCCCCAAACAGGCGCAGAGCCCCAAGAGTCCGCAGATCGCCGACGACGGCAGCAAGTTCAGCGAGATGTAGGAGACAGATGTAAGAGAACCGGAGTCCCCAGACTGATGCCCCCAGCCGCGCGCATTACCGACATGCACACCTGCCCCATGGCCACCGGACCCGTGCCGCATGTGGGCGGACCGATTCTTCCTCCGGGCTGTCCGACCGTTTTGATCGGGATGTTGCCCGCCGCGCGCGCTACCGACATGGCCACCTGCGTCGGCCCGCCCGACATGATCGCCATGGGCTCGCCCACAGTCCTGATTGGCGGCCTCATGGCCGCCCGCATCGGCGATCCCACGGTGCACGGCGGTGTCATCATCCTCGGAGAAATGACTGTAATGATCGGCGAAATGGGCATGGGCGAGGTTGCCCAATTCGCCGCCTCCATGAGTGAGGCCAAGAAAGACAACTGTGCCTTTGCTTGAACGGAAGAAACCGGCGCCGGGAGCGCCCAACCAGCACCCCAGTCTAACTCTCAGGGTGGAGGGGGGAATTTCGGAGGGGGCGGGGCCAGTGACAGCTTTTGACCCGTCGCCCGGAGCTAATTGCGAGTCTATGGGGGTGCTTCGGGGGCGTGGAGATCGGCCTGATTTTTTCCGCGGCCAGTCACCACCATGCTGTCAATAGGCGATAACCGGGGGAACGCAAGCTTCTTGATTATTCACACAGCAGCGACGACTCTGGGGAAGTCTCAACCGGTCTTGCCGGCGAGTCTTAGCGAACACTCGGCGCCGACAGACACGGCCGCGCAGTCTGCGCCTGAACTCTTCGAGGAGTTGAAGTCGGCGGACCCGGCAGGCAGCGCGCCCCCCGACGATGCTGTCGTCAAACAAGAACCGATCTCTCTCGATCAACTTCAGCGCTTCGCCGCCGGCGGATTCCTCTTTGCGCTCATGGATTCGACCGACCAGATCCTGATTCCTCACAAGGCGAAACTGCTCGGCGGCAGCAAAGCGATTTCCCTGTTCACGGGCACCGCGAAAGAGCAGTACTGGCAGGTCGCGCCCTATCTTTTTCACGTGGATCCAGAATTGCTGCGCTGGATGGTCGCGAAGCTGTGGAAGGAGCCTTGGGGCATTTTCGCACTCTCCAAGGCGGGCTTCGAAGATCTCCGCCTGCACTTCAAGAAGTTCCTGCTGGCGCAGCTGCCCGACGGCAAAGTCTGGTTCTTCCGCTACTACGATCCCCGCATTTTGAAAACGTACCTGCCCGTCTGCCAGCCCTGGGAACTGGAGAAGTTCTTCGGCCCGGTTCGCGCGTTTGCGGTAGCGGGCGGGGAAGAGGAGAAGCCAATGATCGTGCAGGGATTGAAAAACTCGCTACGACCACCCGGCGCGGGTGGCGAGGCGAGCCTGTGGTGGAAGATACGGCCGGAACAACAGCAGCAATTCAAGAAGTCCGCAGAGACGAGTTTTGTGAATCGGTGCGCGCAATTTCTTCGGGACAAATTGCCCGAGCAGGCTGGCGCGCTCCCCTACCCAGTACTGCGCCAGCGCGTCGAAGTGGGAATTGCCCGAGCCCAGAGCTACGGAGTCACCTGGCGATCTTCCCTTCTCATGTTCGTCACCCTCATGTTCGAACTTGGGCCAACCTTTGACCTCCACCCTTCAATTCGACCCCTGCTGCAGGACACACGAGTGCGCCCGGACAATCGTGTCAAACATATTGTGAGAGTTATTTCCCCCGACAATGCGAGGCGAATCGCCGAGGATGCGAACCCGAAACTTTGGGATCAGCTCGTGCGGAGCGGGATCCGTGGGTAACGGCAAAGATCCGAGCGGCGGCGAGCCCGACAAGGAACCGGACGATAAAGCCTGCGCAAAACCCCCGCTTCGGCTCGAATATGAGGCGAAGGTCAAAGCACTCCAGGATAAAGTCAAGCAGATGCGGGCGGAGGGAAAGTCTTCTGAGGAAATTGCCAGAGCTGTGCACGCTGAACGGCGCGCCTTGGGAGTACAGTACAAGGACCTCACGCCGCCTGATCTCTTAGACTCGATCTACAAACGAAATCTGGGGAAATACGGTGACAAACTTGGCCCCACAGTTGAATGGCTCAGGGACCGCGGCAAATCCTGGGAAGATATAATCGAGAGCGCGACACGTCCCGGAGGAGCCGACTTATTTGGTCCGCGTGCGAAACTATGATCCTACTCCAATCCCAAGATTCGTTCGACAAGATGGCTCTCTTAGACGGTCCGGGAGGAAATCTGCACTGGATCGAAAAGCAGAATGCACCAAGACAGCGGCTTCAAGGTCACTTCTCGCAGCTGGGGAATAGCACACTCTTGTTTTATCGAAACAACGATGGCAGTCTGCATTTCCGCATCGACGAACGGGATATTGATCTCTCGAACGACATTGTTGTGATCTGGTCTCCTGGTCTGGCCACGAACTTGTCAGTGGTCGAGTCAGGAAAGCCCGTCTTGACTTTTCAATATCGGAGTATTCAACTTGAGCCGCCGCTGGAGCTGGACCCTACCCCTATGGTGGAAATGGAAGACTACGATTTCGGTCTCTTCGTGGCCAACGTCACGCAAGATCCAGAGCGGCGGGCTCGGATCTACCCTCTGACCGAAGAATGATGAGACACCTCAGGTCAGGACTGCCGGTCGCCTGGAATATACTGCCGCCTGCGAGCGCGCCCCTATGAACCTAACCGAACTCGTACAGCACTTCGAAGAACGCTTCCGCGCCCACCCTCGCATCTTCCGCGCTCCGGGCCGCGTCAACTTGATCGGGGAGCACACCGATTACAACGACGGCTTCGTGATGCCGGCTGCGGTTGCCTTCTCGACTTATGTGGCGATCGCGCCGCGGGCGGATCGCAAGCTGGCGGTTCATTCCCAACAATTCCCCGGCGATTTCGAATTTGATCTCGACCATCTGCCGCCGCAGCGGGCACGCGCGTGGTGCGATTACGTGGTCGGCGTCGCTGCCGTGCTTGGTCAGCGAGGGTTCAAACTCTCTGGCGCGAACATGCTCGCGCACGGTGAAATTCCCATGGGCGCGGGACTCAGTTCATCTGCCGCAATCGAGGTTGCGTCGGCGCTGGCCATGATGAGTCTTACCGACGCGACGATGCCTCTGCCCGAAATTGCGAGGCTTTGCCGGGAGGCTGAAAACAGCTACGTTGGTGCGCACGTCGGCATTATGGACCAGTTCGTTTCGTGCATGGGCAAAGCGGGACACGCTATTCTTCTGGATTGCCGCTCGCTCGAGTTTCAAGCCGTGCCGATTCCGCGGGACCTGCAGTTGATCGTGTGCAACACCATGGTCAAGCACGAGGTCGCCACCAGCGGCTACAACGTTCGCCGGGCGGAGTGTGAAGAGGGCGTGCGGTTTTTCGCGAAATGGTATCCGAACATTCGGGCTCTGCGCGATGTGTCTGCCGAAATGCTCGAGCAGCATCGCAACGACTTGCCTCCGATTATTCTGAAACGATGCACGCACGTCATCCTCGAAAACCAGCGCACCGTCGACGCCGCCCACTATTTTGCGACCGGTGACCTGGCGCGAATGAAAGACTTGATGGCCGAATCTCATGCCAGCATGCGCGATCTCTACGAAATCAGTTGTCCGGAAGTCGACGCGATGGTTGAAGCTGCCCAGGGGCTGCCCGGCTTCTGCGGCGGGCGCATGACCGGCGGGGGTTTCGGCGGATGCACGATCAATCTGGTGCGTGAGGCGAGCGCGGCAGACTTCGCTTTGCAAATCGCTGAACGTTACCAACGCGCCACGGATATCAAACCGCAGATCTACATCTGCTCGGCGGAGGACGGCGCCCAGGCACTCAGCTAGAATCCGCGGCCTTCAATGTTTTTCTTTGCTTCTTCGTTCCCCGCGCGCATCCAGCATCTTGGTAGACTACTTCGCGGTCGCAGTGGGTTCTTACTCTCACAGGGAGATGCGGATGAATGCCAAGCCTACGCTGCTGGCGGAGTTGATTGCGGAGTTTCTGGGGACCTTTGTGCTGATGTTGTTCGGCATCGGCGTGGTCGCCATGGTTGTGCTGTTTCCCACCAGGAACCCGGGCGAGACCATTCACGGAGGATTCACCAACATCACGTTAGGCTGGGGGCTCGCGGTCACGATGGGCATATATATCGCTGGAAAGATTTCGGGAGCACACCTGAATCCTGCAGTCACGCTCGCGTTGGCGGTGTTTCGCGGATTCTCCTGGAGAAAAGTGCTGCCGTATTCCGTAGCGCAAACGGCGGGAGCGTTCGCGGCGGCTGCGCTTGTATTCTGGAATTATTTGCCGGCGTTCCACCAGGTTGATCCGCAACTGGAGCGCACGGCCGGCGTCTTCACTACCTTCCCCGCTTTTCCCGGCCTGCCGCAGGCTGGTTTTCTCGATCAGTTGATTGGCACCGGATTGCTGGTGCTTTTGATCTTCGCTATTACTGACGAATTTAATTTGCCGCCGGGCGCGAACCTGACGCCGCTGCTCATCGGGTTGGTTGTGGTTGCCATCGGTATGAGTTTTGGCGGAATACATGGGTACGCGATCAATCCCGCGCGCGACTTCGGCCCGCGACTTTTTACTGTGTTCGCCGGGTTCCACAATAACGGCTTGACCGATGGATCTCATGTTTGGTGGATTCCGGTGGTGGCTCCGTTGCTCGGCGGTTTGGGCGGAGCGGCAATTTATGATTTTGGGATTCGGCGTTTTCTGCGTCCGTCCTGAAGGTTATGTGTCGCTGTGAGGAGGCACTTTGCAATACGTTCTAGCTCTTGATCAGGGCACCACCAGTTCGCGCGCCCTCCTGTTCGATCACGATGGGGGCGTTCGCGCAGTGGCGCAGCGGGAATTCGATCAAATCTTTCCGCAACCGGGATGGGTCGAGCACAACCCCGAGCAGATCGCATCGTCGCAGATCGAGGTAGCTGTGGAGGCTTTGGCGAAAGCCGGAGCGCGGCCGAGCGATGTCGCCGCCATCGGCATCGCCAACCAGCGCGAGACCACGATCGTATGGAATCGCGAGACTGGTGAACCGGTTTGCAACGCGATCGTTTGGCAGGATCGCCGCACCGCCGATTTGTGCGAGAAGATGAGGAGCGAGGGTCTCGGCGCGATGATCCAGCAGCGCACCGGCCTGCTGATCGATGCATATTTTTCGGCCAGCAAAATCGCCTGGATTTTGACCCACGTTTCGGGCACACGCACTCTTGCCAAAGCCGGCAAACTCGCGTTTGGCACAGTCGATAGCTGGCTGCTCTGGAAACTCACTGCCGGCCGAATTCACGCAACTGACGCCAGCAACGCCTCTCGCACGATGTTGTTCAACATTCACAGCGGAGAATGGGATCGCGAACTGCTGGATGTGTTTCACATTTCGGCGTCCATGATGCCGGAGGTCCATCCCTCAAGCGGATCTTATGGAGAAGTGAACGCAGAGGTCGCCGGACTCAGCGGCATTCCGATCGCGGGCATCGCCGGCGATCAGCAGGCGGCGCTCTTCGGACAGCGCTGCATCCAGCCTGGCATGACCAAAAACACATATGGGACCGGCTGCTTCATGCTGCGCAACACGGGCACGCGTGCGGTCCCTTCGTCGAATCTTCTGGTGACGACTGTGGCCTGGAAAATCGGCGATCGCACGGAGTACGCGCTCGAGGGCAGCGTGTTTGTCGGCGGCGCGGTCGTGCAGTGGTTGCGCGACGGGTTGGGATTGATTCGAAAATCGGAAGACATAGAAGCGCTGGCGAAATCGGTTCCGGACAACGGAGGCGTCTATATCGTTCCCGCCTTCGTTGGGCTGGGCGCGCCGCACTGGGATTCTTACGCGCGTGGTTCGATCTTCGGACTCACGCGCGGAACTACCGCGGGACACCTGGCTCGTGCCGCAGTCGAGAGCATCGCGTATCAAGTCGCGGACTTGCTGGACGCGATGCAGCGCGATTGCGGCGACTCCGTGCCGGAACTGCGCGTGGACGGAGGGGCGGCCGCTAACGACAACCTCATGCAATTTCAGGCGGACATTCTCGGAGGGCCCGTCGTCCGGCCCGCCGTGACCGAAACCACAGCGTTTGGAGCCGCGCGTCTGGCGGGTCTCGCCGTCGGATTCTGGCGAAGCGATGATGTTCTGCGCGGCGGGAAAGATCGCCGCTTCGAGCCGCAAATGCCCGCTTCGCAAGCGCGAGCCATGCGCGAACGCTGGAATGAAGCCGTGTCCCGATCCAAGGGTTGGGAACCCGGTCCGCGCAAACAAGGTTAGTTCAGAGAGTTATACCAGAAGACCGCGCCCTTGGTGATGGCGGGCAAGGTGAAGGTCAGGGTGTCTCCGCGCCGCACACCGTTGATCTGCTGCACTTCGCCGAGGAACGGCAGGAAGAATCCATTCTCGTCAGACTTCGATCTCACACTTACTTCAACCCCGGTCTGCGGCGTCTGCACGGGATTGGAGCCTCCGCGCAGCCCGGTAAAGTTGGCAAAGTAAACATTGATGCGGTGGTCCGGCGTGCGAGCAATGGAAGTTGCGATCTGCGTCCCGCCTCTGATTTGCACCGGGTCGCCGCCTTGCAGTCTGTTGAGGAATGCTCTCTGTGAATCGGGAGACGCGTGTTCGAAATCTTTTTCGAGGGCGGCGTTGTAGGCTTTGCCGGGGCAGTCGGGGAATAGAACGACGTTGTTGGCAGCGGTGATTCCGGTAGCATCGTCTCCGGTGACGACGAGTCTTTTTCCTTGGGAAGCGAAGTTCCGTAGCCAACTTGTTTCCGTGTCGTTCAAAACGCGCACATCCGGCAAAACCAGCGTCTGTCCGCGGAAGTCCGCCAGGGTGCGCGGTGTGACGATTTGAAACTCGAGATGCTTCTGCATCAATAAAATCAAAATCCCGCGATACGAGGAAATAAAATCATCGGCATAAAAATCGCGCGTCTCCGGGGAAAAATAAACGCCGATGGGATCGACCGGCGAGCGCGGCAGATAAAACGTCTTCTCATGCGCCTTGATCCAATCGAAGATTTTCTTGCGCGTCGGCAGATCGTTCGATCCCGCCATCGAATGCCCCGGCGCGTCCCAGAAATTCGCTCCCGCCATGACCTCCGACATCGCCAGATTCATCATCGATTCGCGTGGGTCGACTTTCTTGTCGCCATCCCACGAATAATTCAGAATCCACGTGGCCTTGCCCTGCGCGAAGGCGCGAAACGAATGCATGCCGACCTGATAGCGAAACCAGTCCAGCGGCTTGCGCGACGATGCCATGTGGTCGCCTTCGCCGAACTCATATTCGTGGGCAATGGCATCGACCACCGCGTACAAACTATAAACATCCGCTCCCACTCGCACCGATTCCTCTTCAATCCCGGGATAGATTTCGGGAACGGTCTTAATCTGCGGATTGACGGACTTCGCGTTCTGGTCAATCTCGTGCAGGAAGTCGGTGAACGTCTGGATCCTGAACAGCACCCACTTGCGAAACGCCGGGTCGGAAAAATCTCCCAGCTTTAAATCACGCTTCGCATCCAATCCGGTCTTTTGTTTGAATGCCGCGACCGTGTAGTCGTCAAAGCTCGCCCAGGTATTTTCCCAGCCTTCGAAATGGGTCATCCAATAAGGGATGTCGATGTAAATTCCGTCAATTCCGGTGGCGGCAATCTGCCGCACCCGCTCCATATAGATTTTTCGCCACTCCGGAGCGTAGGGACTTACCCATACGTCTTCGTCGCCGGGCCGGATCCAGAACGCGGTGCCGCCGCCGAAGATCGCAGGCTTGCCCTCGATGTTCCGCTGCAGCCAATCAGGATGCTCCTTCGCCAGCGTGTGCGGCGTCTGATCGGCATGCGCGGTGATGCACTCCGTGCCGGCGATGTAGACGAACGCGTAATTGCCCGCCTTGTGAGCCGCTTCCGCAACGTCATGGATCGCTTTCAGTTTTTCTTCGGGATGAACGAAGCTCTCATAGCGCCCCTCAATGTCGTTGTCCACTTCAATGCCGAACACGTCACTTTCTTGCGCGCGCCGCACAATCTGCAGCGCATCGCCTCCTTTCAGGCCATACGCGCCGATGCGAACGTAGTTCGTCCAATTCTGATTGTTGGCCCAGTCGCGAGCGTTGGCCGCACGACCGTTCTGCGCGAGCAGAACCAGTGCGCACGCACCGATCGCCAACGAACCGAGAATTGCGAGCCGAGTCTTCATGATCCGATCAGGCAGGGAAACTGCCACCCGCGGTTTCAGAATTCAAACCTCAACCCGAACTGGAAGAAGCGGGGAAGTTCGCCCCCAGCGTCGCTGGAAATTGTGCCGAAATACGGATTTGCCTCCTCTGAACCTCCCACCGACGAATTCGGCTGCCCAAAGCGCGGGTGGTTGAAGAGGTTGAAGATCTCTGCCCGCACTTCCAGCCGCATGCCTTCTTTGGGGACGAACGACTTGTAAAAGTTCAGATCCGCATTGTGGATGCCGTCGACGCGTAAGCCGGGAAAATAGCGTGGCGCGTTGCCCGGAATCTGATCGCCTGGGTCGGCAAAGCAGTTCGCGTTGAGAAAAGCCGGTGAGGTCCCGCTTCCCGCGTTCTGCCAGTTCAGCGCCACCGTGTGCATGCTGATCCCGGTCTTTAGTTGCGAGCAGACAACGTCGGGCCGCTGGGTGCCATTGGCCAGGCGCGCGTCGGCCATACCTAGGTTCATGGGTTGCCCCGACTGCTCGGTGATCATGGTCGCGATCGACCAGCCTCCGATGAAGGCGTCCAGCCCGCGATTCATATCCCCGCCAATCCATTGTTGGCGGCCGACGGGCAGATCGACAACCACAGCGGCTGAGAGCCGCTGGGGAGTGTCGCTGGCGCCGATACTGTGTTCCGCAGCCAGGTTATCCAGCTGTTGCGGAAGGCCGAGACCGAGCGCTCCCACCCAGTTGTTCCGGCCTGCCGAAGAATCGTCGGTTTCCTTCGATATCGTGTAGCTACCCTCGAAGCTAACGTGGTGCGTGGTGCGCTTCTGGAAGCGAATCTGCATCGCGTTGTACCAGGAATTCGCGCTTTCCAGCATCAGACCCTCGAAGTCCTCTGCGAATTGCGGGTACTTAACCAACAGATACGACAAGGGCAGAGTCGGCTGGCCGTAGTTCGAATTAACTTCATTGAAGCAAGGATTGGTAGGGGTCGACGTGCAAGGGGTGTTAAACAACGGGTAAAACGGGTTGCCGACCTGGGTCTGAAGAAAGTTGCTGACGCAGCTATCCGCCTGGCAGGTCGGGTCGGTGGGAGTTACAGCCGTTGCAATTTGCGCCAGCAAAGGCGATGGGATGAAATCCCGGTTGTTTGTGCCAGACCACGGCAGATGCGTGCTGCGGTTGGCAACGTAGTCGACGCCAAACACGATCTGGCTCGGCAGCTCTCGCTGTATTCCCAGATTCCACTGGTAAATGTCGGCATCCCGCGCTGCGGTCGTGCCCAGATCGTTCGGGTTCTGATAGCCCCAGTTCGCAAACTGGCCGTACTGCGTACCCTGCGGGCCGGTAAAGCCGCCGGGGAACGGGTTTTCCAGAGTCGCCGATTGAGTGGCAAAATTGTCGTTGGTAAAAAACAGGTTCGCCGTCTTGCGAAACGCAGAGCCCGGATACTGGAAGTTTGTGGCCGGGCTCATTCCAAAATAAACGCCGGCTCCGCCACGCACCACCGTCTTCGGATCGAACGCATAGGCAAAGCCCAGCCTCGGCCCAATGTCCTTGCGGTACGTCGGAACCGTCCTCATGCTGGAAGTGGCGAACTGTGTCGTGCCGTACAACTCCTGCGTCGTCGGAAGGTTTAGTCCAACGCTCTGCATCGTCGCTTGTGGGCTCATCGCCCCCGCCGCCTGGGCGCCGGGCGGGAGGCTGGTAAGGTTAATGCCCACTCCAGAATCCGCGGTGAAATTGCTGAATTCGAGCTGGTTGTTGCGCGAGGTGTAAGGCGAACTCCACTCGTAGCGCAGGCCGAGATTCAAGGTGAGTTTCGAATTTACCTTCCAGTCATCCTGGACGTAAAACCCAGTCTCCAACGACCGGTTGGCCACTGAGGGAGTCACTACCAGCTGAGTCGTAGCATTGACGTTGTCGGCGTAACCAAAAGCCAGGCTGGCAAGCGGGTTGCCCGAGGTATTTCCATTGGCATCATAGTCGCTGTTCGGAGTCGGGGAGGTCACATCATCCGTGAAAGTCAAAAGGCCGGTCGGGTAGTTCGGCTGCCAGAAATTGTTGTAGAAAAGTCTCTGCTCCCCGCCCACCTTGATCAGGTGCGCTCCCCTCGAAATCACCAACTGCGACGAGTAGCTCACCAGCGTGTGGCCAAATACAGTGTTGATGCAGCACTGGTCGTAAAGGTCATTCCACGGCAGGTTCCCCTGCATCATAAACGTCGGCATCTTGTCGATCCCGTTGGCCTGCTCGAACACTGGCGGCAATCCTTGCGTGCCAGAGGGCAGTGAAGCGTTGAAACTGGAGATCGTGGGGATACCCGGTAACGAAAGCTCATGCACGCGGTCGATCCCGACGTGGCTGGTCCAGACGATTCGTGGGTTCACGGTCCACGAATATTCGACCGAGCCGTTTTGCGCCACGGTCACGCCGTTCGCGATTCCGTCATTATCAAAGTTGTCGCCTAAGGTGAGCGGAGTGGTGTAATTGCTCCAGCCGCGGCTGTAGCGGCCGCTGATGTGGTTCCTGTCGTTGATCTGGTGGTCTACCTTGATGTCGAACTGGTAATCCGGCGCCTGCGTTACCGTTGTGTAGTTGTAGTTATAAAATTCATTCGAGTTGCTGGGCTGCGGGAAGAGGTTGAGCACCGCCAGTCCGATAGGGTCAATCTCTCCCGCCGGAATTACATTTGGCGTCTCACCGGCAATCGTGTTGCCGCTGCAGTCGTATCCGACCTGCGGCCTGATGACGTTGGCCGCCGTTCCGCAATTCACGTTCGGATCGTAAATGTTATTCTCAAGTCCCGAAAAGTCGCCCTGCCGCTCTGCCATGGTGGGTACGGTCACGAGCCCGCTGACCGCGCCCGAGCTTCTCACCTTCTCGAAGTCAACGAAAAAGAACGTTCGGTCCTTCCTGATCGGCCCGCCGAGAGAAAAGCCACCTTGGTCGCGCCGGCTGTCTGGCTTGGGGTTGAATACGGGATCACCCACGAAGTAGCTGGGATTGAAGAAATCGCGTGCGTCCATCTGCGGACGCTGCAGGAAATACCATCCGCTGCCGTGAAAGGCGTTGCTCCCGCTCTTCATTACCATGTTCACGACCGTGCCGCCGTTGTTCCCGAACTCCGCGGAGAAGCTGTTGTTCTCTACTTTGAATTCCTGCAGGCTCTCGACCAACGGCTCATAATAGACATTTGAATTCCCTCCCTCGCCTTGTTCCGGCGCGCTGATCAAAGCGCCGTCCAACCGTATCTCGGCGGTCGCGTTGCGCTGCCCGTTGGAAGTGAAGTTTGTTCCCGACGGATAGTTATCCTGCGTGCCGGAACCCGCCACTTCGGTGACACCCGCTGCCAGGAACGTCAGGCCGAAATAGTCGCGGTTCAGCAAAGGAATTTCCTTCACGTACTCGCTGGTGATGTCTGTACCCAGCGTTGCATTGTCGGTGTCGAGCAACGGAGCGGTTTCCGTGACTTCCATGGTCTCGCTTACTCTTGAGGGATGAAGCACGAAATTGACGCTGGTCTGCTGATCGACCTGCAGAACGACATTGGTTTTCTCAGCGATGCGAAAGCCGGACGCCTGCGCCTTGACGGTGTACGTGGCGGGACGGAGCCCGGTGAAAAAATATTCTCCGTGATCGTTGGTTTGCGCGGTTTGCGCAATATTGGTGGCAACGTTAGTAATGGTCACGGTCGCGTTGGTGAGTACGGCTCCAGTCTGATCCGTCAACACGCCGCGAACCTGGGCCTCATACGCTCCCTGTCCGAGCGCCGTGGCGCCGAGCAAGACCACGAAGGCGAATACCGATACAACCACAGAAGACGCAGCATGAAAAGAGAAGCCAGAGAAGCCTAGACCGGCAAAAGCACGCCTGATCCGTCCACGGACACCCATAGCAGCCTCCGCACAAGTGCTTTCATATTATTACGAGTCAACACTATTACTTTCGTTTATGATGAAAGTCAAGTCAAATCGTAGCTATGCAAAATACCGGAATCAGCCTTATTTTGCGAGGGTAAGGAATCCTGAGAATGCGTCATTTTTCGCTGCTGGTGGTTCTTGCGTTCACCGTCGTCGTCCATCCACGCCTGCAGTCTCAGCAGGTGCGGGCCGTTCAACACGGCGACCGCCTAACTCTCTCCAACCAATTCATCTCGGGGACCTGGTCCGTCCAGAATGGATCGCTACGCTGGCAGAGCGTGACCAACAATCTGACCGGAACATTTCTACCCATGGACGGCAGCGTGTTTGAGTTGGTGCCCACCGAAGGCTCACCACTTCCTGCGTCCAGCTTCGAAATCGTTGGCGGACCCGTCGTCGAACGGATCGCACCTTCCCCGGCATCCACCAAGGCTGCCGATCGTCTGCCCGGCAAGCAGATTCGCATCGAGCTCGAAGATGCGGCGGCGAATATTCAGGTCGCTTGGAGAGCGATTCTCCGCGCGGATACAAGCTACATTCGCCAGGAAGTCACCATCCGTGCCCTGCAAAAGCCTTTCGCGCTGATGCAAGTTCGTCTCATCGATGCGTCTGTTCCAGGTGGTTCAGTCGATGGTCAGGTGAAGGGCTCGCCAATCGTCGCTGCTTCGTGGTTCCTTGGTTTTGAGCATCCATTGTCCGAGTGCCGTATGCGGGCGAGCCGGGCTTCGTGCTGGCTCTCGCGCGAGCTTCCGTTACAACCCGGAGAGAGTGTGACCTACTCGTCGGTTGTCGGAGCCGTGCATCCCTCGCAACTGCGCCGCGATTTCCTGAAATATATTGAGCTGGAACGCGCACATCCCTATCGCACGTTTCTGCACTACAACTCGTGGTATGACCTGGGATATTTCGACCGCTATAACGAGCAGGACGCGGTCGCGGTGGTGCGGAATTTCGGGGAGCAGCTGACGAGGCAGCGCGGAGTCAGAATCGACAGCTTTCTTTTCGACGATGGCTGGGACGATCCCACGAAACTGTGGAAGTTTAATCCCGGTTTTCCTGACGGATTGACGAAAGTATCCGAGACCGCGGCCAAATTCGGGGCTGCGCCCGGCATTTGGCTCTCTCCATGGGGCGGCTACGACAAGCCGAAGGAGCAGCGCCTCGCCTCCGCTCATGCCCAGGGATTCGAAACCAACGATGGTGGATTGGCTTTGTCGGGTCCAAGATATTATCGCTACTTCCGCGACACCTGCTTGGAGATGATCGAGAAATACGGCGTGAACCAGTTCAAGTTCGATGGCACGGGCAATGCGAACGAAGTCATTCAGGGCAGCGAATTTGATAGCGATTTCGATGCGGCCATTCATCTGATCGGCGAACTGCGCGCGAAGAGGCCCGATCTATACATCAATCTCACGACGGGAACTTACCCTTCGCCCTTCTGGCTGCTGTATGCCGACTCGATCTGGCGTGGAGGCGACGACCACAGCTTCGCGGGCGTCGGTTCCGACCGCCAGCGCTGGATCACCTACCGCGACTCACAAACCTATCGCTGGGTAGTCGAAGATGGGCCGTTGTTTCCGATCAATTCGCTCATGCTGCATGGCATGATCTTCGCGCGTTATGCGGAGCGGTTGAACAGCGATCCGGGCCATGATTTTGGAGACGAAGTCCACTCGTATTTCGGCACGGGCACGCAACTGCAGGAGATGTATATAACGCCGTCGCTGCTTTCTGCTCAGGACTGGGATGTGCTGGCTGACGCCGCGAAGTGGTCGCGCGCGAACGCACAGGTTCTCAAAGACACGCATTGGATTGGCGGCAATCCGGCGCAGTTGGAAGTGTACGGATGGGCGGCGTGGTCGCCAGAGAAGGCGATCGTGACCCTGCGCAATCCAAGCGACCACGCGCAGGATTTCAGCGCGAGCCTCTCTGCGCTCCTGGAACTGCCCGCCGGCGCGGCAGCGCAATTCAGCGCTCACAGTCCCTGGAAAGACGAGAGTGCTAAACCGGCGGTCACGATCGCCGCACGGGCTCGGCATGTCTTCCACCTGCAACCATTTCAAGTGCTTACGCTGGAGTTGGCGCCAACTCGATAGCAAAATCGCGTGGCGACGGGCCCATACGACGTCGCTCAGGTCCTCGCCCGGTCGGGCAGCGAACGGCCTCCGGCTCTGGCACTGCTCCGTTAATTTTGGCACCATAAGTTGAGTAGGAATTTGCCAAGTGAAAGCTGCCGTCCTGAGTTCGCCTCAACCAGTTTCACAACATCCGCTGCAAATCGTCGATGTCGCGAAGCCTGAGCTGAAGGCTAGCCATGTGCTTCTGCGAGTGCGCGCATGCGGCGTGTGCCGGACGGACCTGCATATCGTCGAAGGAGAACTTCCGCCGCGACAGCCGGGAATAATTCCGGGGCATCAGATCGTGGGTGAAGTTGTTGGCGGGGCCACTGCGGAAGCTGCGCTCGGCGCCCGCGTCGGCGTCTCCTGGCTTGGCGGCACGGACGGAACTTGCGCTTACTGCCGGCGCGGAATGGAAAATCTTTGCGACTCACCCACGTTTACTGGCTATTCCGTCCCCGGCGGTTATGCGGAATACGCACTCGCGCGCGCCGACTTCGTCTTTCCGCTGCCTGCTGCCCTGGACGATCTTCATGCCGCACCGCTGCTGTGCGCCGGCATCATCGGATTCCGTAGCCTGCGGGTTGCCGGCGTTGAACCCGGCGAACGCGTTGGGTTATTCGGCTTCGGGGCGTCGGCGCACTTGGCAATTTCTGTGCTTCGATTCTGGAATTGTGAAGTGTACGTTTCGACTCGTAGGAAATCTCATCGCGATCTGGCCGCGTCGCTAGGGGCGACCTGGGTGGGGAGCGAAACGGAAAAGCCGCCGGTGGAACTCGATCGTGCTGTGACGTTCGCACCCAGCGGAGACGTGGTGATCGCTGCGCTATCCAGCCTGCGCAAGGGAGGTGTGGTTGCGATCAACGCCATTCATCTCGATCGCATGCCTCAGTTCGATTACGACCGGCTGTTGTGGGGTGAACGGCAACTGCGCAGCGTGGCGAATATGACTCGGACTGACGCGCGCGACTTTTTGGCTCTGGCGGCGCAGATTGGATTGCAGCCAAAGGCGACGGCCTTCCCGCTGGAGCTGGCGAACGACGCCTTAATTGCCGTTAAGAACGATGCGGTTGATGGCGCAGCAGTCATCGTACCGTAAGCCGGGCAGAGGATCGTGGACTCGTCTCTAGCCGGCCGATTCAAGACGTTGATGCTGAGTTCGGACATCAGCGCCAAACCTTCAGCGCCAGCCAGCCATGTGGATGTGCTGCATGCCCTTGACGGCGTGCATGTACTGCGCGCGCTCGAACGCGGCGGGATCGGGGCACTTGATCTGGCTCATGCTGCCCCGCATCTGGGCGACGGACTCATATTCGCGCTCTTCCATCCAGTCCCGCAGTTCGCGTTCGACGTGGCGCAGGTGATTGACGCCGTTGCGCATCAGAGCCGAGCACATCATGGTTACGTTGGCGCCGACCATGAGCAACTTGACCACGTCTTCGGCGCTATGCACTCCGCTAGTGGCGGCGAGAGCGGCCTTTATGCGGCCAAACAAAATTCCGATCCAGGTGAGCGGCAGGCGCAGCGCCTGCGGTGTGCTCAGTAAAACGTTGGGGCGAATCTCCAGTTCTTCCAGGTCGATATCGGGCTGGTAGAAGCGGTTGAAGAGGACCAGCGCGTCGGCGCCGGCGTCGTCAAGCTGTTTTGCCATGTTGGCCAAGTTGCTGAAGAACGGGCTGAGCTTCACCGCCACAGGAATGTGCACCGAGTTCTTCACGGCGCGGAGGATGCTGGTGTAGTTTCTTTCCACGTCGGTGGACTGCAGATTCGGGTCGGTGGGGATGAAATAGATGTTGCACTCGATCGCGTCGGCTCCGGCTTGTTCGATGCGCCGCGCGAACTCAGTCCAGGCGCCGAGGGTAGAACCATTGAGGCTGGCGATGATGGGAATTTTGGTCGCAGCTTTCGCCTTGAGAATGTGATTCAGATAGCCTTCCGGGCCGGTATGAAATTCAGCCGGCCGCGGAAAATAAGTGAGCGACTCGGCGAAGCTCTCGGTGCCGTGGCTGAGGTGATAGTCGAGATCGGCTTCTTCCTGGCGCAACTGCTCTTCGAAGAGCGAGTAGAGCACGACCGCGGAGGCGCCTGCGTCTTCCAAACGGCGAATGCCGTCAATGTCGCGAGAGAGCGGCGAAGCCGAGACTACCAGCGGCGAGTGCAGTTTCATGCCGAGATAGGTTGTGCTGAGATCGACCATCAGTTCCTCCTTGAAAATCGTCGTTAGCCGTTAGTCGTTTATCGCCTATCGCCTATCGCGTATCGTTAGATCATCCCCGTTCGAGCGCTCGTCCTGGCCGACTCGGTCTCTCTGTTTCTAGCGCGCCGCCGCCGGAGTTTCCCTGGAAGTGACGGGCCTTTCTGCGGATTCTTTTTCGGGGGCAGCCGGTTCGGTTTTGCGGCCAGCCATGTATTCGTACATGCGAAAACGTCGTTCCGCATCCTGCTGCGCCTGCTTCCAGAGCCGCTCGGCGTCTTGCGGCTTGCTCTTGGCCAGCATCTTGAAGCGGGTCTGCTGCAGCAGGTATTCCCGCACCTTGCGGGTGGGTGCGCGCGAGTCGAGCATGAGCGGATTCTCGCCGGCTTCGCCCCGCTCCGGGTGGTAGCGATAGAGCAGCCACTGGCCGGATTCAACCGCCACTTTCTGATCGGACATGGATGTGGTCATGTCGATGCCGTGCGCAATGCAGGACGAATAAGCAATGATGATGCTGGGGCCGTCGTAAGCTTCGGCTTCGAGAAACGCCTTCAGCGTGTGTTCGTCTTTCGCGCCCAGGGCGACGCTGGCGACGTAGACGTTGCCGTAGGTCATGGCCATGAGTCCGAGATCTTTCTTGGGGCTGGATTTGCCGCCGGCGGCAAACTTGGCGACGGCGCCACGCGGCGTGGCTTTCGAGGCCTGGCCGCCAGTGTTGGAGTAGACCTCGGTGTCGAGGACGAGAATGTTTACGTTGCGTCCGCTGGCGAGCACGTGATCGAGGCCGCCATAGCCGATGTCATAGGCCCAGCCATCTCCACCGACGATCCATACGGATTTCTTGACTAGCATATCGGCGACGGAGAGGAGTTGCTTCGCTTGCGAAGTGTTGAGTTGGCGAAGCTTTTCTTTGAGGATGTCGACGCGCTGCCGCTGCTCGTAGATGTCGGCTTCATCTTTCTGTGTGGCGTGGAGGATGGCGGCGGCCAAATCATCGCCGACCTGACCGCCCAGGGTGAGCAACAACTCGCGGGCAAAGTCTGTCTGCTTATCGATGGAAATGCGGAAACCAAGACCGAATTCGGCATTGTCCTCGAAGAGCGAATTCGACCATGCCGGACCGCGGCCTTCAGAGTTCTTGGCCCAAGGGGTAGTGGGCAAGTTGCCGCCGTAGATGGATGAGCAACCCGTGGCGTTGGCCACCACGGCGCGGTCGCCGAAGAGTTGCGAAACCAGCTTGAGATAAGGAGTTTCGCCGCATCCGGAACAGGCGCCGGAAAATTCGAACAGCGGTTGCTGAATCTGCTGCTGGCGAATCGTGCCCGACTTGATCTTCTTGCGGTCGACTTCGGGAAGATTAAGGAAAAATTCCCAGTTTTCTTTTTCTGGAGCGCGCAGCGGCGGTTGCGGCACCATGTTGATGGCTTTCAGGCGGACTTCGCTCTTATTCTTGACGGGGCAAACGTCGACGCAGATACCGCACCCGGTGCAGTCCTCGGGGGCAACCTGGATCGTATATTTCATGCCGGCCCATTCTTTGTCGCGAGCGTCAGTGGACTTGAATGTTGCCGGCGCACCTTCGAGTTGCTGGCTGTCGTAGACCTTGATGCGGATCACGGCATGCGGGCAGACCATGGCGCACTTGCCGCACTGGATGCAGATTTTCGAATCCCATGCCGGAATTTCCAGCGCGAGGTTGCGCTTTTCCCACTGCGCAGTGCCGGTGGGGAAACTGCCATCGCAGGAGAAGGCGCTAACAGGAAGTTCGTCACCGCGTCCGGCGTAGATGGCGCCAAGAACGTCGTGCTCGAACTTGGGCGCGCCAGGGAAGACTCCGGGAATTTCGATCCTACTGCTCACAGTCGCGGGAATCTTCACTTCGAACAAGTGGGCGAGGGTTTCGTCCACGGCGCGCATATTTTTCTGGACAACGTCTTCGCCCTTCTTGCCGTAAGTGCGGCGAATCGATTCGCGGATGGCTTCGATGGCTTCGTCTCGCGGCAGAACTTTTGAGATGGCGAAGAAGCAAACCTGCATGATGACGTTCATGCGCGAGCCCATGCCGGCGTCACGCGCGACCTGGTAAGCGTCGATGGCGTAGAACCTCGCTCTCTTGGCGATCAGTTGCTGTTGCACTTCGCGCGGTAGGTGATCCCAGAGTTCGTCTTTGCTAAAGGGACTGTTGAGCAGGAAGACGCCGCCCTCGACTAACGCGCTGAGCATGTCGTAGCGTTCGAGGAAGATCCACTGGTGGCAGGCGACGAAGTTGGCTTTCGAGACGAGATAGCTGGAGTGGATGGGCCGCGGGCCGAAGCGCAGGTGCGATACGGTCATGGCGCCGGACTTCTTCGAGTCATAGACGAAATATCCCTGGGCGTAGTTGTCGGTGTTCTCGCCGATGATCTTGATGGAGTTCTTGTTGGCACCGACCGTGCCGTCGGCACCGAGGCCGTAGAACATGGCGCGGATTACGCTGTCAGGCTCGGTCGAGAACGCGGCATCGTAGTCGAGGCTGGTGTGGGTGACGTCGTCATGGATGCCGATGGTGAAGTGATCTTTGGGTTGTTTCTGCTTCAGGTTGTCGTAGATCGCCTTGACCATGGCGGGAGTAAATTCTTTCGACGACAAACCGTAGCGGCCGCCGACGATCCCTACCGCGGACTCCAGTTTGTCAATGCCCAGTTTCAGGCCTTCGAGCAGAGCGTTGTTTACGTCGAGATAGAGGGGTTCGCCGATGGCGCCGGCTTCTTTGGTGCGGTCGAGAACGGCGATCTGGCGGACGGCTGCGGGGAGGGCTTCTATGAACGACTTCACGCAGAACGGCCGGTAGAGGCGGACTTTAAGCAGACCGACTTTTTCGCCGTGGGTATTGAGGTAGTCGACGGTTTCCTGCGCGACTTCCGCGCCGGAACCCATGACGACGACAACGTGCTCGGCGTCAGGGGCTCCGTAGTACTCGAACAAGTGGTACTGGCGTCCGGTAACTTCGGCAAACTTGTTCATCACGGCCTGCACTTTGGCTGGGGCGGTGTCGTAGTAAGTGTTGGCGGTTTCGCGGATCTGGAAGAAGACATCGGGATTCTGCGCCGTGCCGCGCAGCACGGGATGATCCGGCGAGAGCGCGCGCTGGCGATGTTCGATAATGCGATCCATGTTGAGCAGTGCGAGGATGTCGTCATCGTTGAGCATCTCGATTTTGTTGACTTCGTGCGAGGTGCGAAATCCATCGAAGAAATGGAGGAATGGGATGCGGGTTTCGAGCGTGGCGGCGTGGGCGATCAGGGCCATGTCCATGGCCTCCTGCACGGAGTTCGAGCAGAGCATGGCCCATCCGGTGCTGCGGCAGAACATGACGTCGGAGTGATCGCCAAAGATCGAAAGCGCGTGGGTGGCGACGGTGCGGGCGGACACATGGAAAGCGGCTGGAGTCAACTCGCCGGCGATCTTGTTCATATTGGGGATCATGAGCAGCAGGCCCTGAGAAGCGGTGAAGGTGGTGGCCAGCGATCCGGTCTGCAGGGCGCCATGGACGGCCCCGGCGGCTCCGCCTTCGCTTTGCATTTCAATGACGTGCGGCACGCTGCCCCAGGCATTGGGGACGGTCTCAGACGCCCACTGGTCGGCCCACTCGCCCATCGGCGACGAAGGAGTGATGGGATAAATAACGATCACTTCGCTGGCGCGGTAGGCAACATGCGCCACCGCCTCGTTGGCGTCCATGGTCTTGAACTTGCGTTTCATTTGACGTTCCCCCACTGAAACTTATCGGCCAGCCGCTGGCCGACCGCTGCGATGTCTTCAGGATGCAGGAAGAAAGGGGCGGGTGTCGGGACGCAGGTTCACAAGGGGATGTGATTAGAATCACATTTTCCGGCAGTAGGACAGAATGATCTTTTCGGGAAGGATACGGGCGGAATGAAAGGCAAATGCTGCCCTAATCTCGGCCAAAAAATCCGGCAAAAGCAGAATAGACACCCGCGTGCTCTGGATTCATGTTTCCGATCCTTAGGGCCCAACTCCTCCAGTGTGGCAGTCGGAGCAGTTGACCTGGGTCAGGTCTCCGATATCGACTGGGTGCTGGAAGCTGGGGAGCGTGGTCGCGGCCACGCTGGTCGTGCCTTCGGTCTCAGACATCAGGGTGTGGCACTGGTTGCAGTCTTTGCTGATAATCTTGCCGTCGGCGCTGACATGCTGTCCGTCATGGCAGCGGAAGCAGCCGGTGTAGTAGAAGTGGCCCAGATTGTTGGGGTGAGTCTGCCAGTTCAGCTTCATCTCGGGGAAAGTGGTGCGCTTGAAGATCTGCTGAACTTCGGTGACGGCGCCGCGAATTTCCAGCTGTTTGGTTTTCGCCAGATCGGGATATTTCTTCTCGTAGAAATCCTGCAGGCCGCTGGCGATGCCCCGCATGGCTTCGTCGGTAGTGGCGTAGGTCCCGGTCAGAACCGTAACCGATTGCTGCTTGATGAAAGGCAGAGAGACGTCCAGACGGCGCGCTAACAACGATTGATCGACGGAGAGATCGGGTGGAACGTAAATATGCGTGGGTCGATTGTGGCAGTCGACGCAATCCATGCGATGGCGTTCTGACTTGGCGATCTGATCTTTGGTCAGCGTCGAGTCTTTGGCGTAATACTCGGTGACGCGGCCCTGCAAGTCTTCCACATGGATGTAGGGGATGATCTGGCGCTTTTCGTCGGCGGCAACATATTCAATCTTGTTGGCGATGTTCATGTGCCAGTGAATGCCTTCGGGCGCGCCCGTGGCAGGATCGCCGCCTCCGGTCTTGATAATCATGCGAATCTGGCGCACCGTGTTTTTCTCATCGTCGGCGTAATGGGTGAAGACTTTGAGTTGTCCGCCATAGAACTTCTTCGGCCAGTGGCATTGTTCGCAGGTTTCCTGCGCCGGGCGCAAGTTGTGCACGGGCGTCGGAATTGGGCGCGGGAAGGTGTTGAATGCGGCGGCATAGACCTGGCGTGCTCCTGAAAGCTTCGATTTGACATACCAGGTTGCGCCTGACCCGACGTGACAGTCGACACAGGCAACCCTCGCGTGTGGGGAGAGCCGATACGCCGTAAATTCCGGGTTCATTACCGTATGGCAGAGCTGACCGCAGAACTGTACCGAGTCGGTGTATTCGTAAGCTTTGTAGCTGCCGGCGGCGCTGATCACCACGAACACGATCAGAAACGTCATGAAGGAGATGACGGCGCTGCGCTGTGCCGGATCGTTGAGGTCGATACGGGGATAAAACTCGGTGGAAGGGACCTTCTTCCGGCGTTCGAGCAGAATCCCAACCAGCATGAGCAGCATGCCGAGGACCAGGAAGGCGGGAGAAACCATGTAGGCCAGGATTCCGATATAGGGGCTGGGCTTGTTGCCGATGACGTCGATCAGCACGAAAAGGAAGATATTGGCAAGGCTGACGATGGCGAGGGCCACACCAGCCAGGCTAATCGGATTACGCAGCAGCATGCGCGAGCGGTGCCACGATTCCACCGCCTGCGGCGATTTCTCATTTTCCATGGTTGACCCCAGTCGTCTCGAGTTCCTGCCCGGCGTCCGCTTCTTGGTCGGCCGCGGCGGCCTCGCGGGAGGCCTCCGTCAGCGTTGTACTGTCAAGGCCATGCTCTTCCCGGTAATGGTGCAGCGACATTTTTCCGTCCCACCATGCCCAGTTCATGGGATAGACGTCGGGATCGAAAAAGACCTGATAGAAATGCCACACCACGATTGCCAGCGTCGCCAGTACGGCCTCGTAGAAGTGAACCGCGGTCGCAGCATCGAGCCACCAGCGCGGCAGATGATTCCCAACCACAACCTTGGCCCACAGCATGATGCCCGTCACGGCCATGACGATCATGCCCCAGACCAGCGCCCAGTACTCGGCTTTCTCCGCATAATTGAAGCGGGCGAACTCCGGTTTCCGCGAAGTCAGGCCGAGATAGTAGGAAAGATTCTGCCACGCTCCCCGTGCGTCGTCCAGAGTGGGGAAGAGATCACGGACCAGCTTTCGGCCTTCCCGGCTTAACATGCAGTCAAAGAGGTGGTAAATGCTCACGCCGATCAAAACCACGGCCGCGATACGGTGAATCAGGTGCCGCTTTTGTTCACCCAGCGAAAGCATCGAGCTGAACCAGGAATCGGGAAACTTCAAGGCAAAGCCGGTCAGCACCAGCACGATGAAGCTGGAGAGCAGCACAGCGTGCTGCCAGCGGAAACGCAGCGGCATGCGAGTGATGAAATGCAGCTCGGTTTTGCGCCGCGCCACGACCTTGGATCGCCAGATAATAAAGTTATGCAGGAGCATGCCGCCGATGACGGCGAAGATCATGCCGAGGTAGAACTTGCGGATCCAGCGCACCGCCTTGCTGCCGATGTCCGCCGAAAGAGGCGCATCGACGTGCACCCTGGAGGCGGCAAATTTTTCGTTCACCCCAGGATGGCACTGGCCGCAGGTGTGGGCCAGATTGGCGCGATTGATGGTAGAGCGCGGATCGCTCGACGGCAGAATGTTGTGAACCCCGTGGCAACTGGCGCAGTTGGCGACCACTTGCGATCCGCCGCGCGCCGCGAGCCCGTGATAACTCGCCAGGTAGGTGGTCTCGCGGCGGCCGGGTACGCCAAACTCCTGGGACAGCCTCATGCCTTCGTGGCAGCGAGCGCAGGTAACCTGCGCGAGATTTTGCGGCGCGACGGGTGATGTCGGATCCAGGTGCGACTTGATGGAGTGAATGCCATGGCAGTCCGTGCACACGGGCGCCTGCCAGTTGCCCTGCGAAATCTGCTGCCCGTGAATGCTCTGCAAATAATCCTTGGCGACGCCGTCGTGGCAACGGCCGCAGGTTTGAGGCACATTAAACTTGAAAATGGGAGACTTCGAATCCTTGGCGTCGAGGATCTCGTGGGTGCCGTGGCAGTCCGTGCAAACCGCGGCCTTCTCTGAGCCGGCGGCGACAGCGTGCCCATGAACGCTCTGCTGATAGGAAGCGACCATTTGCTCGCTCTGGCCGCCATCTTCCATCACGAATTTCTGGCTGTGGCAGGCTCCGCAGGTTGCGGGAATATTGGTGTGATGTACGCGCGACCTGGGATCGCTCGCGGGCAACAGTTCATGCGGGCTGCCGTGGCAATCAACGCAAGTGGGGGCGTGAGCGTTGCCTGCTTGGACGGCTTTGCCGTGGAAGCTGCGATCGTAGGCTGCCTGCTCATCGGCGTGGCAGCTAGCGCAGGTGATCTTCCTGGGGGTGTTCTCATGTGCGGCGCTTTTAACGTCGGTATGACAATCCACGCAGGTGAACATGGAGCCGTGGATGGAATCTTTGAACTTGTCCGGATCCACGTGGAGGCTAACCGGCTTGCCGTCGACATCATGAGTCAGGCTGGCGTCACCATGGCAGGCCAGACATTCGTCAGCGGTAGGTTTTGGCGGTCGTTTGGCAGCGCCTGGAGCAGTCGCAGCGGTTAAGAGAAGGGCGAGGGCAAATCCAGGCGCAAAAATATTCCGTATTGTTCGCGTGGACATGCTCTCACCCGCCAATCTTTAAGGATCGAATTTTTCTGCGGCCGCACTTGAGCCGCCTTTCTCGAACAACTACTTGGCCAGCCCGCGGATATACGCGACCAGGTCTTTGATCTCCGTCTCTTTCAACTTGCCGTCGTAAGAGGGCATTCTCGGCGGTTTGCCTTTGGTAATGATTTCGACCAGCTGCGCGTCGGTTTCGGCCTTGACTTCTGGCGACGCGAAGTCGCGCGTGCCCATTTTGCCGCCCTTGCCGTCGGCGCCATGGCACATTGCGCATTTCGCTTTGAAGGTTGCGCCCGCGTCCTGAGCCACAGCCGATGTGGCGCAGACTGAGATGACTCCGAAGGCCAGCAGAATTGCCAGACCCAGACGATAAGAGAGTTGTTTCACGATGCTTCCTCCTGAGGAAGATTTTTCTCGCAGATATCGCAGGGCAAGAATGGCCTGCCTCCGGACTCGCCGACATCCACAATGCGTGGCGATCTGCTTCCATTCCGCAGCCTGAACATCGGCGTGCAGCCTTAGGATCACATGCGAGTCCATGTGCACCTATGGCAGAAGTCACCCGGCCCTGTGACAAGAATCACAAGCATTCTCGCCCCGCACTGTGACTATTGTCACGAACCCATGTGCAATTCCGCAGGCGCCGGCCCGAAACGGAAACATTGCATTTTGCGGTACCAGCGAGATCCCTGCCCGACAGGCTCATCCCCGTGCAGGTGTGGCATTTAACCTCACTTCCCAGTGCGGGACCTGTTGCGGCCGAACTCTGGGAAGCTGGAACTGCCGTGTGACCGGAATCACAAATCCCGGTGACTCAATGCACGGAGCCTCGCTTCCATCTCTGGCATCCTGAGCCTCATAGAGGTGCCTATGACTGACAATAACCGTGACATTCTGGACGTTCTAAAGTTTGAACTGAGCTTCCTGGAAGACGGAGGATATGGCCGTTCTCCGAATGAAGCCTGGCGCGCGCCTGCAATTTTTGAGGATTCGCCGGCGTGCCCGAATTTCTGCGATCCAGCGCGGCCGCATCCTTGCGAGAGTTGCCTGCTGGCCAAGTTCGTTCCCGAAAACCGGCGGTCCGAGAGCATACCCTGCCGCTTTATTGAAATTACCAAGGATGGACAGACGGTGGACGATTTCTATCGCACCGGGAGCCAAGTGGAACTGGAAGCGGCGCTGGCAGCCTGGCTTCGCAGTCAGATTCAGCGGATCGAGCGGGAACGCGCGTCAGCGGAAAAACCGGCAGTAGCTTAGACGGCGGTTCTTTCCGGCACAAAGTCGCGGCAACGCCCTTGTCGTTCAACTTTCGGGCGCGATAAATATCTACGGGTTTCTTCATTTCTTCTATGAGGAGTGACAAGATCATGAGTGAAGAACATGCATATCGAGTGGCAGCATGGTGGACTTCCGGCCGCACGGGGCTGGCGAAATCGGACTCGGCGCCCAATGCCATCCACTTCACGGCTCCCGCGGAATTTGGCGGCCTCGAAGGCCGGTGGACGCCCGAAGAGCTGCTGCTGGCCGCCGTGGCAGGTTGCTACACGACGACCTTGCGCGCCATCGCAGGCACGGCACAATTCGACTTCACGGATCTGCAGGTCGAGGCCAGCGGGACGGTGCGCAAATCGGAGTCGGGCTACAATTTCTCCCAGATCGTGGTGCGGCCCAATCTCAAGATTGGGTCCGCCGAGGAAAAAGAACGTGCTCTCGATCTGCTAAAACGGGCTGAGAAGTTGTGCCTGGTGTCGCGAGCCATCGGCACCGCACTGATCTTCGAACCGCAGCTTGAGATTACTAAGCCTGCAGTGGTCGTCTAGGCAAACCGGATCTAACGCCTGCGTTAGAGCTCCAGCAGCGCAGAAACCGATGACGGGTCGTCCATAGTGCGCAGTTTGAACCCGACCTTTTTGAAGATGGCCTGGGTGGCGAGGTTGTCGCGCAGAATTTCTCCAGAGAGCCGTCGGAATTTTTCTTCCCGTGCTACGCGTGCGACCCTGGCCAGCAGTTCCGTTCCCAGTCCCAGGCCATGCCAGCGATCAGAAACCAGCACTGCGGCTTCAGCCTCCCCGCGGTTGATGGCGCTGAAACGTCCCACGCCCAGGATCTGGTGCTCGCCGGCCACGGGATTCTTATGGTCGGCCACCAGAGCGAAGCCGCGGTCGTAGCTGGCGAAGCAGATGCGCACCAGGCGTTCGTGCTCCACCCGCGTGCTGAGACTCAGCGAACAAAAGTACCGCAAGTAGACGCTGCGCTCGGAGAGCGTGGCGTGGAAGCTCACCATCAGCGGTTCGTCTTCCGGACGGATCGGCCGAATTGTTACTTGGGTTCCATCTTTCAGTTTCCAGTCCCATACGTACTGCGTCGGATACGGGCGGATGGCGGGACGCGGCAGATCCTCGAATCGCATCTCCGCATCGTGCAGAACAACACGCGCATCGAGCGCCAGTAGCCGCTCCGGCGTAGCCAGCAGAGGATTGATTTCGATCTCCTTAATCCATGGCTGTTCGATCACCAGTTGACTGAAGCGGACCAGGAGTCCTTCCAGCGCGGCCAGGTTCACGGGCTTGCGTCCACGTACACCCTGCAGCGCGGCGAAGATCTTGGTCTGCTCCATCAGACGATGCGCCAGCGTAGTGTTCAAAGGCGGCAGAGCGAGAGCCCGGTCGCGGTAGACTTCGACCAGCACGCCGCCGGAACCGAAAAGAATGACGGGTCCAAACTGTTCATCGATGCTGCTGCCCAGAATCAACTCACAACCATCGCGCGGGACCATGGGTTGCACGGTGACTCCGACAAAGAGTTGACCCACAGCTTTTTCCGCGATCGAGTTCTCGATGGAGCGGTATGCGCCGCGTACCTGCTCGGGATTTTGCAGCCTGAGGCGAACTCCATCCACGTCGGTTTTGTGGGCGACGGTGTTGGAGAGTAGTTTGAGCACAACCGGGTAGCCGATCTGCGAGGCGGCGATGACGGCCTGTTCCTCGCCTATCGCCAGGCGCGTTTCGACCACCGGAATTCCGTAGAGTGCGAGCAGCTCCTTGGCCTCGAATTCGTTGAGCATGCTCTGGCCGCGCGCCCGCTGCACCAGTTCGCTGACCTTGCGGCGCACGTCGGCTGCGATCTCAGGTCCCTCCACCGGCGCCGGAGTCTCATAAAGACCGCGCAGATTGTAGGTGTAGCGCCACATGTAGGTAAAAGCGCGGGCGGCGGTGTCGGGATAATTGAAAGTAGGAATGCCGGCGGCATTGAGAATCGCGGTTGCCTCGGCCGCTCCATCGCCGCCCATCCAGCTTGCCAGGATAGGTTTGCCTGAGCTATGAGCATGGGGCTTCATTTTCTCCGCAGCCTGGGCTGGATCGGCGAGCCCCTGAGGTGCAATCACTGCGAGCAAGCCGTCGCTGTTGGGATCTTTCGACACGGTCTCAACCGCTTTCACAAAATGGTCGGCGTCTGCATCCGCAAGAACGTCGACCGGGTTGCCGTGACTCCAGTGGGAAGAAAGGAATCCATCCAGTTCATGCAAAGAGTCAGTTGAAAGAACCGTCAGTTCACCGCCGGTGGCGATGAGTGCGTCGGTGGCGAGCACTCCCGGCCCTCCGGCGTTGGTCACGATCGTGAGCCGAGGGCCGCGCGGGCGCGGCTGCTTGCTCAGGACTTCCGCCATATAGAAAAGATCGGCGATGTTTTGCACGCGAAGCACACCGCAGCGCAGAAACGCAGCGTCCAGAACTTCATCGCTTCCGGTCAGCGCTCCAGTGTGCGACGCTGCCGCTCGCGATGCGGCTTCCGAACGTCCGGCTTTGATGACGATGATCGGCTTGGTCAGAGCAATCTCGCGCGCGGCCGAGAGAAACGAACGGGCATCTCCGACGGATTCCATATAAAGCAGAATGCTCTTGGTGTGCGGATCGTCGCCGAAGTGATAAATCAGATCGCCCCAGCTGATGTCGAGCATGGAGCCAGTGGAGACGATGGCGCTGAATCCCACGTGTTCGCGCAGGCTCCGATCTAGAATTGCCGTCTGCAACGCGCCGCTCTGACTCAAGAATGCCACGCTGCCTTTTTGCGGCATGGTCTTCGCGAAAGTGGCATTGAGTCCGATGGACGGATTCATAAATCCCATGCAGTTCGGTCCCAGCAGGCGCAATGATCCGCGAGTCAGATGATCCTGAATTTCTTTTTCCAGGGCGGCACCGTCGTGTCCCTGCTCTCGAAATCCGGCGGAGACCACCACCGCGGATTTGACTCCTGCGTCTACGCACTCCCCGATAACCTGAGGGACGGTTTGCGCGGGCGTGACCACGAGTGCCAGATCCACTTTTTCAGCGATTTCTCCGATGTGCGAATGGGTTTTGATTCCAAGAACTTCGCTGTGGCTGGGATTGACAGCGTGGATTCTGAGCGGGAACTTACTGGCAAGCAAGTTGGCAAGCACGCTGCGTCCGACGGTTCCCGGGCGATCCGTGGCGCCGATCACGGCCGCGGAACGGGGAAGAAATAAGGGATCGAGACTTGCTCGCGCCAGCCGAGTCAGAGGTTTGGAAATGGTCGAGAGGGGATCGCCCGATGGGGTCGACACGTGGCTCACTGAGATCCTCCCTCGACTAACCTGGCTCCCATCTTTTCACAACTTCAGCGAACCGGGAACGCGTGCCATTCGCCCACACAACCACCAGCTTTGCATATTTTTCTACACTTGTCAGTGACCGTGTATGCGCTCGATCACGACTCCGAGTGATCGCGATCACAAGTGAAAATGCGATGCTACAATGAGTCGAAAGGGAGGTGCGTGGTGCGCGCTCCTTATGGTCTCAATATTCTTGATAACTGTCTCACCTGCTCGGTAAGAGAAGAACATCTTTTCTGCAATCTTTCAGTTCACGCGGCACAACGCCTGAACGAAATAAAATCGACCGCAATCTATCCCAAGGGAGCCATGCTCTTTATCGAAGGGCAGCAACCGCGCGGCGTATTCGTTCTGTGCGCCGGAAAGGCCAAACTTTCCACGTCTTCGCGCGAAGGCAAAACGATCATCACCAAACTTTCCGAAGCGGGAGATGTTCTTGGCCTGAATTCGGTGGTCTCCAACCGCCCCTATGAAGTGACGGCTGAGATGATGGAACCGGGCCAGGCGAATTTCATTCCCCGTGATTCGCTCTTGCAATTCCTGAAAGAGTATGGCGAAGTGGCCTTGCGAGTCGCCGAACAGCTCAGCCGCAATTATTACACCGCGTACGAAGAGATCCGGACTCTGGGTCTGACGACTTCGCCGTCGGAGAAGTTCGCCAAGCTGCTCCTTTCCTGGACGGCGAAGACCACGCAAAATGACGGTACAACCCAGGTAAAGCTTACCCTGACTCACGAAGAGATTGCCGAGATTATCGGTACCACTCGCGAAACCGTTAGCCGCCTCTTTTCCGACTTCAAGAAGAAACAGTTGCTGCAACTGAAGGGGTCGACTCTGGTCATTCGTAACCGGATGGCGCTCGAGAAAATTGTCCAGGCTTGATCGGCTCCGGAAGGCCTTGCAGCCGGCTGAGTTCAGCGGTACCTGGCTCTCGATGTACTTTGGCACAATGCACCCTGGCGTGATGCGCTCTGATCTGAAATGACCGAACTCCGTTGCGCTGCTATTCTGTTCGATCTCGACGGAGTCCTGATCAACTCCACTCCAGCTGTGACCCGCGTCTGGCGGCGCTGGGCCGTCGAACACGGATTCAATCCTGACGAAGTCGTCGCCCGCGCCCATGGCCGACCAAGCCTCACCACGGTTCGCGAATTTCTTCCCGGCTCAGACCACGAAGCCGAGAATCGCAAAGTCGAGCGCGCGGAAATTGAAGATCTCGAGGGCGTTGTGCCGCTTCCCGGAGCACTCGAACTGCTCGCCAGCCTTCCCGCCGATCGATGGACGATCGTGACTTCGTGCACCCGACCTCTTGCCGAAGTTCGTATCAAGGCCGCAGGCCTGCCGCCGCCCACGAAATTGATTACTTCTACCGACATCGTTCACGGCAAGCCGGCCCCCGAGCCTTATCTCAAAGGCGCCGCTGTGCTTGGACTCCCAGCGACTGAGTGCCTGGTGGTGGAAGATGTTCCCGCGGGAATCCGCTCAGGCAAGGGCGCCGGCGCGAAAGTTCTCGCATTTACGACGACGCTGGCGGAGCCTTCGCTTCGCGAAGCCGGCGCCGACTGGGTCGCCCGCAGCTGCGCCGACGTTTGTGCGCGTAGCTCTGACCAAGGACTTGTTTTAATGATTGCTGAAAGTTCTTGCGTGTCCCGATAAACAAGAACCGGCTAAACTTCTGGGTGAATATCCCTCGAGCTTAGAAAAAATTAGCGATTCATTCGTATCCACAGGGCAATCCGCTTGTATTCGGAGTGAATGCTGGGCAACAAATTCCGCCGCCTAAAGTCTTTCTTCATCCGCGCCGATCAGGTCATCGTATTGCAACGGGGCTTGTGGGCTCGCGAGAAAGAAATCCCTAGATTAGGAGAGACTTATGTCAACCGGAGCGGTATCAGCCAACCTTAGCCAGCCAAACAGCTACACCAGCTATCTGCAGCAGCGTCAGTCTGAGTTACAGCAACTCGGTCAGGACCTTCAGGCCGGAGATCTGACCGACGCGCAGACCGAATTCAATACGATTCAGAGCGCGGCACAGAACGGACCCTTTGGCGGAGACGCGTTCTCGCTCAGCAATCGCCAGGCGGATTTCACGGCGCTCGGCCAGGAACTCCAGGCGGGCAATCTGGCGGGGGCGCAGCAGGCTTTCTCGCAGCTGCGAAATACGTTCCGCCAGCCTGCGCAGAGTTCAAACACTTCGAACACTAACGCCCCGTCGAGCACAACCGGCGGTGGGGCTGAGATTGTGCTGAATCTGGCCAACGCGCCGGCAGGCGAACAGATCACCATCAATCTGAGCAGCGGTACGAACGGGAACGAGCAGGTCGCGATCAGCGCGTCCAATCCGCAGAATTCGAATCCTGAGCAGATCACCCTGAACCTGAATCCGAACAGCAATCAGGAAGTCGTTCTCAACCTCTTCAACAGCGCCTCCGGCACCCAAACGCAGGGTAGCAGCGGTGTCAGCGTTAGCGCGTAAAACTATGTGGGCGCGACGGTGCAGCCGGCACTCTGGCCTCAACCAGTTTGCCTCTGCGCCGGCGCGCCAAGCGTCCTCCCAGAATCGATTCCCTCCCACGGCTTTCTGACTCCCGCCTTCCAGCACTTCTTCGCCTTGCCGATCTCGAAAACTCATAGCGTGTGGGAGTAGACTGGGCAAATCCATTTCGGGGCATGTATGCGAAGGGAGCGACATATGAAGCGGAAACTGACCATTCTGCTCGCCAGCTTGCTCACATTGATTTCGATCGGCCTATGCCAGACCGCCCAGCAGGAGCCCTCGGCCCGTGCAGTGGAGCGGATCGTCAAACAGGTGCGTCATGAGCTCTTGATGCTTCCGTACCTCGGGGTCTTTGACAATATTGCTTACCGCGTCGACGGCTACAACGTTACGTTACTCGGCCAGGTCGTGCGGCCAACTTTGAAATCGGACGCTGAGAGCGCCGTCAAGCACATAGAGGGCGTCGAGAAGGTCGACAATCAGATTGAAGTTCTGCCACTCTCTCCGACGGACGATGGTCTCCGCCGTCGGCTGTTCCGGGCGATCTACGGGTATCCGGCTTTCGAAAAATACGCGATCGTGCCCCAGAAGCCAATCCGCCTCATCGTCAAGAACGGGCATGTCACTCTGGAAGGAGTGGTGGACAGCGATGGCGATAAGAATCTTGCTGGACTCCGGGCTAATGGAGTGCCTGGAATTTTTTCGGTGACCAATAATCTGCAGGTGGTGAAACCGTAGGAGCCAACAGGTGTTCGCAAAGTCGATTCCGGGAGCTCGCCAATGCGAGCGCGGGTGCGTTTGCCTGCCCGCGTATAATGCTTCGGGATTCGACTTCCGCTCAACCGAACCACATCGGCCAAAGATATTGACCGAACCATTGGAGGAATGCCGTTTATGAGTCTTCATGCGATCAACCGCCGCACTTTTCTGGAAACCGCGACCACTGTTACCGCCGCCACGTTGCTCACACACGGAGTCGGATGGGCTGCGGGCGAACATAAAATCGGGAAGGTCGGCCTGCAGCTCTATACCGTGCGCGATCAGATGAAGGCTGACTTCGACGGCACCATCGCCAAGGTCGCAGCCATCGGCTACAAGGAAGTCGAGTTCGCTGGATATTTCGGGCGGACTCCGCAACAAGTCCGCGCCGCCGTCGATAAGAATGGATTGTCGGCGCCCTCCACCCACGTGCAATACGATGAACTCGATGAGAAATTTCCTTCGGTCATCGAGGCGTCGAAGACGATCGGACTGAGTTACATCGTCTGTCCGTGGATTCCGGAGGATCTGCGCAAGTCCCCTGACATCTGGAAACAGGCTTCTGAAAAGTTCAACCGCTGCGGAGAGCAGACGAAGAAAGCCGGAATCCAGTTCGCTTACCACAATCACTGGTTCGAATTTTTGCCCGTCGACGGCAAGCTGCCCTACGACATGCTGCTGAAAATGTGCGACAAAAATCTGGTCAAGATGGAAATGGATTTGTGCTGGATCACGGTCGCAGGGGGCGATCCGATCAAGTATTTTAACGAGTACCCGGGACGATTCCCGCTCGTGCATGTGAAAGATGTGAAGACCCTTCCCAAAATCAGCACCGGCGGTTCGCAGAACTTCGGCGATACCGTCGATCTCACCGAAGTAGGCAGCGGCATCATCAACTGGAAAAGGATTTTCGCGCACTCCGAGACGGCCGGGATCAAGCACTACATCGTTGAGCACGACCACCCCAAGCAGCCATTCGAGAGCATCCAGACCAGCTACGAATATCTGAGCAAGCTGCGCTGGTAAACTCGCTTCATTTTGCATCTCCCACAAAACAGGGAGGATAATTGCCATTGACGCGAATCCTAATTCGTAGGTAAAATAATCCATAAATGGAGTAGCCCATGAATGCGTTAGCCGTGGTTCCCGATCTGGGTCTGGATCTAAGAAAGCTGCCGGACTTGGCCGACGCTGGCACGCGCACCCGCCTCAGCGCGCCGGCCATCGCAGCATTTTTCGCGATCGTCGAGAAGTGGCAACTGCGCAACGAAGATGCCATGGCCTTGCTCGGCGGTGCGTCGCACGGACGTTATTTTGAGCTGAAGAGAAATCGCAAGGGCCTGCTCTCCCAGGACGAACTCACGCGCATCTCTCTGCTGATCGGCATTTTCAAGGCGCTGAATATTCTTTTCAACCGGCGTCTCGCGAACCAGTGGACTTCGCGGCCGAATTCCAATCCCATGTTCGGCGACGCCCCACCTCTGCAGTTTCTGACTCGCGGCGGAGTGCCCGGCATGATCGGAGTTCGCCGCTTACTCGATAGCCGTCGCGGCGGAAGGTAGTGCCTGTTGCCGCCAACTCCGCTGCCCATAACTCAAATCGACCAGCGCGACACGCATCGCCTGATTCCGGCTCAGTATGCGGACGACGGTGCTTCCGTGCTCACTCGCCTCACTGACAATCCCGAAACTCTGGAAGGCATCTCCGAATTGGATAACGCCACCAACGACCGATTGCTCGCGGAGTCGCGGCTTGCTCCGGGGATTGACGAACGGGAACTTGTGTTCGGGATTCCGTCGTACCGCATCATCAATGCGGCGTTCTGCCACCCGTCACCCGTCGGCGCGCGCTTCAACTCAGCGGATCGCGGCGCCTGGTATGCGTCGTTCGAGCTGGAGACTTCGCAAGCGGAGGTCGCGTACCACCGCCAGTTGTGGCTCACAGAAACTTCGTGGGATGAAGAAGATTCCGCCGACTACGCCGACTATCTGGCGGATTTTCGCGCAGAGTTCCACGATCTGCGCGGTCCCACCGGGCGAGACTGGGAGTACGCCGCCTGTCTCTCGCCGACAAGTTATGCGGCATCGCAGAGGCTTGCGGCCCATCTGCTGGAGTTGGGGTCGGCCGGAATTGTGTATCCCAGCGTTCGGCACGTGGGCGGAACGTGCATCGGATGCTTTCGGCCGGTGCTCGTGACCAATGTGCGCAGAGGAGATGTTTACACCGTCTTGTTTGCCGATTTCAGAACTCCGCCGAGGATTTACCGGGCCTAGGCCCTACCGTCGCTGTCGAGAATCACCCTTTCCCGAACGGTTCTTCCAGCGAGGGGCTTTGGGGCGTAAACAACTCAGCGCCGTTCTCTGTGACGTGCATGTCATCTTCGAGGCGAATGCCGAACTCGCCGCGAATATAAATTCCCGGCTCGTTGCTGGTAGTAATGTTGGTCTGCAGTTTCGTCGCGTTACCCCGGACGAGATACGGCCACTCATGCCCGTCCATGCCCAGGCCGTGGCCGAGGCGATGAGTGAAATATTTGTAGTCGGGACCATAGCCCGCATCGGAGATCACTTTTCGCGCCGCATCGTCGACGGAGCCGCATGCCGCCCCTGGCCTCGCCGCGGCCAGAGCCGCCGACTGCGCCCGGTGCACGATGTCGAAAACCTGCTTCATCTTGTCCGTCGCTTTGCCGAGCACGAATGTGCGCGTGATGTCGGATTGATAGCCTTCAACCGTGCATCCGTCGTCAATCATGACGATCGTGCCTTCGCGGAGAACTTGCGGCGCCGTCGATCCGTGAGGGAAAGCCGTATATTCGCCGACCATAATGCTGGCGTCGCCGGGAAAGCCCATGCGGGCGTAGGCTTTTTCGATCAAGTCGCTCACATCGCGTTGGGTCATGCCCTCGCGCAGCGCGCGATACACGGCTTCGTACACAGCCAGCGTGACCTGCGAAGCCAGCCGCATGAGCGCAATCTCGTGCTGACTCTTGAGCATGCGGCAGCCGGCCGTCACCGGAGTCGCAGTCGAGAGGGTCGCCTGGGGCGCGGCCTTGGAAATGCCGTCGACGAACACGAAGCGCATGGTTTCTTCGATTCCCAGTTTCCCGCCAGCAATCCCGCGTTCCTTCAACCCCTGTGCGACGCGCTGGTAGGGACTCTCATCTTCCTGCCAGGTACGCAGGTCGGGGTGCTCGCCCTCGGGCGCATCAGCGATCTGCTCGTGTGCCCGGCCTTCCTCGAATGCGGGACAGACATAGAATGCCGCGCCCTTCACGGGCAGCACCAGCGCGAACATGCGCTCGCCGCCCCACCAGCGGATGCCGGTAAAATATCGCAACGAGGTGCCTTCCATGAGCACGACGGCGTCGAGTTTGTGATCGCTCATGAGCGCGCGCGCCCGCTCCTGGCGCTGCTGGCGTTCTTCGCGCGTAATCGGGACGGCCTGGTTGCGGCGGGATTGCAGCCGCATTACAGAGGGAGGAAGGGAAGATTCATCGGAGTTCTGCGCGGCCCGAGAGCGGGGGACCGCAGCCGCCCCCGCCGTGATACCTCCGACTGCAAGAAATTTGCGCCGCGAGATCATGAACCCTCCAAATTGAGGAATGACTGATTGCGAAGTGAATCCGACATTATAGGAGGATTCAAGATTTTCGATTGCCAGATCGAGGCGCGAGTTGAAACTTCTGAGGTATGCTCGCTTCCATCATGGAATCCGGCTTCCAGTGCGCTGCCTGCGGAGAATGGAACACCACATCCGTCGACGAGTCGGCGGGACGCCGCCAGAGCTACGTGGAAGACTGCCAGGTCTGCTGTAAACCCAACCTGCTGCACGTGGAGTATGACGTACCATCGCAGGAATTCCTTATCACCCCTGAGCTGGAGTGAAACCGGGCACCGACCTCAGACTCTCGAAGAACGCCCTGGGACCAACGCCACCCGGGCACGCGAGTTCGGCCCGTTCCCGTGAAACTCTCGCTAGATGTCTTGCGTCGCGCTATAGTTACCTGTCCGGCAACGGCACGTGCACCTTTGGAAAGGACCAAGCCTATGGCAACCGGTTACAGCGCAGGCAGGATGGTGGCCCACAACATGGTCACCACACAGTTTGAACTGGATGGGTTCCGGGTCACGCGGACCCTGGGAGTGGTGCGCGGGATCGTGGTGCGGTCGCGATCGATCTTTGGAACGATCGGAGCTGGATTGCAGACCTTGGTAGGCGGCAACATTACTCTGCTTACCAACTTATGCGAGAAGACTCGCCAAGAGGCCTTCGACCTGATGCTGCAACATGCCGCCGAGATCGGCGGGAACGCCGTGGTCGCAGCCCGCTACGATGCGACCGAAATCATGCAGGGCGTGACTGAGGTGCTGGCATATGGGACAGCGGTTTTCGTCGAACCTGTCGCGAAGTAAGAGTCCTCAGGGTAAAACGTCATTCAATTTGTCAGGCCGAACTCCAAGAACACACGATACGCCATCCCACGGGCGGGACGAATCGTGACTCCGCAAACCTAGCTCCGTAAATCGGCTCCGCAAACCGATCCATTTCTGCTTTTCCACAACAAAATCCGCGTCCCTCGCGGAGTGCAAGAAAAATCTTAGCGAAGGAATAGCGAAGGAATAAAGTTCTTAAACCCAACCCCTTGTGGTTCCATGATTGGTTAACCACAAGCCTCGGTATTTTCTGGAATCAGTGCAGGAGTGGGGCATCGACCTTCAAGTTTCTGCTTGACAATAAACGACTTAACGGTAAGATGTGGTACAAAGTAGAGCAAAGTGGTAGCAAGTAGAGTTCGTGGGACGCAGGAGCTGAAAACGAGGAGCCGGTGGAAATCCGACCCATTAACACGATAAACAGCCCGAACCGCCCGAGCTTGACCGAACTTTGCGCTGCTTTTACCTCCTTGATCGCAATCATTGCACATGTTTCGCGGCAATCATCCAACCCGGGTCGACGAAAAGGGCCGTCTCAAGATCCCGGCCGAGTTCAAGCGGGTGATCGACGAGAAATACGGGACGCAATTCTACATCACAAGTCTGGATGGAAGGGTTGCTCAACTATATCCCTTCGAGGAGTGGGAGCGGATCGAGCAGAAGCTGGCCGGACTCTCCAATTTCAATCCGACGAAGAAAAAGTTTTTGGACCGCACCAACTATTACGGGCAGCAGGTCGAGATGGATGGGCAGGGCCGCTTGCTGCTGCCGCAGCTGCTGCGCGAAGCGGGGCAGATCAAGGGCGAGGTAGCGGTTCTGGGGAATTTGACGTACTTGATCGTCAGGAACCTGGAGCTGTTCAAGAAAGAGATCGAGGAAGAAAAGTTCACGCCTGACGATGAGAAGACGCTCGACGAACTGGGCATCTAGTGGGCGAGGGATCAACAGACACCCCTCAGGGGGTTGGACATGGCGGTGGAAGGGAAGCGAGCCAGCTTTCAGCCAATCATGTTCCGGTTCTTTTACAAGAAGCGATCGACTTTTTAGCCGTACGGCGCGGTGGGACTTATATCGACGCCACGGTGGGTTTGGGCGGGCACAGCTGCGAAATCGCAAAACGCCTCGGCGCACCGGGACATTTGATTGGCCTCGATAAGGATCCTGCAGCGCTGGAAATCGCGCGTAGGAAGCTGCAAGGTAGCGCCGGCGTCTCGCCGGCAACTGCCGACTGGCCGACGATCACGTTGCTGCATAGATCATTCGCAGAGATTGCGAAGGGCGTGCAAGCAGCAACGGTCGACGGAATCATGGCCGATATCGGGGTGAGCAGCCTGCAGTTAGAGGATGCAGCGCGCGGATTTAGTTTTCAGGCGGATGGACCGCTCGACATGCGTATGGACCCGCACAGCGAGCGTACCGCCGAACAAGTGGTAAACCACCTCGACGAGCGACAGCTTGCCGATGTGATTTACGAATTCGGAGAGGAAAGGAGGTCGCGGAGAATCGCCAGAGCCATTTGCCGGTCGCGGCCGATACAGACTACCGCACATCTTGCGGATGTGATATCAGCCGCGGCCCGGCCAATGAATTCTGCCGAGAGACGAATTCATCCCGCGACGCGTACTTTTCAAGCTCTTCGAATCTTCGTAAACCGCGAACTGGACGATCTGCGGGCACTGCTGGAAGCAGCGCCCCGGATTCTAAAGCCAGGTGGACGCATGGTGGTGATCAGTTTTCATTCGCTGGAAGACCGCGTCGTAAAGGATGCCTTCCGGGGCAATGAAATAAAGGACAAGTACTTCCGGGTGCTGACCAAGAAACCGGTCGTCGCATCGGAAGAAGAAAGCGATCGCAATCCGCGGGCTCGCAGCGCGAAGCTGAGGGCCGCGGAGAGAGTTTAGAAACGAGTTCAGAGAAAAGTTTAGCTCCGGAAAACCTGCCGGAGTTCCCGGCACAGCTGTAATGGCGTGCCGGGCCTTCAAGATTCAGGGGAAAGTGGTCAGGTCGAGTAAGACGCAAGGCGAATGCGGATGATGACGATCCGCTGGGGCGGGATGAACGGTTTTTACGGGTTCCGTGGTAGGAATCCATTTTGAGGTTGTGGGAATGTACACGGGCACATTGATCGAAGACTTGCTGGCAACGGTAGAACAGGTCGAGCAAAAAGCGAAGCAGCGGCGCGTCGAAGAAGAACTGCATGAGATTTTCTGCATGCAGATTTCGATCCAAGAAGGCGACCAGATCTTCATGGGAGCGGCATAAATGGCGGCAGCGGCGGCAACAATTCGCAGTGCGGCTCCGGCGGCGGGATCCCGTCCGTTCTGGACGGGCACGCCCGAGATTTATTTCTCCAAGTCGATCGACAACTCGCGCCTGGTGAAGACGGAAGACCCGCAACGCAACCGCGAGATGAAGCACTTCGGCATCGCGCTGGCGTTTCTCTTTCTTCTGGTGTTTGGCTACGCCTGGCAACACTTCCGCGCGATCGAGTACGGCTATCAGATTGAAGCTGCGAAGCGCGACCTCAGTTCGCTGACCGAGATGAACCACGCCCTGCGCCTGGAAGACGCGTCCCTTCGCGATCCCGAACGAATCGATGTGCTGGCACGCCGCATGGGCCTGGTCCCGCCCGCGCCGGGACAGGTGATTCGCATGGACTCGAGTCCGGCCGACGGTCAAGGCCCAGTCATGGCCAGCGCCGCCCCGGTAACGGTGATTGCGGGCCAGTAAGGATTCTTGCGTAGGTCCAGGTTCGTGCGGGTCCGGATCAGAGCCTGCCCTGAACAATAGCAGCAATGTCCTTCGACCCCACTCCCGGTAAGAACCGCCGCCTCTACTTTCTGGGAGGCATTCTCCTGCTGTGGTGCGCCGCTATCTGCGTACGGTTGGTTGACCTCCAGATTTTCGACTACGGCAAGTTCGTTAAACAGGCCGGACATCAGCAGCAGCGAGCGATTCCTCTCGACGCCAAGCGCGGAGTCATCTACGACCGCGCCGGCCGCGAATTGGCCATGTCGGTGCTCGTCGATTCGGCCTTCGCGGTGCCGTCCGAGGTCAAAGACCTTCCCACGGCTGTGTCTCTGATTACTCGCATCACCGGCGAAGACGCTAACGTCGTTCTCGCCGACTGCCGAGCACATAAAACTTTCTGCTGGGTCGCCCGCAAGGCCGACGACGACACCATCCAGCGCATCAAATCGTTGAACCTGCAGGGCATTCACTTCCAGAAAGAAGCCAAGCGCTTCTACCCGGCACGTGATCTGGCCGCGCAGGTTCTCGGTTCGGTCGGCATGGAAGATGCCGGCCAGAGCGGCATCGAGCACGAATTTGACCAGCAATTACGCGGCCGCCCGGGAGAGATGTTCATTTCGGTTGACGCGCGCAAGCAGTGGTTCGCTGACGTCGAGACTCAACCCGAACCCGGCGAGAATCTCGTTCTTACCATCGACAAGAACATTCAATACATCGCGGAGAAGGAACTTGAGCAGGCGATCCACGACACGCAGGCTATCGCCGGAACCGTGATCGTCGAAAATCCGCACACCGGAGAAATTCTGGCGCTGGCGAATCGTCCAACCTTCAATCCAAATCTACGGAAGCAGATCACGCCCGGCGCGCTCACCAACCGCGCGGTCAGTTACGTTTACGAACCCGGCTCGACCTTCAAGCTGGTTACGATCTCCGCCGCGCTCGAAGAAAAGCTCACGAATCCCGACGAGATTTTCGATTGCCAGATGGGATCGATCGTCTACAACGGCATGAGGATTCGCGACTCCAGGCCGCACGGCCTGCTGCCGGTGTGGGGAGTGCTGGCCGAATCGAGCGACGTCGGCGCCATAAAAATCGCGCTGCGCCTGGGCCAGGACCGCTTCTACAAATACATCCGCGCCTTTGGTTTCGGGCAGCAGACCGGAATCGAGTTGCCCGGCGAAACCCGGGGCTTGACCAAGCCGCCCAGCCGCTGGTCGAAGGTTTCGATCGCTGCCATCTCGATGGGCCAGGAGATCGGCATTTCTCCCATTCAACTCGCCGGGCTGATCTCAACTTTCGCCAACGACGGAGTGTGGGTCGCCCCGCGCATCGTCACCGGAACGGTAGAGCCATCGAGTGCAGTGCAGACTGTCGCCTTCCATCCCGGCGCATCGCATCGCGTCATCTCTTCTTTCACCGCAGCCGAGATGCGCTCCATGATGCAGAAGGTCGTGCTCGAAGGCACCGGCCGCAAGGCCATTCTCGAAGGCTACAGCTCGGCCGGAAAAACCGGCACCGCGCAGAAAGTCGATCCCGCGACCGGCGCCTATTCGAAGACGAAGTACATTGGCTCGTTCGCCGGATTCGCTCCGGTGAACAATCCACAGATTGTGGTTGCGGTCATCCTCGACTCGGCAGTCGGACTACATCAGGGCGGCCAGGTTTCGGCGCCGGTGTTCAAACGTATCGCCCAGCAGGTGCTTGAATACCTGCACGTACCTCACGACCTGCCTCTGGCGCCGCAGCACCAGTTGCTGCTGGCGCAGGCGAAAGAGCGAAATAAGGACGTGACGGAGCGCGATCTGGAAGAAGGTACGCCCGATCATCCCGGAGAACCTCTCGAGACGGCAGAAGTAAACGGCGACTCCCTGGAACCGGCGAAGCCGCCCAGTGTGGCGCGGGCGCTCTCGCAAGCAGGTGCCGGGGCTGACGAACCAGTCGTGCAGGCGGCGATTCGCGAGCCAATTTCACAACCCTCGACCGATGCGAAGGCTCAGGCTACAGATCCGCGTACCATGCCCGCAGAGACGCAAAAATTGCCTGCGACCGGGACGGTAGTTCTCGACGTCGAGCAGGGCGGAATCGAAGTTCCATCGTTTGTAGGCAAGACCGTGCGCGGGGCCGTCGAGGCTGCCGAGAATGCCGGCCTCGAACTCGACGCCGTTGGCAGCGGCATAGCCCGCCAGCAATCGCCCGCCTCCGGAACCCACGTTCCCGCCGGATCGCGCGTGACCGTGCAGTTCGGTCCGTGAGCTAAACCTCAACCAGAATAAACGGAGACATCGGGCAGAACGTCTCTTGAATTTCTCCGTGTCCCCTGTCTTCTCTGTCGTGAAAGACCGATGCGTTTGACCCGCCGAAAAACTGCGTGATACGGTAAACAGTCTGGTCTTCACGTCAGGCTGGCCCTTGCCGGCCGAGCGAGGTCTGATTTTGTCTTCGACGGAGGTAATGCCCACCATCCGCAAAACTGCGCTGAACGCTGTTCATCGCCAGATGGGCGCCAAGATGGTGGAGTTCAACGGCTGGGACATGCCTGTCGAATATCCCGCGGCAATCGGCTGCGGAATTATCAACGAGCACATGGCGGTGCGCACCGGTGTAGGCATCTTCGATGTCAGCCACATGGGCGACATCCGCCTTGCCGGGCCCCAGGCCCTCGCCGCGGTGCAGCACATCTCAATGAACGACGCGTCCCGCCTGGCGATTGGGCAAGCGCAATATTCTGCGCTGCTCTATCCCGAAGGCACTTTCGTCGATGATGTGATCGTGCATCGCCTCGCGGAAGACGAATATCTGCTGGTCATCAACGCCGGCACGCGAGACAAAGATTTCAGCTGGGTGCGCGACAACACCCGCCAGTTCGACTGTGTCGTCGAGAACCTGTCGGATGACTTCACTCAAATCGCGATCCAGGGACCAAAGGCGGTCAACCTGCTCCAGAAACTGACTGACGCGGACTTGAGCGCGGTAAGGTTCTACTGGGTCGCGCGTGGCCGGCTGTGCGGGCTCGAAAATATCCTGGTAGGGCGCACCGGCTATACCGCGGAAGACGGATTCGAAATTTACATCCCATCCAATGAGACGACCAGCGCGCGGGTTTGGAATGAGATTCTTAGCGCGGGTAAGGAATTCGGGGTGGTGCCCTGCGGACTGGGCGCCCGCAACACGCTGCGGCTCGAAGGCAAGCTGCCGCTTTACGGCCACGAGATTTCCGATACCATCAATGTCTGGGAGGCCGGCCTCGACCGCTTCTGCAAAATGGAGAAGCCCGAGTTCGTTGGACGCGGCGCACTGGAGAAAGCCAAAGCCGCAGGAGTGACTCGAACTCTCGTCGGCCTCGAGATGACGGAACGCGGCATCGCCCGCGATGGATACAAGGTGCTCGATGCCAGTGGCCGCGAAATCGGTTATGTTACCAGCGGATCGCCGGCGCCGTTCCTGAAAAAAAATATCGCGCTGGCCTACGTGCCGGTAGAGTCCTCCGCCATCGGTACGCCCGTTAAAGTAGAAATCCGGGGCCAGGGAGCGGGAGCGGTTGTGGTGCCCACGCCGTTTTACAAGCGCCCGAAAAAGGGCGCATGAACTGCAGATCAAGACTTTCAGCTAGAAGCTAGCAGCTAGGAGCTAGAACTTTTCATGGCTTACCCTACAGATCGCAAGTACACCAAAGAGCACGAGTGGATTCAGGCGAACGGCAATTCCGCCACCATCGGTATCACCGACTATGCCCAGCAATCGCTCGGCGACATCGTTTTCGTCGAAGCGCCGAAGGTTGGCGCTGAACTGACCGCCGGCAAAACCTTCGGCACGGTCGAATCGGTGAAAGCAGTGTCAGATCTGTTCGCTCCTGCCTCGGGAACCGTAACCGAGGTCAACGCAGACCTGGCTACATCGCCGGAGAAGGTAAATCAAGACGCCCACAGCGCGTGGATGCTGAAGCTCACTTTGAAAAATCCCGGCGAACTGGATGGCCTGCTCTCTGCCGCCGACTACGAAAAATTTGTGGCCGAAGAGGCAGGACACTAGGATTGCCCAATGCCGATTTCCAATTGACGAATAACAACCCAAACCGCACTCCCTCGACAATCGAAGACTGGCCATCGGTTATCAAAAGCTGATCGCAATGGTTCTATGACTCAAACGTCTCGACAGACCGCACAATCCGAATCGCTCCCAGTTACATCTATATAGCTTCTTATGCGCTACTTGCCCAAATCTCCTGCTGATCGCGAAGCGATGCTGAAAGCCATTGGCCTGCGCTCGGTCGACGACCTTTTCGCGCCCATCCCCGCCGAGTATCGGCTCACCCGCGACCTCAACATCCCGCGCCAGATGGCGGAATCGGAGATCGTCGATTTCTTCCGCCAGCGCTCTCGAGAAAATGGTGAAGGCTACTCGAGTTTCCTGGGCGCGGGCGTGTACTCGCACTACCGGCCGGTCATCATCGACTCTTTGATTTCGCGCGGCGAGTTTCTCACCGCCTACACGCCCTACCAGGCCGAGATTTCCCAGGGCACCCTGCAATCCATATTCGAGTTTCAGAGTATGATCTGCGAGCTCACCGGCATGGAAGTGGCCAACGCTTCCATGTACGACGGTTCCACGGCTGCGGCCGAAGCGGTGATGATGGCTGTCCGCCTCACTGGACGCCGTTCCGTTGTCGTAGCGCGGAGCCTGCATCCCGAGTATCGTGAAGTCCTGGCCACCTATGCTACGCACCAGGGCATGCCGCTCTCGGTCGCAGGGTTCGGTGACGATGGCCGCCTCAATCTGAGCGACCTGGAAAAATCAATCACGCCCGAAACCGCGTGTGTGCTCATCCAGTCGCCGAATTTCTTCGGCACCATCGAAGACGTCGACGCAATTGCGGAAATTGCCCACAAGAACGGCGCCATGCTCGTAGTTTCCATCGCCGAAGCGGTCTCACTGGGAATTGTCGAACCGCCACGCCAGGCGGACGTCATCGCGATGGAAGCCCAATCGTTTGGCGTCCCCATGGGTTTCGGTGGCCCTTACTGCGGTGTGATCGCCACGCGCGAGAAGTACGTGCGCCAGATGCCGGGACGCCTGGTCGGACAAACCGTCGACAAGCAAGGCCGTCGCGGATTCGTCCTCACTCTGGCCACGCGCGAGCAGCACATCCGCCGCGAGAAAGCTACTTCAAACATCTGCACCAACCAGGCGCTGATCGCGCTCATGGTCAACATCTTCATGACCGTGTACGGCAAGATCGGTCTGAAAGAATTGGCCAAACAGAATCTGGCGAAGACCGCCTACGCCGCCGGACAATTCGCCAAACACGGCAAGCTATTATTCGACGGCGCGCCGCGCTTCAACGAATTTGTCGTGCAGACAAGCGAAGATCCACACGCCATCAACAGCAGGCTCCTCGACCACAAAGTCGTCGGCGGACTGCCGCTGAAGAAGTTTTATCCTGAGCTGGGAAACGCGGCCTTGTGGTGCTGCACGGAACTCACCACACGGGGCGCGATCGACACCGCCGCCAGACTGGTCGGCGAGAGCCAGCAGTCAGCGCGTTCGCCGAACGAGGAAGTGGAAGAGGTGGCGCGATGAATCATCCCACTCGCAAAGCCTCTCTCCAGGTCAATCAGAACGAAGGACTCATTTTCGAAAAGTCCTCGCCAGGCAAAGCGGCCTGGAAGTTGCCCCCACTCGACGTGCCAGAAGTAGACACGTCGAATCTCCTCGGTGCATCCGAAAGAAAAGACCTCGGTGTTATGCCTGAAGTCAGCGAGATTGAAATTATCCGCCACTTCACGCGGCTCTCGACTTGGAACTACGCTATCGATCTGGGCATGTATCCGCTAGGCTCGTGCACCATGAAATATAACCCGCGCGTGAACGAAGCGGTCGCGCGGGTCGAGGGAATCGCCAACGCGCATCCCTACCAGCCGGAGAAAATTTCTCAGGGCGCGCTGCAGATCATCAAAATCCTGAGCGAGTGCCTGATCGAAATCACCGGCATGGACGCCATCACGCTTCAACCCGCTGCCGGCGCGCACGGTGAGATGACCGGCCTGCTCATGGTTCGCGCCTATCACCAGTCCAAAGGCAACGCGCGAAAGAAGATTCTGATTCCCGACTCCGCCCACGGAACGAATCCGGCCACAGCGGCCATGGTCAGCTATGCTGTCGAAAATCTGAAATCCGACTCGCGGGGCATGGTTGACATCGCCTCGCTCGAAGCGCAGATGAACGAGGACGTCGCTGCCCTCATGCTGACCAATCCCAACACCCTGGGAGTCTTCGAGCAAGATATCCACAAGATTGCCGACATTCTCCACGCCAAAGGTGGCCTGCTTTATATGGACGGCGCGAACATGAACGCGCTCGTCGGCAAGGTCCGGCCCGGAGATTTCGGCGTCGACCTCATGCACCTGAACCTGCACAAAACTTTTTCCACTCCACACGGCGGAGGTGGTCCGGGATCAGGCCCTGTGGCGATCAAGAAATCTCTTGAACCTTTCTTGCCCACGCCGGTTGTTGCTACCAAGGGCGATGGCACACTCGGTTTCGACTACAACCGTCCTCAGTCCGTCGGCCGCGTCCGCGCTTTCTACGGCAATTTCGGCATGTTCGTGCGCGCCCTTGCTTACATTCAGGCCAATGGTCCCGACGGCCTTCGCCAGACCACCGAAGACGCCGTCCTTAACGCCAACTACATCCGCAAGGGTGTCGAAGGCGCGTACGACCTTCCCTATTCCACTCCCAGCATGCACGAGGTCGTCTTCAGCGACAAACTGCAGGCAAGAAAAGGCGTGCGTACCATGGATATCGCCAAGCGCCTGATCGACTACGGATTCCACCCTTACACGACCGCCTTCCCGCTGATCGTTCCCGGCGCGCTCATGATCGAGCCCACCGAGAGCGAGTCGAAAGAAGAGATGGATCTGTTCATCGAGGCGATGAGGTCGATCGCCGAAGAAGTGGAGGAAGATCCGCAGATCGTTCTCGATGCTCCTCATTCCACGCGGGTTTCGCGCCTCGACGAGACCGCCGCAGCCAGAAAGCCGGTGCTGCGTTGGAAGCCGGCATAAGAGATTATTGATTGCTGATTTCTGATTGTTGATTGAATACTTGTTTGTGCGTCTGCGGATTTTTAATCAACAATCGGCAATCAAAAATCCCACAAATCCCGCTCCCGGTGCCTTCCCTGTTTCCTCCCCTGTGTTCCCCGTGTCCTCTGTGGTTAAATTCTCTCTTGCCCGCCAAGAAGGAAATCCCGCCCGCACCCGGAAAGCCGGGCTTGTTCGTGTCGCCAGAGAAACGTAATCTTGTCGCCTGCCTGCTTCTCGCTGTCGTCACGCTGGTGCTGTACAACCCGGTGACCCATCATCCTTTCGTAAATTATGACGACGACCGCTACGTCACCGAAAACCCGCACGTCCGCCAGGGACTCACCGCCGGCACCATCATCTGGGCGTTGACCTCAACCGAGCAAGCGAACTGGCATCCCTTGACCTGGATGTCGCACGCTCTCGATTACACTCTGTTCCGCCGGAATCCCGCCGGTCATCATTTCACCAGCGTCCTGCTGCACATCGTCAACGCCGTATTGTTGTTTTTGCTGCTGGTGTGGGCGACCAAACGCCTCGGACCGAGCCTGTTCGTCGCCGCGCTCTTTGCCCTCCATCCCATCAACGTCGAATCGGTCGCGTGGATCGCGGAGCGCAAAAATGTTCTCTGCACCTTGTTCTTTCTGCTCACCTTGTGGGCGTACGGCTGGTACGCGAAGAGCCCGAACTGGAAGCGCTATCTCGTGGTCTCCGCGCTGTTCACCGCCGGGCTCGCCTCCAAGCCCATGGTCATCACGCTCCCATTCCTGCTGCTGCTGCTCGATTATTGGCCCCTCGAACGCGTGCGGCTGGCCAAGGAGAAGGTCGAGCACAGTCTCCCATCATTTTCCTGGCAAACTCTCGCGCTGGAAAAAATCCCTCTGCTCATACTTTCCGCCGCCAGCGCGATCATCACCATGAGAGCCCAGCAAGCCGGAGGGGCCATGCGCTCGACCGCCCAGTTCTCGTTCTCAGTGCGCATGGCAAACGCCATTTACGCCTACGCGATGTATCTGTGGAAGATGGTCTGGCCCGCGAAGCTCGCGCCTCTCTATCCGCATCCCGGAGATTCACTCGCTGCTTGGCGAGTCGCCCTGGCAGCCCTCGCCCTAATTGCCATCACTGCCGTTGCCATCAAGTTCCGCAGACGCCGCTACCTGCTCGTAGGCTGGCTCTGGTTCTTAGGCACGCTGGTTCCCGTGATCGGCCTGGTGCAGGTCGGCGACGCGGCCATGGCCGACCGCTACGCCTACATTCCTCTCATCGGAATCTTCATCATGATCGCATTCGCCGCAGCCGATTGGGCGGAGTCGAAACCATTCAGCCGCTGGCTGGCCCTTCCGGCCGCAGTGATCATCATCGCCCTGGCAATCGCCACTCATCGCCAGATCGGATTCTGGCAAAGCAATCAAGACCTGTGGACGCACACGCTTGCAGTCACTGACAACAACTTCATCGCCGAAGACAATCTCGGCGGGGCCTTGATTCTCGAGGGCAAGGAAGAAGCAGCTTATCTTCATTTCGAAGCGGCCACGCGCATCAACCCGCGCGATCCTATGAGCCGCAGCAACCTCGGCACCTACGATGAGACTCACAATCGGCTGCCTGAAGCCATCGAGCAATACCAGGCCGCAATTTCCCTGACCTCAGATCCAGGTCTGCTGGCGCAGACCTACGCCAACCTGGGCGCCGCGCAGCGGGCGCTCGGTGAAGGTGACGAGGCGCGCAAAAGCTACGACAAGTCGATGCGCCTTAATCCTTTCTTGCCGGGCTCATGGCTCGGGATGGGACTGCTTGCCCGCCAGCAGGGGAAGTTACAAGAAGCCATCGATGATCTAACTTATTCCATCGGTCTGCAACCCAGCGCCGCAGCCTGTTTTGAACTGGGCCAAACCTTCAAGGAGAATGGACAAATCCCAATGGCTCGCGCGGAGTACCAGCGCGCCCTGCAAATCGATCCCCAACTTACCGCAGCGCAGCAGGCCATCGACGCGCTCCCGCCAGAGCATCCATAAGTGGCCGGCTGTCACGCGGCTGTGATCGATTTGCCGCTGCGGGTACTCTTCACTTCGCCGTAATATCGACCGAGGCACGCGTAGTCGCCCAGTCCATCCGCAGCGTGCAGCCGCTGCCCGACTTTTCGTACCCAATCGTGAAATCCTCTACCGGCGCCGGCAGCTTCGACACTTTCATGTCTACGCGCACCAGTTCATCGCTTTCGTACTTGTACGGAATTCCCCATTCGCCGGTCTTCTTGTTGACGATAAGCGTCCACTTGTCTTCGTTGGGCACGGTGAAAATCGTATAGCTGCCGGCGGGCACGGTTTTCCCGCCAATCTCGATATCGCTGCTGGTGACGAATGTCGTCGCTTCGTTCGCTCCGGTGCGCCAAACTTCGCCAAACGGCACGAGGCCGCCATAAATCTTCCGTCCTCTCATGCGCGGGCTCGAGTAGTCAGTCTTAATCGTTTTGCCTGCTCCCAGATCGCAGGTGGCTGAAGCCGCCGGACTAGGACGCTTTCCCCCCATCTGGCCGAACCCAGGACTTGCAAAAGCAAACGTGAGAAGCGTGAGAATGACAGCCTGTTTATGCATGGTCTCTCCTTTTCGATTACTGGCTTGATTGAAACTGCCAACAACGTTGGACGTATGAGCAGGAATTCCGTCAGCGCTGCCATTATGCTTCACGCACCGCGACAGTTACAATCTCGGGATGCCTGTATTCGATGAAAAGCAGGAAGAACTCGAGCACTACGAAACCATGATGGGCGTTCCTCGCGGGCGTCTCGCCGTCACCATGGACATGATCACCGACGCCATGGCCTTGGTCGGCCAGCACGGCGTCTACTGCCAAAGCCAGCGCTGGCCGGGCAAGCCGGTCATGGACATCCAGATCATCATGAACAGCCTGACCGGCGCGAAAGAGCTGATTCAGAGCGTGATGGAGGAGCTGAAAAAAAATCGCGGAGGAATCGAAGCAATCGGGACCTCTACTCCTCAGTAACCCTCGCGACCCCTGTGGTTCAGTCGTCTAGGGTCTGACCGCAATCATCACCACGCCATGCGGCGCGACCGCAGCCGTAAACTTTCCTGTGAACTTTCCCATATCCTTGTGCACCCATAGGTCGCGCACCGAAGCGCTGATGCTGCTGGGATAGCCAATGTCCTCCCAGTTCACCGTAATCTGCTCGCCAGCCGAGCCTCGATTCAACAAAACTACGGCACGGCTCCCGTCCCTCAGTTGCTTGGCCCAAACCTCCAGATCGCCGTTCTTCGCCACTCGCTCGCCTTCGCGTCCAAGCGCATCCTGATCGATCGCGATCACTTCCTTGTTCGTCAGAATGTCGTGAATCTCCGGCCGCATGTTCCGCAAGTCATTTCCCGCGATCAGCGGCGCAGCCAGAATCGCCCACAGGCTGAAGTGCGCACGATATTCTGTATCCGTCATCCCACCATTGCCAACTTCCAGCATGTCCGGATCATTCCAGTGTCCCGGCCCCGCGTATGACTGCAAACCCACTTGTTGATCGAGAATCGCCAGGACTCCATTCGAGCAGCACCCGCCGTTGGGCCATTTTTCCCGTCCGCCCCAACGATCCTGAATATCGTCCGTCGTTCGCCACAGATTCCCCCCAACTGCTTTCCCCCACAGCCACGGTTTCGCCGTTCCCCACTCGCAAATGCTCAGCACTATCGGCCGCCCGGAAGCGTCAAGCGCCGCGCGAATATTCGCGTACGACGCTCTTGCATCCTGCGTGGTCGTGTTACACCAGTCGTATTTCAGATAATCCACGCCCCACGCCGCATACTGCAGCGCATCCTGATATTCATGGCCCAGCCCGCCCGGACGCCCCGCGCACGTCTTCGATCCCGCGTCCGAATACACACCAAACTTGAGCCCCAGCGAATGAATGTAATCGCCCACAGCCTTCATCCCATGCGGAAAACGCTGCGGGTCGGCCACGATGTTTCCGTTCGCATCGCGGCTCACCTGCCAGCAGTCGTCGATGTTGACGTAAACATATCCCGCATCCTTCATCCCCGATTTCACCACCGCGTCAGCTATGCCCTTGATCATGTCTTCGCTGACGTTGCAGCCGAATTTGTTCCACGAATTCCATCCCATCGGCGGCGTGAGCGCCAGATTGGCGGACGGCGCAGCGCCCTCCTGCGCAATAAGAAGGACCGGGATGATTACAACGCAAAAGAGCAGGGCGCAAGAGGAAGAGAGAGGAAAGTAGTGCTTCTTCATGCAGACTTTTTTACCAGAAACGCATCGCTCATGGATACTGAGAGACGAGACTGTCAAGGCGCGTGGCTACCGCCCAACCTTCTCGTCGAAAAACCTCGCCATGATCTCCAGCGCCTCTTTCGTCTCGGGAAGCTGGAAGTGATACCAGAAAGCATGCGGCAGCGCCTCGAACACGACTAACTGCGCGTCATCCCCTGCAGCCAGCAAGGCGCGATGAAAAATCGTGGTATCGCTCAGCAAGATATCGCGTGCACTGGTCATCAGCAGAGTTGCAGGCATGCCGCGCAGGTCGGCAAACAGCGGAGACAGCACTGGATCACGCCGATCCGTCTTTGCCACATACTGATCATCCGGCAGGTGATTCGGATCGATGGGTTGCATCGCGCCCGGAAATCCGTTGAGTGTAAACAATTGCCGCGAATCGCCGACGCGGCTGAAATCCGCTGCACCGGAAAATATTCCCAGCGCTGCTGGAAGCGGCAATCCCAACTGCTTCAGCCGCACGGCAACCTCGCCCGTCAGAATCGCGCCCGCGGAAGTTCCGAAGATTCCGATGCTCCGCGGTTTGTAGATCTTCAGAAGCTCCCGGTAAACCGCGACCGCATCATCGACCGCTGCCGGAAACGGATTCTCCGGCGCGAGCCGGTAATACACCGACACAACTTTTATCTTTGCCAGGTTGGCAATCGGTACGCCTTCGATCAGCGATCCCGAGTCGGAATTGAACCCTCCGCCATGCAGATTGATCAGTACCCGGTTGCCGTTTCTCTCCGGCACAAACAGCGGAGTGATGATGTCCGTACGAACGCCCGCAGTCGTTGTCTCTTCCAACTTCACCGGATAGAGCCGGCGCGCCTCGGCGGAATCCGACTTGCGCCATGCATCTGTCCGTGCGCGGCGTTCGGTCAGCGACTCCGGCTGCCCCGTTTTCTGCTGCTTGAGCGAAGCCAGCCACTTCTGCGCCTCCGCGCTGATCGTCGACGGCATCGGCACAACCCGCGTGAGATGAGCAGTGCCGTCAGCGTCGAAAGTGGCGGAGTCCTGTTGTAGGCCTGAACTCGATTGCGCGGAGAGATTTGTGCCGAGTGCGAGCGTCACGCTCGCGAGGCAGGACCACATTCGGAGTTTCATCCGAATATTTGTATCAGAGTGCCTTCCGGTGCCAAAAAGCGTTTGTCATCCTGAGCGCGTTCGTTGCGCGAAGGATCTCTGCCCTTCGCGGCAAGTTGCACGGATCCTTCGCGCTCAAAAGCCGCCGTTCAGGATGGCAGTCGCAAACCTGCATGGAAAGCACTCGGCTACGCCAGCGTGTACTTACCCCGCTCGATCATTTTCTGCGCGATTTGCTGGCGCAGCTCAATCGTGTTGAAAGGCTCATGCTTCGCTAAGCGGCGCAAGATGGCCAGTTGTGTTCGCAGCATGTCTCCATCCGCCACCGCGGCAATCACTTTTCGAGCCGCTGACTCAACTTTCTCCAGCGCCTGCGACAGATACACCCGGGTCATCGCAATCGGCACAGCGGCAGCAGATTCGCCTTTCGCCTCGGTAATTTTCTGTGCCCGCACCACCGCCGACTCCATGGCGTAGGCTTCAATCGTCATATCCGCAATCGCGCCCATGATCTCCTGCTGGTCCTGAATCGCCTGCATGTATTTCTGCGTGGCCGCGCCCGCCGCAAACAGCCCGAGTTTTTTTGCCTGTGCGACCAGCTTGCGCTCTTCCGCCAGCGCGCCTTCCAACTCCTCAGCCGCCGAAGGCCCCGAAAGCACCTCGTCCATCAGTTTCTTGATGGCCGGCATCAGCGGCAATTGCCCGGTCATCGCCCGTTTCAGCAGGAAGCCGGTGATGATCAGCCGGTTGATCTCGTTAGTGCCTTCGAAAATTCGGTTGATGCGCGCGTCGCGATACGCCCGTTCCGCCGGATACTCCTCCACGAACCCATACCCTGCATAAATCTGTAGCGTTTCGTCGACCACGTAATCGATCATCTCCGATCCCCACACCTTGATGATCGAGCACTCGACCGCATACTCTTCAATCGCCTTCAACGTCTGCTTCGCGCCATCCGCGGCCGCTTTGTCGACCTCGCTTAAAGCCGCATCCATCATGCCAACCGTGCGGTAAACCATCGACTCACCCACGTAGAGCAGGGTCGCCATGTTGGCGATCTTTTCCCGCACCAGCCCGAAGTCGGCAATCGCTTTGCTGAATGCCTTGCGCTGTTTGGCGTAGCCGATGGCATTCTCCAGCGACACCTGGCCTCCGCCTACGCACATCGCGCCCAGCTTAAACCGTCCAATGTTCAGAATGTTGAAAGCGATCAGATGTCCCTTGCCAATCTCGCCCAGAAGATTTTCCACCGGCACTTTGCAGTCGTTCAGAATGATGGGACAAGTCGACGACCCTCGAATCCCCATCTTGTGCTCTTCCGCTCCCACCGAGAATCCAGGGAAATCCCTCTCGACCAGGAACGCTGAAAACTTTTCTCCATCCACTTTCGCAAACACCGTAAACAGATCGGCGAATCCCGCATTCGTAATCCACATCTTTTCGCCGTTCAGGATGTAGTGCTTGCCGTCTGGGGAAACCTCGGCCCGCGCCCGGCAATTCATCGCATCCGAGCCCGACGTCGATTCCGACAATGCATACGCGCCGACAATTTCACCCGCAGCCAGCCGCGGCAAATATTTCTTCTTCTGTTCCTCGGTGCCGAAATAAACGATCGGCAGAGTTCCGATTCCCGTGTGACCGCCCCATGTAGTAGCGAACCCCGCGTACTTGGCAATGTGGCAGGCAATCACTGCAGCCGTCACCTTGTCCATCTCGAGCCCGCCATACTCTTCGGGAATCTCCACCGAACTCAGTCCGAGTTCACCAGCCTTCTTCAGCAGGTCGCGCGTGACGGAGAAATCCTTGTGTTCGATCTTCTCGACGTTTGGAAGAATTTCGTTAACCGCGAACTCTTCCGCAGTCTGTCCAATCAGCCGATGCTGTTCGGAGAAATCCTCGGGAGTGAACACGTCCCCCGGCTGCTGCGATTCCAGCAAAAAGCTGCCGCCGGAAATTCTGGTTTTCGGTGCTGCAGTGGTCGTCGCCATAACTACCCCTCGAAAAATGAAAGCGCCCTCTTGCAACAGGCTCTGACGGAAGCGCCACTCAATTCTAATGCCCGGAAGAAAAGGACGATAGTGCCCCGGACTCCGACGGCAAGGCGCGGGTCACATGCGGCAGATGCCCTCTCGAATCTTTGGGAACGCAGTCGACCGCGCGGCTACTGCAATGCAGTCCACAGCGGGTCAAACATCAAGTCCTGAGCATAACCGGCGAAACCGTAGCCGCCAAACGGGAGCGTGATGAACAAGCGCTCCCGGCATCGACTGTATCGATCCTGATACGTCTCATAGAGACCGTTCTGAGCCTGTGCCCTGCCGCTCAAGTCGGTGCACTCCGGCGAACCGCCCGAAGCGCACGCGCTCTGCCGCTCTGCCTCGGCCTCCTGCGCGAGTTGCTGCTGGCGTTCCATCGCCATGAAAAAGCTGCTGCAGTCGTCCAGAAATGGAGTGTGATACAAACAACTCCCGCCACTCCAGACTCCCCGCTGGGTGCACGAGCTGTTCGCCAGGACTCCTCCACAGCCCCATCTGCCGTTGGCCGATCCTGGCGGACAAACCATGCATCGTCCGTTAGGGCAGATCCTGCGTCGAAAATCGACGGCCTCCTTGGGCTGCGCCTTCCTGAACGGATGTCGCAGCACAGAAAAAAAACTCCTCTTTTCTGAATGTCCTGTCTTCGTTTGCGCTCCAACATGCGAGAAACCTGGGCCGGAATTGTGTCCAGACGAAGCATGTCCAGACGAAACATGTCCAGACGTTCCGTGCGAGGCAGAGCCATGCGAGCCCGATCCCCCGGAGCTGTGGCTCGCAGAGCCGCCTCCAGAACTTCCGCCCGAAAAGCCGCCGTGAGAACCGCCTCCGCCGGACGACCCTCCACCTCCGCCCGCGGAGTGCTGCGCAAACATGAAAAGGGAAAATGGAAGCAGAACCACCAAGGAAAGGACGGAGTGCCGCATAAAGCACCTCCTGCCAATCGATCGAAGAGAACACTACGTTGGACGTTTCGGTCCACCGAAAGCATACTCTGACCCGCGTAAAAGAGCGTAGGAATTGGGTAAAGAAGTGTTACGGCTGCGTCGCCGTTTGCACAGCCGGCCGGACGACACTGGGCCGCGCCTGCGTGGTTCTAAGTTGATAGCGGCTCGCCATCTGGCACGTCGAATAGCTCACCAGATGAACCGAATCGGAATCCTTGCTGTCGCGCGCCACCACATAACTGCGGATCGTATAGCAGATCCCATCCCCAAGGACTTGCCCATCCTGCGAAAGCAGAATGCCCTTGTCCAGATTCGCCCTCGCAAGACGGGCAAGGACTTCAGCCTTTAAGACCTTCATGTCATCCGGAAGCGGACGCGCCGCGTCGGCATGCTGCGGCAGGCTTGACGTCTGGCTAGAAGCAGAAGGAGCCGAGGCTGCCGAGGACTGCGATTCTTGAGCGAACCCAGCAACCGAGCAAAGGAGAATGGCAACAACGAGCAGGCGGGCGGAAGTCATAGGAACCTCCTCAGCCGGATTATAGCGCCGCCGAACTACACGTTCTCGAAAATTCCTGCCGCGCCCATGCCGCCGCCCACACACATGGTAACCATTCCGTAGCGGCCGTTCCGGCGTTTCAGTTCGCGAATCACCGTCGCTGTCAGTTTCGCTCCCGTGCATCCCAGCGGATGACCCAGGGCGATCGCTCCGCCATTGGGATTCACTTTCTCTGGATCAAGCCCCGCTTCTTTGATCACCGCCAGCGACTGCGCCGCAAAGGCCTCATTGAGTTCTATCACGTCAATGTCAGACAGCTTCAGCCCCGCCATCTTCAGCGCCTTCGGAATCGCAAACACCGGTCCAAGCCCCATTTCTTCCGGCTTGTATCCCGCAGTCGCAAATGAAACATAACGTACCAGCGGCTGAATGCCTAATATCTTCGCCCGTTCTGCCGACATGACCACAGCCGCAGCCGCGCCGTCTGACATCTGCGACGAATTTCCCGCCGTTACCGTTCCCTTCGCATGAAAGGCCGGCTTCAGCGAGAGCAGCGCTTCGAGAGAAGTGTCGCCGCGCGGGCCCTCATCCATCTTGAATACCATTTCCTGTTTCTTGGGCTTCGATCCGTTCGGCGTGCTGAAACTCACCGGCACGGGCACCACTTCGTCACTAAACTTCCCGGCCTGAATCGCGGCCAGCGCTTTGTGATGACTATTCAGCGAGAATTCATCCGCCGCTTCGCGGGTGATGCCGTCGCGCTGCGCCACTCGCTCGGCAGTCAGCCCCATCGAAAGATAAGCATCAGGATAGTGATCGACCAGCCACGGATTCGGCGAGATTTTGTGGCCGCCCATCGGAATCATCGACATCGATTCCGTTCCGCCAGCAACGATCGCTTCCGCTCCGCCGCTCATGATGCGCTCGGCCGCCATCGCGATCGCCTGCAATCCCGAAGAACAGAAACGGTTGATGGTCAACGCCGAAACGTCGACCGGAAGACCCGCGCGCAGCGAGGCGATGCGGGCTACGTTCATGCCCTGCTCGGCTTCGGGCATGGCGCAGCCCAGAATGACATCTTCAATCTCTTTCGGATCAAGTTGCGGCACACGTTCGAGTGCGCCCTTGATGGCGATCGCAGCCAGTTCGTCGGGACGAGTAGCGCGCAGAGTGCCCTTGAAAGCGCGTCCTACGGGCGTTCGTACGGAAGAAGCAATAATGACGTCACGCATAATATTTCTCCCAGCTCGGCCGAACTATTCATTGGATGCCTGCCGCTCCGCACGGGCTTCAGCTGTGCTCACTTCGTCGGAGCGAAGAAGTAATAATCAGCCGTGTAGGCACTCTTGGTTTCCGCGCCCTTGTGAGCCTCATCGCAGGGATCGTTGCCGGGTTTGCCGCCGTGCGTGTGTACGCGCTGAATGGTCGTTACCTTCGCAAGCTGTCCCTTGCCCGAGTTGGTCACGACATTCACGAGAAGCCACGCGACCGAATCCGCATCGAGCGAGTCGACGTGCGCCACGGCTTTTCCCGTGACTTCGCTGCCGTCTTTCAACCTCCACGTTGGCCCGGCCAGATGCTGGCCGATGACTTTGTCCTTCCGGTCTCTCAGTTCGGCGTCAGGGCCCTTTAGTGTCCAACTGAACTTGCCGTCAGTGCCTGCCGTGCAGGTGTAAATCTGCCATCCCTTGGCGTGCACCATCAGCACCGGCTCGAGTCCCGCGGGAACGGCAATCGCATCGGGCACGTCGGGCGCGGATTCCTTGGCGGGAGCCTCGTTCTGGTCCTTGGATTGGGCGCTCGCGAGCGGTGAGTGAATGAGAATGGATAGAGCGACGATTGCCACAAGAGTCGAGCTGAACGTGAGGCGCATGAAGCGATTGTAGCGCAGAAGAAAAAGTGGAGAGCCTGCCGCGGGCGCGCGAGGACAGCGAAACAATAGCTACTCCGGCAGCAGCGGCAGCCCCTGAATGTTCCACGAGAGATGGTGGACGCTATTGGTGGTGGCGAGAATCGCGCTGCGGCCGGGGGCGAAAGCCAGGCCGACCAGTCCCTGGCCGGCGACCTCAAGATTGGCTCGCCCGTCGGGGGTGAGTTTGACGATGCCCCGTTTGCCGGCCAGCGATGCCGCCACATATATGTTTCCATCCACGTCGAAGGCCAGGCCCTGCGGTCTGCCCAGGCCCTTGTAGAACGTGGTCACGTTGCCCTTGGGGTCGATCTTCTGAACCTGGTCGAAGCTCGACGTGGTTGGCCCGGTCACGAACAGATCGCCGTTCGGGCTGAACGCCAGGTGATAGGCCGAGACGCTGGGCTCGAGCGTGGCGAAGACGAACACCTGCTGATCGCTGCCGATTTTGAAGATCGTGCCGCTGCGATCGCCGACATAAAGGTTCTGCTCGCGGTCAAAGGCGATGCCAGTGGCAATTCCCATGCCTTCGGCGTAGGTGATGATGGCTCCGTTTGGCGCCACGCGATAGACTGCGCCATCATTGCGCGAGGAAACATACATCAGGCCCTGTCGGTCGAAGGCGATCGATGTAGCATTCATCATTTCGGCGACGAATGGCTGAACCACATAATTGGTGTCGATCTTAAAGACGGCGACGGGAACCTTTTGTCCGCGGGAGCCGGAGAAGGTGGCATAGATATTCCCTTCGGCGTCGAGCGCGGGATTGGTGACGGGATGAAGGCTGTCGGCGATGGGCACGGCGACCTTTACCGTATGCGCATTGCTTATATGGCCGTCGGTCGCCACAATGACCGGGCCGGAGGTCGCGCCTTCGGGCACGCGGGCCACCAGAAAAGCGTCGGAGCTGACGACCAGCGAGGCTTCGACCTGGCCGAACTGCACTCTCGGGCGATGCAGATCGTGCGGGCGCAGACCGGAGCCGGTGATGCGAATCTCGCCTCCGGCAAGGGCCAGAGCGGGCGCGACCGCTTCAATGTGCGGGCCGCCGTTGACATTTTTCTTGCCGAGGATGCGGTCGGAAAATCCCATGTAGCGTACCGAGTATCGAGTACCGAGCAACGAGTGGCGAGTAACAAGTAACGAGTAGCGAGAATCTGGTTTTTTCTCGGTACTCGCCGCTCGGTACTATTTTAGTAGACCAAAGCGCAGCAAAAGTTGCATCACCAGCAGCGCGTAGAGTCCAGCCGCAATGTCATCCAGCACGATGCCGGTGCCTTCCGGAAGTTTTTCCAGTTGGCGGACCGGCGGGGGCTTGACGATATCGAAGATACGAAAAAGTATAAAACCCGCGAGAAAAGTTTTCCACGCGAGTGGGACTGCGATGAGGGCAACGATCTGTCCGGCGACCTCGTCAATAACCACAAACTGGGGATCCTTGCTGGCCGCCGCGCGCGCTACCCTCGTGGCGGCAGGTATGCCGATCAGCATGATTCCCATGGCTAGCGCGATGGCCGCGGGGGTTCGCAGCGCAGGGGTTAGAGCGTGGGCAAGTGCTGCCCAGAGCAACACGGTCGCCGCCGATGCCCAGCTGCCGGGGCCGGGACGCATGTGGCCGATGCCGAAAAAGGTGGCGATCAAGGTTGCCCACTGCGGGGCGCGCGGGCGGAGCGCTTTTTCGCTCAGGGCAGGCTCCGCCACAGCCGGCGGGACGGCAACGCCAGGGTTGGAGGCGCTGCGACCGTTTTGGTTTGCGCCGGTCATGGTTTTGGTTTTGTAGCGCCGCCGTCCTCGGCGGCTGTCGTGCGGGCGTCCCGCCCGCACACCCAAACCCATTTCCAACTCTTCAAGCTCGCTTTCTCCGGATTCTCCGCGACGTAGCCGATAGCCCGCTCCAGTTCGGCTTCGCCACGAATCAGGTGGTCATAGTACTCTCTCTGCCAGAACGCACCCTGCCTTCCAAGAATGCGGTTCGCCTGCTTTGCGGTGAAGGACTTCCACGAGTGGACCACAGCGGCCAGCGCCTGACCTGGGAACAGCTTGACGACTACGTGAACATGGTTCGGCATGACGCACCGGGCGATGAGACGATAGCGCTTCCCGTGGAAGTGGCACAGGGTCAGCGCAACCTCTTCGGCAACAAGTGGATTCTGCAGGGGGCACGCGCCGGCCCCGCTGTCTAGATATTGCTCGATGATTGGCGAAGAAAGGCGTTGGAGCTTCTTGCGTTCGTCAGGACTGAGAGCGCGGTGCATTTGGTTGGCAGTCCCGACGATCGCTTGCCGTTCGGATTCGATTCGATCGAGGACTGATTTCGGGAGAGAATCGGCTAGGCGGAAGGTGATGAAATAGGTGGCCGCGTCTTTTTCCCAGTGTGGAAGATGGCCGCGGTCGCGGATTGTGACTTCGCCGAAGCGCGGGCGGGACGCCCCCGCCACAGCCGGCGGGACGCCGGCGCTACTGTTTGGAACATCGGCGTTGCGCCCCTGAGTGCCCTGGCTTTGTTCCGTGGAGGCTTTCACGATTCGCTCTCCGAATCTTCGGGGTTGTGATCGCGAATCGGCTCGTCCGCGTCGGTTACGGGCGACGAGATAACGTAGCCGCCGCTGGCCCACTTGCCCAGATCGATGGTGCGGCAGCGCGAACTGCAGAAAGGGAATTCGCGGTCGGTGCTCTTCACCGCTTTCTTGCAGATCGGGCACCGGAGCTTGCGGGCGCGCTTACGCGGCATACGTTCTCTTTAGAGAATTTTAGCTACGAGATCGTAGTCGTGCGCTTCGGTGATCTGGCAGCGGTAGAACTGACCCGGCTCGGGCACCGATTCTTCGGGAAAATCGTTGACCAAGACCTTGCCGTCGATTTCGGGAGCGTGCATGGGAGTGCGGCCTTCGAGAAGGAGATCGGTTTCTTCTGATTCGCCTTCGAGCAGCAGATCGAATTCGCGGCCGACCAACGACTTCTTTTTCTTCTTGCTGATCTGGCGCTGGATCGACATCAGGTGCTTGCGCCGGCGTTCGATCTCGCGCGCCGAGAGTTTGTTCTCAAGTTCGTATGCCCCTGCGCCTTGCTGATCGGAATAGGCAAATGCGCCCATCCAGTCAAACTGTGCTTCGCGAACGAAGTCGCAGAGTTCGTCGAACTCTTTTTCGGTTTCGCCGGGGAAGCCGACGATGAATGACGTGCGCAGGGTTAAGTCGGGGATGGCCCGGCGCATTTTGGAGATGGAGCGAAGGAAGATGTCGGCTCCGCCGCCGCGCTTCATGCGTTTCAGCACCGAGGCGGAGGCGTGTTGCAGGGGCACGTCCATGTAGGAACAGATTTTTTCATGCTTGGCGATTGTGTCCAGCAATTTTCCCGTGATCTTGTTGGGGTAGGCATAGAGAAAGCGGATCCAGCGCAAGTCTTCAATGTGGGCGAGTTTTTCGAGTAGGAGCGCGAGGCCGTCTTTCAGGCCGAAGTCCTCGCCGTAGCAGGTCGTGTCCTGGCCGATGAGGGTGATTTCGCGAACGCCGGATTGCGCGAGTCGTTCGGCCTCGGCCACCACTGACTCGAAGCGGCGCGAGCGGAACTGGCCGCGCAACTGAGGAATGATGCAAAAGCTGCAGGGGTGGTCACATCCCTCGGCGATCTTGATATACGCCATGTGACGCGGCGTGGCCAGGATGCGCGGCGTGGAATCGTCGTAAAGATAATTCGGTAAATCGCCGAGAACGCCATCCCAGCTCTCGCGCGAGAAACGGCCTTGCGCGGCGCGAGCATCGCCTTCTGGTCGCGAAGGCAGCACCACAAATGGCGAATCATTCCGTGCAGCAACCGGCGCCACTCCGGTGGCGGCCAAAATATTTTCCAGTTCTCCGGTGCCCACGACCGCGTCGACTTCTGGAATGTCTTTGCGAATCTGATCGCGGAAGCGCTCGACCAGGCATCCCGCGACCACCAGTTTTTTCGCTTTGCCGTCGGTTTTGTGTCCGGCCATTTCCAGGATAGTGTTGACCGATTCCTGCTGCGCGCTCTCGATGAACGAGCACGTATTCACGACGATGATGTCGGCATCTTCGGCGCGGGCAGTGAGTTCGGCTCCGGCGCGGGCCAGCAGGCCCATCATGACTTCGCTGTCCACGAGATTCTTAGGGCAGCCCAGACTGACGAAGCCGACTTTTTTCGGTCGATCAAAAGCCGGCCGCACTACCGTGGGATCCTGTCGCGATATTTCCTTTTCGGATTTCTGCGGAGCGCTAACGGTAAGAGTTTTCAACGGCATGCAATCTGTCTATTTTAGCATCCCGCCATGGGCAACAAGATTGCCGCGGTCTGACCTGGCAGAACAAAAAATGACCGCGATAGATTCCGCGACCGCTGCGAAGACCAGCACAAGGCAAATTTTGGCGCCCGCGCCTGGGCACCACAAAAGTCACAAAACCAGGCACTTGTGGATTAAAAATGTCTGCCGCCGTGCTACGCTAACTGTTACTGCTATAACAGTTAAGCTATAACCATAAAGAAGCACCTCGCAGGAGGGGACGCTATGTCTGGGAAACGACTCTGGATTGCGGTGCTGTGCGTAGGGACTCTGCTGGCAGCGTCGGCAGCCGCGCAGGACGAGAGGAATGAAATCGGCGCCATCTTTGGCCGCACCTTCGTCAGCGACCAGGGCATCCAGAACGCGACCTACTTCGACCCCACGATCCATACCGGCAAAGGCTTCAGCTTCGAAGGCGAATACGCCTACCGCTTCCTGGTGACGCCGATCTATTCCATCTCCGGTGAAGTTGCCGCGATGGATAATACCCAGGCCAAACTGAACGCCGGCGCCTACGGATCTGCGGTGGTGCCGACCAGCTACCAGGCTTTTTTCCTCACCCCGGCGGCCCGCGTGAATCTGTTTCCCACCACAGCGGTTTCGCCGTGGGTCAGTGTGGGCGCGGGATTCGGCCACATCAGCGAGAGCGATAGTCTGGTGTACGGCGGCACCAACCCCGGCAAATCGACCACCAGCGCGACCATTGAAGGCGGACTCGGGCTGGACGTGAAAGTCTGGCGGAAGCTGAGCATGCGCGGGGAAGTCCGCGACTTCTGGTCGGGGGAGCCGGATTTCCCGCTGGCGCCCACCGGCCATTCGCGCCAGCATAATTATTTCGTGGGCGGCGGAGTGTTCTGGCGCTTCTAGCGTCCCCGTGCGGCTAGCTCGACTTCCTCATACAACTCCGGCAGTCTTTGCGCGTCGTCCGCGGAATTGCCGAACCGGGCCGACTCATAGACATCGGTAAATCGCGCGACCGGGACGCGCAGGCGGGCATCTTCAATCTTCTTCACGAACTCCTGCGGAGTCTCGGCCGCAGGCTTCGGTAGTCCGCGGCGCGCCAGGGCACGCGCCATGCGCGCGTACCACATTGCGGCGGCCTGTTCGGGAGAGCGCTCGGGGTGCGCCTGCAACCACTTTTCTTGCGCCCAGCGCAGGATGCGTCCCAGATTGGCCAACAGCACCAGCGCTAGCGCGACCGCCGCACCGTAAATCGCCCAGCGGGCGGGCGAATCCTGCACCCGCTCCTGGCTGCGCTCGGCCCACTTCAGCAGCGCGGCATATTTGGCCCGAGCCCACACCCGCGCGTTCTCCCACAAGCCGCGCGTGCCGTTGAGTGCTGCTTGCCCCAGAAAGTACTGGTGGGTGCTGTCGTAGCTCACCACCCAGTCGCGCCAGAACGACGCCATCGCGTCGATGTAGAGCGAGAGCCGGCTCCAGCCCTGCGGGATCCCGCCGTTTCCCGCTGGAGTGGGATCGAAGGTTTGCCACCCGTAGCCTGGGAAATACGCTTCCACCCAGGAGTGAGCATCCTTCGCCCGCACCACATAGTTTCCGGTGAGGTCGTTGAATTCGTCGCTGCGAAATCCATTGACCACGCGCGCCGGAATGCCCTGAGTGCGCAGCATCACCGCCATGGCCGAAGCAAAGTACTCGCAATGTCCCTGTCGCCGCACGAACAGGAAATTCGCGATCGGATCCTTTTCCTCGGTGCGCGGCAGTTCCAGCGTGTAGCCGTAGCGGGTTCTAAGGTAGTTTTCGATGGCCGACGTCTTGTCGTAGTCATTACGTTCTGATCGCGCGATCTTCGCCGCCAGTTGTGGCACGCGCCCATCCAGCGGCGGCAACCTTAAGTAAGTGGCCCTGATCTGCGGAGGATAATCCTCCCCCGCGCCGCGCAACTCGCTCGCCGAAGGCCTGGCGATGTCCGAATCCGCCTCATATCGGCTGATGGCCCGCGCCGCGTCAAAGTCATAGACTGCCCCGCCGCGATCGGCCGCCAGCAGGCGATACGGTCCGGTCACGTCACGTGCCCAGGGCGCCAAAAAGAATACATTGGTGCCAATCGGTTCCATCAGCACGCGATAACGAATGATGTGCTCGCGCCTGAAGTTCGCATTCGCATACGACGGAAGCGCTGGATTGTCGAACTGCGGGACCACAAAAATGTCATCGGCCTGACGCTGCAGAATGAACTGCTCCCGCGGATTGGACCAGCTGTGCCCGTCGAAATTGGCCAGGGTCACACCGCGCCAGTGCAGATCGTAGCGGCCGACCGTGTCGCCGTCGATTTGTATGTGCATCACCACCGCATTCGATTGCTGGATCTGCCCGATCTGCCCCAATTGCACGTGATCGCTGAAGCCGGAGGAAAAGTCGGTGCCGAAGGAATAGCCCCCGAGATATCCGGCCGACATGCGCGGCAGCAGAAAAAAGACCAGCGCGCCGCCGGCAAGAATCATCAGCACCAGTGCCGGGGACGTCAGCAACAGGGAGAACGCCAGGTTGCGATGCTCGAACGGATCGCTGGTATGGCGTGCCTGAATGCTGGCGGCGTGACCGGAGCGCCGCATTTCCATCAGCACAAAAGTCGCCACAGCCATCAGCATGAAGGCGGCAAAAGAAAACAGAAACACACTGTCCACCGTCAGCACCGCGGAGGCCAGCACCATGAGAAAGGACAGAATCGCCAGCATGAGGTAGTCGCGCTCGCGCCGCAGGGAAAACATCCGCACCACCACCCCGAACAGCGCCAGGTGCACCGTGGCCGGCAAGAAATTGTGCGAGACGACAAAGTAGTCGGCGGCGAAAAAGACAAAGTAGCCGATCGACAGAGGCGTCGTCCAGCGCTCTGGGATCACCACCTGCCGCCGCTTAGCCAGCAGGTAACCGCGAACAGCGAGTGCCACGCATACCATGACCACCGACGGCATATCCAGGCCGCCAGTGCCAGCCAACGTCCCAAACCCCGTCAGCACCAGCAGGTACAACGCCAGCTCAAAGTAGTAGTCGATCGCCCGCTGCAGCGGAATCACGCCGGATTGGGGAGTTGCTTCGGCCATTGGAGGGTCGGCAGAATTCAGGTTTCTCTACTGTTGACATCTATTGTTCGACAATGCGCCCTGGAAGGGAAGGGTTGGCAGCGCGATTCTTGCACCGAAAGTCACTTGAGGAGATCTGCGAATCTTTGAGCCCGGGCTGGTCGTGCCGAGTAGGGAATGTCAGGCCAAGATGCCCTCACCACAGCCGGCGGGACGCCCGCGCCGCGATTCACTGGCGCTGGTTGGCATGATGCTAGAATAACCAGTCAGGCATCGGTCTCGCGCGACGTACTCCCGCCAACCCCGCCAGGTCCGGAAGGAAGCAACGGTAACGGGCTCTTGCGTGTGCAGCGAGTCCCCGGTGCCTGGCTTAATTTATCCACAGGCCATTGTTGCTGTCTTCGTCCCCCCTGTATTGATTCCTCCCATTACCAACTTTTACCTTCCTTTACGACTCTTTCTGCAAGAAGCGGGGTTTCGTGCGTCAACATAGAGTAGGCTGCGCTGCTCGGCCTGCGATTGAACGAAAATCCCCAGGAGAGAAATCCGAGAAAAATGAAGACTCGTTCGGTTCCCCCCAAGCTTGCTTGTCCTAATGTCAACATTCATGTATCCGGAAAACTGTTTCAAGGTCATCTTTCCTATCTCGATCAGCTGGTTCATTCCGCCGAAGAGTGCCGATTATGGCCTGTTCTTAATCTTTCCCGCCTTGAAGAGCTGGACCGCGCCGCTCTTCTTTACCTGGTCGAGGGTGAGAATCAGGACTTCGGCATCGCCCTGTGCCCGAATTTCGTTCGCGAATGGATCAACCACGAAAGAGAAGGTGCGTCAGCGGCCTGAACGCAACTGGCAGGTTGCATCATGGAAGGGCCGTCGCAATGACGGCCCGCGCCCATGATTTTGCGGGTTTCGCGGACCTGACTGGACCGCGGCGCATAGCTCTGCGAAGAAGTCTCGTGCCTGGGCGTCTCGGCTTGGCCTTAGCGGGACGGCATGCACGGCCGAGGCTGCCGTTGCCACCTGAGTATCGGTTAGACATTCTGCTCCCAATCCTTGAGAATATTCTTTTTCGTCCCAGTCGTGGGTTTTACCGCATCATTCAGGAGCAATCATTGAGCAAAGCGATTCGCGCCAAAATCAGCGCGCTGGGCACTTATGTGCCACCGCGCCTTCTCACCAACACCGACCTGGAGAAAATGGTCGACACCAATAATGAATGGATCATGGCCCGCGTCGGGATTCGCGAGCGCCACATTGTCGACAAGGGCGTAGCCACCAGCGACCTTGCCGTTGAAGCTGCCAAGAAAGCTCTGGCCCAGCGCGGTTGGGCGTCGACCGACATTGAAGCCATCATCGTCGGTACGGTTACGCCCGACATGTTTTTTCCTTCGACTGCCTGCATCGTGCAGCACAAGCTCGGAGCGGTTGGGGCCTGGGGATTCGATCTCTCCGCCGCCTGCTCGGCCTTCGTCTATTCCATGCAGGCGGGCGCGCAGTTCATCGCGTCGGGCGCCCATAAACGGGTGCTGGTGGTCGGCGCCGATGTCATGTCTTCCATCATCGATTATTCCGACCGCGCCACCTGCGTGCTTTTCGGCGACGGCGCTGGCGCCATCATTCTTGAACCCACAGACGACGACTCGGTCGGCCTGATCGACTTCATCCACGAAGTCGACGGCTCGGGCGGCGAATTTCTCTCCATGCCCGGCGGCGGCAGCCTCAATCCCTCCTCCAAAGAGACCATCGAAAAGAAAATGCACTACGTTCACCAGGATGGCCAGCAGGTCTTCAAATTCGCCGTGCGCAAGCAGGTCGAGCTCTGTCTCAAGCTCCTCGAACGCAACCGCCTAAAGGGCTCCGACATCGACGTATTCATCCCGCACCAGGCCAACCTGCGCATCATCAACGCGTCAGTGGAGCGTCTGGGCCTGCGCCCCGATGCAGCCATCATCAATATTGACCGCTACGGCAACACTACTGCCGGCACCATCCCGCTGGCCATGAATACCGCCATCGAAGATGGCAGGCTGAAAAAAGGAAGTTTGGTCATGCTGGCCTCGGTCGGCGCAGGATTCACCGTAGGCGCCGCGTTGCTGCGCTGGGCCTATTGAGATTCTGTGTGCGGCCGGATCTTTGATCCGGCCGTAGCAATATCCATGTAGGGACAGCCACCCTCCAGCTTTCCATCGAGCGCAGCTCGACAGGTTTCCTGCCTCCGGCACGTCGTCCGCCCATGACGTTCGTAATGTTCCTGAGCACATTTTGAACTTGAGCGAGGTTTGCCGCGTGCTATGTTTTCGCTACGTCCGCCCTCACGTGGGGATGGCGGCGGGCGTGTCCGGCCATGATGTTCACTAGCACAACGTTCAAACGCACAACGCTCAACCGCAACACTTTCACCACTGCGCAGTTACGCTGCACGGCTCGCATCATCTGCGGCTGCTTCCTGCTAGCTCTGCTGTCGATCGCATCCGCTGCCCAGCAAACCGATCCGCGCGAAGCCAAATTGATGGTCCTCGAACGCATGTGGAACGAGGCCCAGGTCAACCGCGACGCGCAGGCCCTGGAACGGCTGGTTTCCAGCCGCTTCGTCAACACCGAGTGGGATGGAAGCGTCAGTGACAAGCAGCGATTTCTCGCCGACATCAAAGATCCGCTTTACAAGCCGAGCATCGCCACCATTCAAGACGTGAAGATGAATTTCTTCGGCGATACCGCCGTGATCACCGGGATCTATCACACTGCCGGAACCTATCAGGGCAAGCCCTACGATCACCTCGGACGCTTCACCGACACCTGGATTCTCGATCTCGGTACCTGGCAGTGCGTGGCCAGCCACACCAGCCTGATCAAAAAGTAGGCCGGTCGAGACCGAGCCCTCCCGCAAGCGTGGAAGAGCGGCGCTTAGAGCCTGCCCTGAGCGAAGCCGAAGGGGGCGCGCAAGTGGGCCCACAATTCCGTGGCCTTCAGGCCGCGGCCCAACCTCTGCGGATCGTCCATGTCCCATCCATTAGTCGCCTCATAAAAACTTTTGATACGCCAACTCCGCGTCCTGGCCGGATTCCGATGATCTAATCGATCCCAGAGAATGTGGCGCGGGCGCTCCTGCCCGCGTCCTGCCAGAGATCGTCCGATGCCGGCAACGCAACCACAATCTCCGACTCGCCCACCAACCTGGAAGATGCTCCTCGCCTTCAGCATCATTTATTTCGTCTGGGGATCGACGTTCCTGGCGATTCGCGTAGGTGTGCGCGAGGTTCCGCCATTTCTGCTCGCCGGCATGAGATTCTGCATCGCAGGGACCATTTTGTATGCCTGGATGCGGGCGCGCGGCACGGCTTCGCCAACTGCCCGCGAATGGGCCGCGGCGTCGTTTCTCGCGCTCCTGATTTTCGTCTTCGATTACGGTCTGCTGTTCTGGGCCGAGCGCCGCGTGCCGTCGGGCGTCGCGGCCGTGATGATGGCCACGATTCCTGGATTCATGGCCCTTGCGGAAATCATTATCCTGCGAACCCAGCGCTTCACCTGGCGACTGGGTTTGGCGCTTCTTATTGGAATAGCCGGAGTTGCGGTCCTGGTGGGGCGCTCGGCCAGCCTGAGCGGCGCTCCGGTCGACACGGTCGGGGCTTGCGCTCTCATCTTTGCCGCCATCAGTTGGTCGATCGCGGCATCGCTGAGCCGCAAGTTCAAGTTGCCGCAGTCGAAAGTTATGAGCTCCGGCGCGCAAATGCTGGCCGGTGGCGTGCTCCTCACGCTGGCTGCGCTGCTCCTCGGAGAATTCCGCGGATTTCGCGTGCAGACGGTTTCGCGCGAAGCCTGGTTCGCGCTGGCGTACTTGATCGTCGCCGGATCGATCGCCGGTTTCACCGCTTACGTGTGGCTGATTCATCACGAGTCTCCGACCAAGGTTGGGACTTACGCCTATGTGAATCCCGTGGTCGCCGTGCTGGTCGGATATTTTCTAGGTGGCGAAGCTCTCGGCGTCCGCACAGTCGCCGGGACGCTGCTGGTGCTTGCCAGCGTTCTGGCGATTACAACGACGCCAAAAAGAGAGGAGGCTAAGAAAGCGCCGAGCGAGGCGCAACTCGCTGAGCCATAATCAAACGAAGGTTTTATAGAATGCCGGCGCGCGCGACACGTTGGGCTACCATTCAATTTCCTTTCCGACGGCAGGGCCCCATTCGATTTCTTCGTGGCAATTCTCCGGCGTGATCTGCGCGATTAGTTCTTTGAGGGCGGGCATCCGCTTGGCGCGGTGCACTTCGACGTGGCCCTTGGCGGCCTCGATCACAACCATATCGCCCTCCTCGATGCACGCCTTTTCGGCAACGCTCTTGGGGATGCGCACCGCGAGGCTGCGTCCCCACCGGACCATTCTTGTGCTCGGCATTGGTTTCCGCTCACGACCCCTACTTGCAGTGTATATATATTCCCATTTGTAGACCCTAGAAATTCGATCCGCGGCGCTTGTGCGCGCTACACAGCGGAGGAGTTAGCAGCGGGTCGATAAGTACCCACTACCGAGGAGCTCGTCGGCTTGCGGTGCTGAGGGATTTTCAATAGACTTCTCAGTCGAATTAAGGTGGCACCCGTGGACGCGAAGTTAAGAGCAGTAAGAAGAATGACGTCGCTTATGTGCCTGCTTCTGCTCTCTACCAGACTCCCATCGGCTCAAGACACGCATAAGAGCATAAGCCTAACCGATAAGTCTAACGTTTCGAGCCAAGACATATCGAAGTTACTAAGGAAGGTATGCCCGGACGTCGGCATCGCGAGCGATGCGGCCAAAAGCGACTACACACTCGAAGCCATCGAGACGACAATCCGCCAAGGTCTGCGGATCATACCTGAACATGGCGTAAGCCTGACGCTTTTCAATCGCACGGGCAAGGCCGTCCGCAGCACTTCAACCTCGTCCCTCAGCGACGGAATGAAGGACATATGCAAGGCAATAAAGACGTCTGTTATGGTGGAAGTTGTGGACACCCAGAACTTGACGCAATCTACAGATGCTCGCGGCGAGGGCCCCGGCGCTGCAGCTCTTATCGTAAATGGCGCCACCGGAAGAAGGACCCACACGGATGCGTCCACCATATACGTTATTGTCAATGGTGAGCACGCGTTGCTGGACTGTTACGAGCGTCGGACGGGGTGTACCACCATTGGCCCGGGCAACTACTATGGGGAGCAGGACGGCGATGGCATTTGGGTAAATTGCCAGATGCCAGTGACCCACAAGTGGATCCGTAACCACTACAAGATCGCGGGAAGTTGGTAACGCAATTTTCCACCCTAGGGCCGCGTCATCCTCTCCGGCTTCACCAGCGAGTCGAACTCCTCGCCCGTCAGATATCCCAGCTTTAGTGCGGCCTCGCGCAGGCTCGAATGCTCCACGTGCGCGGTATGCGCGATCTGCGCCGCCTTGTCGTATCCCACCTTTGGCGCCAGCGCCGTCACCAGCATCAGCGAATTCTTCACGTACCAGTCAACTTTGGCGCGATCGACCTCAATGCCCTTGACCATGTACTCAACATAACCGTGGCAGGCGTCGGTGATGAGCGTGACCGAGTGCAGAAAGTTGTAAATGATCACCGGCTTGTACACGTTGAGCTCGAAGTTGCCCTGCGATCCGGCAAAGCCGACGGCCGCGGTCGCGCCGTGTACCTGCACGCAGACCATGGTCATGGCCTCGCACTGCGTCGGATTCACCTTGCCCGGCATGATCGACGAACCCGGCTCGTTCTCTGGGATCGTCAATTCGCCCAGCCCGCAACGCGGACCCGAAGCCAGCCAGCGAATGTCGTTGGAAATCTTCATGAACGATGCCGCCAGCGTCTCCATGGCGCCTTGGGCGAACACGATTTCATCGTGCGCCGAAAGCGCCGCGAATTTATTGCGATGCGAGCGGAAGGGAAGTCCCGTCAACTCGGCGATCTTCTTCGCCGCGCGCTCGGCGAATTCGGGATGCGTGTTCAGGCCAGTGCCGACCGCAGTTCCGCCGATCGCCAGATCGTAAAGCCCTTCCAGGGCCTGCTCCAGCCGCTTGATGTCGCGTTCCAGCAAACTTGCCCAGCCCCCGAATTCCTGGCCGACGGTCAGCGGCACCGCATCTTGAAGGTGCGTGCGCCCGATCTTGACAATGTGTTCGAACTGCTTCGCCTTCGCCGCAATCGCGTCATGCACGGTCTTGACCGCAGGAATCAGCGCATTCTTCACCCGGTCCGCCGCCGCAATGTGCATCGCCGCCGGAAACGTGTCGTTCGACGACTGCGACATGTTCACGTCGTCGTTGGGATGCACCGGCTTCTTCGATCCCAGTTGACCGCCCGCAATCTCAATCGCGCGATTGGAGATGACCTCGTTCACGTTCATGTTGGTCTGCGTTCCGCTGCCCGTCTGCCAGATGCGCAGCGGAAACTGATCGTTCAGCTTGCCGGCGATGACTTCGTCGGCGGCTTGCACGATCAGCTTGGCTTTGTCGGCGGGAAGTTTTCCCAAATCCTGATTCACCAGCGCGCAAGCTTTCTTCAGCGTGCCGAAGGCGCGAATTAGCTCCGGTGGCATGGTGTCGCGGCCAATATCAAAGTGCAGCAGCGAGCGCTGCGTCTGCGCCCCCCAATAAACATTCGAGGGGACTTCAATCTTCCCCATGCTGTCGGATTCAATGCGCGTCTTAACTTGGAGTCGTGCGGCTGGTTCAGTAAGACCGGACATGGTGAAATCTCCTGTGCGTCGGACCGCAGCCGGAGCAGCCCGGCGGGTCTTCAACCTCGCGAGGAACCCGTTATTATACGGCGGCGTGAGAGCCCCTTTTGCCCAAATGCGGGCGACGTCTCGCGCGGCATATCAGGGAACTTAGGCGAAAATCCTAAGGCTAGTCTTGCGCGCCATGATAGATGCGCGAGATTTCAACGGCATCTTCTTTGACCTGGTAAACGGCGAGGTAGGGCGGGAAGACCAATTCTCGGCGTCCGGCGATGCGTCCCGGGCGGCCGCTGTGCGGAAACTGGCTCAATGCCTGGCAGCCGTCGTAGATGGCTTTGACCGTTTCACAGGCGGGCGGTGGGATTGTCCTTTGCGATCCGGTGGAATATCCGCTCCAAGTCCTTGACGGCGAGAGTTGACCAGCGGACTTCCATCCGAATCAGGGCCGGAAGAGCCGGTTGAGGCGCTCTCCCACTCGTTCGTGGGTGAGATATTCGCCGCGCTGCAGGGCTTCCTCGCCCAGCTTGACGGCTTCTACGAAGCGAGATTCCTCTGCGAGATAACGGCTGATCGCCTCTTGGGCAAGCGCATCCGCGTCGCGACCACGCTGGCTGGCCAGTTCCGCGAGTTGGTGCTGTTGCTCGGGTGTGAGGTGTACTTCCATGTTCGCAGTGTAAGAGCGCAACGTTGAGGTGTCAACGAGCCATGGAGCCGCCCTCCACCTTTCGCGACTCGCCGCATGCTAGAATCATCGGTCTCCGGTGACGCTCGGCGGCTAGCCGGGTCACTTCCTGCCATGCCTCAATTCCTTGTTGGCGAAGAACTCGAAACCCTGCCCCGGACCAGCCCGCTGTCGCTTTCCGAGATGCGCAGTGACGTGCTGGTAATCGGTGCCGGGCCGACCGGTCTGGCCTGCGCGATCGAGGCGCAGAAGCTTGGGCTCAAGGTCGTCGTTCTCGACAAAGGATGCCTGGTCAACTCGCTGTTTCACTATCCGGCCAACATGGTGTTCTTTACCACGCCCGAGCTGCTCGAGATCGGCGACGTTCCCTTCACCACGGCTCTGCAGAAACCCACGCGCGAAGAGGCGCTCGAGTATTACCGGAAATGCGCCGAGCATTATCAAATCGACCTGCGTCAATATGAGTGGGTCAAGACCGTCATGGGAGAAGACGGGAACTTCAGCATTACCGCGACCGACCGCGCCGGCCGCCCGCACGATTACCGCACCAAGAAAGTCATCGTCTCGACCGGATATTACGATCTCGCCAACCAGTTGGGCATTCCCGGCGAGGACTTGCCCAAGGTATCGCACTACTACGGCGAGCCGCACCCTTACTACGATACCGATGTGCTGGTGATCGGCGGCAAGAACTCCGCGGCCATCGCTGCGTTGGACTTGTGGCGCCACGGAGCGCGGGTCACAATCGTCTATCGCGGCTCGCAGCTCCATCACCACGTCAAGTACTGGATCAAGCCCGACCTCGAGAACCGCATCAAGGCCAATGAGATCGATGCCTACTTCAACAGCACGGTGCAGGAGATCGGCATCGACCACGCGGTCGTGGTCACGCCACGCGGCCCGGTACGCCTGAAGAACGACTTCGTGCTGGCGCTGATCGGCTACCATCCCGACTACGATTTCCTGCGCAGCATGGGCATTGAACTGTCGAATGAGCAGCACCGGCCGGTTTGCGATCCGGTGTCTTTGGAAAGTAACGTGCGCGGAATCTATGTGGCCGGGGTGATCGTCGCCGGATCGCGGACGAACGAGATCTTCATCGAGAACGGCCGCTTCCACGGCAAGCAGATCGCCGCCGATCTGAAAGCGAAGCTGAAACTGTAATCGTAGCGCCGTCGTCCCGCCGGCATTGGGCGAGGCCACCTCCGGCCCCGGCCCGGGCCTACTTCAGTAAATGCTCCTTCACGGAACTCCACCGTGGCGGCCGGAGTCAACGTGTGCGCGGGCAGCGCCGCGCAGCAGTGAGCCTGGCGATTGCCGAGGGTTGAGATTTCCCCTACACTGCCGGTGCAGGGGCGTGGCCGTGGGGTCGGCACGGGCGCCCTGCCTGGCCGCGCCATGGAGTCGTTTGAGTTTCAACTCGTGGTGAACTGTCCGCTGGAGACGGTGTTTGCCGTGTATGTGGACATTGACCGCTGGCGCAACCGCAACCTGTTCGGCGAGATTCGCTGGGCGCAGGGCAAACCGTGGGAGCCGGGAAGCCGACTGCGCATCGAGACGCGGCATCCCATTCGCAGCACGATTGATCAGGTGGTGCAGCAGTTTGTGGCGAACGAGCGCGTGACTTATATCAGCCATGTGTTTGGCATTACCTGCGAGACGCAGGTAAGCTTCGTCGCGGCGTCGGCGGAGGAGACTGCGATCAATGTCGGGATGCAGTTGGTGGGGACGGTTTCGCGCGCGCTGGGGTTTGCGATTGAGCCGGCGATCGAGAAGGCGACCAAGGGATTCTTCGACGACCTGCGGCGGGAATGCGAGGCAGCTCGACGGACCGCATCCGAGGGCGCGGCGGGGTAGACGTTTGGCATTCGCCCTAGCCTCCGTCGTTCTGTCCTAGCGTCCGTCCTAGCGTCCATTTAGCCGGTCGATTTTGGCGGCCATGATGAAGTCGCTTTCGGTCAGGCCGTCGACCTTGTGGGTCCACAGAGTAATTTCGGCTTTGCCCCAGGCCAGGAGAATGTCGGGATGATGTCCCTGCTCTTCGGCGAGGGCGCCGACGCGGTTGACGAAGTCGAGCGCCTGCTTGAAGTCGGGGAACTTGAACTCGCGTTGCAGGTGGTGCTGATTCGCGACCTTCCACTGGGGCACGTTCTGGTGGAGCTTTTCGAGTTCCTTGCCCTTGAGGGCGGGAATGCCGCCACGGCAGGGGACGCATTGCTTGTCGGCGAGTTCGGTCGCCCGTTCAGTCGTCCGTTCGGTCGTCCGTTCGGTCATAGGGGCAGTTCCTCAGGTGGTGGCAGCTCTGTAGAGGGGAGACCCCGCCACATTTTTTTTCATACCCCTCGGATAACATCTTTGGTTTGTTTGGTTTAGCGAGGCCGGATCCGGGTATTGGCCGCAAAATCTTGAGCCGTAAGGAGTTATGGGTAAAATATTGCGGAATAAGGGGTTAGCTTGCCGCTTTTGGATGATCTGCGGTTTGGCGAGCCGGTGTGCCGGAGAGTGAAACACGACTACATCCATTTTATCAGGTTGAGAGGGATTGGCGGACTGCGAGGTAAGGTTTATTTGGTTTAAAGAGAGTGGGTTAGAGGCATGGCACCACTATTTGCTTGACAGGCGCGGGGCTGTGGAAAAGTTTGGGGCTTGCATCTTTCCAGGGACCGTCCTCTGCGCTCACTCGGGCTAAAGCCCCATAAGCGCTGACTTGGCGTGCTCGGGCCCTGAGACGATCCCGGTTCCCAGAAGCCCGTTCGCGATTTACTTCCCTGCCAGCGGCAGTCGCGATTTAACGCCGATTAGGGCGTACACGGTTCATGGCTTTGGATATGGCGCAGCACTCGTCTAGCGTCTGCCCTCACCGGGTAGAATTTGCCCCCATCGCCGCCGTCATCGGCTGGGCCGTCCTGCGGAAGTATGAAGGGGTCGGTTTTCGCTACTTCTTGCAACAGCGGAGCGAAGTCTTGCCTATTCTGACGGCAATCGATCTCTCGAACCACATGCGTTCGGACAAGAGGCCAAGGGTCGTTGAGCGATGAACGAATCAGTTCCATTATGCGAGTCTGTGAAGAGGCGTCCCTGTGGATCTCCAGAAGAGCGATTGCCATATCTAAGGCCGATATGCGGCGGAAGGAATTGCGGCCCTTTAGTTGATCGATTACAGGTGCGAGTGCCTTATCGCCGAAGGCGAGCAATGCCCTTGTGACGTTGTCGTCCCAACCTACTGCACCAGCCAAGGCTGGTATTGCGCGTTCATCGTTGAAGCCCGCGACAGTCGCAATGAGTTTGTGCATGTAGTCCGTGTCTGGGTCGTCCTCTTCTTCATCATCATCGTTCACGCAGTTGTTGTCGTTTTTACAGCGCGCTGCTATTTTTGCGTTTTCCTCGTCACCCAGTTTCGCAGCTTCCATGTCGGAGATGTTGTTTCTAGCGTTCTCCGCACTCAACAACTCAATTACTCCTAGTCGCAATCGCTGGACATTGCGCGGGGAAGTCGTGGAGGCCAAAAGCTTCGCCGCTTCATCAAACGCTTTTTCTCGTTCCTCCATCTTTGAGCTGTTCATCAGTTGCAGGATAGCCGAAGCGGTAAGCGGTTCGGCAGGCGCTTGCTGAGCAGCTAGTTGGGCGACGAGGAGCAAAATCGGAACTGTGAAGAAACCGGCTCGTATTTTCGCTGTCATTCGAGTTTTCAACGCGCATTTGTCAAGCTGTTAGTCGCTGCAACCTTCAACATAAACTAGAGGAACAGAACGCGTAACTTTCTTGTCTTGTGTCTCTTCGAGGAGGGTCACGACAAGTTTTCCGCAATTGTCATCATGGGTAGTGACAAAGTGGACTTCGTACGTATTGTTCGGACGGTCAACGACCTGGGGCACCCAGACGTACCAATCACCGCGCATGTAACCGCCTGCACGATTCCCGCCCCATTCAAGGGAGTCCCTCCTGTAGGCAATGGCAGGAGGCGTCGGCCCTGCCTTCGGCAACTTTAGCTCCTCTCGTTGCTCCTCGTGGATCGTGCTCGGGCGATTGGAATGCCATTGGACAACATACAGCTGCATGATTAGCCCCGATTTGTAGTCGTTCACGAGCAGCTCGATATAGTGGGCACTGCATTGCATACCGATAACGGCGTCACCCACCGAGGGTATAGTTTGTGGTGCTTCAATTCCGTTCACGTCGATTGGTATAACGATTAGCGGATTACGGCGGCTGATTCCCGCCATCGCCACGAATCCACCGCCTACGCATAGGTAAGGGACATAATCACTGAAAAAAGCCTTGCTGTTCGTCTGGGCGCCGGCGATGTTTGTTGTCACGAGGCACATCGCCGACAGCGCCGAAAAAACGAGAGTAGTGCGGGATGATTTCATTCAGACCTCTCGAGCGTGCGCTTCGAGTACGAACAACGTCTCACCCGATACGACTTGATCTTCTGCGAAGTTCGGAGCAGTTACGAGTAACTTCTGTAACCAGCAGGCGTTTGCGCTCATCTTCCCGGCGACGAGAGCTTCTAAGTGAAATCGAGTGCTTTAACAGCTAGGCCCCAGATGACTCGCCACATTACCTCAGTCACTTAACCGCTTTGCTGTTGCCTCAGTACGATAAAGAACGAGGTTTGCGGTTTATGAAGCCGAGTCACCTGATCGCTCTGAGCAGGATAGGAAGAACGAGCATGAGTACAAAAACTTTTGTCCGTGCTGCGGTTTTCGTTTTTTACCTTGTATGTGTGGTTGGGGCAGTGGCACAGGCGCAGCGTACTTGTGATTCCTTACTCAACTCGAAGTCCGCTGTGCAGGCGAATGCCAACACTGGCGATGCTTACGTGCAATTCTGCCTTGGCCTTGCGTATGAGGCCGGTCAAATTGTGCCGCGCGACTACTCGCAGGCGATGACGTGGTATCGCAAGGCGGCGGAGCAAGGAGATGCATACGCCCAATACAACCTTGGCTCCATGTACAACAACGGTGAAGGTGTAACGCAGGACTACGCGCAGGCGGCCGTGTGGTTTCGCAAGTCCGCAGAAAAAGGGCTCGCTCAAGCCCAATTCACCCTTGGTCGCATGTACAACAACGGAAAAGGCGTACCTCAGGACTACGCGCAGTCGCGGATTTGGTATCAAAAGGCGGCGGAACAGGGAGATGGCGCATCGCAAACCAATCTTGCCACCCTGTACGTTAACGGTCAGGGCGGGCCGCAAGACTACGCGCAGGCCCTGTCGTGGTTTCGCAAGGCGGCGGGCCAGGGATGGTCGGATGCCGAATTCAGCCTTGGCCTGATGTACCAGATGGGGAAAGGAGTGCCCCAGGACTATGCTCAGGCAACGGCGTGGTATCAAAAAGCGGCGCAGAGGGGAAGTTATCAGGCCCAATGCAATCTTGGTTTTATGTACAACAACGGTCTGGGTGTGACGCAAGACTACGCACAGGCTTATTACTGGTTCGCCGTTGCGGCTCATGGCGAGACTGACAGTGGGAAACAAGAACAGATCATTAAACTACGTGACGACGCTGCTTCTCACCTAACCCCTGAGGTTTTACTTCGTGAACAGAAGCGAGTGAGTGAGTGGTTTGAGGACGGGGATTGAAGAGTTCCACAGGTGGCCCGGAGGGAGTATAGCTGGCAGCGCCTAGCAAATTACGAATGGGCCAGCCGGGCGGCCCACATCTTAACTGGCCGCTAAAAACAAGGCGGCGGGCCCACTCGCTGAATCCGATCTTGGTTTTGACTGACTATCCCTCCGCCCGCCGACTTTCAAGCAGAATTTCCCCCAATTCCACGGGAAGAAAACACATGCGCCACTACCATCACGTCGGAATTCCCACTACCGAACCGGAGTGCGCCGGAACAAACTCTCGGGAAGGCTGGGGACAGACGGGACGTTCCCCGGTTTTTTGGGACGCCGAAAACGTTGTGCCGTCCCTGACGGGACTCGGTTCCGATATCGCGAGCTTACCCAGGACTTGCGTCCTGGGCTACCTTCTGTCGCCCCTCCGGGGCTTGATTCCGTGGAAGCGTCGTCTGCGGGGCCTTATCCGCGGAGCGTTATTTCTTGTCCTTATTTCTTGTCTTTATTTCCTGTCCCCCCCGGCTTGCCTTCCGGTTGCATCCTGCGGGTTGTGATTTCTTCGTGTGCGTCTATTTCTTTGGAGTGGACTTGAGGCCGAAGATTTGCAGTTGCTTGTTGCTGGCTACGAAGACTTCGCCATTGGCGACGACTGGAACCAAGTTGGAGTTGCCGTTGATGTTGGGCCAATTGCCGGCTACGGCTTTGAAGAGGGTGGTCATGGTGGAACCGTTGAGCTGGTCGGGGTTGAAGGCGTAGAGGCCGATGGGATAGGTGGACGAGTTGGGCGGGTGGGACAGGGCCCAGATGATGGCGTTGTTGTTTCCGCTGGAGGAGATGCTGGTGAAGAATCCGGGATTCTGGGCGCCGGCGATGGCGACGGAGTCGGAGACTCGGGTGAGCGAGGGCGAGGGTGAGGTGTTGACCTTCCAGACACCGACGTTGTGGCCACCGCTGGTGACGACGCGTGCAATGCCATCCTGATCGACGAAGTAGGAGGGTCCGCACCAGCAGGCGCCGGCGGCGTAGGTGGCGAGCACGTTATTTTTCGTGGTGGAGTATCCGCCCAGATCGTCTTCATTCATCAGGAATAGCGAGCCGATTTTTCCAGCGGCCACGGCGAGGTGGGGGATTGCGCCCGGCTGATCGGGGAGGACCATGACTCCGCCGGAGCCGAAGTCGCCGTCGACGCTGTCGAGTGTGGCCTGGTTCTTGGGAGTGAACAGATCAAGGATGGTGGTGAGGTCGGAGGAGACTTCGACGGTGCTTTCCTGAATGTTGGTGACCCCGTCGTAGGTGGTGCCGGAGGGGTCGGAATTGCCGGTGACGAACAGGATGTTGCCGGCGTCGTCGGTCGAGGGGGCGTAACCGGACATCCAGATGGATGAGAGGAAAAAGTTGTCGGGCGAGGAAGACAGCATGTCGAGAAGTTGATTTGCGGGGAGCGGGGTGAGCGAGCCGGTGGACCAGCCGAGGAGCCATCCGCGGGAAACGTTGGCGGCGAAATCGCAGAAGCTGCCGAATCCGGCATAGACGTTGCCCCCAGTGAGGAGCAGACCGGGACGCTGGCGCTGATACGTGGCGTTGAACTGGAAGGTGGCGCCGTTGGTGAGCGTGTGCGAGGCGACCACTACCACGGGCGTGACCTTATCGGTGAGGCTGCCGAGATCGAGTGCATGGATGCGGTAGGTGGGACCGTCATTGGTGTAGACCATCACGTAGAGCGTGTTGCTGGCAGGGTCAATGACGGGCGTGGAATTGATGCCGACGTTGGGTCCGTTGTTGTTGCAGCCGAGCGGAGACGGGACGGGAGCGCCGAAGTTGGGGTTGAGGAGGATTTCTCCGCTCTCGGCATCGATGGCGTAGACGGTATTGCCTTCGCTGGCGACGTAGACCACGTCGTGCGTACCCTGATGATTGCCGGCGGTGATCATGACTCCGGGGACCAGGAGCGGTTGGGCGTCGACCTGATCGTCGAGCGCGACTTTGTGCAGCAGGCCGAAAGAACTGGCCACATTGGCCGGGGTGAGAACGGTTTCCTGAGAGTTCCAGCCGGTGCGGTTATTGTCGTAGTGATAGGTGGTGACCGAGACCTGCGCGGCGGCGAATAGTGAGGTGAAGCAAAGGAGCGAGGCGAGGCGAAGCGCACATGTGCGCCGAGCGGAGAGAATTGGCATGGCGTGAGTCCTTTTCCGACGGTGGCGTGGCAGATCGAAATCCAGACGTCGCAGGGGATGGCGCCGGACGTGAAAGCAGTCTATGGCATGGCAGGCAGGTTGTAAAGTGGCGTCTGGCGCGGGGTTCCGGCGGTTTCGGAATTGGGGGCAGACCGGGCGTTTCCAGGTTATTCCGCGCTGAAAATATTGCGGCCCCTTCTTGCTTTCCAAGAAGCGCCGCGGTGAAGACGGGACTTTCGGCTTCGTCGCGTCCCACCCTTGCAAAGAACGCAAGGATGGGGCAACCTCGTTGGGGACGGTGCGCGCAGAGTTGAACGGACGCGCACGGAAGCTTGAGGGCGGAGTTGGCCGCCGGGAAAGGAAACTTGCGTGGTGGTTCTGGTGGTGGGTGGGGCGGGGTATATCGGGAGCCATGCTTGCCGGGCTTTGAAGCGGGCGGGGCATGAAGTGATCGTGTTTGACAATCTCAGCACCGGGTTTGCGGTGCTGGCGGCGGGATTTGAGTTGGTGAAGGGCGACATGCTGGATGCGGCGGCGCTGGGGCGGGTGTTGCCGCGGGTGAATGCGGTGATGCATTTCGCGGCGCATGCTTATGTGGGCGAGTCGGGGACGAATCCGAGAAAGTATTTTCACAATAACGTGGAGGGCGGGCTTTCGCTGTTGAATGCGGCGCTGGATGCGGGGGTGAAGACGATTATTTATTCGTCGTCGTGCGCGGTGTATGGCGTGCCGGTGAAAGTTCCGATTGTGGAGGAGAATCCGCGGCTGCCGGTGAATCCGTATGGGGTAACGAAATTGATTTTTGAGCAGGCGCTGGAGGCGTATGACAGGGCGTATGGAATCCGTTATGCGAGCCTGCGCTATTTCAATGCGGCGGGCGCGGATGAGAGCGGGGAGATTGGGGAGTTGCACGATCCGGAGACGCATTTGATTCCGCTGGCGCTGCGGGCGGCGGCGGGAGCGGGGCCGGAGTTGCAGGTGTTTGGGACGGATTATCCGACGCCGGACGGGACGTGCATTCGCGACTACATTCATGTGAACGATTTGGCGAGCGCGCATGTGAAGGCTTTGGAACGGCTGGCGAGCGGGAGTGAAAGTTTTGCCGTGAATTTGGGGACGGGGACGGGCTGCTCGGTGCAGGAAGTGATTTCTTGCGTCGAGGAAGTTACGGGGAAGCGAGTGCCGCGGAAGATGGTGGCGCGGAGGGCGGGAGATCCTCCGGCGCTAGTGGCGGATCCGGCGAAGGCGGAGAAACTGCTGGACTGGAAGGCGGGGCGCGGGCTGCGCGAGGTGGTGGGCACGGCGTGGAAGTGGATGGAGCGGGAAGCAGGTTCCTCGTCGCTTCGCTCCTTGGAATGACAATGCTTATTAGAATGACAAAGCTTATTGAGAATGGCGAAGGTGATTGAGTCAGAGGATCCAAGACAGGGCGGAAAGACGATGGCCAATGAATTGGCGGGAAAGAAAGTTGCGTTTTTGGGCGCGGGGAAGATGGGCGGCATTCTTTTGCAGGCGCTGTTGAAGAATGGGCTCCTGAGCGCGAAGACTACTTGCGCGACCGTGGCACATGTGGAACGCGCTCGGGCGCTGGCGGCGAAGTTGAAGGTTAAGGTCGGCACCAACAACGCGGAGGCGGTGAAAGGCGCGGACATTATTGTGATTGCGGTGAAGCCGCAGGTGGTGGAGGAGGTGGTGCGGGAGATCAGCGATGGGGTGACGGCGAAGCAGATGATTGTGTCGGTGGCGGCTTCGGTGCCGACGGCGATGATCGAGAAAAATTTGAAGGGGAAGGTGCCGGTGATTCGGGCCATGCCGAACACTCCGTGCCTGATGGGCGTGGGGATGACGGCGATCTGCAAAGGAAAACATGCGAGCGCGGAGGATGTGGCGCTGGCCAGCAGCATGTTTGATGTGGTCGGAAGAACGGTGGTGGTCGATGAAAAGCATATGGACGCGGTGACCGCGCTTTCGGCGAGCGGGCCGGCTTACATCTACATTATTTTGGAGTCGCTGGCGGAGGCGGGAGTGAAAGTTGGATTGCCGCGCGACATTGCGACCTTGCTGGCGGCGCAGACTACGCTGGGCGCGGCGACGGTGGTGCTGGAGACGGGAGACCATCCGGCGCTGCTGAAGGATGCGGTGACGACTCCGGCGGGATGCACGATTGATGGGATCATGGAGTTAGAAGAAGGCAAGCTGCGGGTGACGCTGATTAAGGCGGTGGTGAAGGCGGCGCAGCGGGCTAAGGAGCTGGCGTTCGGGTAGAGGGCGAGGTCCGTGGTGGCAAGTCGAGCTGGCGCTCGACTGGACAGCCGGGGGCGGCTGTCCCTACATAACCCATCAAACAAACCGGCGCTGCTGAAGGATGCGGTGACGACTCCGGCGGGGTGCACGATTGATGGGATCATGGAACTGGAAGAAGGGAAGCTGCGGGTGACGCTGATTAAAGCGGTGGTGAAGGCGGCGCAGCGGGCTAGGGAGCTGGCGTTCGGGTAGAGGGCGAGGTCCGTGGTGGCAGGTCGAGCTGGCGCTCGACTGGACAGCCGGGGGCGGCTGTCCCTACATAACTCATCAAACAAACCGGCGCTGCTGAAGGATGCGGTGACAACTCCGGCGGGATGCACGATTGATGGCATCATGGAGTTGGAAGAAGGCAAGCTGCGGGTGACGCTGATTAAAGCAGTAGTGAAGGCGGCGCAGCGGGCTAAGGAGCTGGCGTTCGGGTAGAGGGCGAGCGATCTTCTTTTCAGATATTTCTCGCGATCGGTCTATTTCGCTCGAGATTCCAATATAGTTTCAAGCAGAGCAGTCGAGCTTGCGCTCGACCGGACAGCCGAGGGCGGCTGTCCCTACATAACCCATCAAACAAATTCATGGAACCGCGGCTTATTCTCGTTAATCTGCTGGTGAAGCTGGGCGTGGCCGCGGCGGTTTCGAGCAGCCTGGTGCGGTCGCTGGAATTCAAGTCGCTGCTGTTTCGCGAGGAGCGGACGCTGCGGCAGAAGATTTATCTGGTGCTGTGGTTTGGGCTGCCGATCATGCTGGGGGTGTGGGTCCGGCTTTCGCAGCCGAGTTTTCTGGCTGGCGATTTGAGTTTTGAGACCACGCTTTTGCTGGGAGTGATTGGGGGACGCTGGGCGGGCGCGCTGGGCGGAATGCTGATGGCGGTTCCGGCGGTGCTGCACGGCGAATGGGCGTCGTTGCCGTTTTTGCTGCTGTGCGGATTTATCTCCGGGCAGCTGCGGACCATGGCACTGGACAAAGAAGATATCTGGTCGTTCTCTCCTTTTATTGATCTGAGTATTTACCGGTTGATCCGGAGGAACCTGCCCCGGCCGCGGCTTTTCGACTGGCAGATCATGTTTTTCACGACGGTGGTGGTGTTGCGGTTTGCGCAGATCCAGGTGGTGCGGGCATTCCCGAAGTCTATTTTTGTTTTGGAAAGTCCGGGGAACTTGTGGGTGGAGATCGCGATTTATGCGGCGTCGATTATCGCCATCGGAATCGAACTGAAGATTTTTAATAGCGTTCGGATTCAGATCAAGCTGGAGGAGCAGGAACGGTTGCTGCTGCACGCGAGGATGGAGGCGCTGCAGAACCAGATCAACCCGCATTTTCTGTTCAACACGCTGAATTCGATTTCGTCGCTGGTGCGGGTTGACCCGGAAAAGGCGCGGGACGTGATTTCGAAGCTGGCGACGATTTTGCGGCGGCTGCTCAATACCAGCGAGACTTTTGCGCCGCTGCGGGAAGAGTTTGAGTTTATCGATAACTATCTCGACATTGAAGTGGTGCGGTTTGGGAGGGATAAATTGCGGGTGGTGAAGGAACTGGATCCGGCGTCGCTCGATGTGGTGGTGCCGAGCATGTTGCTGCAGCCGCTGGTGGAAAATTCGATCAAGCATGGGCTGGGACCGAAGGTAGAAGGCGGGAGCATCTTTCTGCGCAGCCGGGTGTCGGATTCGAGGCTGATTATCGAAGTCGAAGATGACGGCGTGGGGATGGGCGCGGCGCAGTTGGAAGAGAGCAGCACCTGGGCGGGGATGGGGATCGGGATGGCGAACATTTCGGAGCGGCTGCAGGTGCTTTACGGCGGCACGGCACGCATGACCATCGACAGTCACGAAGGGAAAGGAACGCTGATTCGGATCCGGCTGCCGCTGATTGAGGCGGCGAGCGCGGTGCCGGAGGGATTCTACGCGGAGCGCTCGAGCACGCGGCCGTAAAAGTCTTCGTACTGTTTCACGATTTTCGTAGAACAGAAGCGCTCCATGGCGACGGCGCGAGCCTGCTTGCCCATTTCGCGGAGCCGCTGCTCGTTGCGTAACAATTCGATGGCATAGCCTGCCATGGTGTCGACGTCGCCGACGTCGGCGAGATATCCGCTCTTCCCGTGATCGATGACTTCGGGGACGCCGCCGGCGCGGGTGGCGATGGGGACAACCTCGCAGGCCATGGCTTCGAGCGCGGCCAGGCCGAAGGATTCCAGTTCGCTGGGCATCAGCATGAGGTCGCAGATGGCGACTTTCTCCGCAATGTCATCCTGCTTGCCGAGGAATAGGACATCGTTGTGAATGCCTTTCTGCACGGCCAGCCATTCGGCAACGGAACGGTCGGGGCCATCGCCGATCAGGAGCAGGCGCGAGGGCATCTGCTTGTGGACGCGGTCGAAGATTTCGATGACATCGGTAAGCCGCTTGACGGGACGGAAATTGGAAAGATGGACGAGCAGGCGCTCGCCGTTGGGGGCGTACTCGGGTCGCATTTCGGCGATGGCTTTGGGGTCGCGATGGTAGACGTCGCAGTTCACTGAGTTGTAAATGACCTCGATGCTGTTCTTGACGTCGAAGACGCGGATGGTGCGGTCGCGAAGGTAGTTGGAGATGGCGGTGACGCCGTCGCTCTGCTCGATGGAATAGCGGGTGATGGGCAGGTAGGAGCGATCCAGTCCGACCAGCGTAATGTCGGTGCCGTGGAGCGTGGTGACGAAGGGTAGGCGGCGGCCACGGGGGCCGACGGCCATCATTTGACGCGCGAGCAGGGCGCTGACGGAATGAGGAATGGCGTAGTGAACGTGGAGCAGGTCGAGATCGTAGAGCTGGGCGACCTCGGCCATGCGGGTGGCGAGAGCGAGATCGTAAGGAGGGTAGTCGAACAGGGGGTAGCGGGTGACCTCCACTTCGTGATAGTGAATGTTGGGTTGTTCGCCGCGCAGGCGGATGGGCTGGGCGTAGGTAATGAAATGAATTTCATGGCCGCGCTGGGCGAGTTCGAGGCCGAGTTCGGTGGCTACCACTCCACTGCCGCCGTACGTGGGATAACAGGTGATTCCGATCTTCATGAGGAGTGGGTGCCGTGACGAGCTCCTGTCATTCGATGGCGGGAGCGGGCGGTGGTTGCAGATTTTACACGAGTAGAGAACGGCTTGGGCGCCGCGGATTTTCGCGGATCAGCGCAGGCGTCGAGCTTGGCTCGGCTGGACAGCCGAGGGCGGCTGTCCCTACATGTTCGTTGCAGCTTACTGGGTGTCTTTGGGGTTGGGGCCAGCCAAACTGATGCCGGGGTCCTGCTTGTCGAGGTGGGCCTGGAATCGCTTTTTGCCTTCTTCGGGCAGTCCGGTGAATTCGATGCCCATGCCGACGCCGGGGTCGCGGGTGCGGACAACGGCGGTCGGAGAAACGCGTTCTTCGCCCATCCAAAGATCGACGCGAAGCGCGGTGCCGATGGGCAGCGGCATGACAGTTTCAACATAACAGCCGTTGCCGCTGATGTCAGTGGCGTTGACGCGCAGGGGTGTGTTGACCCGTTCGTCGCGAAGTTCGAGGGGAAACGAGATGCGATGGCGGACAAATTTTCTGCGATTGTCGTGACGCTGCTGGGTGCGCTCGTCAGGCTTCAAGTCCTTAGGCAACATGGCGGCCCAGGGACAATCCTGATCAGCGATGAGCTGCACGCCGACCTGGTTTTTCTTGAGCGCGCCTGCGTCCACAACCCAAATCACTTTGCAGCGGGCTTTCTTGCCTTCGTACTGGACTCCGATGACGTCGCCGACTTTCAATTCGGTCTCGATAGCATACAGGCAGGCGCCGTTGGCGCTGATGTTCTGCGCCATGGCGTTCTGGAAGAAAGGCTGATCGTTCGAGCCCATGCCCCACACCCGGACCTTGAGGTCCAGAGTGGCGCGAGGCGCTGCTCCTTGAGCCGACATCGGTAAATCCTCCAGCGTACAGAGAAACGGTGGACTCTAAATCATGATACTAACTTGCAAGTGACTTGGAAGGTTACCAGAGTACTCGGGAATTAGGGGGCTCGGCGGGACCGGGTCCCACATGGTGGTTCCAAATTACAGGTCGCGGTAGGAGATCAGCTCGATGCCTTCGCGGGCGAGGAGTTCGCGGGCGGTGGGGAGGGTGAGGACGCGGAGTTCGGTTTCGCGGGAGGCGCGGAGGCGGGTGCGGGCGGCTTGCAGGTCGGCATCGTTGTAGCCGGGATGACAGACGAATTCCCAAGCGCCCTCGGGAAGGCTGCGTGCGATGGCGTGAAACAGCGATTCGTCGAGCACGCCGGTAACTTCGATGCCGAGGGTTCCATCGGGAGCGCGGAAACCTTCGCGATCGACAGCTTCGCGGAACTTTCCGGCAAAGGTGCGAAGGACGCGGACTTCGGCGAAGCGGGTCCAGAGGCTGGGGCGGGAAAGCAATTGGCTGGAACGCAGAGGCAGGCGTGGTCCGAAGGGATTGCGCAGGGCGCGGACGCCACAGGCCGCGGCGGCGCGGAGAAGCGGGCGCAGAATTTTGGGGAAGAGGTGCGTGTGCTTGTGAGTGTCGATGTGCGAAACAGCGATCCCGGCGGATTGAATTTTGCGGATTTGGGCGGTAGCTTCGGCGGCGATCTGATCGGAGTTGATTCGGCCAGCGATGGCGCGAGCGGCGAAAGATTTGAGTCCGTCGCGGAAGTGAGTGGCGGTGGTGAGGGAGGGAAGTTGCGGGGCTTCGAGGACAGGTTCGCCGTCGATGAGGACGACGTGGCAGCCGACGCTGAGGCTTGGGATGGTGGTTGCAAGTTGCACGGCTTCCGGAAAGGCGCGGCCGTTGGCCATCAGCGTGGAAGAGGTGACGATGCCGTGGGTGTGGGCCTCGACGATGGCGCGGTTCACGCCGGCGGTGAAGCCGAAATCATCGGCGTTGACGATCAGGCGGCGCACCTAGGCAGTGTAGCAGCGGGGAAGTGGGTTGCTGTGTGCGCGAGGTGGGGCGCGAGGAGAGTGGCAAGTGATGGTTTTGCGCTGGCAGGTTCTGGCGCAGGCTTTGGTTGTGGCTCCGCACGGCTTCGCTTGGTGGTTCCGCTCGGCTTCGCTTGGTGGCTCCGCTCGGCTTCGCCTTTGCGGGGCGGCCGAGGCGGCCGTCGCCACATGTGTGTTGCCGGACCGCGCGGCCCGCTAACTTCGGCCGGCGGCGGCGGAGCGGGCGGCGAAACTCTGCCTGGGGTCGGCTTCGTACTCCGATTGTCCCCTCGAGTCGCGCTGGTGCGGGTCATCCATGCTGCCATCCTCATTTAAGTGGAACTGGTTCACCAAGCTGTGCAGGTCGGCGGCGAGCCTGGACAGGTCGCTGCAGGCGGATGCGGTCTCGTCCGCGCCGGCGCTGGATTCGCGGGCAAGATTGGAAATTTCGGACAGGCTGGTGTTGACCTGTTGGGCGGCGTCGAGTTGATTGGCAGCCGAACTGGCGATCTCGGCAATCATGTTTCCCACTCCGGTCGACATCTCAATAATGTCGCGGAGAGCGGCGCCGGAAGCGGAGGTTTTGTCCACGCCGGATTCAACTTCGCGGGTGCCGATTTCCATGGCGCGCACGGCGTCGCTGGTTTCGGACTGGATGGAACTTACGGTGGAGGCGATTTCCTTGGTGGCGTTGGTGGTGCGTTCGGCGAGCTTGCGGACTTCATCGGCCACGACGGCAAAACCGCGGCCCTGCTCACCGGCCCGGGCAGCTTCGATGGCGGCGTTGAGGGCGAGCAGATTGGTCTGGTCGGCGATATCCTGAATTACCCCGACGATGGTGGTGATACGGACCGAACTTTCGCCTAGGGCGTTGACGCGGGCGGAAGTGGACTTGGAGGAATCGGCAAGGCCGCGGATGGTGGCGAGAGTTTCTTCGACGACTTGGCCTCCGCGGCGAGCGGCTTCGGCGGCTTTCTGTGAGGATTCGGACGCGCCTTTGGAGTTGTCGGAGACCGACTGCACGGCCGACATCATTTCCTGCATGAGGGACTCCACGTTTTGCCGCTGGCTGCTCTGGCCGCGGGCGCTCTCGGCCGAGCGGGAGGCCTGGACCGAAATTTCTTCGCTGGTGCTGGCGACGTGCTGGGCGGTGGAGGCGATGGAGTTGATCAGTTCACGCAGGTTGTTTTTCATCGAGTTCAGAGCCTCGCAGGCTTTTCCGATATCGTCATACGTGGTGATGGGAATATCGGGGATGCCGAGGTTCTTGGACGCGACTTGTTCGATGGTCCTGAGCATGTGAGAGAGGCCGCTGGTGATGGAACGGGAGATGAGGGTTGCCGTGATCAGGCCGACGAGCAAGCCGCAGACGACCAGAATGATTGTGACCTGACTGGCGGTGCTTTCGGCGGAGCGCTCGGCTTCCAGAGCCGTCCGCTCCTGTTTTTCTTCCCAGGCTTCGAGGTGAGCGGCATCGTCGGCAATCTGCTGGATGGCCAGCTCCTCTTTCGGGCTGAAGGCGGAATCGGTGGCCTCGTAGTTGCGGCTTTGGCGGCGCAGGTCGATTTGGAGGTCGGTGAGCGCCGAGATCTGCTGCACGCTCTGGTTGAGCTTGTCGAGGAGATTCTTTTCTTCGCGGTTCTTATGATCTTCTGAAGCGAGTATCTGGCTGAGCGCAGCCGATCTTTCGCCGACTTCGTCTTTGCTCTGCTGATAGCGGGATAGCGAGGCGGCGTCGCCGGTAAAAGTGTGATCGTTAGCGGCCTGGATCTGCTTGCGGGTCGCGATTTCCAGCTGCGACGCTAATTGCTCTTTTTGCGTGGCAGTGTTGGCCTCTTCGGTAACGCTGGCGACCCGAGACAGCGAGTAATAGACGACGCCGCCGAGCAGCGTCAGCATTCCCAGCAAGACGCCGAATCCCAGAGCCAGTTTGGTGCGAAGTCCGAGTTGGAGCACGTTGCCCCCGGCTGCTTTGAGCGCAAATACGACCAGCGCTGATCTAGGAGACTATCGGCAGGGAGCGGTTTTAACTTAAATGATAGGCTCGGTCGAGCGCCTGCGTGGACGATCCCCGGCTGCACGATCGGATACGAAGTTCAAGTTGGACCGGGCCGAGGCCTCTCGCCTATACTCGTTTGAAGCACGCTCCGCGCGAGAATCCCCAATGATTCCGAGCCAGCCGTCGGATCGAGTGGCACGAGCGGGCGGTTAGCTCAGCTGGTTAGAGCGCCTGCCTTACAAGCAGGAGGTCGCAGGTTCGAGTCCTGCACTGCCCACCATCCTACGAAGTTTTTCACACCAAGAGGGCTCAGGTTTGAGTGCTGCGAGCGCCGGGCTGCTTCCTGGGGTTTGCAATGCTTCGGGAGCTGGAGGTCGAGTTGGATTACCGCGACGGGCTGGTGGACTTCAAGTACGACCCCAGGCGAGTGAACCCTTTCGCAAGATAAAGTGAAGCCCCCGAAATTGTTCTTACTGGCGAGTCGATCCCAGCTGCTCGTTGTGTTCGAAGATGTGCATCAGTTTCTGGACAATGCGGTCTTTGAAAGTTGCGGGCTTCGCGGGGGTCGGTGCTACCTTCTCAGCTTGGTTTTCGACCGTGGGGTCGAGTGCGGGTTTGGCGCCTGCAGCCATGATAGTTTCCTTCCTACGAGAACGGTTTTGACGGGGCGCGGTGCTATGCCGCTTGGGATAGCGCGGCCCGATCATTAAGAACGTCTAATGTTAGAGCGCAGATTGTGACGGCGGCAGATCACGACCGGCATAGGACTTCAGATTGGGCCGATGGGCTTCCCCGGCTGCGGTTGGAGGATTGATTGCAGTTTGCGAGGGCCAGCAGGCGAGCGCACCTCAACGGTTGAAAGGCCTCAAGGGAAATGCGCGTTACCGCAGCGCTGAAGCGCTGCACCGCCCCAAGGCGCTGCACGGGCTCCAAACCGCTCGTGCTAGACGGAAGTAGAACGGGCTTTTCGGTCGGGGTGGATGGAGCCGGAATTGAGCGAGTCGCTGTTCAGGGACTCGGCCTTTAGAGAACCCAGCGACCAGCGGGCGATCTGATCGAGGGGCAAAACGAAATCTACGGCGCCGAGGGCGATGGCTTCGCGAGGCATCCCGAAGACCACGCAGGAAGCTTCATCCTGGGCGATGGTGACAGCGCCGGTTTCCTTCATTTCCAACAATCCCTGAGCGCCATCGTCGCCCATGCCGGTCATGATGACGCCGACGGCGTTGCGGCCAGCGGAGAGCGCGACGGAACGGAACAGGACATCGACGCTGGGACGGTGCCGCGAGACCAAGGGTCCGTCCATGATATTGACGACAAAGCTTGCGCCGCTATGATTCGCGACATTATTTACGACGCAGTGGAAATTGCCGGGAGCGATGAGCGCCATGCCCTGGCGTAAGGGAACGTCGTCGCGGGCTTCACTGACTTCGATGACGCAGTCCTGGTTGAGACGGTCGGCGAAGGCGCGGGTGAAGTTTTCCGGCATGTGCTGGACGATCACGATGGGCGGGCAGTCGGGCGTCATGGCGGAAAGGAACAGGCGGAGCGCCTCGGTGCCTCCGGTGGAGGCGCCGACGGCGATGAGGCCGTGATTTGGATTCCAGTCGCGGAATTTGGCGTGAGATCGGTTGCGTGGCGGGAGCACGGCATCGGCGCTGAGGCGCGAGGGAGTTGCAATGAGAGGGCGAGGCACGACGCGGGCTTCGGCGGCGCTCCAGACGGCATCGAGGAGAAGAACTGCCGATTCGTGGAGGAAATCGCGAACGCCGAGCTTGGGTTTGGTGATGATTTCGACGGCGCCTTCTTCGAGGGCGCGCAGAGCAAGGTCGGTGCCTTTGGCGGCGAAGCCGGAACAGACGACGACGGGGATGGGCGACTCCGCCATGATCTTGCGCAGGAAAGTCAGACCATCCATGCGCGGCATTTCGAGGTCAGTGATGACGACGTCGGGGCGATCCTTCTGCATTTTGACGGCGGCGATGAGCGGGTCGGCGGCGACGCTGACGGTAATTCTGCGGTCGGTCTGAAGAATGGTTTGCATCACCTGGCGGACGGTCGCGGAATCGTCGACCACCATGACGTGCAGGCGCTCGCGCTGCGGGGCGCGGGGCATGTCTTCTCGAGTCCGGGTCGAGGGAGACTGGGTTGGCTTCTGGCTGGGATCAGAACCCACTGTGCTCTCCCTCCCGCACATACACAGCCGGGACGAGGCTGCGGAAGCGCGAATTCACCGTCGCCAAGTTTTCCGCCTGACCCACGAAAAAGAGTCCGTTGGGAGCGAGGCAGCGGGTGAGTTGCTCGACCGATCTCTGCTTGGACTGAAGATCGAAATAGATGAGGACATTGCGGCAGAAAATGGCGTCGAAGTGAGCTTCCGGAGGAAAAGGGCCCTGGATCAGATTCAGCTTCTGAAAGTCGACCATGGCTTGAATCTCGGGCATGACCTTCATTTGACCATCCTGCTGGCCAATGCCTTTGAGCATGTAGTCTTTGAGCAAGGGCGCGGGGATGTCGCCGGATTTTGTGATGCTGTAAACGCCGTTGCGGGCGTGGGCCAGCATGCGAGTCGAGATGTCGGTAGCGAGGATGGTGGCGCTCCAGCCTTGATCGTTTGGCAGGTGCCTGGCCAGGAGCATGGCCAACGAATAAGGCTCTTCTCCGGAGGAGCAGCCGGCGCTCCAGACGCGAACCGTCCTGGAGCGTATGCCTTGCTGGGCTTCGGCGCGCCAGCGTGGGATGGCGCGGGCCTCGAGGAATTCGAAGTGGCGGGGATCGCGAAAGAACCGGGTTTCGTTGGTGGTAATCGCGTCGATCATGGCGACGCGCTCCGGATACTGATAAGGATCCGTAACGATGTCGTAGTACTGGTCGAGGGTGCCAATCTGCAAAACGCGCAGACGGCGGGAAAGGCGGCCGCAGAGCAAGGCGGATTTGCCGTCTCCCAGCCAGATGCCGACTTCCTCGTGAATCAGGCGCTGAAATTTCTGGAACAGATCGGGGGTGACGGTGACGCCGGCGATTTCACGTTCGATTTCACGTCCAACGTCCGGCGCGATTTCCCGGCCGGCTCTACGCCGCAGCGCCAAGGCGTCGGGCGAGGATGACTTTTTCCGGCGAGGCGCGGTTGCGGACAAACTTAAACTCTCCAGTTAAATTCCGAGTCAGATTCCCGATTCGGCGGCGCGCGCGCTGGACGACGGCGGGATTGAGACGGCGTCGGCCTGGGCTTGGGTTGAATCCGTGACTGCCAGAAATTCGTCGGCAGAGAGAACCTTGTCGATGTCGAGGATCAGGCAGAATTTTTTCCCCATCTTACCCATGCCCAGCAGAAATTCGATTCTCACACGGGTGCCGAAGGGGGGTGGAGTTTCGATTTCGTCGGAGGAGAAATCGAGGACGTGGCTGACCGCATCGGCCATGACTCCCATGGTCAACTTGTCGCCTTCGTAGGAGACTTCTGTGATGACGATGCAGGAAAACTTTGAAGCCTGGCTGGCGGGCAGACCGAACTTTACGGCCAGGTCGATGACCGGGACGACGTTGCCGCGCAGGTTGGTGACTCCCCGAATCCAGGGAGCGGTGTTGGGAACGGAAGTGATGGTGTCGTACTCGATGATTTCCTTCACCTTCAGAATGCTGACGGCATACTCCTCGCCGGCAACGAAGAAGGTGAGATATTGCCCGCTTTCGAGCGAGTGCGGCTTGGCGTCCTTGACCGCTTGCATGATGTGCTCCTTCAGCTTTCCGTCCTGAAGCGCTTTCAATCCGTTGTGCGCGTTTACGCTCTCTATTTTCTGGTCCCTAGAACCGTGAGAAGCCTGGTTGCTCTACGGCTTTATCGGCCGGCTTGGCGGCTGGTTTGAGCTCTCCAAGGCCCATCTTCACGGTTTTTTGCGGGGGGAACATTTGCCGGTGTTTCCTTTCGGCATCGTGGTCGAGAGATTTTTCGTCCGCGATGTTGAAGAAAGTCATCAGCTGCTGCAACTGTTCCGACTGCGAAGCCAGTTCCTCGGCAGTGCTGGAGAGTTCTTCGGCCGAGGAGGCGTTGCGCTGGGTGACGCTGTCGACCTGAGACATGGCGCGGTTGATCTGCGTGACTCCGGAGGATTGTTCGGCGGAGGCAGCGGTAACTTCCTGCACCAGTTCGGCAGTTCGGCGGATCGCCGGGACCAAATCGGAGAGCAACTGGCCGGAGCGCTCGGCAACGGCCACGCTGCTGGAAGCCAGATCGCTGATTTCCTTGGCGGCGAGTTGGCTGCGTTCGGCGAGCTTGCGGACTTCGACGGCGACCACGGCAAAGCCGCGGCCTTGATCGCCGGCGCGGGCAGCTTCGATGGCGGCGTTGAGCGCAAGCAAGTTGGTTTGATAGGCGATATCTTCGATGACGGAGATCTTGGCGGCAATCTGCTTCATGGCAAGAACAGTTTCCTGAACCGCTTCCCCACTCTCCTCGGCGGAGTGGGCGCCCTTTTCGGCGACTTGCTCAACCTTGCGGCTGTTCTCAGCATTTTGAGTGATCGAAGCGTTCATCTGTTCAAGACTGGCGCTGGTTTCCTCGACGGATGCGGCTTGCTCGCTGGTGCCTTGCGACAGGCTCTGCGAAGAAGCCGAGACCTGAGCGGCGGCGGATGCGACTGCGGACGAGCCTTCGCGGACGTCGCGAATGATGGTGGAAAGCTTGGCGGTCATGTCGGACATGGCGCGCAGCAGCTGTCCAGTTTCAGATTGATTGGAGACGTCGATGGAGCGGTTCAGGTCTCCCGCCGCAATGGCCTCGGCATGCGCCACCGCGAGCTGAATCGGTTTGGTGATGGTTCGGGTTACTCCGAATGCCCCGGCGGCGGCGAGCAGCAAGGTGAATATGAATACGGTTAACGCCAGCCGGCGAGCCTTGGCGTAGGCGTCCGCACTTTCCTTAATGCTCTTCTGCACGGCGTCGGATTGAAGCTCGATAAATTTAACCCACGAGGCGCGATAGACGCTGAGAGCGGGAATCACTTCATCGGTCAAGGCGGCCATGGCCTGATCGCGTTTCTTGTCGGCGAGCAACTCCTTCGCTCTTTTCCGGGCGGAGACGTAGGCGTTGCGATTCTGGGTGACGACCTCGAACAGGTCGCGTTCCTGCTGCGAACTGAGGCTCTTTTCGATCTCGGCGACGGCCGTTCCAATGTTATGGCTGATCTCGTCGTTCTGCTCGTTCAGCTTTTTCTCTTTGTCGGGATCGGTAGTTTCAAAAAGCTGCATGGTGATACGGGCGTTATCGGTCGAGTTCGCGATGGTGTCGTTGGTCAGCTTCGTGGTGTTGAAGCGGGTGCGCAGTTCGGCCGTGGTGTTGGCGTTGAGGCGGCCGAGCCAGTTCAGTTCCAGCGCTCCGAGCATGGACAGCACCAACAAGAGCGACCCGAACAGGACACCCAATCTGGTTCCAATTTTCCAATTTTGCCAAGTTTTCATTGCCGTGAGCCTTTCATCCGTTAGTGAACTCGCCTCGATCAATTCTTCAATGAACTCTGCTAGCCGATTTGAGGCTGCAAACTCGACTGCATCATGCCTTGCAAAAGACCGGGTACGTCGATGATCAGGCCGACGCGTCCATCCCCGAGAATGGTCGATCCGGCGATGCCGGAAATTCCGCGAAAAACCTTCCCTAGCGGTTTGATCACCGCCTGCATGCCGCCCAACAGGTGATCGACGGCGATTCCGGCGTGGAAGTCGCCGACCTTGACCACGATCACATTCTCGCGGGAGGAGGAGTCGGCGGATTGGCCGAACACCTCACGCAAGCGAATGAAGGGCAACGCGCTGCCGCGCAGGTTGAGAATGCCGCTGCTTCCCGGCTGGGATTGCGCAGCCGGGAGTTCCGTGCACTCGATAATGTATTGCTGGGGAACGATAAAGGTGTCGTTGCCGGCGAGCACGGAGAAGCCGTCGATAATGGCGAGCGTGAGCGGAAGTCGAATGGTGATGGCGGTGCCGTGGCCTTCTTCGCTGGCGATCTCGACGGTGCCCTGGAGCGCTTCCACGTTGCGACGAACTACGTCCAGTCCCACGCCGCGTCCGGAAAGATCGGTGACGGAGTCGGCGGTGGAGAATCCGGGCTGGAACAGGACTTGATAGAGTTCGGAGTCGGAGACGGGATTGGAATTCAGAAACAATCCCATGCCTTTTGCCTTTTGCAGGATCTTGGCGCGGTTCAGACCGGCCCCGTCATCCTGCAACGTCACAACCACGTTGCCATTGACATGTGCGGCTGAAACTTTGAGCAAGCCGCAAGGATTCTTGCCGCGCTTCTTGCGGACCGGCGGAGTTTCGATGCCGTGGTCGATGGCGTTGCGGATCATGTGGAGCAGCGCGTCTTTCAGATGCTCGAGGACGGTGGTGTCGACCTCGACATCTTCTCCGGTGACTTCGACGCGGGCCAACTTGCTGTGGCTATTGGCGAGATCTCGCACGGCGCGGAGATTCTGGCGGAGCATAGCGCCGATGGGAACCATGCGGACCTTCATGACTTCATCCTGAAGATCGCGGAACAAGCGCTCGGTTTCGCTCTGCATCTCAAGGATCTCGCGCCCGGATCGGAATTCGGCTTTCTCGATCATGCGGCGCAGGCGGCCTTGGGCGATGACGATTTCGCCGGTGAGATTCAACATGCGATCCAGTTTGTCGATATCGATGCGCAGGGTGCGACCGGCGGCGCCGGGTAAGGGAGCGGCTCCGGCCGGGGTGGAACGTTCGGCTTTAGGGTTGGGCGCAACTACGCGTTGCGACCGCGCGGTGACCTCGTCGGCGATTTGTTTGCGGAGCTTCTGCTGCTCGGGAGTGAGCCGGGGATTCTCCGTGGTGGCGGCTTTGGCGACCAGAGCGCGCAGCTCATCGACGGTTTTGAGCAGCAGCGAAATCACGTCGGCGCCGATCTCAGTATTTTGTTCGCGGAGAACATCGAGGAGGTCTTCAGTGGCGTGGGCGAAACCCTTCAGGTCATCGAGTTCGAGCGAAGTCGCGTTGCCCTTGAGGGTGTGAGCGACGCGGAAAATGTCGTCGAGAAGTTCGGCGCCGCCGGAACTAGACTCCATCGCGAGGAGCGACTGCTCCATGAGATCCAGGCCTTCCTGGGTCTCGGCGATAAAGGATGTCAGAACTGCGTCGCGATCAAAATCCATCGAATGCGATTCTCCGAAACTTCTGCATGCACTTCAACCACAAGGGCTAGACGGGATCGGCGAAATCCCGAATCAGCGTGATGCCGTCCTGGGTGTGAAAAACCAACTTGCGCCCGTGTTTTCCCGAGACGTCCTTCGCCACCAGGCGAATGCCGTTGCCACGCAGGAACTCTTCCGCGAGCTGAGCGTTCCTGGTCCCCACCGATTGCAGGGGATTGGCGGCAAAGGCGCTGGAACCGCCAAAAACCTTGGCCTGCAAATTCTTGAGGTCGCATCCCAAAGCCAGGAGTTCGTTGAGCAGCGCGGGGTTGGCGACGTTGCCATAGCGCAGGCGATTGGGGCCGCTATCTTCTCCTTCAGGAAGCAGGTAGTGGTTCATGCCGCCAATTTTCTTGCGGCTGTCCCAGAGGCAGAGAGCGGCGCATGATCCTAGGATCGTCGTGATGATTGCGGGTTCGCGGGAAACGAACATTTGCCCTGGGTACAAGAAGTGCTTGGGGCCTGCGGTGGTTTTTTCGTCGTGCTCGAAGCCTTTCATGACCTCCGCGGGAAGCGCGGCCGGGTTGAATTTTTCAACGTTGCGATTCGTCTTTGTGTCCTCGACATCACTGCTTCGCGCATCGCTCCGAACGTCGTTTCGAACATCGCTTCGAACATCACTCCGCGCATCGTTTCGAACATCGCTCCGCACATCACTCCGCGCATCTCGTGTTCCCGCCTGGCTACGCATTGGCTTTCGCACTCCCTTCAAAGAGGGGCTTGCCGGCCTCGTTGGAAATCAGTTTCACGAGGTTGATGTCGGCTTGATCAAGGCCGAGCTTCTGGGGCAGCAGCTTCAACATTACGAGCACAGCCACGGTGCGGCCGTGCAGGCGAATCGGAATGAAGGCGCGCAGCGGCGGATTTCCTTTGGCGTGTTCCTTGCGGGCGGTCTGCGCCACATGAAGTTCGCCTTGCAGGACGCGATGCAGGGCCGGCTCTTCGAGGGCGTCAAGGGTTCCGTGCCGCTGGGGATCAATGCCGAAGGACCACAAGAGCTGGCCGTTCGGCTTATCGGTTCCCGGGGCGACGATGAACAGGCCGATCTCTTCGCAGCCGAGCAGGTTGGTGACAATTTCTCGAATGGCCTCAATCGCGTCCGCCTGACCGGCGCTTTCGCGAAGGCGCTTCTGTGCAGCTTCCAGCCGGGGGTCGTGGTCGCGATGGCTCGCTTGCTTGGGTCCTGCCGTCATCTTGTGTGCCTCATCCTCGGCTTCCTTGTTGGTGACATCCTGGTTCGTGAGACTCTGGTTCGCGTGATCCTGATTTGTGACACCCTGCGAGCCGCCTATTCGCCTAAGTAGCTTTGCAGCAGTTTCACGAGTTCCTCGCCATTGACCGGCTTGGTGAGGTAATCGTTGCAGCCGCTCTGAAAGCCGGCTTCCATGTAGTCCTCTTCACCGCGCGTGGTGAGCAGGACGATGGGAGTTTCACGAGTGGTGGCTTGCTGGCGCATTTTCTTGCAGGCCTCAAAACCATTCATGCGCGGCATGACGACGTCCATGAGCACCAGGTCGGGATGTTCGTCGTTGGCCTTGGTGACTGCTTCGAGCCCGTCGGACGCGGTCACGCACAGGTAAGCGGTGCGCTTTTCCACGATTGCGCGCTCCATCATCAGGGCCGTCTTGGAGTCGTCGACTAAGAGGATTTTCTTTGTGGCCATTTCTTCTCCCCGCATGCAGAAACGATATTGCAATTGCTACGAAATACGGCTCCGGTACAACTGCGCCAACAGAAAGCCAACCAGAAGGCTCCGCCAAATTCAGAGATTAACGTTTCCTTAATTATTTGTGGAGTTACGTTAGTTCGTGATCTGCGGGTTTTGCGAAGGCTCGCGCGACAAAGGAATCGAATTTTCGGGGCGGACTGCGATGTTGCTTCAGGGATTACTGTTGTGCTGGCGATCACACGGTCATGATCTTTTCGTCACCGCAGATCGGTTGTCGGGAGGGAATAATTTGGCTGACAGGAGGTAGCCTATGCCATCGACTTTGTTGGAGAGACCGGCAGAGGTTGAGGAATCTCCTCAGAGCAGCTTGAGGACAAAACTTCTCACGGATCAAACAGCACGATCGGGAACTGATAAGACGCGGGAGCCAGGTAGAGATCAGTCTTTGAGCCGACGCCAGAGGATGGAAATCCAGTTGCACGAAATCTTCGAAGGCCACGAGGAATTTCTCGGCTGGACACCGGACTGATTGCCGCGACTACGTCTCGGTGGGCCGTCGACAATCCCTCTGTGTTCCTCGAAGCAGCGCGGTTTTTCAAGCAGGTTCGTCCGCTCAGACGCAGAGGTTGCCTGTCATAGAACGGATTTCTTTTTGATATAGTTCCTCTCCATGTCATTGCCAGATCGGCCTACGCCGGGTCTGTCATCGCCCGTTCCTGACGACCCCGTCCCGGTCACTTCCGCTGCGTCGCCATCTCTCACACGAAATCAGATTCGGGGATTCTGGGCCGCCTGGGGAGGGTGGGCTCTCGATGGCATGGACTCCTTTATCTATGCGCTGGTCCTGGTGCCATCGCTGCGCGAACTTCTCCCGCGATCGGGCGTGGCGGCGACCAAGGGAAACATTGGGGTGTACGGCGGGTTACTGTTTGCCTTGTTTCTGGTGGGCTGGGGACTGGCGTTTCTGTGGGGTCCGATTGGGGACAAGTTTGGACGAGTGCGCACGCTGATGCTGACCATCGTGTGGTATTCGGTGTTTACGTTCTTGAGCGCGCTGGTGACGGGCATTTGGCAGCTCGCGTTCCTGAGGCTTCTGGCGGGGATTGGAATTGGCGGCGAGTGGGCCATGGGAGGAACGTTCGTGGCAGAGGAGTGGCCAGAGCGGCGGCGGGTAGCGGGTTCCGGCTACATGCACACGGGATATTACGTAGGCATTTTTCTGGCGGCGATTGCCAACTACACGGTTGGCAGCCATTTCGGATGGCGGGCGATGTTTGCCGTGGGTGGCGTGCCAGCGCTGTTGTTGGCGTGGATACGGTACGGAGTGGCGGAGCCTTCGCGCTGGCGCGAGAAAGGAAATGTGATCCGGGACTGGGCGATCTGGCGTCCGCTGGCGACACTGTTTTCGGCGCAATGGCGGTGGCGCACGATTTTGAATTCGCTGTTTATGCTGGCTTCGATTTGCGGGCTATGGGCTGGAACAGTGTATGTGCCGGCGGCAGCTACCACGTTGTCTGAGGCCGCAGGCCGGGTTGGTCCTGCCGCGGCGCAACTGGCTTCGTGGGCGACGATGCTGGTGTCGTTTGCGACCATCCTTGGTTGTCTGGCGATGCCGTGGATTGCGGACCGTCTGGGGCGCCGTGGCGCGTTGGCGTTGTTTTTTGCCCTGATGATGGTCTTCATCGCGCTTACTTTCGGGAAGGTCTTTTATTTAGGAGCGGCGGGCCTGCCATGGTTTTTTGTTTGCCTCTTCTTTCTTGGGGTGGGCGGGGCCAATTTTGCCGTCTACACGCTGTGGCTGCCGGAGCAGTATCCGACGGAGTGCCGGGCCAGCGCGTTTGCGTTCGCCACGTCGATGGCGAGGTTTGGAGGCGCCGGGATAACGTTTCTGGTCGGAGCCGGGATTCGCCACTACGGATCGCTGGGCGTGCCCGTGGCCATGACTGCGCTCGCGTTTTTGCTGGGGCTGTGCTTGATTCCGTTTGGCGTCGAAACGCGCGGGCAGAGTCTGCCGGCGTAGGCGCGAGCGCCGGGCATCAGGTGACAGATGTTAGACGGCAGACCTCCGCCAATACCGGCAATTGTGAAAGAAAAGGCTCCCGTTCCATGATTGGAGCGAGAGCCAGAGGAACGACGCGTGTTTTCGCCCTAGGCGACGCCGCGAGTCTTGACTGGCGACTCCGACTTGTTGACAGCGGAAGCAGCGGCGGTCTCCGATCGGACGGCGCGCGCCGCCAGTGGTTTCAGCCACAACAGAGCCATAAATGCGGCTACCAGGTCGCAGACGATCATGGCCCAGAAGACCTTCGACCAGGAACCGGTTTTGGCAAACAACCAGGCTGCACCCGGACCGGCCGCGGCGGCAGCTAATCCTTTGGCGGTGTAGACGACTCCGTAGTTCGTGGTGGCCCACTTGTTGCCGTACAGATCGCCGGTGATGGCGGGGAACAATGAGAAAATGTTGCCCCAGGCGAAGAAGCACAGGCCAGACAAGGCCACGAACCACACCGGATGGCTGATCAACTGGAGCAGGGCGAATACGGCAATCGCCTCCAGAACAAAGGCAATGAAGATGGCATTCTCGCGGCCGATGTGGTCGGAGACCCATCCCCAGAAGGGGCGGGTGAGTCCGTTCAGGATGCGGTCCACGGTGATGGCCAGGATCAGGGCGGTCATGCCGAAGACCACGACGACATTATCGACATGATAGGAGGCGGCCATGGGCTTGAGTTGCGCGGTGACCACCAGGCCGCCGAACGCCAGCATGGTCATCATGAGGTAGATGACATAGAAGGAGGGCTGGCGCACCATCTCAAACGGCGTCAAATTCACCGCCGAAGTGTTCACTTTCGCCTTAATCTTGGCTTCTTTCTCAGCCCAGTTCGGCGGCGTCCACCCCAGAGGCGGGCGGGCCAGAAACAGGGCGGAGGCCAGCACGACGAGTCCCTGAATCGCTCCCCAGACGATGAAAGTGTGCTGGTAGCCGGAGACCTTCATCATGGAGGCAATCGGGGCGATGGTGGTCGCAGTGCCGATGCCGTAAGCGCCAGCGGTGAGGCCAACGCACAATCCGCGATGGTCCGGGAACCATTTCAGCGCGTTGCCGATGGCTCCGCCGTATACCACGCCGGCGCCGATGCCGCCCATGCCGTACCAGAAGTAGAGGCTGTGGATGCTCTCGGCGTAGCCGGAACCCATCCATCCCAGAGCGATCATGACTGAGCCGAAGCCCAGCATGAATCGTGGGCCGATGCGGTCGACCAGGTAGCCTTCGAAGGGCACAAGCCAAGTCTCAAGAAGAACGAACAGAGTAAATGTCCACTGCACGGCCACCAGCGAAACGTGCAGATGGGCTTGAATGGGCTTGGTAAACAAAGTCCAGGCGTATTGGAGGTTCGCGATGGCCATCATCGCGACGATGCCGGCGGTCAATTGAACCCAGCGATTGGGAATACGCGAGGGGTGAATCAGAGAGCTAGCGGGAGTAGCCATCAGGAGTGCCTCCACGACCGGGTGGATCTTTTAAGAAATCCCTGGCGGATCGCCAGTTGCCAATCAGTTGCGAAAACAGGAGCGATTGGTGAAAACTGCGTCTTCGTTTTGCGCCAGCCGATCCGATGCCCGGTGGATCTCAACCGCGGTGCGGGCGTCCCGTGGCTCAAGGGCCGGGTTAGCGGCTATGCTAGACTGGTCCAGTGAGCGTACCACTTTCGGGGTGTGACTTTAGCACCGTGGCTTTTGCGTGTCAAGATGAATAGAGCGCCCAGAGCCGATTTTATTTAGCCTGATTTTCGCAGAAGGCCCTCACCGCGAAGTGCGCGAAGAATGGGTGCAGCCCGAGAGGAAAACGGAGCCGAGGTTCGGGCTCCCTCGATTCAAGACCTACCGATGGATGACAGCCTTCAAACGCAAGTCGATACATATCTAACTCAACTGGGCAGCCTGATCCGGCGCGGGCGAGATTTGCTCACTCTGCTGGCAGCGGATCCGAGCGACGCCTTCGCCATTACCACCAATCGGGTGTGGCAGCAGGACGTCGGAGTAACGATTAACGAGCTGTCGGGCGCGAGTAAAGCCCACTGGCTGGCGCGCGCTTTCAGCGAAGCGTTTCTATTGCGGGCCGAGGGCGGCCGAGCCGCCGAAGGGGCTGCTCCGGCTGAAATCGTTCAGCGGCTGATCGACGTACTGGAGCAGGCTGTGGCATCGCTGACCGGCAACGCCGAGAGCGCGATCGTGGCGGCATCGGCGCAGGCTCCGGCACCGCGGCGGTTTGATTTTGTACACAACACCGAGTTGCGGCCCGTGCTGGAGCAGGCTTACACCGAGAGCCGGCGCGCGTTGGAGCAGGGGCTGTATGAGCTGGCGCTGCAGACTTGCTGCGGAGTCCTGGAGGCGATTGTCACCGATGCTCTCGAACACAAGGGGCTGAGCGCGCTTACGGCCTCGGGCGCGCCTGCGGGAAATATCGCCGACTGGCTGCTGGAGACGCGGCTTACCGTCGCAGAACGAGCGGGCCTGATTCGCGGCGGCTGGGCGCGTCTGCCGGATGTGGCCTGGACATATCGCCACCAGAGCGAGCGCGGACCGGCCACGATCACGGAGCGCGACGCGCGGGTGGCGGGGCAAGTGCTGAATGTAGTGATGAGAGATCTGAATCCGGGACGGTAGCAAGATCCCAGGGCGCCCCTCGATAAGAGCGGAGGACCCCAAGGCTCTGGAAATCTCACGCCTGGGTGGTTAGTGGCTCTCAGCTGGCGCGACTGCCGGAGTCAGAGCTGCCTGCACGGTCGTCGCCGGCATTTCGTCGCCGCGGAAATACCTGGGATTGGCTTTGGAGCCGTCTTTATTCGTATTCGCCGCGTCTTTGTAGTTGTCCGCCTTCATTTGCGGCATGGCTTCGTAGGGCTTGGAATAATCATTGGCGGCGTTCCAGAACAAGAATCCTATGCCGCCTTTGGCGCGCGCTGTTTCCACCTGAATCTTGATGTATTCGGGCGAGTAAGTCTTGGTGCGCCAGTGAAAGGCCTGCAGCCACGGACGAATCACCACGCCGCTGCCTTTGGTGATGAGCTCAAAGCGGTCCATCGACTCGCCAATAAAGTGCGCCGGTTCGTCGCCAGGATGCGGGATGTTATCCATGCCGAAGAAGTGTGAGGGATAGATCATGGGCGAAAGCACATCGCAGTATTTCGCCATGCCGACGATGTCCTGTCCTGTGTGAGAAAGATCGACCTGGCGTTGCCACGCCATCACGCCGAAGACGTCGAGTGAGAGCAGTACGCCCGTAGGATGAAGTTCGGCATAGGCCTTTTTCAGGAAGGCAGTGATGACGTCGGAGCGCTGCGGACCGCGGGGGACTTGGCAGGCGGGTTGTTTGGAGTCGGCGGATTTTGGTGTTGGCTTCGCGGCGGTTCCGCTTGGTTTCGCCTTCGCGGGACGGGCGAGGCGCCCGTCGCCACACAAGCCGCTGTCGCTCCCCGCATCTGCCGCTTGCGCGGACTGTTGACCGGTCTGGAATGCGAACTGCGCATCTTTTTGGTCGCCCTCGGCGGGGAATCTTACGTAGTCGAACTGGATCTCGTCGACGCCGAGTTGGGCGACGTGCTTGGCCAGGGCGATGTCATAGTCCTGCACTTTGGGATTGGAGGGATCGGTCCAGACCAGCTTGCCGTTTTCGCGCCAGGCTGTGTGGTTCTTACGGGACTGGACGGCGAGTTCGGGATGGGTCACAACCAGGTGCTCGTCGCGGAAAATAGCGATTCTGGCGATGGCGTGCATGTTCTGCTGGTGCAGGAAATGAACAAACTTGGGCAGATCGTGAATGTAGACCTTGTGGTCACCCAGCAGCGGGTGCTCGAAGGGAATGTTGACGCTGCCGTCGGAGTCCTTGATATCGAAGACGACGGCGTTGCCGCCGACTTCGCGCCAGTGTTTGATGATGCGAATGCCGTGGTCGCTGGCGGCCATGAGGCCCGTGAGATAGACGGCGCGTACTTCGAAGTCTTTGGCGACGGGGATGGTGTGCTCGACGATGGGCGCGGGCAAGATTCCGGGGATGATGATTTGCTCGTTGGCCTTCAGGAAGTTGGAGGCATCCGATTTATGGTTGGCGGCGCGAATTGCGTCGGCCAACTCGGAGGATGTGAGATAAGATGTCTTGCCCAGATAGTGGTGGGCGATGGTGGGGATGGCTTCTCCGCGTTTGGCGGTGTAGAGTTCAGTGCCGGGAGCGGCGGTCAGCTCGAGCCTGGGTTCGGGAATGATCTTAGCCTTGGTGGTCTTGGCGCTGACGGGCTGCAGTTGAGGCTTTTGAGATGCGGCCTGCGCGCGCGTGGCTGACTCTGTGGCGGTTTGTGCGTGGGCGGCGAAATCGGAAGCGGAGTGCGGGCCCAGGCGCCAGGCGGCGGCGCCGAAAAGAAGACAGGACGTAGCAGTGACGACACGAAAAGACGAAAGGCGCAAGCGATCCTCCCCGCAATTTACCTGATGCGATAGTAGCCGTCGGGTTGCATGGTCGCTAGTTACGTGCGGAGTAAGACGGTTGACTGACTCAGTACCGAGTGCCGGGTTGCGACTGCTGGGTTGCGAGTGTTGAGCTGCGACTGTTGAGCTGCGACTGCTGGGCTGATGACTGAGTTCAATATGGGTTTGATGGATGACTCTGACTGGGAGGGCTGCTCGGGGTTCGCCTCGCTTCTTGCTTGGGACTCGTGACTCCGTACGGAGGCAGTGCATGTTCCTTCCCCGATGGTGCAAAGGTTTTCTCTTATGTTCTGTGGAAGGGTGGGTTTGGGGGGGAGCGGGGTGCATTGGATTCAGCTAAGTCTTGGCGGATGTGAGAGTTCGGTCTTTTCCGGCGGCGGAGGTTTTCGTGGCCAGCAGCTTGCTTATTTCTAGCCCACTGGACCGCGAGCTTTGTGGGATACGAAAGTCGAGTGGACGGCACAATCTGGTAGTTCCGGTGAGTTGGGGTCGATCGACGGAATAGAGCTCCCGAAATCGGGGAATAACAACAGAGAGAGCCTGAGAAAAGGCCAAACGAAAGGGACAATGTCCGGAGAATTCGGGCAACGACTTATGAGAACGAACCTCGCTACAGTGCTCGATCCGAACCGTCGCAGCAACGATGCCGGGGAGTTTGAAGCAGCCCTGCGCCGCCGCATTGTGGGGCAGGAGCAGGCGGTGGAGAAGGTCGTCGAGATTTATCAGATGTTTCTGGCGGGGCTGAACGCGCCGGGACGTCCGGTGGGGAACCTGCTGTTCCTGGGGCCGACCGGGTCGGGCAAGACGCGGGTGGTCGAAGCCATGGCCGAGGCGCTGTTTGGGGATTCGCGGGCATGCATCAAGATTGACTGCGCCGAGTTTCAGCATTCGCATGAGATTGCCAAGCTAATCGGCTCACCTCCGGGATATTTGGGGCACCGCGAGACGCATCCGCTGCTGACCCAGGAAGCGTTGAATCAGTGGTTTACCGAGAAACTGAAGCTCTCGATTCTGTTGTTTGACGAGATCGAGAAGGCCTCGGATTCGCTGTGGCAGCTGCTGCTGGGAATTCTGGACAAGGCCACGCTGACGCTGGGCGACAACCGGCGCGTGGATCTGTCGCAGTGCATCATCATTTTGACTTCGAACCTGGGCGCGCAGGAGATGACGAACCTGGTGGATGGCGGGTTTGGGTTTGCCCCGAAAGCGGTGGAAGTCGACGAGTCGTTTGACGACAAGATTCAGCGGACGGCGGTGGAAGCGGCGCGGCGCAAGTTTACGCCGGAGTTCATGAACCGCATCGACAAGACGGTGGTGTTCAAGACGCTGCGCGATGAGCATCTGGCGGAGATTCTGGACATCGAGCTGGGCATGGTGCAGCAGCGGGTGCTGATGGCCGCGGGCACGAACCAGTTCGTGTTCAATTGCACGGCGGCGGTGAAACAATATTTGCTGAAGGAAGGCACCGATCCGCGGTATGGGGCGCGGCACTTGAAGCGGGCGATCGAGCGGAATCTGGTTTTCCCGCTGGCGAATCTGGTGGCGACCGGGCAGGTGAAGCTGGGGGATTTCGTGCGCGTCGACATGGCTTCGGAGACCCAGATGATTTTTGTGAAGGAAGCCGAGAACGCGATGGCTCCGATGCTACTGGAGCGCTATGGAGCGGCGGCGGCGAACCAGCCGTCGGCGCGCGCCGCCAAGACGGCGGTGAACAGTCGCCGCGACTTTGGAGCACCGTCGCCGGGAGTGGCGGAGAGCAAGTAAAGTTTTGAGCTGTAAGCTTTGAGTTGATCCCTCGCTTGACCGCATCTCGCGAGTCGTATCTCAATCGGCGCCGGAATTTTTCCGGCGCCTTTTTTCTTACCAGGCTGTTTTTCGCCGCACTCTGGTGCGCAACCAGCCCTATTGGGAGGGACGCGGGTTAATTTTATTGCTAGAATTGCGGGAAGCATCGTTCTAGCGAAGATCTATGAAGAAAATTGCCGCACTGCTGCTGCTGGCTGTTTTGAGTGCCGGCTACGCTGCGCCAGCCTATGGGCAGAGGTATAACGCGCGGCAACAGGCCCGGGCTGACCGCAAAGCCGAGAAAAGACAGAGGAAAGCGCAGAAGAAATACAACAAGGCGCAGAAGAAAGCGCAGAAGAAAATGATCAAGAAGGATCGGAAGAATACACATCTCCCGCCGCGCCAGTTCTGAAGTTCTTTCGGTTCGTTGCCGACCTGGGTGCATTGATCGGCAATCCCAAAGTGTGGAAATCTCATCATTCAAGAGTGAGTGAAGGCCAAGAGTGAATGAAGACGCCGGAGCGCACCGCAGCGGGGATGCTGCCCTTGTCTTGGTTCAGCCTGAAATGGAGAAGCGCCGTTCTCCGTTAGTGAGTATTCCGCCCTTCGGGCGGGGATTTTCAAGGCATAGGGGTCTTTCGATCCGATGGAGATTGGGCGGCGCAGGAACGAGTCCTCACGCCCCCATTCATCGTCTCGATGAGCCCACCGGGATATCCCTCGGCATGGTTGCGTCCCCGCAGTGCCCGCTTCCGTTTCGCCCGGCGAGGTCATTGTAGCTCCGCAACGACCTGCCGCTTCTCAACATCCGGTTTTCCCCTGACTACGCCAGAACTCAGGAGCGGCCAGACACGAATTGTGAGTGTCAATGACCTGCTTACGACGGTTATCTGCCACTCCCCCGCCTCTTTCCTGATAATTGAGCGGCCAGATTCTTTTCAAAAGCAGATACTTTGGAGCGGAGAAACCAAATGCGTGCCGCCGTATTGATGTTCATATTGTCGATGCCGCTTCAGTTATGTGCCCAGCAGCAAGCGGCCCCGGCAACCAGTGCCGACGAATCAATTCCTGTCGATCCAGTCTCACAAAACTCTCCATGCGCCAATCAGCCGAGATCCCTCAGCGGGCTTACAGCGTCTTTCAACAAGGGAAGAGCACCATTGGCGAAGGAGTTGGTGGGCGTGTGGGTCGAGATCGGAGATTTTAATAGTGGGATGCGGCCTCTTAGCGACGGAGCCCCGGCTCATTTCCGAAGTCTCAACTGCACAGGGATTACAAGAGGGAAAAAGTTCGAGTTTGCAATGATTGGCGTGAGCTACGCCTATGTCATGGAACTGCACGCATACGGCTCCGACGGAGCCGAGCGACAAAGAATGGAGCCGAATCACAAGGGCAGTGTGGAGTTTTCCATTGACCTCTTAGCAGATGGCGCTGAGGCCGTGTTCACCTGCCGACTCACGCAGCGCGGAACGCTGGCGTGCATCGATGGCAATAGCGGCAGTGAATTCAGGAAGATGAACGTACCCGAGAGCAGGCTCTTCGGGGTGTTCAGGCCTTAGAGGGGTTGGGCGGATAGTTGTTTTTAAATCCCCGATGTCGCTCGTCTACTGTTAGGTCAAAATAGCTTTCCTTGGCTGTCCAGCATCGCGGCGTCTGGTCGCTTGCTTTCACGCCGCTTGCTGGCGACGACTCTGGCGTTGCTGTCTGGCGGCTTCCAGTTTGCGGTCGCGCTGAGCGTGAATCTCGACCTGTCGCCCTCCGAGCATATCGTTTGGCGTCACATAGCCGATGGCACTGTTCAGACGGACGTTGTTGTAGTGCTCCACGTAGCCTTCGACCAGACGCCGCGCATCGTCCAGCGACAGCGGCGTTCCCGGCCGAATGCACTCGCTTTTCAGCGATTTGTGCCAGCGCTCAATCTTGCCGTTCGACTGCGGATAGTAAGGGGATGTTCGGACGTGCGTCATGCCCGAGATGCGAATGAACTCCTTGAAGTCGCGAGCGATGAACTGCGGACCATTGTCGGAGATGATTCGCGGCTTCGCTTCCGGGTACTTCTCCTTGGCTCGCTGCAGAATCACCTCGACATCAGCTTCTCGCATGGACTCACGCAGATCCCAATGCACGAGGAAACGACTGTTGCCTAGAAGCAGGGCGGCGCGGGAAACATACGGCGGCAGCTTGGAATAAAATCGCATTTATCGTGCGCGCTAGGATGCTGGTTCTGGTCTGGTTGCTCGGCGGCGTGTGGTTTGTCGCGGAGGCTTCGCAGATTCCTACGGCCGGCTCCGCCACACCGGCTGATAACGTGGTTCCGGGGAGTGAGGCTTGCGCTTCCTGCCATACGGAAATCTACGAATCCTATTCGAAGACTGCGATGGCTACCGCCAGCGGGCCCGCGATTGATGGGTTTATGGGCGGCGGGTTTACGAATAAAACTTCCGGTGTGACTTACCGAGTTTATGAGCGGGACGCAGGCAGCCGAGTTGCGCTCGGCCCGTCTGGGTCGGAGACCCGGACCCGCACAATTCCGAACCAACCACTTCGGACCGCGACAGTCCCGAAACGGGCGGTTTGGATGAGTTATGAGCGGGCTGGCGAGAAAGGATTTGGCGGGGAGCGCGAGCTCTTGTATTTCATCGGGTCGGGAGTGAAGGGTCGGACTTATCTTTTTTCTGTCGACGGATTTTGGTTTGAGGCGCCGATCATCTGGTATTCGCAGGAAGGCAAGTGGAATATGACGCCGGCTTACTCGGAAGCGCGGGAGATGCCGATGAATCTGCCGGCGTATCCGAGTTGCCTCAATTGCCATAGCAGCGGGATGCGGGCTCCGGTGGCGGGGACGGATAGCCAATTTCTGGGCGAGCCGTTTGCGCATGGCGGAATTACGTGCGAACGGTGCCATGGCTTTGGAGCTGGTCATGTCGAGGGCAAGGGAGCGGGCGTTGCGTCGTCAATTGTGAATCCGGCGAAGCTGCCGGCGGAGCGACGAGACGGAATTTGCATGGAGTGTCATTTTGAGGGGGCCGCGGCGGTGCAGCAGCCGGGGAAACATTTGTATGACTTTCAGCCGGGGGATCGGCTTTCGGATTACGAGCATTATTCCTTGCTGTCGGGGAATCAGCCGGAAAAGCCGCAGGGGTTGAGCCAGTTCGAAGCGCTGTCGCTGAGCGAGTGCAAGCGGAAGTCGGGAGAGCGGATGTGGTGCGGGAGTTGTCATGATCCGCATCAGGAGCCGAGCGCGGCGGAGAAGGTCAGTTATTACCGGGGCAAATGCCTGGCCTGCCATGGCGAGGCTTTTGCGGCGAAGCATCATGCCGACAAGCCGAATTGCGTGGCGTGCCACATGCCGGAACTGCCGACGAAGGATGTGGCGCATACGGAGACGACGGACCATCGGATCATGCGCTACCCAAATATTCCACCGCTGCCTCGACTGGAGGTGCGAGGGACGCCGGGAGCGCCGTTGGTGGCGTTTCCGGCGAGCGATGCAGCGCTGTCGACGACGCGCGATTTCGCGCTGGCGTGGGAATCGCTGGCGCTGCGGGGCGTGGAAGATGCGCCTGCGCTGGCCGAGGAGTATCTGCAAAAGGCGGTAAAGGAGCGGCCGGATGATCCGGCGGTGCTGTCGGCTCTGGGATTTGTGGAACAGGAACACAAGAACGAGAACGCGGCGCGGGAGCTTTACCAGCGTGCGTTGAAAATTGATCCGCTGGACAACCAGGCGGCGGCGAATCTGGGGATGATCGAGGCGCGGGCGGGGAATCTTCGGCAGGCGGCAGAATTGTGGCAGGGGGCGTTTTCGCGGGTGCCGCATCGCAGCGCGATTGGGATGGATCTGGCGATTTTGTTTTGCTCGGCGAATCAGAAAGAAGACGCGCGGCGATATGTGGAGCGGGTGCTGGAGTTTAATCCCGATGATGCGAAGGCAAAGTCGCTGCTGGCGCATTTGAATGAGAATCCGGTGCAGTGCCGGCCGTGAAGATGGGAGCGAACAAAAGCAGGTTCCCATTCGACTTCTTCGCGGCGCTCGGTCGCGCATGGCAGGCTCTCACCCGCGCTTGGCGCGGGTTTGAATGACAAGTTATTACGTTTGGGATCAGCGCCCCTGGCAAGAAAAAGGCCCGGCTTGCGCCGGGCCTGGTGGTTTGGGTAGCGGTTAGAACCTGAGTTCAGCTTTGATCTGGAGGGCGCGCGGCGAGGCATTGGCGCCGAGGAACGAGCCGAAGATGCTGGTGGGAGTGGCGACCGTCAGGATGCTGGAGCCGAACTGCGGGTTCCCAATGTCTCCCACGGGCTGATCGAAGTTGGGATGGTTGAGGATATTGAAAGCGGAAGCGCCGACCTGGAACTCCGCGCTCTCCCAGTGAGGAACGTGGAAGTTCTTCATCACGGTCAGATCCGTGTCGAAGAAGTCAGGACCGTAGATCTGATTGCGGTGAGCGGCGCCAAAAGTCGCGATGCCGTTGGGTCCAACGGGCGAAGTGAAGTCGGTCAAGCTCATGCAGGGGGTGTTGGTTCCGGAGACGGTGTAGGCGTCGGAGGAACTGCAGCTGATCGGACTCACGAGTTGATTGGCGAAGAGGTCGAGACCGGTGGCGGGGCCGTAATTATAGGCGCCGAGAGATCCGGTGGAAGTGCCATCAATGGCCGTAAAAGGAAGCCCGGTGCGGAAGAAGAAGACGCCGGAGACGGTCCAATTGCCCAGCAGGTCCATGAGGCCGTGCAGCTTCGGAGTCTGGTAGACGTAGCTGAGGTTGAATTGCTTGCGAGCGTCGTAGTCGGCGTTGCCGTAGTTGTATTCCTTGAAATTGTAGGGATCCTGCGGAGAGAGAATGCTGGTGTTGGTGCCGAAATTGAAGGGCAGGAAACCGCCATTGGAGACATCGTCGAGGGCGTGGCTCCAGGTAAAGGAAGTCTGAACCTGCAAGCCGCTGGTGAGGCGCCGAGTGAAGGACGCGATCAGGCCGTTATAGTTCGAGACTCCCGGATTGCCGACTTCGTTGACGGTGCTGAAACGGGGGTCGGGAACAGAGGCGGGCAAACCCACGAAGGAGGTTGGAGTCGTGGTCAGCCCGAGATTTGAGGCTAGTGTGCCGAGACAGGCGGAGCCGCAATAGGCGTTGAGGGCGGGATTGAAGGCGGCCAAGTCGGATCCGTGATTGCCGACGTAACCCAGAGTCAACGACATCTTGCTTCCGAGAGCCTGCTCGACTTCAAGATTCCACTCGTCGTAGGTGGGATACTGCACGTGTTGCACGGAGTTGACGATGGTGGGAGGACTGAATGGCACACCGGTGGGAAGGGATGCAGTGATTTGGGCGAGGTTGAGACCGGAGTTGAATCCGGACACGAAGGCTGTGTTGGACGCCGAGGCCAAGGAAGCTGCGTCACCCGGCACCCCGGGTGCGACGGGCACAAAGGGTGTGACTCCCGCACCGCCAGGGACGACGAAGGTATTTTTCAGAGGCGAGTTGGTATCGAAAGAAGTAGCGATGGTGCCGGGGAAAATGTCGGCGAAGATGCCGACGCCGCCGCGGACCACAGTGTTTCCGGCGCCCAAGGGCTGCCAGGCGAAGCCGAAGCGCGGCTCCCAACTGAGGCCCTGGTAATTGGGAAGCGCCTGGTGAAGGCCAGTGTCAATTGCCTGGTTGTAAGGCTGGGACGGATCGTGGGAGATGCTATCGAACTCACCGGAGAGGCGGGCGAAGCAGTCGGTGACGCAGATGGGATTGGAGTTGTGTTCAGCCCGCAGGGATAGGGTGACCTTGAGACGCGGGCGAAGCGCCCACTCGTCCTGGGCGTACAAGCCGAGGCTGTAGACGGCGAGCGGTTCGGTGGCGCGAGTGGCGAAAGCCTGCTCAAAGGTATCGGCGCTGCCATTCAGGAAGCTGGCCTCGGTGTTGAAAATGGCATCGGGGATGGTGGCGTCGAAACCTCCGGGAGTGTAATCGGTGAGGTCGTTGCGGCGGAAATCCACGCCAAACTTCAGATCATGACTGCCCTTCTGCCAGGCGTAGTCGTCGGAAACCTGGTACTGGGTGACGTTGCGTCCCTGAGGCCAGGTGGCGTAGTCGCCGCCGCCGGGGGTATAGAACTGGCCGCTGGAAAAGCTGAGCTGGTACGGCATCAAGGAAGTTGCGGCTGAGAGACTGGGCGGCAGAAAGATCGCGCTATACCAGGTGCCGGCCAGAGTGAACTGGTTAATGGCGTTGGAACCGAACTGATGGTTCTCCTGGATTTGCGCATCGTACTCGGGCTGGGTGCTGGCAGCGTTGAGGGTAGGGCTCAGGGGATCAGTGTAAGTTGCCTGCAGGCCATGGTCGGCACGGAAGTGGATGAATGCGTGGTCCCGGTTGCCGATGTTCTGATCGATGCGGGTGGTCAGCAGCCACTCATCGGTGAGATTGTGGATGTTGGAATTGAATTCGAGCGCGCACGGATCGCCGCCAGCCATGGCCACAGTGCCGTCACAGCCGCCGCTGGGCAGGCTGTTGGTCGCGCGATTTGCGCCGGGGGCATTGTTGTAGATGTTGAAAATGCTGTTGTAGAAGGGAACTTCGTTCGAGGGGATGGTGGCCAGGGCGGCAGCCTGAAACTGCGGGCTGGGAATATTCACTGGGATGGCGGTCGGGATGAGCAGGCGGAGACCTTCGGTATCGACAAAGAAGAAAGTCTTATCTTTAACGATGGGCCCTCCGATCGAAGCCGCCCATTGATTGGCGTTGTCGAAGGGACGCGGAGTGGCAGTGTTGTTGTTGAACCAATCGTTGGCGTTGAGATTGCTGCCATTCCAGAAGTACTCGGCGTTGCCGTGGAAATGGTTGGTGCCGGATTTGGTCACATAGTTGACGTTGGCGCCAGCGAGGGTGCCGTATTCTCCGTCATAACCATTGCTGACGACGCTTGCGGTCTGGATATCGTTGGTGCCTAAAAGAAGATTGGTGGCGCCGGAATTGTTGACGTTGAGGAAGGGATCGTTCTCATTCATGCCGTCAACGGTGAAGAGGTTGGAAGTCGCGGAGATTCCAAACACCGAGGTGTTGCCATAACCCATCTGCGTGTTCATGGTGGCGCCGGGCGCGAGCTGCACGTAATAAGTGAGATCGTTGCCGGGGTTGGGAATATTGGCAACGATCTCCGGGCTGATCGTGGTGGAGACGTTGGCGTTCTCGGTTTGAATCACGTTACCTACGCCGCTTACTTCGACGGTCTGGCTAGCCGCGGCAACCTGGAGCTGGATGTTGATGGTGCTGACCTCGCCGACGGTGACGGTCGCGGCGTGCTCGATGGTTTGAAATCCCTTGGCAGTGACAGAGACTCGGTAATTGCCGGGATTCAACAGCGAGAAACGATAAGCGCCCGTGCTGTTCGATGTGGAAGTCTGGGTCACATCGGTGCCGGTATTTTTCAGAGTCACGGTGGCGTTGGGGACAGCGGCGCCCGTGGGATCGGTGACGGTGCCGTTGATGTCGCCCGAGGTGAGGGACTGGGCACAGAGGAGGCTGGGGAAAAGGACGAGGGTGGCGGCGAGAGACATAAGGACGCTGCAGAAAAGAACAGAATGGTGCTTCATAAGATTGAAATCCTCCGAAGACTTCCTTTAGGATCTAAGTCGTGGGATGTGTACGGGGATGCGGGCTGAACTGAGCCGCTTGCGCACACGAATCCCCCTGAGTGTTTCTTCGCCAAGGTCACTTCGAGCGGATCAATCAATCAGCCAAGCGGAGGAACCGCTAAAGGCCGAACCTCTGCGCTGCGGAACCCCTTCTCACTCGGCGCAAGACTTACGTGGGAGTGGGTACGAGAGTTGCGCGTACAAGGGTTCGACCGTAATTGCAAATCACTATCTCCGATCGGCTGCGAGGAGTGAATCGGGTGAATCTGGTAGGCGTGGCGAATGTTTTTCCCGTTTGTTAATGCTTGTCTTGTTTCCGACTCTGCCGACCGGTCTCAGTTTGAGCAGAGCGAAGGCCGTCGTAAACACCGCAAGAAGGTCAGGTCTGTCCCTATTTCTGACCGGCGAGGTGCGCGAAGGATTCGCAAGAAGTGGGAACGAAAGCAAAATTAAAATTAAGGCCCACCGTAGTTTGTGGTTGCCTTCCAGTTGGGGCGGACTGGGTCGGGCATCTGCGTAAGTTAGTGATATAGCGGTGAGGTTAGCTGGGAGGTAAACAGAAAAAGTTTGGCGTCGGCTAACCAAAGCGAAGATCGAATCATCCCTACTCTTTGGGGTGTTTGTATGTCGCCGATCCGGCTGTTCTGGAAAAGCAATGGCAGATTGGTTTCGCGTCGCGCCGCAATGGTGTGTGTCGCCAGTCTGGGTTTCCTGCTGGCTCGTGGGACGCCGTCCAGTTTCCGGCAAGTCGCCGCCGGTGTGTCTGCCCGCTCGGTCGCCGGCCAGATGCACAAGCAGTGTTTTGATCACGACGATTTTCAGTGGTTGAGTCCTCCTCGTGCCAGTCTGATTGCTCCCTTACCAGCCGAGGCGTCTGCTTTCGTTGTGGCTGCCGCGCCACATGCCGATATTGTGACTGACGGTTGGCATTACAACCGTCCCCCTCCGGCGAGCTGATGCTCGTGTTCTGACCTTTGTGCCACGTTTGGTTTGTGCTTCGGGTTCTGCAAGAGAGCTGGTTGCAGACACTTGAAGCGCAAGCCCCTACATCTCTTCACAGAGTTGGGAATTCCGGAGGAACAAATGATGGCTGAAGCAAAACACCATGACTGGAAGGAATTGTGCAGAGCCGCTTCAGAAACCAGGGATAGCAATGAGCTCCTGCGGATCGTACGAGAACTCAATGACGTCCTGGAAAACGAAGAGCAGATGCGTCGCGGGTTAAGGCTGGGCTTGGGCGCGAACAAGTCTGGGCAGGAGGCCCAATCCTCATGAATGGATCGAGCGCTTCAATTCAGAAGGCTCCCTTGGCGAGCGGCCCGACGCTGCCAAGCGGCGGAGGGTCGGGGATGCAGGCGACTTCGTGGCGATTTGTCCTGGGAACGGCGCTGGGAGTCGGACTCGTGTCATTTTTGGCTACGGAACTTATGCACCACTGGCTGGTGCCGGACATTGGGCGCAATCGGGAAAGATTGCTGGCGGAAGCCTTGTCGGCTCTGATCGTAAGTGGACTGGTGGCAAAGTTAGCCGCCACCAACCGCCGTCAGCAGCGCCTGACCATGGCAAGAATGCAGGTGATTGCGGAGATGAATCATCATATCCGCAACGCTTTGGCGCCGATTTCTCTCTCAGTTGACACGATTGAAAATCAGCAACTGATTCGCTTGATCTCCCAAGGGGTTGACCGGATTGACTGGGCGCTTCGAGAAATATTGCCGCGCGAAGTGCCTCTGGTGGAAGAGGAACGGTATGGTCTCGGCGGACCGAAACGTGAACGCCCGGGCGAGAACGGCCATTGGGAGATCAAGAGCTCACCGCATTGAGCACGATGCTCGGTGCACTTCCTGCCGTAAATGCGCATCCGCCTAATCCCGCGTCTGCCTGTCTTCTGCCTATCTTCTTCTGCCTATCTTCTGCGTATCTATGGGTGGACGAACCACGAACGACAAACCTTGAGTTGAATGGAGAAGCAGGTGACCTTCGTAATCGCCGCCGGGCGTTACCGCATTGCTGGGGTTCGGAGGCACTCCTAGAATCGAAGCAGGGTTGCTCCGCCTCAATTCCACATGCCTGAGATCACAAAACGACTGGACCGGGCCGAACTGGCGAAGCGCGTGGAACGCGCTGAAAAGTTGCTGCAGAAGGGAAAAACGGCCGAGGCGCTGGAAGAGTATCTGCTGGTCCTGAAAGACGACACGGAAAATGACGTGGTACGGCAGCTGGCGGCGGATTTGTGCCTTTCGCTAAGCCGCAACGGGGATGCGGTGCGTCTGCTGGGCGAGCTGTTCGAGCGGCAGGTGCTGGCGGGGGATGCGACTCGGGCCAGTTTGACTTACAAGAAGCTGGCACGGCATGGAAGTCCGACGTGGCAGCAGAAGTTTCGCTTCGGGCAGTTGCTGGAGGGGTCGAACAAGAAACTGGCGGCTGGAACTTACGAGGCGGCATTACAGGACCTGATCAAGCTGGGCAAGAAGCAGGAGACGGTCGAAATATTGGACCGGATTGTTACGCTGGAACCGACGCAGGCGAACCTGTTGAGGGTCGCGGAATTGGCGTCGGAGATGGGAAATCACAAAGGCGCGGCGGCCGCGTTTCAGCGTGTGGCGCAACTGGCCGCGACGGAAGGCAATGACGCGGCGCAATGGTACGAGCGGGCGTATCAGGAAGACGCGTCGGATCCCGCCATCGCTCTGGCGTATGGGAAAACTCTGCTGACGCAGGGGCAGGCGGGCGCGGCGATCTTCATCCTCGAAGCACAACTGCACAATGAGCAGGCGACGGTTGAATTGCGCGAGACCTACGCCACCGCTCTGCTGGCTACGGGACGCTACGCCGAGGCGGAGCCGCTGGTGTGGCAACTGTTTGAGCAGAATCCGGCGCGGGTGCAGCAGGTGATCGCGCTGATCGGGCAGTTTCTGGATGCGAACCAGGATGACGCCGCGGTGGAACTGGCGCGCAAGCTGGAACAATTTCAGCGGCGGCGTGGAGAGCGGCGGCAGTTCATCGCCATCATGCAGGACATTAATGGCGCGCACCGTCCTTCGCCACAGATGCTGGAGTTTCTGAGCGAACTTTACAACTCGTCGAACCGGGAAAACGACTACTGCCAGACGCTGCTGCAATTGTTCGATCTCTACTGCGGAACGAAAGAATACGCCAAGGCTGCGGAATGCCTGGACCGCGCGGCCGAAGTCGATCCCTATGAGCCGGGACATTTGAAGCGGCTGGATATGCTCAAGGGAAAAGTCGCCGATGTGCGCTTCAAGACGATCTCGTCGCGATTCAGCTCGGCCGCGAAGGCGCCGGAGGAGCCGGTGCAGGTCGATCAGCGAACGCTGGGCGCGTCCACGCTGCAGGACTTGATGCTGCAGGCGGAAATCCTGGTGCAGTACGGAATGCGGAACAAAGCGGTCGAGCGGCTGCAAAGGATTCAGGAGCTGTTTCCGCGCGAAGAAGAACGCAACGAAGATTTGCAACGGCTGTATATGTCGGCAGGAGTGACGCCGCGATATGCCGGCTCGGCGCCATTACCTCCGGCGGCACCGGCCGCAGTTGCCGCGGCTGCGCCCGCACCGCCAGCAGCTCCGGTGGTCGACCCGGCGACCGACATGCGCAGCTTTACCCGCGTGGCCGAGATCACGCGCAAACTTTACCACCAGGGTACCGCCCCGGCTGTGCTGAACACGGCGGTGAAAGAAATTGGAGCGCACTGGGAGGCCACGCGGTGTATCGCGGCCATGGGGAAGCCGGGCTCGACTCCGACGGCGGTGGATGAGTTTTGCGTGGAAGGATACAAGAAGGCGAGTGTTGCTGCGATCGCTGAGTTGGTAGCGTGTCTGCAGAAGGCAGTCGAGGGCAATGAACCGCTGGCACTCCTGGAAGCGGCAAAAGCGCCGGAGCTGCAGACGGCGAAGAAAGCGATGGCGGAGCTGGCTCCGGCATCGGTTCTGGCGATTCCACTCTGCGATGGGGAAGAGAGAGTCGGCGTTCTGGTGCTGTTGCACAATCGTGCGCGGTCGTGGCAGCAAGCGGACATGGTTGTGCTCAAGACGCTGACCGAGCAGATGGTAATCGCGCTGAATAATGCCGGGCTGCGGCGGCTGGTAAAAAATCTGTCGGTGACCGACGAGAAGTCTGGGCTGCTGAAGCGTGCGTCATACATCGACCTGCTGCTGGCGGAGAGCAAGCGCGCCACGCAGAACGCGTCGGCTCTGTCGGTGCTTTTGGTGCAGTTTGGCAAGACCGCGGCCATGATCAAGGAATACGGCGAAGCGGAGGTGCAGGCCGTGATGGAGCGCGTGGGCCAGGTGTTTGCCGCGAACATCCGCTCGAACGATCTGGCGTTTCGTTACGATACGACGGCAATTGCCATTCTGCTGGGAGAGACGGCGGAAAAAGAGGCGATGCTGGCGGTGGAGAAACTGCGGAAGACGATTGGCGAAGTGCGCTTGCCGCCCAGGGATGGCTCGGCGCAAGGGCAGCCGGTTCAGTTCTCGGCGGGGTTGGCAGAGGCAGTGATCCGCACGGAGTATGATCCGATCGATATTGTCACCGAAGTGATCAACCGCGCCGAGCACGCGTTGAGCCAGGCGATGACGCAGGGGCCGGGAAAGATTGTGGCGCTGGGCCCGGCTGCGCTGGCCGCAGGGGCGGTGGCGTAGGACCAGCCACGACCTTTACCATTTTTAGTGTGCTAGTCGGCCGACTTCGAAGGTACTTTAATTTCCCATCCTAGTTCTTTTGCGGACCTGCGAACCTGGTCTTCTTTAGCCTGACGCAACTTCATGTCATCGGCGGGATCTCTTCTCTGATGTTCGTCAACCGATTCTGCTTCAACGACGTTGACTTGAATCTTGTCGCCTACAGCGAGGGATTTGTGGTTTATCCACGAAACATGCTCGCCTTTGGGGTTGATGAGGCCTCCGATGGTGAGGAACAAGCCTTCATTCCTTGTTCCCGTAGCCATTGTTGTTGCAGCCCAAGTCACAATTGCCGATAAGACACCGCTGTTACCAACGCCTGCGCGGCACAGTTTCTGGTCGTTTAAGTGAATTTCAAAAGCAATCATAGGGATAGAATATTACCCGCAGGCAGTAAGAATGCAACGAGCCAAGTGGTCAAATCTCTTCACGCGCTGCTAAACTAAAAAGTTTGGCAAATCGGCTCTGATCATTTCTGATCGGAGTTCTCAGGAAAACCATGCTGAAACCTGGAGATATTGCGATTGTCAGCGGGGCGCGTACGCCTTTTGGGCGGTATTGCGGCAAGCTGAAAGACTTCACCGCACAGGAACTCGGTGCGGTTGCGGCGAAGGGCGCGATTGAGCGCTCAGGGATCGATGCGAAGGAATTCGATCACGTGGTGATGGGCAACGCGCAGCAGACTTCGGGCGACGCGCTGTATGGGGCGCGGCACGTGGGATTGCGGGCAGGGATTCCGATTGAGACTCCGGCGCTGACGGTGAACCGGCTGTGCGGGTCGGGCATGCAGGCGATTGTGAGCGCGGCGCAGATGATCCAGACCGATGAGGCCAAGATTGTTTTGGCGGGCGGAATGGAGGCGATGTCACAGGCTCCGTTTGTGATTCGCGGGCGCGATGGATTTACTTTGGCTCCGGGCGGAAAGCTGGAAGATGCGCTGATGGTGGCGCTGCTCGATTCGTATTGCGGGTCGTATATGGCGAATACCGCGGAGCTGTATGGATCGGAGCAGGGGATTACGCGCCAGATGCAGGATGAGTTCGCGCTGCGATCACAACAGAAGGCCGATGCGGCTTATAAAGAAGGACGCATTCAGGACGAGTTGGTTTCGGTGCCGTTGCGAAATTCCAAGGGAGAGCCCACCGGCGATTCGCTGACCGAGGATGATCACCGGCGTCCGCAGACTACGATGGAGGGGCTGGCGAAGCTGCGTCCTGCGTTTGGGAAGAATGGGACGGTTACGGCGGGGAACGCGAGCGGGATTGTGGATGGCGCGGCGGCGGTGGTGGTGATGTCGCTGGATGAGGTGCGCAAGCGCAACATGGAGCCGCTGGGTCGGATTGTGGGATGGGGCGTTGCCGGAGTCGAGCCCAAGCTGATGGGGCGCGGTCCGGTGCCGGCAACGAAGATTGCGCTGCAGAAAGCTGGGCTGTCGCTCGATTACATTGATCTGATCGAAGTGAATGAGGCGTTCGCGGCGCAGTATCTGGCGGTCGAGAAAGAGTTGGGACTGGATCGCGAGAAGGTGAACGTGAATGGCGGGGCGATCGCAATGGGACATCCGCTGGGCGCGACCGGGACGCGGCTGGTGATCACTTTGCTGTATGAGTTGCGGCGGCGGAAGAAGAAGTATGGGCTGGCGACGGCGTGTATTGGCGGCGGGCAGGGGATCGCGATGGTGGTGGAGAGCATGAGTTGAGGATTTTATTCAGCGGGCGACCGTGCGATTGTCCTATAATCCACCTATGCTCACGGACGACGACAAACAGTGGATCAGCCAGCGGTTAGAGAAGGTGGAAACTACCTTGCTCACCGAGTTTCATAAGTGGGCTTCTCCCGTCGAATTGCGTCAGAAAAGCCATGCCGCTGCTCTTCGCGCGCTGGACGCCGAAGTTGAGTCTCTATCGGATCGTCTCAAGAATCTTGAAGGCCGCTGATCGATCCTTTCCTCTCAGCATACACATCCGGCCCAGGGCTGCATGGACAAGACCATCTACATGCCGTTGATCGAAGAAGGGGCGGACTGTTGGCGTCCGGTTCGGGCGGTACACATCGGTGCCGACGTTTTCGAGGTCACCGAAAAAATTCCTGCAAATGAGGTCTGGGCTTTTGCACCATTTTCCCGCGTGCGGTGCCGAGATAGGGTCTTCGCCGACGGTAATGTGGGCTTGGCGATATTCGCTTATGCAATCGAGAGTCACCCGTACTACCGTCTACTGAAAGAATCAACAGGGAAGGTTGTTCGTATCATGTTGGCTGACGGCGAAAGCGCGCTGGTTAGAGTCGGTCATGTCGATGAGGAGCATGAAGATTTTATTTGCGACCTAATGTCGACAAATCTTGAGCAGAAGTATGCTGGGATTCCAAAAGACGCGGTATATGCCGTGAAGTTTGTAGACTTAATCTCGGTAGGGCTAGAGAAATAATTTCTTCTCTGGTCTCTTTGGTGAATTAGTTTCGATCCATAAATATTCGCGTGATCCGCGGCGAAGGAATTTATAAATGGCAATTCAAAAGGTTGGCGTTCTCGGTTGTGGGCTGATGGGGTCCGGCATTGCGCAGGTTTGCGCTACGGCTGGATTCGACGTCACGGTGCTCGAAGTCGAGCAGAAGTTTCTCGACAAGGGATTTGCCGGGATTGAGAAATCTTTGGCGAAGTTTGCCGAGCGGCCGGTCGAGAAGGGCGGCATCACGGCGGCGCAGAAGGATGCGATTCGCGCGCGTCTCAAGGGGACGATTAATAAATCCGATCTGGCGGATTGCGACATTGTGATTGAGGCGATCATCGAGAATGTGGATGAGAAGAAGAAGATGTATGCGTCGATTGATGGCATCGTGAAGAAAGATGCGATTTTTGCTTCGAATACGTCTTCGATTTCTGTGACCGAGTTGTTGACTTCTGTGAAGCGGCCGGAGCGATTTATCGGGCTGCACTTTTTTAATCCCGTGCCGTTGATGAAGCTGGTGGAAGTTGTGCGCACGATCGCTACTTCCGACGAGGTGTATCAGACCGCTTACGAGTTCGGAAAAAAGCTGGGCAAGGTTCCGGTGCGCACGTCCGACAAGACAGGATTCATCGTGAACCGGCTGCTGGTGCCGTATCTGCTCGATGCGATTCGCGCGTATGAAGAGGGCGTGGGGTCGATTGAAGACATCGATAACGCGATGAAGCTGGGGTGCGGATATCCGATGGGGCCGTTTACGCTGCTCGATTTTGTGGGGCTGGATACGACTTATTACATTACGCACGTGATGTACGACGAGTTCAAGGAGCGGCGGTTCGCGTCGCCTCCGCTGCTGAAGCGGTTGGTAATGGCGGGGTGGTACGGGCGGAAGTCGGGCAAGGGATTTTATGATTATGCAGACCCGGAGAAGCCGCGGGCGCAGAAGCTTTAGCCACGGATTTGCGCGGATTCGTGCGGATAGATCTTGATTGTCATCCTGAGTGGCGCATTTTGCCGCGAAGGATATATGCAACTTGCCGGCGCCGGCAAAGTGCATAGGTTCTTCGCTTCGCTCAGAATGACAAGCGTTTGTCTTGTGGGATCAGCGTGAATCCGTAGCTGGGAATTACTTATGAACTACGAAAACATTCTTCTGGAAAAGAAAAACGCGATTGCTTACGTCACCGTCAACCGGCCGAAGGTGCTGAACGCGCTCAACATGGTGACCATGGAGGAGTTGCGGGCGGCGTTTCATGACATCAAGGGCGACGCTTCGATTCGCGTCGTTATTTTTACCGGCGCTGGCGAGAAGGCGTTTATTGCCGGGGCTGACATCAGCGAGCTGGCCAAGCAGGATGCGGTGACGGGCAAGGAGTACACGCATCGCGGGCAGAGCGTTCTTAATTTGATCGAAAATCTCGGCAAGCCGGTGATTGCGTGCATTAACGGATTTGCGCTGGGCGGGGGATGCGAGATTGCCATGGCTTGCACGATGCGGCTGGCCAGCGACAACGCGAAGCTGGGGCAGCCGGAGGTGAAGCTGGGGATTATCCCAGGGTATGGCGGGACGCAGCGGCTGCCGCGGCTGGTCGGCAAGGGACTCGCTATGCAGCACGTGTTGACAGGGGAGATGATCACGGCGCAGGAAGCGCATCGCATCGGGCTGGTGAATGAAGTTTGTGCGCCGGCCGAGTTGATTCCGAGGGCGGAGGCGATTGCGGCGAAGATTATTGCGAATGCTCCGCTGGCCGTGCAGTATGCGATGGAGGCGGTCAACAAAGGCATGGAGATGACTTTGAGCGAGGGGCTTTATCTTGAGGCGGTGCTGTTTGCCGTCGCTTGCGCGACCGAGGACAAGAAGGAAGGGACTACGGCGTTTCTGGAAAAGCGGGCGGCGATGTTCAAGGGCAAATAAGTCTCTTAACTCAAGATTTCCATAGTTGCCACCCTAAGCGAAGCGAAGGACCTGTGCAATTTGTCCGCAGCTTAGTGCTGCCGGCAAGTTGCACAGGTCCTTCGGCGGCAAAAGAGCGCCGCCTCAGGATGACAAGACGTTGAAAACGTGGGAGAAAAATCCACAGGAGAGGCAGTCCACCACGGAGAAGAAAATCAAATTGAAAGTTGAAGCGCCTCCCGAGGCTGCGATTTCCGCGCTCGCCGGGAAACTGGATGCTTCGGGCAAGCGCTTCGCGATTGTGGTTTCGCGCTTCAACGCGTTCATCACGGAGCGATTGCTGCTGAGCGCTTGTGATGGGTTGCTGCGATTGGGCGCGAACAAAAAAAACGTTGCCGTTGCGCGGGTGCCGGGGGCGTTCGAGATTCCTTCGGCCGCGAGAATGCTGGCGCTGACGAAGAAGTACGACGGCATCATTTGTATCGGTTGCCTGCTGCGCGGGGATACGGCGCACTATGACGTGATCGTGAACGAAGTCACGCGCGGGATTGGGCAATCGGCGCAGGAGACGGGGGTGCCGCATGCGTTCGGCGTGCTGACTTGCGACACGCTGGAGCAGGCGATTGATCGCGCTGGGCTGAAGATGGGGAACAAGGGATTTGAGGCGGCGCTGGCGGCGGTGGAGATGGCGTCACTGAAAACAGCTCTCAGCTCTCAGCCGTCAGCTGTGAGCAAAAAGCAGGTTCCCATTCGACTTCTTCGCTCTGCTCAGTCGCTCAGGGCAGGCTCTCACCCGCGCTCTGCGCGTGTTCGGAATGACAAGGCTTCTAAGACGAAGGCGGGGAAGAAGCGCAGATAGATCCTTCCTGAATTAGACTGCTCCTGAAGTACACTGACGCAACAGGAAACGAGGCGGGAGTCAGACGCGGGCTTTCGCCCGCGGGACGGGCGAGGCGCCCGTCCCCACACAAGCTAAGGACATGGGCACGCGGCGTAAATCTCGGGAGATGGCTCTGCAGATGCTTTTCCAGTTGGATATGGGGAAGCAGGATGCCGGCCATGTGCGGCAGACTTTCTGGGCCGAGCACGGAACCGCGAGCGCCGAAGTGCGCGGCTTTGCCGACGATCTGTTTCGCGTGGCGACGGACCGCGGCACTGAGATCGACGGGCTGATCGAACGTCATGCCGAGCACTGGCGCATGGAACGGATGGCGGCGGTGGATCGCAATCTCCTGCGCGCGGCGGTGGCAGAATTGCTCGGTTATCCGGAGACCCCGCGGGCGGTGGTGATCAATGAAGCGCTGGAGATTGCGCGGAGGTTTTCGAGTCCCGAGTCGGTGCACTTTGTGAACGGAGTGCTCGACAGCGTGGGGAAAGAGTTGGAAACCAGTACCCAGTAGCAGTACCGGGTACCCCTGTGAGCGGTTTCCAATCTCTGCGAGACCTTGGGCCAAGCCTGCTCAGTACTTCTCACCTTACACGGCGCTAAGAGCGCCGCTATTCCTACGACGGTTGTGAACCGGCCTCTTCCTAGGGCTTTACGGCGATGAGGTTCAGGGTGCAGGGGACCTGGTTGGGGGCGTAGGTACAGAACGGGTTTAGATAATCGGGCAAGTTGGGGAAGGGGAGTTGAATCAGATCGGCGCCGCCGAGGGCGGTGCTGATTTCGTGCAACATGCCGTCGTTGGCGGAGGCGAGAATGGTGCCGTCGTCAACCGTCATCGCAGCAGAGATGGGAATGGCGTTGTTCTGCAGAGGAATTCCGGTTACGCCGCCCGTGTTGAAATCGTAGACGATCACTCGCGAGCTATTGTTGGCGAGCACGTAAAGGAGAGAGCCATCGGCGGAAGCAAAGAAGTTGACCGGCTGGATTGTGCCCTGACCAAGTTCGACGCGCTGCAGTGGGCTGAAGGTCAAGTTCTGGGGGCAGATCGTTCCGGGCGCAGCGGCCGTGACGCTGGCGGTGATGACGTCGAATCCGGTGGAGTCGAGAAGAAAAATGTGGATTCCATCTGGAATGGGATTGCCGGAAGAGTCGCTGCCGTCGATGTGAACGTCCGGCAGTACCTGGATGAAGAGCGGGTTCGCGGCTAGATCCATGATCGCAGGCACACTTGCTGGGCTGACGGCGACCGAATTGTTGCAAACGCTGTAAGCGGTGAGGTTTGGTGTGCTGCCATTCAGCGAAGCCTCCGGCAGGAACGCGAAGGCGCCGTTGGGGGAGAAGGCGACTGTGCTGGCGCGTCCAGCCAGAGCAAACGGTCCTTGCGGAGCCTGGAGCGGCGAATAGACATAGAGGGAGTCGCCGTTGTCTGACAGGATGAAAGTTTTTTCTCCGTCGGGAGTGAAACCGGCGGCAACCGCTGCGTTAATGTTCAGCGCTTCCGCAGAGATCGAACTGGTGCTGGTGGCGTTGACGATATAGACCTGATTCGGAATCTGAAGGGTGTCGGAGAACGCGGAAACGCCTCCATTGTCGGAGATCGCCAGCACCTGGCCAGTCACGCTGCCCAAGGGGGTGTAGGCGCCGTTGCTGGTGCCAAAGTCGGCGGGGTTCAACAGCTGCGCGCCAAACTCGCTGCCCATGTAGGCCTTATCGCCGGCGAGATCGAAGAGCAACGAGTTGGCGGAGGCGGGCATCACGCTGACGCTGCCGGCTGAAAGCTTGGATGTCGCGAAGCTATATATGCCGGTGATGCAGAGTTCAGGAGGCGTGCTTTGGCATCCGCCGCTGGTCGCGAGCACCGAGGCAGAAGTGGTGATACCCGTCACCAGGCCGGAGATAGCGCCCGTCTGCGGTATCTGCTGAGCCGGCGGCTGCGGCGAGGGCGGCGACAACGAATATACGGGAGCAGGGATGAGCTGCTCGCAGCTAAAAGTCGGATTACTGGGGAAAACTCCGGCAAAAAACTGCGAGCACTGAGACAGGCTTTGCCCGGTTAGGGAAGCGGGCACGAAAGGAAATCCTATGTTGCAGGTCGGCGGCGAGCAAGAAGCGGTAACGGTTGCAGAGCCGACCGACGGCGTCGTAATCGCACAGGTCAATGTGCAGTTCGCGCCGGCCCCGATCACCGCAGGCTGGCTTGGCGACCAGGTGAGAGGGATCTTGCTGAGGACGACTCCGCCATTCGTCGAAGGCTGTGAACTGAATCCCGCTACGTCGGTCACCACGGCGGTGGCGTTTTCCGAAGTGCCTTTTGAAGCGACGAAGGTGGTTTGCCCGGTTTGTTCAATTCCAGGAGGGCCGACTTGCAGCGTGATGCTCTGGATATTGCAGGTCTCGAAAAAATCCAAGGCGGGTGACATGACATTCTGGGCGTTGGCGTACTGCGGCTGTGTAAAGCTGGAGCTGGAAACGCCGGTAGCGCTGGCATAAATCTGAGTGATGCCTGGATTGACGGCCTGGAGCGTGGCCAAGTTGGTGGCTATGTTGTAAGTAAAATCGTTGAAGACGAACGGGGTGACGATTGGGGTGATCTTCACCACAGTAGAGTTATTGGCGGACCAGGTGAAGCTGCCGACCGAACTGGTGATGTCGTTCCCCTGGCTGTAGGCGTGTGCCTCGACCGTCATGGTCTGGGTTTGGGACAGGCAGGGTTCCTGCGGCGGGATTCCGTTCAGCAGGAAACCGGTGACCGTAATGTTGTCGATGGGCGGATGCACAAAAACCAGGGTGGGCGCACTGCTTTGGCCGTCGGCGGAGGCGGTTACCTCGACTGCGCCGGTGCCGCCGGGAGTGCAAACGGTGTAGTACTGGTTCCAGACGCCGGCACAGGCGACGCCTCCGGGCGCGACATTGAGGGTCGAGGTGTCGCTCGAGGTGAAGGTAAACGAGGTGTTGACGTTGCCGCCAGAGGAGTTCTGGGCGTTGGCGGTAAAGAGGAGAATGCCACCTTGCTGAACCGAGGCCCCGCTGGCCGGATTGATTGTGATCTTTGCGGGAAAGCTCGATATGCCGGGCGGACGATGGCCACCGCAACCGCTAACGGAAAGAAGAAGTGACGCTGCCAGCGCAAATCCGACGGCCTTTCGACGCAAACAACCCATGCACCCTCTTTCGTTCCCGGCTTTCAGCCGTCCTGGCTTCCGTCTGGCGCGCGAAGTTACGCGCAGACGAGTCCCCGAATGAATTGGAAAATTTGTAGTGTAGAGGCTGGCGACGGAATGAGCAAGCGGGTTGCGCCCAAGTTGCTTTGCTGCCGACTCTCGACGCCAGTCATTTGGGATGCAAGAACACGAGTTGACGATGTTTGGCGAGCTTGTTATAGTAGTTTGGTTCCGCGAGTTCATCCAGGCTTGCTGTATGTTGCGCGTCTTCTGCATGGTGTTGTGTGCGGGAGATCTGCAAACGAGCTTTTGAGAAATGCGTTTCCGGATGCAGCGATGATTCGGAGACTTCCTCGCTGAAACGTTCCTGCGGCGCCTTCTGCCCTTTCGTGGAAGGATATGCAGGGCAAGGCTGACGAAACGGAGTGCCCCCGGAGTTTGGCCGGGCGCCACCGTCGGCAGCGAAAGTCTGAACAGGAATCCAGAATCTCTGCAGCGTTAGCTTGCTGTAACGAGGTTGCGCGGCGAGAAGTAATGGTCGGCCTTCGAGCCGGTCATGCCTGTGGGTGCGCGTAGTGGTTCACAGGTTTCGGCCCAGATTTCGAGCTAGGAAGATCACGGCAGCAGGGGATGGAGTCGTGCATCGCCCTGCGGGGCTAATTGCGCGGCTAAGGAGTGGCGACGAGTGCCTACGTTTAATCAATTGGTGGCCCAGGGCCGGAAGCGGCCTCGTTACAAGACGGCGAGTCCTGCGCTGCAGGGCTGTCCGCAGAAGCGTGGCGTTTGTACCCGCGTGTACACGCAGACGCCCAAGAAGCCGAACTCGGCTCTCCGCAAAGTGGCGCGAGTCCGGTTGACCAATGGAATTGAAGTGACAACCTATATTCCCGGTGTCGGCCACAACCTGCAGGAGCACTCGATCGTGCTGATCCGCGGCGGCCGCGTGAAGGATCTGCCGGGTGTGCGCTATCACGTGATTCGCGGCACGCTGGACGCAGTGGGCGTTGCCGGCCGCCAGCAGGGAAGATCGAAGTACGGCGCGAAGCGGGCAAAGAAGGGTTGAGAACTGGTGGCCAGTGGTCGGTGATCAGTGATCAGGATCAGTGGCCAGCAAAGCTCAAGCTAGAAGCTATGAGCTAGGAGCTAAAAGCTGAATGCCTCGTAAAGGACATATCGCAAAACGGACCGTTCCAGCCGATGCCGTGTATGGCTCGGATCTGGTGACGAAGTTTATTAACTCGATGATGTGGCAGGGCAAGCGCTCGACCGCCGAGGGAATTTTTTATGAGGCGCTGAAGCGGGTCGAGTCCAAGGGCGGCGATGAGGCTTTGAAGCTGTTCAAGAAGGCGGTCGAGAATGCCAAGCCGCTGCTCGAAGTGAAGACTCGCCGCGTGGGCGGTGCAAACTATCAGGTTCCGGTCGAGGTGAATGCCGACCGGCGCACGTCGCTCGCCATCCGCTGGATTATTACCTATGCGCGCGGGCGTGGCGAAAAGGGAATGATCGACAAGTTGAGCAATGAGTTGCTGGATGCCGCCACGGGAAAAGGCGCGGCCATCAAGAAAAAGGAAGATGTGCATCGGATGGCGGAAGCCAACAAGGCGTTCGCGCATTATCGATGGTAAGAAGTTGCATGGATCCTTCGCGGCAAACGACGCCGCTCAGGATGACAAAGAGTTTTAGCTGAGAGCTGACGGCTAAAAGCTGACAGCTGATTTTAGAGAGCCCAGAAAGAGTTAGAACGTCGTGCCCAGAACAGTTCCATTAGAGCGGTGCAGAAATATCGGCATCATGGCCCACATCGATGCCGGCAAGACCACTACGACCGAGCGCATCCTGTTTTATACGGGACGGACGCATCGCATCGGAGAGGTGCACGAGGGCACTGCGACCATGGACTGGATGGAGCAGGAGCAGGAGCGCGGCATCACGATTACCTCCGCGGCCACGACCTGCACCTGGCGCGACATTCGCATCAACATTATCGATACTCCCGGCCACGTCGATTTCACGGCCGAGGTCGAGCGTTCGCTGCGCGTGCTCGACGGCGCGGTAGCGGTGTTTGACGCGGTGCACGGGGTGCAGCCGCAGTCGGAAAAAGTCTGGCGGCAGGCGGACAAATACGGCGTGCCCAGAATTTGCTTTATCAACAAAATTGACAAGATGGGTGCCGACTTCGAGCACGCCGTCGATACCATCCGCAAGCGCCTCAGTGCCAAGCCCGTCGCGATTCAGATTCCCATCGGTCAGGAAGATAAATTCAAAGGCGTCATCGATCTGATCGGGATGAAGGCCATCGTGTGGAAAGACGACACCATGGGCGCCGAGTACGAGACCGAAGAAATTCCCGCCGATCTGAAGAAGAAAGCGGAAGCCTTCCACGCGCAGTTGGTGGAGAGCATTGCCGAGAACGACGACGAGATTCTGCACAAGTTCCTCGAAGGCGAAGAGATTACCGCCGACGAGCTGCGGGCGTCGCTGCGCAAATCGACCATCGCCTTGAAGGTATTTCCCGTGGTGGTGGGTACGGCATTCAAGAACAAGGGTGTACAGCCGCTGCTGGACGCGGTCGTCGACTATCTGCCTTCGCCGCTGGATGTGGGCGAGACGCATGGCCACAATCCCGATAACGGGAACCCGGTTACGCGCAAGCCGGATGACAAAGAGCCGTTTTCGGCGCTGGCGTTCAAGATCATGGCCGATCCGTTCGTCGGCCAGCTCACATTTATTCGCGTGTACTCCGGGCAGCTCAAGACCGGCGATTCGGTGCTGAACGTGCGCACGACGAAAACCGAACGCATCGGGCGTTTGCTCAAGATGCACGCCAACAAGCGCGAAGAGATCAACGAGATTCTGGCGGGTGATATTTGCGCCGCCGTGGGTCTCAAGAATGTTTCAACCGGCGACACGATCTGCAACGAAGATCATCCCATCGCGCTCGAATCGATTCAGTTTGCCGCGCCGGTCATTTCAGTTGCGGTCGAACCGAAGACCAAGGCCGACCAGGAAAAGATGGGCATGGCGCTCGGCCGCCTCGCCCAGGAAGACCCCACCTTCAAGGTTCATACCGATCCCGACAGCGGACAGACCATCATCAGCGGCATGGGCGAGTTGCACTTGGAAATCATCGTCGACCGCATGATGCGGGAGTACAAAGTCGAGGCCAATGTCGGCAAGCCGCAGGTGGCGTATCGCGAGACGATCCGCAAGCATGCTGAAGCCGAGGGCAAGTATATTCGGCAGACGGGCGGACGCGGCCAGTACGGGCACGCCAAGATTTATCTCGATCCGCAACCGCCGGGCACGGGCTACGAATTCGTCAACGAAATCGTCGGCGGTTCCGTGCCGAAAGAGTTCATTAAGCCGATCGATCAGGGCATTCAGGAAGCGCTCGAAGGCGGAGTGTTGGCGGGCTATCCCATGGTCGATGTGAAGGCGACGCTTTACGACGGCAGCTATCACGACGTCGACTCCAACGAAATGGCGTTCAAGATTGCCGGATCGATGGCGTTCAAAGAGGCGGCGCGCAAGGCTTCTCCGGTGCTGCTGGAGCCGGTGATGGCGGTCGAAGTGGTGACGCCGGAAGATTATGCCGGCGTGATCATGGGCGACCTGAGTTCGCGCCGCGGACGGATTGAGGGCATGGAACACCGCGCCGGATCGCAGGTGATCAAGGCCATCGTTCCGCTGGCGGAAATGTTTGGTTACGCGACCCACATGCGTTCGTCGACGCAGGGCCGGGCCGAGTACTCGATGCACTTTGCGCGCTATGAGGAGGCTCCGCGCTCGGTCGCGGAGGAAATCATCGCCAAGGTGCAGGGGACGGCGAAATAGTTATGGCAGCTCCGCATTTCAATGTTTTTGTTTCAGGCGTGACCAGTTCGGTTGAGGACTGGCAGAAGGCGATGAACGCGCCGAAGACTGAGCTTCCAAAGCTGAATGAAGAGCAGCGAGAAGTTGCCCGCAAGATGGGTATTTCTGAAGAGGAATACGCGAGAGGCGTGCTAGTAGGGCAGTACGGGGAGAAGACGCAACTGGAGCGCGGCCGAACGCTGGGAAAAAGAATCGAAGAGATACTGGAAGGTTTAGGGGATCCATATCGGCTCGAGGCCCTGATCAGAGAAGGCGTGAAATTTCGGTGGGTTGCTAGAATCGATACCCCGCGCGAGTCGAGAAGCGTTGCCATTCCGATGGACTTGGCGGATGACATTATTGATTCTGGCGTCGTTCAGGACTTGGAGCGGTTGAGGGTGATCATTCTGGAGGCGCTGGGCCGAAAGGATTTGCTGGGAAGTCTGCAATGATTCTCGACGGAAGATTGATCCGCTTTCGCCTCTCCCCTGAGGGCAAGATTGCTCTGAAGGGACTGTTCGAAAGGCAGACGGTTTCCGCCTTCGTTGAGTCAGTCGATGAGCTTGGCGCTTGGATTCACCTGGGATCGAAGAAACAAGTTAGGGTTGGCGAAACTGGCGTACTGATGTTGCTGAAGTGGGATTATTTCTCGACTGCGGTTCTCGACTACGAGCCGAAAAGGCCGGTCAAGAAGGAGCGGATGGGATTTAAGAGGCAGAGGAGCTAGAAGCAGATGGCGAAAGAGAAATTTGAGCGGAATAAGCCGCACTGCAATGTGGGCACGATCGGGCATATCGATCATGGCAAGACCACGCTGACGGCGGCGATCACGAAGGTATTGTCGAAGCACAATCCGAAGATTGTGTTCCGGTCG
>DATJSG010000014.1:0-14343 GCA_035504195.1 Terriglobales bacterium
GTCTCCCCGACTGCGTTGCTGCCACCCTAGCCAAGAATCGTCAACTCATACGTCCTAAGCCTGCCTGAAAGTCGAGCGTTTTCAGCCACCAGACGAATGCGGAACCGCCGATCACCATACCCCTGTGCCTTGGCTGCGCCCAGTGCTCCCGGACCTTGTCGGCCGAATGGCGTTCTCAACGATGAGAAATGCCACGGAGTCCGAACAGCGCGCATGGAGACGGGTTGTGGTTCGTCGGTCATCTCCGGGCACAGGTAGATGATTGACTCCTGCGCCGGCGTCGACTTCAACCCAGCGGGACGATTTTCAATTTCGGCGGTGCAGCATACGACTGTCTGAGATGATCGAGGTCGCGTAATTCACCATCACTGTCATCAGCGTACTGCCAGAACCTCCACCCATTCGTCTGCGGGAACAGGTGGCCCGTTGGAGCTCCGATCACCGATTTCCTGGCCATCCCAGCCGCGGTCGAAAGGGAATCGTACGCCTGGCCGTCAAATTCCACTTTGCCGTCCGGCCGCACCAACCCGGTCAGATGGACGCCCTTATATTCCCGTTCGACGCGGAGGGGTGCTTGGATCAGGCCGGCACGGATCAGGTCGCTGAGCGTTACATCGGTTTCCGTCGTCCGCCGCGGTTTCTGCCCCGGTGAACTCGTGTCTGGGGAACTTTTCGCCGCGCCCGAAATCTCGGGCACCGGAAAGTCGATTCGAATTTTCGCCCGCTTCAGCGACGCACGAACTTCGGCGGGCCTAACCCCCTTCGCCTTCTTGCAGAGCAGCCGAATCAGCCTTGGGTCCTCGTTGGCCAGGAGCGACTCAATGCCACGGCCGACATTGGCGTCGATGAAGTGCAACTTCCACAATTCGTCCAGCAGCCGCCCTTGCATCTGCTCCTTGGAGAGCAGGTGGAGGGTGTCGATTACGTGACCGGCGTTAGCGGTCTCGGAGATTCGGACGCTGCGAAAGAGTTTCTGTTCCACATCAACTGCCGCATGCGAGTTGTAGATCCGGTACTCATCGCCGTTGGTCAGCGAGCACCAACGCACCCCGACAACCGTTGCGTAGCTCAGGTTCTGCGAGATCCATTTGCGATCATTGAGATCCTTTTCCAACGATTTCGCCTCGATGAAAAGGCACTCCGTACGGTTCAGGAACAGCGCATAATCGACGGGATTGTCCTGAGGCTTGCGTCGGAATTCACGCCGAACCTCGTCGATCTCTTGCAGATCCCAGCCGAGGGCGATCAGGATCGGGTCAATGAGGGCGGCTTTGGTGTTCTGCTCCCCCAGAATTTCCTTGCGGTCGCGGATCTGCAGTAATCGCTTGCGGACCACATCGATCGCATTCGACAGTGCCGGCTTGGGCTGCATCGATTGACGCTCCTTGGCCCCTGCTTTTAAGCAGGGTGCTTCAAAGCAGCATACGCCAATAGCCTTATTGCTTGCAAGACATCGAGCAAGTGGTTGGGAAGCGTATCAGTGCGACGCGGCGGGCGAAGGGGATTACGCAAGATCAGCTTGCGGATCTTACGGGCCTCAATCGCGTTCACCTCTACCGTCTTGAAAGCGGCAAACAGAGCATGACGCTGCGGACTCTGAAGCTGATCGCGGACACGCTTGGTGTGCGTGTTCGTGATCTGGTCGGAAAAATGTGATCCGCCAGGAAAGCACTTTAAACACGCTAACGGCGCGCCTATAGCCGCTGGCGCAGTTTCGCTCTAAGACAAGAAGCGGCGCCGAACCGGAATCCGGCGGCGAGAATGGATCACGTCCAGGATTTTCGCGGCCTTGCTGCCGTCGCGGGCGGGATCGCCCTTTTTTTCGCTCTTGGGCGCTTTCTGGGCTGGCCTTCTTACGCGACTTGCCCTTCTTCGGCGCCACGGGCGCGCGACGTGCGCCAGCGCTGGCCTTTTTGGTGGCTTTCGGCTCGGCGGTCGTGCTTGCCGGGGTCGTTTCGGTTTGTTCAGTGATGTTGCCCATGTTTTCTCCTTTGGCGGTGATTACCGCGTCACGACATGAATCCCTCTGGTTGCCGCGAAAGGCAAGGCAATTCTGCACATCGCGGCGGGAGGCGATGGAATGGCGATGCTGCACGCCTGGTTCTGAGGGGAAGGAGCGATTGAACTTCGCGAAGCGGGTTGCAAAGCTCGAACGACTGATGATTCCGAAGCGCCGTCGGCGCGTCATAATCCGATACCAGAACGCTGGGGACCCCACACCCTCAGGGACGCAGGAGGAAGTCGATGACAACACGCACGTGATTGTCGTGCAGTATACCGAAGGACCGTCCCCTCCGTGCCGTCGTGAGAACCCGTTCAGACTCTCCCCACTTGATCGAGGATGCGAATGAATTTCGTGAGACGCGTTGCCAAGCTCGAACGACTCATGGTTCCGAAGCGCCTGCCGCGCATCGTCTTGCGCTACGAAGGTCCCGGAAGCGAGCGCTTCCCGCAGCCGACGCAGGAAGAACTCGATGAGGCCTGGCTTGTGCTCAGCGTGCAATTCGTCCCGGCGAAGGACGGGCGCCCTGTTGAACTGAACGCCGCCGGAAGTCCGGAACAGGTCCAGATGTCCTCAGATGTCCTCAGATGACCGGCCACGGCGCAAAATTCGGGCGCAAGATGGAAGCGGCGGTCGCTGCTTTGCTGACCCATCGGAACACGGAAGAAGCCGCCAAAGCGATCGGCGTCGCGCCCAAGACGCTGCTCCGCTGGCAGCAGATTCCGGAGTTCCAGGCGGCTCTACGCCGGGCGCGCCAGGACGCGCTCAGCCAGACGATCGCGCGACTTCAGCAAGGAGCGCCCGCCGCTGCTTCCACGCTTCTGAAAGTGATGCTGGACGCGAGTACACCCGCATCGACCAAAGTGCGAGCGGCCGAAAGCGTTCTGAATCATGCCGAGAAGGCAATCGAACTGCAGGACCTCAATACGCGTCTGGCGGAACTGGAGCGCAGCGCCGAGGCAACGAAGCCGGGCTGGCGGAAATGAGCGATCTTCGCCGCCGGCCGAGTACGGATAGCCAGTATGACAACCAGGTTTAAGCAGCGGCTCGGCAAGCTGGAGAACCAGTTGGGGGTGGGACCGGAGAGCAAGCAAATTTTGTATTTCATCCGCCGGTCGGGTGTGCGGCTGGCGCTCGATCGCGACACGTGCATCCAGATTCCGCGGGAAGGCGAATTTCTGCCCACTGGCCCGATTGGCTTCGTAAACTTCCTCGACATTCCGGAGGGTCTCAACGCCCAGGAACTGGAGAGGTTTCTGCGGGAGCAGGGCGAAGAGACCCGTTGGATGAAGTGAATACCCTGAGGCGCCGGGGCTTGCATGGTGACGCGGCGCTCAAACCAGCGGCCGCAGCGGCTCTCGGCTCGGCGCGACGAATCCTTTCAGAAATAGGAGCCGCTAATTGTTGATAACGTTGGCAATGACTGTGTGGCCGATCCGACATCCGCCCGGAGTAGAATCGAATCGGCCGCCGCGATTTAGGATTATCCCCGCGTAGCCCTTCGAATCTCGAAATCCTCGCCCAAAGTGCCGCCCGATTCCGTTCTCTCTTATAGGAGGAACCCAATGCGAGAATTCTTCACTCGTACTCTGGCATTCGTTTCGCGCATTCATCGTTACTGCCGCGGCAGGATTGATCAACTTAAAACCAATCGACCGCCTGGAGGAAACCACGGGTTCAGCAGACTCATGGCATGCCTCTTTGCGACCAGCTACTTATGCTGCGCGGGCTCGATTTCATTCGGTACGCTCACGGTGCCGTCGCTGACCCCCGCCGGTGTGTCTTTCACTTACAGCGGCACCTTGACCCAGACCGATACGCTCGCCTTCAGCCAATCCGGCGATCCATGCCTGCAAAGCCCGGCCGCTTATTGCATCAACGGCGCTGGTGTCGTTGTCGTCGCAGGCACTGGACCGGTCGGCTCCGCTTTCACTTTCAGCGGTACTTTCGGCCCCACCACGGGCACCTGGGATTCGGGCGCCCTTCTCATCGAGATTTCCGGCGTGGCTACGGAGCAGATCTTTCCCGCGGACGCCGCGAACGGACTGGGCAGTTCCACGCCACCCCTCGGCTTGACTTTGCCTTCGACTACCCTGAGCGCGCTTGGGTTTCCCAGCTTCAGCGTGGTCAACCCCACCATCACTTTTCTTGCTCGCCGACAACTTATATCCAGACAATACCGGCGCGTATACGCTGACTCAAGCTCCCGAGCCGGCGACGCTCTGGGTCGCTGGAGCTGCGCTGCTTTTTATCGGGCTGACGCGGGTTTCGCGGCGCGCACACGTAGAACGATCGCGTTCACGCCGGTGCCTAACGCCCGAGCCGCCCCGGGCGCATTTGCTCCGGTTTTTTCATTGACCACAGGAGAAGCAGTAATGAAAAAGTCGAAACTCTTGTTGGCCTCGCTGCCGCTCAGCCCGCACGGGAGCACCTGGTGCTGCTCGGCGCGGGATTGATCGGCATCGCGGCCTTGCGGCGCCGGCTTACTAACGGTTTCAGAATCGAAGCTTAGGAGGGATCTCAATGTTTCGCAAACTAATTCCAACAATTGTTCTTCTTTCGACCTCGATATTCACGGCTCGCGCGACCACGCTGTTCAGCGGTAGCGGCACTTCCGGTACGTCGTCGGGGGAGGCATGGTCCGTCGATTTTTCCATGGGCGATTTCTCACCCAATGATGATTGGGGTATGCCGGGCCTGGGATCCAACGGCTTTGAGGACACGGGTGACGACGTCTGGAACAATCCATCCGCAAACCTGATCACTTTCACATTCGCGCTCCCGGATGACATCACCGCGAATTTCGCGGAGATGATTGCGGCCGGTCGCTTCTGGAACGGCTCGATAAGTTCGGACGGACTTACCGTCACCTTCACCCCCCTTGCTAACATTCCTATCAATCCCGGTGACTACTTCTATTTGGATATAGGGTTTACCAGCACCTACAGCGCTGGCGATGCCCTTGAATCCAATTTCAGTTTTACCGGATCCGCCAGCGATACCCCCGAGCCGGCGACCATCGCGATGCTCGGCTTCGGTTTGGCCGGTCTTGCTCTTGCGCGGGGACGGTCAGTTTCCCGATCCGTTGGGCGGGAGCGCGGCTAATTGCCGGTTTGCGAAGCTGTTGTCGGGAAGCGCGGCCTTCCAGTACTCCCACAGGGCGCGTCGTCGACGATCAAGCTCGGCGGCGGCCCGGGTGTGACTGGCTTTATTTTCGAGCTCTGAAAGGCGGGCCTCGACGGCCGAGGTCACGTTGGCGTCGCGCAGGTCGATATCCGGCGCTGGCTTCGATGCCGTCAGTTTCGCGAAAAGCTGACGATAGGTTTCGATTGCATCCTCGGGGTGCCGGAATCGAACCTGAGCAGCGACTCAACCTCGTCGGAAACGCTGGGCGAGATCTCCCGGTGGGCGTAGTAATCGACCCGGTCCGAAACGACAGGTCCGCGACCTCACGGAACAGCGAAATCACGTCTTCACGCATGCCAGCCTGTGCGTCCGTGGTACACGGAAGTACAGACATTGTAGCCGATCGCTTCGCGGCCTGCAATACGGGTGGACAGGCGACAATAGACGTAGCTTATGCCCCCGGACGCAACGGAGCTGCTGCGACGCTGGCGTGAAGGCGACAATCGCGCGCTCGATGATTTCATGCCTTTGGTTTACGACGAGCTGCATCGTCTGGCGCAGAATGTCCTCCGAAACCGGTCGCGCCAGACGCTTCAGCCGACGGCGCTGATCAATGAGGCTTACCTGAAGCTGTTTGGCCACGCCGAGCCTCAATTTGTGGATCGCGCGCACTTTCTCGCGGTAATGTCCCGTGTCATGCGCCACGTCCTGATCGATCACGCGCGCGTAGCCGGAGCGGCAAAACGCGGCGGGCAAAATGAGCGGGTCACCTGGGACACACTGGTTGAATTTGAACTTGGCGAGTCGCCCCGCCAGCTTCGCATGCTTGAACTCGATCGGGCCTTGAGTGCACTGGAGACGGAGAACGCGTCCCTGGTAAGGATCGTGGAAGCTCACTACTTCGGCGGTATGACCGCGGAGGAGATTTCCGCTGTCGAGGGACGTTCGTCGAATGCCATTCGACATGATCTCCGCCTGGCACGCGCTTGGCTGCGTCGGGAGCTCAGTCAGTAATTCTTGTTTTGGTGGGACCACATGTTGACGGGATGGCGCCGATAATGATGCTATGAAAGCGCTGCAGCGCGGTTTCGCGTAGACTCGGCGAAGCCGGAAAGGAGGCTGCAGCGTATGGAACAGTTTATCGGGTGCGACACCCACAAAAACTTTTCAGTTTTCGTCGCAGTGAATGAGAAGGGACAAGCAGGGGAGGCGCTTCGTGTCGCGCATGATCGCCTGGTTCTTCGTAAGTTTTTGGCACGACTGCCGGCGCGTTCCTCAATCGCCGTGGAAGCCAGTCGGAACTACAGTTGGCTGGTGGACGAAATGGAGCGTGCCGGCCACCGACCCAGACTCTGCAATCCGCTCGAGGCCAAGCGCCGTATGGGATTGACGAACAAGACCGACAAGTTGGATGCGAGAGGGCTGGCGATCCTGCTTCGCAATGGCACTCTGCCGGAAGTTTGGATTCCGCCAGGCGAGCTGCGCGATCAGCGTGAACTGCTGCGGCTTCGTATTTTCTTGGTGAGGCTGCGCACACGAGTGAAGAATCGAATCCATGGTGCCTTGGCGCGCCACAACGTGCAGATCCCCGGGGCGGATCTGTTCGGCGTGGCCGCTCGCAAAGAGCTCGTCGCGCGACTGCCAGAGTTACCCGTACACAGCCGGGAAGCAGTCGAACAGGAACTGGCTACGCTCGATTTTCTGAATCTGCAGATCGAAGCTGCAGAGGAACGGCTGGAAGCGATCATGAAGGTCAGCGTGGAGGCCGATTTGCTGAAGACCCTACCGTGTGTGGGCACGATTCTGAGCATGGTCATGATGCTGGAGATCGGCAGAGTGGATCGATTTCCGACCGCGGCGCATTTGGCCAGCTACGCCGGACTGGTGCCCCGCGTACATTCCACCGGCGGGCACACCCGCATGGGGCAGGTGTGCGGGAATGTAAACCGGAATCTGAAGTGGGCGTTTGTCGAAGCCGCCAACTTGATCGCCATTAATCAGCGGCGGTTGACGGGAACACACGTGGTGCGGCTGTACCAACGGATCAAACGCGCCAAGAATCATCAAAAGGCGGCTATGGCTGTGGCTCGCCACTTGGCTGAGGCAGCTTGGTGGGCGTTGACCAGGCTGGAGGTTTATCGCGAGCCTCAGCGCTCGCAGCAGGCTCTTTCGTCGACGCACGGGTAAGCTCGGCTGTTTCGCTAGCCCATCGAGGCTGAATAATGATTGAGACACCCGATTCGCGGAATAGGCTCATGCAGAGGTTGAAGGCGGAGACGTGTGTCCGACGAAAGAGCGGACTTGGAAATGAGCGGAACGGACGAAACGATTGTTGAGAGGAGGGAAGCTTTTTCTGGGGACTCCGTCCCCAGGGCCCCTGGGATTTAACGCTTTCATGCCATCCCAGTTCTGATTTGATCGCTGGGGCTCGGGTTCTCGAACCCCAGCTTGGTCTGGCCCCGAAGTCGGCGCTCAGGTTGCCTCCCGGCAGAGCCTTATCCTCCGCTTCGGCCGTTGGTAGTGTATCCGGAAGAGCAATTTTTCGCAATGGAAAAACGAAAAAAAGACTTGACGTTCGCAGCGCTTTCAGACATGTGAAACATCTGGCGCACAAAAACAGAAGTCCGGGTCGGCGACGTTGGCTGTCGGAAACAGCGCTTTTGTCTTCCCAATTGATCAACACGGCTCCCGAGGGGGTCTTTCTCCGAGTGCCGCGTAATCCGTCCGGAGCATCGCCGATTAGCGACGAAAATTCGACCTGCGCAGTGCGATCGAAGCGGACGGTCAATGTGCGACGGCAGCCTGCTATTTGTGCAAGGCCTGCTCGAAAGTTCTCTGAGCTTCCGTGGCGAAATCCGTATACCCAGCAGGATCGATAGAGACACGTGGGCCGTCCTGGGGGTAACTTCTCGCCAGCAATAGAGAGCCGGATCTGCAATCTGAGCACCTGAAAGCTAGCTTTTGGACGGCGCGTCGCCCGGAAACCTCGCGGCGGGAAGCCTCCAGCCGTAGTGCATGGCGCCCAAGCGAATGCTGAAGCAGAGGATGGCGCCGATGGATGCGGAGAGGAATGATGGCAGTTGCAGCGCATTTCCGCCGATGATCGCAGTCGCGCCAATCAGCGCGGCGAGAGCGTAGATATCCGTGCGCAGCACGGCTGGTATTTCCCGGACCAGGACGTCCCGCATCATGCCGCCGCCGATGCCGGTAAGCGTGCCGAAGAGGATCGCCGCGACAGGACCAACGTGAAAGGCGAGTGCTTTATCCGTGCCGGTGGCGACGAAGAGGCCGAGACCGGCGGCGTCGAACAGCAACACTGGGCTGCTCAGCTTCTCAATGAGAGGATACCAGAAGAACGTGACCAGGCCCGCGAGAATGGATACCGCGAGATACGTCCAGTCGCTGATCGCCGCGGGCGGAATCGACCCGATCATGATGTCGCGGGCAATGCCGCCCGAGTTTCCTGCCGCGAAGCACAGCACGAGGACGCCAAAAACATCGAGCTTGTGCTCGACGGCCTTGGTCGCCCCGCTGAGGGCAAAGACGAACGTTCCCGCCAGGTCGAACACAGTGAAAAGTGTGTTGGCCAAGTGCGGATTGAGCGGCGCTATCTGCATCATGCCGAGAGCCAAGCCTGCGCGGCGACGACCATCGCCTCGACGCCGGCTTTCAGGGTGGGTTGGATCGCGGGTGCGAAACTGGGGTTGTGATTGGTGGGAATTTCCCCGATCTTGCCGGCGGCCTTCGCTTTGGCATAGACCGCCGGATCGGTGCCGCCCACGAACCAGAAGACCGACGGGACGTGCCATTCTGCACCGAAGCACCCGAAGTCTTCGCTCGCCGTCGTGGGTTGCGTCTCCTGGACCCGCTCGGCCGGAAAATATTCCTTGAAAGCCACGCCGACACGCTTCGTGGCCGCCGGATCGTTCTGCACCAGCGCGTAACGATCGAGCACCGTAATCTCCGGCTTCCGGGGCGCGCCCGAAGCCACCGCCTCCGCATTGACGATACGTTCGATGGCGGAGAGCACATGTTTACGGACCTCTTCATCGAAGGTCCGAACATTGAGCTTGATGATCGCTTCATCGGGTATGACGTTCTCTTTGGTGCCTGCCTGAAGCGATCCGACGGTGACGACTGCGGAATCCGTCGCGGCAATCTCGCGCGACACGATGGTCTGAAGGCGCAGCACGGTTGAGGCGGCCATCACAACAGGGTCGATGCTGGCCTGCGGCATGGAACCATGAGCGCCGCGTCCAAACATGCGTATCTGGAGGCTGTCTCCCGCCGAGGTGATGACGCCGGGCCGCGAGGTGAGCAGTCCCGAGGGACCGACCATCACATGCTGGGCGAGAATGGCATCCGGCTTGGGAAAGCGGGTGAACAACCCGTCATCGATCATCGCCTGGGCGCCCTCACCAGTTTCCTCGGCAGGCTGGAACACCGGCATGAGCGTGCCGCGCCAGGCGGCCTTGCTCCGTGCGAATAACGTGGCGACGCCAATCAGCCATGTCACATGCATATCGTGCCCGCAGGCATGCATCACGGGGACGGTTTTTCCCTCGCGGTCCTTCGCCGTCGCGGTGCTGGCATAGGCCAGCCCCGTCGCTTCCTTGACGGGCAAGGCATCCATGTCGGCGCGCAGCATGAGGGTGGGACCTTCGCCGTTGCGCAGCACGCCGACGACGCCGGTCTTGCCGACCCCGGCGGTGACGTCGTATCCGGCGGCGCGGAGACGATCAGCCGCGAGGCCCGACGTCCGAACCTCCTGCATGGAGAGTTCCGGATGAGAGTGAATGTCCTTATATAAGGGCTCCAGTTCCGGCAGTAGACCGTCAAGCGTTGAGAGTACTTTCTCCGATTGTTGTTTCATCATGATGCTGCATCTCCTCTCAGGCTATAACGTTCGCCGCGTTCAGGTATGTGGCGGCTTGCTGTCGTTTTTTCAAGGAGCCGCGAAACGCCAGGTTTTGTCAGCCGGATCATTCCTGTAGAAAAGACGACGCCCAGTGGTTGGCGGGAGCGAGGCCGACCCGGAGCAAGCTGAGAATGCTCAGATAGAAACCAATCCGCGCGATGCGAACTCGGCCCATACGGTCGGTCTGCCCGGCCATTCCACCACCTTCAGGATTTCTTGCTGATGTCATGGTGCCCTCTAGCAACGTTCTTCATTTCATATACGATCGCCCGGATTTTCGTGCCTTTCTACTGCCTGCAAGCCGGATTGTTCGCACTCGGCACGGCAAAGAAGGTGATGGTGTCCGGGGCAAGCGTGACCTCGCCTTCCTTGACCGGGATTCCGTTCAGCGACGGCAAGGCGTCGTCGCCGGGGCCCAGCTTGAGCTCGCTATCGTTGAGCCGGACGGTCGAATCCTGTAGATGTGCTGCGCTCAAGGTATAGCGGTCCGACGGCGTGCGCAGGTTAAAGCTGTGCGCAGAAGAGTCGGTGTTGATCGCGAGGAGCGCGACCCCGCCCGTTTGCCCGCGCAGGCATTGCGCGTAGAGGTGCAGCGCCGGAGCCGGCGCTGCACCGGCATCGAGGACGACATTGCCCATGAGCCTGCGCCATAACAGCGCGGCCCAATAATTCGGCCGCGGCGCCTTCGTGTTGTCGTCAAGCAATCCGTAGTCGCTTGACGCAAGCGTATTGTGAATCACGACCTGAACGCCTTTTTTCGCGAGGCGTGCCAACTGGTCGAGATAGCGGAAGCTGTCGAGGAAGGTAGAAGCCCAGGAATTTCCGCCGCAGGCCGCATCCGCCGTCTCCGTCACCCAGAGAGGTTTGCCGGGCTCGAAGCGGTCACGGAGACCCTGATAGAACGCCTCGGCCTTATCCGTGCGGGAAAGCCACTCCGCCGACAGCGCAGCCTGGGGCGTTGTCGTGGCTCCCTGGCCAATGGAAGCGCAGCGATTGGAGACCGCGCCATAGAAGTGATACGAGAAGACGTCGAACACGGGTCCGGCAGCGGCCAGCAGGCCCTCCGATTTGAGAAACGGCATCGAGCCCGCCATCAGCGCATTGCCCAGCGGGACGCCCTCGCCCACGGAACCCGGGCCGAGGAACAGCATATCGGGTGCGGCCTTTCTGATGAATGGGCCGAAGACCTTCAGGTCGCGCCCATAGGCCGCGGCATCGTAGCCCTTGGGCGCGCCGCCCATGGCGGCCGCTGTCGGCTCATTCATGAACTCAGCAGCGGCGATGCTGCCGGCCTGGTCCTTTGTGTAGGAAAGGATCTTTTGCGCTTCTTTCGGCGTCCAGTTGCCATGGGCGTCGCGTGTGCCTGGTCCCGTGGCGAAGGAGGAGACGAGTTTTGCATCGACGGCCTTCGAGAAATCGAGAACGCCCTTCCACTCGTTGCGCGTCAGGACGCCGCCAAACCCTGCGGGTGGTTTTGAGGGCGGCGGCGTATCGGCATCCTGGAAGTAAGTCGTGTTCGCCCAAGTGCCGCTGACGCGCATGTAGGCGGGGCCCAGCGCCGCAGCGAGTTTTCGCAGCCGTGCATTGTTAAGGTCAATCGGCGGGCGCTGCTCATAGAACGACGGGTCCATGCCCCTGGGCGTCGCGCCGCCCGCAGGCCTCGGCGGCGCTTTCAGCGCCTCCCCGAGATCCTTGTATGGCTTCCAGAATCTGCCACCGGTGACTTCAATCATTTCCACGTTGTAGGACTGAAAGCGCTCGTCGACCGTGCCGGTGCGCGTCAGAGTTGCGGGATCAACGGAACCGACCTTGGAAGCTTTTTGCGCCCGCGAGCAGGACAGGCCGCCGAGTGCCGCCAGCATCAACGCGGTGAAAATCGCGAGTGTCGATCTGCTCATCGTGGCTCCTTCATGCACCAAGACTCAGGGATCGCATCGAGATCGAAGCATTTTCGATGCCCTCGTATTCAAACCGCAGCGGCTCGCCGTCATCCGCCGCGCCCAGCGTATACAGGAGCGGATACCAGTGGTCCGGCGTTGGGATACTAAGCCTTCCGGCCTCCGTGTCGAACGCGTCTTCAACGATGGCTTTGTAATTTCCATCCTGAAGGCGCTGCTTCACCCAGGCGTCGAATTCGACCGCCCAGTCGAAAGGCCGGGCGTCATCGGCGAAATTGACCAGTCTCAGATTATGGACCATATTGCCGCTGCCGATGATCAGGATGCCTTCGCGGCGCAGGTATTTCAGTTTCTCGCCAAGCGCAAAGTGGAATTCCGGCCCCTGGATGAGGTTGAGACTGAGCTGTAGAACAGGGATATCCGCTTCGGGGTACATATGTCTCAGCACCGACCAGGTTCCATGATCAAGGCCCCAGAGTTCGTTGTCGGGGTGGATCGATGGATGCGACGAATCCCGGCTGATCCGCTCGGCGGTTGCGGGATCTCCCGGGGCTGGGTACTGAATATCGAACAATTCCTGCGGAAACCCGTAGAAGTCATGGATGGTCTTGGGTCGGCCCATATGCGTCACCCAGGTGCCTTCCGTCATCCAGTGCGCGGAGACGCAGAGAACGGCTTTGGGGCGCAGAAGCTGCTTTCCCAGTTCCCCAAGCTTGCGCGTGAAGGGGGTGTCGCGAACTGCGTTCATGGGGTTGCCATGCCCAATGAAAACGACTGGCATACGCTCCGTCGTTGAACTCTTGCTTGCTGAACTCATGTTTCGCTTGCCTTCATATTTCGATGTTTAACGTCAATAGCCGACCGTAAATCTTTGGCGCGGGTGGCTGGGTTTCTCCAGCTCGTCGGTCATGGCGACGGCGAAATCCTCGACGGAAATCCTGCTGTCGCCCCTAGCATCGACAAGCAGCTTATCGCCGCCGAGGCGGAGTTTGCCTGTCCTTGCGCCCGGCGTCATCTGGGCCCAAGGAGAAAGATACGACGATGCGAGTTCCGCGTGCTTGCGCAATTGTTCGAGGGCGTCCATCGTGGCGAGGGACCCCAACTTCACCCAGGCCGGAAAGTCGGGCGCGTCAATGACGCGCACACCGGGCTTCAATTCGAGACCGCCGGCGCCGCCGACCCACAGAACCCGACGGATGCCCGCCGGCCCGATGGCTGCGAGGATCGACGCTGTTCCCCTGACCTGATCTTCGTAGAGGTGAGGGTTTTTCCATCCGGGGTTGAAGGCGCTGATCACCGCGTCGTGCCCGCGCAGAATTTCGGCGGTCGCCGTTGCATCGAAGAGGTCGCACGATTTTGTGACAAGCCTCTCTCGCGCTGCCAGTTTCCCCGCGTCACGGGCAACGGCTGTGACGCTGTGGCCGCGCGAAAGGGCTTCGTTCAGGAGCGCCGATCCCATGAAACCCGTGGCTCCCAGCAGGGCGACTTTCATCGATATACTCCTTCGGCGATTTCAACCGCTGCAGTGCGTTACGTTCATCTGCCCTTTGTATTATCAGCCAGCTGGCGGTCAAAAAAATTGGGAAGCTGCGCCGAATGCGAAGATCTCAGTCGCCGATACCGAGCTGCTTCATGAATGTGACGTTATCCCAGAAAAAGGTATTTCTGGTCCATGACGCCTGCCTTCGTCCAGTGGCCGACCGTGCGCATGGTCAGCTTGAAGGATTTCGCCGTGGGCCCGATCGTATTGCCACCGGCGATCGGCATCGGCTTGGTGAAAGTGCCTTTCATGAGGTCGATGACGCTGGTCCATTCACCGGAACCGATCTTGACCGAGTGCTCCATGACCTTTGTTTCGGGCGCATAGACGAACATGGCCTTGAGGTCTTCAGTATGCTTTTGGGTCCCTTGGTCGTGTGACCGTCCGGCCAGCGCACGACGATATCTGGCGCCTGGCTCTCCTTAAGCCTGTCCCAATCCTCCGATAATGGGTCACATCAGGCATGTTTTCCAGCACTATTCTGTGATTCCACGCGTTGCCGGCAGCATCAGCAAACCGTGCGCCGTCAGGGAGAACCGAGGTTGCGGCCACGGCGAGGTCGTCGCCGCCAAACGATTGGATTCGGCGGAAGGTTCGCCATCGTCAAGGAGCACAATAGTTCCGGGTTCGAGTAGCCGAATTCGCCGCCGTTCACGACGATGATCACCGGCGCCGGCGATCGCGTCGCCAACATGAGATGGCGCTGGAAACGATTGGCGGGCCGCCTCACTATTTATCTAAGCTTGGACAGGTTGCAATTTGAATACGGAGGATAAGACTTGCTTTCATTCACGAAGCTAATAGTCCTATCCGCGATCGCGGCGGCGGCTCAAGGGCAGGACCGGCACGACTGGCAGTC
>DATJSG010000015.1:0-8597 GCA_035504195.1 Terriglobales bacterium
AGCAAAAAATCGGGGACGCGCTGGCGCACGTCCCCGCTCAAAGCCCGGATCTTGGTTTGGGGGAAGGCTCCGGGCGAAGTTCTATGCGATTGGTGTTGAGCCCTCGCGAATCGAACGAGAAGCTCTGCCGCCACCATACACCCGCGCACTCAAAATCAAACGTCCGGACAAAACTTGTTCCAAAATCCGAAATCAGGCGTCGCCAACCCCAATTCGGGGGCGAATCGCCTGTTCCTTACTGTGGCGCCCTCGCAGTGTAAATCAGATCCACGTCGACTGTCTTATCCGAGTTGGGCGTCACGTGCGACGCCACGTCCCAATCCAGCGTCGACGGCAGCAGCTTTCGTGCCTCGGGCAAATATTGATCCAGATACGTCGCGTTGTAGACATCTCCGCGGCGCATCTGCCACGCATCGCGCAGCTTCGCGGTCAGGCTGTTGTCGAGTCCCCGGAACTGAAGATCGCCCATATGATAGGCGAAGCCTTCCTTAACGTCGATGGTAATTGTGACTGCGTCCGAAGCGTCGTCAAATTGCAGCTCGGGTTTCAGTTTCGCTGTGATGAACCCGCGGGTCCCGTATAGCGTTTGCACTTGCTTTAGTTCGTCCGTGATGCGGACAAGGTTCGCCGGTTGCCCATCCTCTGCATGCACCATTTTCGCCAGCAGATCGGTCGGGAACTCGTGGTTCCCGGACCAATTCACCGCCGTGAGTTTGTATTGCTGGCCGGGAGCAACCGCAAATGTGATATCGACGACCGTCTGGTTGCGCGGGCCCTCCTGCACCGCTTCTGCTGGAACATTCGCGGCCTTGGTCTGCGGAGGACCAAAGGCGGCTTTCAGATATCCGCGCTCGTAATAGATTGGCAGCAGCTGGCGCTGCACAAACAACTGCAGCCGGGCCTTCGAATATTCGCGGTTCCCCATGTTCTCGCCGGCAGTCTCGAGTTCGGCCAGCTCCGGCTGGGCGGCGCCGGTGAAGTCAATCTTGCGAATGCGGATCAGTACATCGGTGACTTTGTAATCAATCGTCTCGACTGGGCCGTTGTCCTTTCCGGCGCGCTCGTAGTCGACGTGGCCGGGAATGGCGTGTTCCACCAGCATCGCCTGCAGAACGTCGGAAACCTGGTCCGCCATGTTGCCCGAAAGCGGCAATTGGCCCTCGAAGAGCGGAACATATTCTTTGATCTTCTTCCGCATCTGCGCGTCCTGAAACCATACAAAGTCAAGAAAGCGCGCCGGGACGAACTTGTCAGCATCGGTCACCTGGAACTCCAGCTTTGTTCCCGACGCGGAATAGCTGTATTTGTAGCCGACATCGCTGAACGCCCCGGTATCGGCCAGTTGCCGCGCGGCGCGCTTGAAATCGTCTTCGCCGACCGGCTTGCCCAGTTGCAGACCGCACGAGGCCACGATATCGGCTTCGGAAAATCGCTTGCTGCCAGTGGCCTTGATTTCGATGAGCTGCCGCGCCGAAGCCGGCATTTGCGAGATCGTCTTGTCCACCGTTTGCGCCGCCGTAGCGCACACCGCGAGCGCTAAGAAGGGGAACAGTTTGGCAGCCGCGCGCATCATCGGCCTGACGCCGGCTCCAATTCCTGCATCGATTTGTGTCTCACCGCAATTTCAATGAAGGCCAGCGCAGCCCGGCTGAGGGCTTTGTCTTTGCGAAAAACAAGGGCGAGATCGCGCCGAACCTGGGCGTCTGCCAGCGGGATTCCGGCCAGAACCTTGGCGCGAACATCTTCTTCCACGTTCGATCGCGCGATGAATCCAACCCCGACTTCGGCCGCCACGAAATGCTTCAGCAATTCGCTGGAGTCAAGCTCCATCGTGATATTCGGCTTCAGACGCCGCTCGTGGAAGAGTCCCTCAATGGCGTCCCGCGTATGGCCGGCTTTCGGAACTACGAGAGGGTATTGCGAAATCTCGGCGATGGTTGCCGACTTCAACTTGCCCAGAGGATGACGCGGCCGTGCAATCAAAATCAACTCATCCCGATGGATGAGAACCACGGTCAGCCGGTTGTCTGTGACCGGCAGCGAGACCACGCCAAAATCGACCGAATTGTCGATCACGGACTCGAGAATCTTCGCGTAATCCGCCCGCTTGATGTTCACCGAAACGTCGGGATATTGTTTCTTAAAGTCGGCGAAAACGTAGGGCAGGATGTGCAGGCAAGTGCCCTCATTCGCGCCGACGATGATTTCTCCCCGCGGCACGCGCTCCATCTCGGCGATTGCCACCAGCATGGCCTTGCGCGCATCGAGCGTTTCCTCGACATAGCGCAGGAACGCCTTGCCCGCCGCGGTGAGTGAAACTTTACCGCCGGAGCGGTCGAATAGCTTCGCTCCCACTTCTTCCTCGAGCCCGCGTATCTGTGATGAAATCGCCGGTTGCGTGCGGAAGCGCTTTTCCGCCGCGCGCGAGAACGACGCGTGCCGCGCCACTTCTAAAAACGTTTCGAGTTGATCAAAGTCCATAAAACCAGTTGTCAGTTGCCAGGGCCCAGTTGCTAGTAAGTCGAGCCATACACGCCGTCGCTGTCATCCTGAGCGGAGCCGTTTTTCAGGCCGAGCGAAGGATCTCCCGGGCCACAGCGTTACGGTTCGCGAGATCCCTCGTTGACGCAAGCCGCGACCATAACCTCGGCTTATGGCAGCCATAACAACAATCAAATTGCCCCGCCGCCCCGCCAGCGATTACACTCTCCCGTCCTCGCTTCGCGACCGATTGTAGCAGTCGGATGCCCCACCTGCGACTCTCGAAAGGGAACTGAATCCCATGGCCGATCCGAAAACAGTCCTCGATTTCGCCAAGAACAACGATGCAAAAATTCTCGACCTTCGCTTCACCGACATTCCCGGCCTCTGGCATCACGTCTCGTATCCCATCGACCAGCTGACGGAAGCGTCCTTTACCGACGGATTCGGCATCGACGGCTCTTCTATCCGCGGATGGGCCGCCATTCACGAAAGCGATATGCTCCTCAAGCCCGATCCGGCCACGCACCTGCTTGATCCCTTCACCGAAGTGCCCACGCTGGTGCTGATCTGCGACGTCGTCGATCCCGTGACCAAGCAGCCCTACGACCGCGATCCCCGCTATATTGCGCGCAAGGCTGAGACGCATTTGAGCTCGACCGGCATCGCCGACAAGGCCACGTTCGGCGCCGAAGCCGAGTTTTTTATCTTCGACAATGTGCGCTTCGATCAGCGCGAGCAGTACGGCTTTTATTTCATCGACGCCGAAGAAGGACGCTGGAACTCCGGCAGGGAAGAGAACAATCTCGGCTACCGCCCGCGCTACCGCGAAGGATATTTTCCCGTCCCGCCGACGGATCACTATCAGGATTTGCGCTCCGAGATGGTTCTCACTATGCAGAGTTGTGGCATGAGCGTTGAGTGCCATCATCACGAAGTGGCGACTGGCGGCCAGACGGAAATCGATCTGAAATTCGATTCGCTCCTGCGCTCCGCCGATAAGATGCTGCTCTACAAATACATCGTTCGCAACGTCGCCAATAACTACGGTAAAACCGTGACCTTCATGCCTAAGCCCATCTTCGGCGATAACGGCAATGGCATGCACACGCACCAATCGTTGTGGAAGAACGGCGAGCCGCTCTTTTCGGGCGACGGCTACTCCGGCATGTCGAAGCTTGCGCTGTGGTATGTCGGGGGACTGCTGAAGCACGGCCCGGCTCTGGCGGCGATCATCGCTCCGACCACGAATTCCTATAAGCGCCTCGTGCCCGGGTTTGAGGCCCCGGTGAATCTCGCCTATTCCCGCCGCAATCGTTCCGCGGCCTGCCGCATCCCAATATATTCGGCATCGCCGGCGGCAAAGCGTGTCGAGTTTCGTCCGCCCGACCCAAGCTGCAATCCCTATATGGCATTTGCGGCAATGCTCATGGCCGGCCTCGACGGAATCGAAAACAAAATGGACCCCGGCCCGCCGCTCGATAAGGACATTTACGAGCTCGATCCCGAGGAACTGGCCAGCGTGCCCTCGATGCCCGGCTCGCTCGAAGAAGCGCTGGATGAACTGGAGCGCGATCATGCGTTTTTGCTGAAGGGAGACGTATTCACCGAAGAAGTGCTGCGGACTTATGTGGACTACAAGCGCTCCAAAGAAGTCGACGCCATCCGGTTGCGTCCGCACCCGTATGAATTTGCCCTGTATTACGATATCTAGGAGGTAATGATTTGGCACTAAAAGTAAACGCCGCCAGCAGGGAAGAGCGCGGGTCGGAAGTTCCAGCCGCCAAGAATTGGCAGTCGTATTTGTCGGAGGCACTGATTGCCTCGGGAGAGTTCATGGATGCCCTCGACGAGCTTCCCGCGCAGGAACGTGGTAAAGCAAAAGGCAGGGTCGCGGCTGGAAACTCCGGTAGGCCGCTTTAGTCCTTCTCGGCTTTAATCGATGACGAAAGCCGCCGCTGGGACCCAGCTGCGTATGGCTCGTTTGGTTCTACGGCCCGTACACACCGGCGCGGCGGGCTGCGTCTTGGATCGCAACCAGCTCCCGATTCTGTTCATCAAGTTGCTGCTGCAGAAATGCTTCCCGTTGCAGTTGGCGCGCCTGATACTGATACGGTCCTTGATACTGGGCGCCTCCGCCGGGGGCCTGATTCAAAGAACTGAGCCGGTCGATTCGCGCCTGCAGATTGGCGATGCGTTGTTCTTGTGCCGCGATGCGCGCCCGCCACATCGCTCCCGCGCGCTGTAGCGCCTGGTCTCGCGCCGCGGCGACTCGCTCGGTCCCACGGTCCTCGGAAGGATGCGAACTCGCCGCCGGGGTGCTCTCCGCCTGCGCTTGGCTCTCCGGTGTCCCCGGAGGATTCGCCGGAAGGTCCGCGTTGGTGAACACTCGCGGCTGGGTTCCCGATGCCTGCTCTGCTTGTTGCTTGTCGCGGTTCGCCCGCGCCACATCCCCGAGCGATTGCGTCTGCGCCAGAGCCGCACTCGTCATCAACACCCCAGTGATGGCGAAATTCCAGAATATTCGCCGCATAGTTCCTCCCCGACAAGCAGGACTTGTAACCTGCTCTTATAAGGAGAACCCACGCGGGAGCAATTGTCGTGGCCCAAAAGGGTAATTCGGAGCAATCGAGAGTAATCGGTGAGGGGTAACCAACGTGCCCTCAGGAGCTTCCGTTCAGGAGCGCAATCTGGCGTAGAGAGAGCCGGGCGAGTCGAGTCCTATACCGTACTTCTGGCTCCAGTCTCTTTCATCATGCGCTCGACCATCCGTTCGGTCAGCCGCATGCGCTTGCTGGAATTCGACTCTTCGAGTGCAGTCTGCGAAGACTGCTCGCTTCGTGTCGCGAACAATCCGTCTTCCACCGCGTCCAGGGCAGAGGCCGAGCGGCCAAGCACCATGAGCAGATACTTCTGAGCCACAGGACGATCCGCCGGGTGGATCAAATCCCACCAGCGCTGGATCGACTCCTGTACATCAGCTTCGTTCTTCTCTCCGACTACGAGCGCGTCAATCAACCGATAAACCTTGCTCTTGATCGCCTGATACGAAACTGAGATCTCTTGGGGCATAAGGTGTCTCGATGCAGCACTCTAAGTGCAATCCGCCAACCAAACGCTTATTGCTGTGATTGGAACGGCTTACGGGGATTTCCATAGTGTGAACGTACTATGAATGGAATAATCAGAGTACAAACTATGGATTCTGGAAGGCACTGAACCTGGCTCCCCATAGACACACGGAGTCGCTGAAAAAATAGGACAGACCGAGAGTTTGGAGCGTTTGATCGTGCGGATAACTAGCAGTATCCCACAACGCCGCCTCCGCGAAGCTTCGACGGGGCGATGCTGAAGTCTTTTCTCCGTGTCTCTATGCCTTCGTGGTAAGAAATTGCGGTCAACCCGACGAAAGACGAAAATCTCGCACGCGCTCGCCGAGCTTCTCCAGGGATGTGTCGTGAATACGGCAACCGGTTTACAATGTGCCGCTCTACTCAGCCGGGCTCAGCTTACAGATGTGTGCGTTTTTTCTGCAACCTGAGCCTGCGCACTACTCGGAGGAAAGATGAAATTCTCGGTTGCCGCGATCGCCGTATCCGTCTTCATCCCCATACTGCTCCTGACTCAGGCCGCCCGATCTCAGACCGCCGCGGCGAACCCTCCCCAGCCAGACAGCAATGGCCCGCTGTTTACCGGCTTGTGGCACGACACTGCATGGCAGAAAGAGGCTCCCACCGAGCGCATGTTCTTTCCGCGGGACACGTTCTGGGGATGGGTGCAGGCCGATCTCGCGCCTCCGCACAATGAGATCGATCCTAATCTCTGCTCGGCGGAGGTCACGCAAAACGGCGGCATCAACGATCCCTGCAGCATGTTTGCCCGCTACATGGTGTCGAGCCTGGTCGAGTTCCGCCCCTTCGGACGCGGCCCTCTGCGCCGTTTTATGGTCTTCGGCGCACAGGCGTTTCTATTCGGCAAGAACCTGCCGAAGACGCTCTATACCTGGTCGCCCGATGCGATCGGCGTTGAGCACTCGTGGGGAGCCGGAGTCTACATCGGCGACGGATTCGAATTCCGCGTCACCCAGCACTTCCTGTTCGACCGGCTCGGCGCGCGTGACAAGAATCTCGGCAGCGCCGATTTCGGCCCCAACGGCCCCTGGGGACGCTATTTCGCGGTGGGCGTGCGTAAGAGTTTCGGCACCCGCCGCTGGTGAGCCGCGATCACGCCGGCGCCGCCACCGACGGCCGCGTCAGCCGCCGGATCAGCCAGACAATCAGCGCGATGAACCCTCCGAGAACAATGAATGGAATCAAGACGATCAGCACGAGCCAGCCCGGGCCGCCCATGTTGGTCACGTCGCCCCCAATCGACGCCGACGGATCGCGGCGAATGTGTCCGCCAAAAACCGTCACATCTCCGCTGACCTTCGCCCCTTTGTCCAGGAGAATGTTCCCGCCAAATGTGGTCAGGTCGCCATCGATTACCCCTTGATCTTCCACGAAGACGCTGCCGCCGAAGGCGGTCACATCACTCGATACGTGGCCGCGAACCAGCACGCTGCATCCGAAGCAGGTGACGTCCTCCGCAACTTCATCGGGCGCGATTGTGATGTTTCGTCCCACCTGGGTGCGGTCGTGAGAACCATCGGCAAACGCAGCCGTGTATAGAAACGACACGAGGACGAAGACCATCAAGAGACGAATCATCGAGAGATGGACCATCGAACGAATCAGCCTCATTCACACCTCCTCTTTGCTAACAGAGACGACGCCAACAGAGACGACGAAGATGGCAGTAAATTACCTTTTCGGTGACGCCTTTGTCTCTGCCGCAGCGGCCGGCGGTGCCGGCGGGGCGCTCATGCTGTCTTTGATGCTCTGCGGCATCTTGTCGGCATTCGCCAGCATCACGCTTACTTGCCACAATTGGGTCGTCGAAAGCGATTTGTCGAACCCGGGCATGCCCGTCATGCGGATTCCGCCCGAAGCCTTCCAGTAGGTTTTGCCCGCCGGATCATCGGTCACGCCGGTTCCTTCCATCAGCTTCGGCGGCTTGGGGTACATTCCCTTAGCGATGGCACTCTGCGGTTGCCCCGGCAAGCCGTGACAGACGGCGCAATGCTCCTTGTAGATATCCGCTCCGGCGGTGAAGGCCGCGTCATCGGCCGCGATGGGCACTGTTTTAGGAGCTTCTTTATCCTCGCGCGCATGTAGCGCCATACCCGCCAACGTTTTCTCAAACGGTATGGCTTGTGCCGCGGTCGCGACCGGCGCCATTCCAGTCGCGAAGTAGACATACACGATTCCGAAAACCACGGCCACTCCCACAATCAACCCCAACACGAACTTGCCCATGTACGTTCTCCTGTTGAACCGAGGCTTAGATACTAAACCAAAAGCAGGAGTCACAGAGAAGGGGTCAGGGGCCAGGGACCGGGGCTCAGGAGCCAGGCAAGCAAAAATTGCGAATCAACGATTAAAGAAACTCCACTCGCGTCCGCGGACTCTGAGCGGACTCTGATATGTGCCCCCTGACCCCTGACCCCTGACCCCTGCTGGTGTAGACTCGCCTGTCATGCTGACTCATCTCGAATGCACACGCTGTGGTGAACACTATCCCGCCGATCGCCCGCAATCGGTCTGCACGAAAGACGGCGGCGTGCTATACGCGCGCTACGATCTGGCGAAGATCAAAAAGAATTTCTCTGCGGCGCAGCTCGCCGGACGCACTCCCACGATGTGGCGCTATGACGCCGTTCTCCCCGACGCCGATCCGGTCTCGCTCGGCGAAGGCTTCACGCCCATGCTGCCCAGCCGCGAATTCCCGAACGTCTTCATCAAAGATGAAGGCCTGAATCCCACCGGATCGTTCAAAGCCCGTGGACTCTCCGCCGCCGTCACCATGGCCCGCCATTTCGGACTGAAGAAGATCGCCATTCCCTCCGCCGGAAACGCCGCCGGAGCGCTGGCCGCCTATGCTGCCGCCGCCGGAGTCGAGGCTCACATCTTCATGCCCAAAGATGTTCCGGCGGCGAATCGCATCGAATGCGACTACTACGGCGCGCACGTCACCCTCGTCGACGGCCTCATCAGCGATTGCGCCCGCAAAGTGGC